>JAVKEP010000089.1:0-77279 GCA_040221375.1 Cryomorphaceae bacterium
TCTTCTTTTAATGTCCTTGATAATGGACTCGGACTTCTTCTTTGCTCCCATAACAACTAAGTTTTAAAAGCTCTAGCTAAAAAGCTAAAACTATGATTAAGAATTTACTAAGTTGTGTCCGAATTGTGCTGACGGGGTACAATCTCAACCTCCGAATAAATGGAGTCAATGCTCAAATCAGTTCTGTGAAATAAAAACGATGCCTAACAAAGGCTATAGCACATGGCTGAAAGTCTTTGCCTCAAATTCCTACTTTAGTTCAAACTACGGTTGAGCTTGGCGTTTGTGCTTTGATTCATAAAGCCACGTGCCATAGCCAGGGCCGTTGGGGCTAATTTGAAAAAGGACTAAATCGTATATTTGATTTATGGCAATTCTTAAGGTCACCATAAGCGATAATCTCTTAGATCGAGTACTCGGATTCCTGAACCAGTTTAAGGGGAAAGGAATAGAAGTCGAACATCTTGACACTAGCTTTGAGGAGCACAAGAAATATGTGCAGGAGCAGCTTGAATTGATGGATTCTGGTCCAGTTAAGTTCATGACTCTTGAAGAACTCGATCAAAAGCTCGAAGAGACAATTCGCAAGTATGAAGATTGAGATTCTCGTTTCGTTTGCTGACAAACTTGACCAACAGGTTGAGTATATCGCTCAAGACAAACCTCAAGCAGCGAGAAAATTTCGAAAGGATGTCATTGCCAAAATCAAAACGCTAAAACAGAACCCTTTCAAGTGCAAGAAATCACTCTACTCAGAAAATGAAAATGTGAGAGACCTCATCTTTAAGGGATACACGATCACCTTTCGCGTTAATGAGGCCAAAGGATTGATTTCTGTTTTCGCTCTTAGGAAATACGAAGAAAAAAACTAGCTCCTACAACGGCTATACGCAATGCCCTTCTGGACACTGCGAATAGCCAAAACGTTCTATGCCATTTGAAAACAAGACCTTGAATTTCTAAACTTTGAATGATGATCACGATCAAGCTTAAAGTCAGCGAGAAAATCCATGAGAATATCAGGTGGTTCTTAAATCGCTTTAGATCTGAAGAATTACAAGTACTGGAGTCCGGCTCTGACTTCTCAATGGATCATGCGGAATTAAATTCGGCTTATAACGAAGTCGTATCTGGAAATGCTAAAACGATTTCTCTTGATGAGTTCAACAAAAGGTTGACTGAGAAAATCGCAAAGCATGGAAGTTAAAATCTCCTCTCGATTTTCTGAGAAACTTGAACATCAAGTTGAGTACATAGCTCTAGACAAGCCGAAAGCAGCAATCAAATTCCAAAAAGAGCTAATCGCCAAAATTCAAGGCCTTGGTAAATTCCCGTCCAGGTGCAAACCCTCTAGTCGCTTTGACGATGAATTAGTCAGAGAACTAATATTCAAGGGTTACTCGATTTTCTACCGAATAAACGAAGCGGAAAACTCCCCCTTACCGTATTCGGTTTTACCAAGTACGAGAACAAATAAAAACGACATATAACTAGCGCATATAACACATAGATTCCGCCTGAGGCGGACAGGCTCCTACGCCATCATCTTTTCGTAATTTGCTTCGCAAACAAACTTCTCGGTTTGGCTCTGGTCCCGCCTTCTTCCACTCTCCTGCTAACGCACCCGCCATCCCGCGGAGAGCTCCAGAAGGCTTCAACGTGCCATAGCCGAGGCCGAAGACATTAATTAAAAACCCCTTCAGGACAATCATATTTCTACTTGACAGTTAAAGACACATGAAAAACAAAATATTAGTCATATTCTTACTTGCAGTCACTCTTGGAACCTTGAGTTGCAGAAAAGAGGAAATCTCAAACCGTGATAAACTCATTTTAGGAAAATGGGATTGCATTGATTATTCGGATACTGCTAGGAATGAATTTCAAGGACGACCACCCATCTTCATTTCCAACCTTTACGAAAAAGGATACGATTTCAGAAGAAATGGCCTAATGTGGACTCGAAACAGGGGTGGTGATAACAAAATGTTCACCGACAAAAGGGTAGAATGTGAATGGATGCTTCTTGAAGACAACCATCAACTAAGTTTAATCTTTCCTGACGATTTCATTGAAACCTACGACATCATTGAAATGACACGCAACAAAATGACCATTAAAGGAAATAAAGGATTCTTTGCCGAAACTAAAACAACCTATGTCTTCGAGAAAAAATAAAAACTAATACTAACTTAGGCTAAGTAAACATGCTCGTGACCGATTCACATGCGTGTATTTTCTTTCATGCCCAATTCATCATAGCGATGTAATGATTGGCTTGAAAGCCAGCCGGCTGGTATGCCGCACGCAGCATGGCCAAAACCGTTAGCAATAATCTAAAAAAAATGAAGAAACTATACCTTTTACTTTCAATCATTGGATTTTTAGCTCCGAACATACTGGTAACAATAGAATCATTCGAATCTGGTAATATTTTACTTTATACCAATCCAATGGCAACAATCGAAGGAATGTTCGAAAACAGGATATCGAGCATATTTATGATTGATTTGCTTTTCACCGTGATGGTATTTTTCTTTTGGACATACTTTGATGGGAAAAAAGCTGGGATTAAAAACATCGGATTAGTCTGGATTTCCACTCTATTACTTGGACTAGCTGGAGGATTTCCATTTTACCTATACCTAAAAGAAAAAGCTACTGCCAACAAATCGTAGAATAACATAGGCTGAAGCGAACTATAAACTAGCTTAGAATTTGGTAGCTGCGTACGTCAATGGCAGACGGGGATGTACTTCAAAGTCCCTATGTTTCTTAGCCAAGACCCGTTGCGCTTTATAAAAGAGTAATGAAAATTGAAATTAAGAAATACAACCATTCGAAAGAGTATCACCAAATTTTGGAAATTCTAAAATCAGAAGGAGAGGAATGGAAAGATTATTTTGGTTCAAACTATCAAGAAGTATTAAAGCAATCAATCACCTATGTTGCCTACACTAATAACGAGTTATGTGGCTACTCAAGGTCAATAAATGATTGTGGGCTATATATATGGGTAATTGACTTAATAGTGGATAAGACTTATAGGGGCAATTCAATTGGAAAAAGACTGATCGAATGTCTACTATCGGAATACCCGAATCATGATATATTCGTGATGTCAGATGTTGATGGGTATTATGAAAAACTTGGGTATAGAAAAGAAGGCTCAATATTTAAAGTTGAAAAGTACACTAAGTAACCAAGTCAACGCACTAGCATCAAGCCAAAAGAAATCAATTAATCCAACAGACGATGACCAGACAAATCTTTATAAACCTGCATGTAAAAGACCTTGGCAAAGCAAAGAACTTTTATACTATGCTAGGGTTTAGTATAAATGAGCAATTCTCGGACGAAACTGCAGCATGTGTGGTAATATCTGACACGATCTACGCCATGTTACTGACACATGACAAATTCAAGCAGTATACGCCAAAGGAGATTTCAGACGCGACTAAGACAACCGAAGTACTAAATGCCCTTTCACTTGCTAACAAAGACCAAGTCAATAACATGGTGGACGCCGCAATAGCAGCCGGAGGTAGTGAAGCCAGACCAACAGAAGACCACGGTTTCATGTTCTCTCGGGCGTTCAACGATTTGGACGGACATATTTGGGAGATATTCTACATGGACATGAGCGCAATTCCAGAAAATGAATAATAAAAATCCATTTACCAACCTCCGTCATGGCAAATGCGGGCTTACTACCTGAAGTGATACAATTTACACTAGGCTGTTAAGACGTAAGTTTCCCCTTTTTCAGACAGTGAACGAATAGAGTTTCTTTCTTCTTGGCCCACTCCCCGAAAATAGATTAGACTAAATTAGAGTCTCTGGTTTGGAGGGTGGAGTTCACTATCAGCAAGGTTTTAAGTAAAATGGAAGAACGGTACAGAGAGACACATATTACCTGGGACAATATCGCGCAACTATATGAGGAGAGGTTCATGGAACTCGATCTATACGACGATACCTACAAGCGGTTTTGTGATTTACTTCCAACCCCTGCTGCTTCGGTGCTTGAAATTGGTTGTGGACCTGGCAATATCACTCGCCGAATTTTAACTATAAATCCGGATCTGAAAATTTTAGCGACCGATATCTCGAAGAACATGGTCGACTTAGCTAAAAGGAATAATCCCGGGATAGAGGCTCAGGTCTTGGACTGCAGATATCTGAAGGATTTCGACACCAAACGCGAACGCATCATTTGTGGCTTTACCATTCCATTTCTCTCCAAAATTGACTGCACCAACCTGATTGCTAATTGCAGTCTCTTGCTCAAAGAAAAAGGAATACTTTATTTGAGTTTCGTTGCTGGCGATTATGAAAAGTCGGGCTTTAAGACTGCAACCAAAGGAGACCGGGTATATTTCTATTATCATAAGCTCAATAAAGTAAAACAGGATTTGGCACTGAACCATCTGGTCGTTGTGGACATCTATAACAAAGATTTCAGTAAATCGGATGGTGAATCAGAGACACATACCGTACTGGTGGCAATGAAACAAGCATCCAACGCGGCCGAATAGAATAACTTTCGCAGATCGTTCGGACAAATCGGCAACAAATACACTCCACAATCCTCGAACCCATGACCAACTATATCGACGGCTTTGTTTTACCTGTTCCGCGCATTCACCTAAACGAATACAAACAAGTAGCTGAAAAGGTGGCCGAAATTTGGAAAGAATATGGCGCACTTGCGTACTTTGAATATGTCGGTGACGACCTGACGCTGGAGGGCACGCGCTCTTTCATCCAGAGCGCAGATGCCAAAGAGGATGAAGCCATCGTATTCGGGTGGGTTGTGTTTCCTTCAAAAGAAATACGGGACCTAGCCAATAAGCAAGTTCCCTCCGACCCAAGAATGACAGCGTTGGTTTCACCATTGACCGACCCTAAACGCTCGATTTTTGATGCGAGCAGGATGATCTACGGAGGATTTCATCCCTTAGTTCAAGCGACAAGTAGCCAAGACAAGTAGCTGTTCAAGCGAATAGCATCTCAATGCGGATTCAACAAGTCTACTTGCGTTGCGAACACCCCCACATTAAAACAATTGTTACTCAGTCCTGAAGATGCCGGATCCACCGAGCACAACTAGCAGGGGCACATCCAAGCATCTGATCTACATCCTCATCGATGTCCACTTAGAAGAGCTAGCTGAGTGACAAGTGCTTTCAGATGGGAGTCAGGATGCCCTTCCTTGAATTGCTTGGTAGACAAAAGGCCTCTTAGCTGTCTCCCCAAGAATTGCTGCCTTATTGAGTAGCTTCGCGTCGTAATCCTTGCACCAAAAAGACATTGAACTGCCATTCCCATATCGCCCGTTTGGCATTGACTTTCCAACGTCAATTTACGTCTGGAAGGAGGATGTTAGGCTCTTGGTCAAAGGCATTGTTGCCACTGCTGCTTTTTGCGAATTTCACGCTTGCTCAAGAGGTGCCAATCATCGATTACAGCGTCAACTCCTACGGACAAGTGAAGCTGGAAGTTAATTCTACGTCTGTGCATTACTACATACTCAAAGTACGGAATGAACCAACCGGCGACTTTGACATTGCGGCCTCAATTACCTTAGGGCTTGAAGGGAAAACGACCATCACGGAGGCGCTCAGAAATTATCCGATCGAGCACTATCAGGTCTTGGAATACCGAATTGACGAACCGTTTGACACGGATGACGATGGTACCGACGACATCACAGAGCTGGAAGCCCAACCGGACATGAATCCGCTCAATGCGGCCCAAGCTTTGGATATTGAAGACGGTGCGGTCATTTTAGACAGCTTCGGCCTTTTTAACCAACTATCCATCTCTGCTGCAAACGTTCAGTTTGTTGAGTTTCTCAACGGAAAGCGCTACGCCAAGTTCGTCATCGCAAAGTTTGATGAAGCACCTGAAATCTATTTCATGAACAGTTCCACACACAACTTGCACGCCGACTTCATCAGCGCCAAGAACATTGATGTAAGCGGAACCTTGATGAAAGGACAGATCGTCTACCACCCCACCACGGTTTCCAACAACGGGACTATTGGCACCTTCGCTTTCAACTTCAGCGATGGACACGGGGAGGATTTTGAAGTCTTGCAGCGCACACACGAACTGTTGGCTGCCAGCATGCCATATCTGAAGAATAACTTTTCTTACTACGTCACAGAGCGGAGTGAAGACGAATACGAACGCGATTCCGCACTCATCGCAGCGTCCCGTATACCGGTAATTACCGAAGAAGAGGTTTTTGGAGAGGTTGATTATTGGGGACTCAACCAGCGTGAAGGCTACGGGTTCTTTCGAGTTTTGGAAGCGGGGGTTGTGCCCGATGCGCGGGATATCGTTCTGCTGAATGCACTTCCCAACGACCTTCCACGCGTGGGAGGGATCATCACTTCAGTGCTGCAAACGCCCTTGTCGCACATCAACCTCAGAGCTATCCAAGACGGCATTCCCAATGCCTTCATCCGCGATCCGTTGGCGGTCGACTCAATTGCTGACCTGCTCAACAGCTACGTATACTTCAAGGTAGCATCTGACCACTTCACTCTTCGTGCGGCCACCCAAACCGAAGTGGATGCCTGGTTTGATGCATTGCGACCCAGCGAAGTGCAGTATTCCCCGATGAACCTGGACTTCAAATTCATCCTGCCGCTTGATGATATTTCCTTCTCGATGTATGACGGGTTTGGACACAAGTGCGCGAACGTTGCAACGATGCGGAATTTTGGCTTCGCGAATGGAACCGTTCCAGACGGATTTGGTGTGCCGTATTATTTCTATCATGAATACATGAAATACAACGGCTTTGTCGATGAGCTCAAATCAATGCTCTCAGATTCAGATTTCATGTCGGATCGAACCGTGCGCGAACAGCGACTGTTGGCCTTTGCAGATCAAATTAAAAAGGGAAGCATGCCGAGTTGGATGTTGAAAGATCTCGCCGCCATGCAAACTTCATTTCCCCGAGGAACATCCATTCGATGTCGTTCGAGCTCAAATACTGAAGATGTGCCAGGATTCCACGGCGCCGGATTGTACGATTCGAAAACGCATCACCCAGATGAAGGCCACATCGAAAAGTCGATCAAGCAGGTGTATGCCAGTTTGTGGAATCTCAGGGCATTTGACGAGCGCGAGTTTTATCGCATCGATCATTATTCCACCTCTATGGGCGTCTTGTGTCATCCCAACTACAGCGACGAAAAGGCCAACGGTGTCGGGGTGAGTACCGATCCGATATACCAAACCTACCAGTCCTTCTTCTACCTCAATACACAGATCGGTGAAGACTTGATCACTAATCCAGGCGCTGAATCGGTACCAGAAGAGATTCTCCTGGATCGGGAGCAGAAGGAGGAGCACGACTACATTTTGCTACGATCTTCCAGTCTGGCAGAAGGCGATGAGGTCATCTTGAGCCACAAACTTCGGTCACAGCTAAGAACGTACCTTACAGAGATTCATGAACAGTTTCAACTCCTGTACGATGCTGAAGGAAACGAAACCTTCGCAATGGAAATCGAGTTCAAAGTCACGAGTGAAGGCGAATTGGCGATCAAACAAGCGCGTCCTTGGGTCAGCTTTGTGCCAAGTGAAGATTCGGATGATCCGGATGTGCGCATGCCTTCTATCACGGTTTATCCCAATCCTACCTCCTATTCCATTCAAGTGAGATGTGAGGACTGCCGCGTTGTTAAATTGCTCATCGCCACACTGACTGGCGAAATTAAACGTGAAGTGCAGCACGACTACCGCAGCGATCTTCCAACGGAAGTTTCGGTTGCTGACCTGGCCCCTGGCGTTTATTTAATGCTCGGAATCCAACCCGATGGCAGTGTGGGTTTCTCGAGTAAGTTTATCAAAACGGACTAAAGATGGCCTGATAATGGGCCTTGCTAGTCGCTCCGCTTCTGCTTGAGCGTATAAGAATACTTTACTAAAAGAATGTGCGTGATCTTAGGATCCCACAGCGCTTCTTGGTGTTCGTACATGTACATGAGTCCCACTTTGTGCGGGCCGCGCAGGTTTTTCTCTGTACCTGCGAAAAGTCGAAACCTTCGGAATCCATTGATTTCTCCGAGTTCTTGATGAAAGAAAGCTTCAGCACCGATCTCAGGGTCTAGCTTCCAATTTCGAAAATCATACTCAAGGGATAGCTTGTATCGGTAGTCTTGGGCCGGATGATCGCCTTCTGCTGCGCTGATCCCGATCTCATTTCTGTTTTGATAGCGAATTCGTTGCCTGATATCGATGCGTTCGTACTTGAGGACGAGCTCTACTTCTGCCTGTACGCGAACGTGGTGTTCAAAACCCTGTACATTACCCCGATTGTCGTTCAATCCGATGTAACGACCTCCCACACCGAAGTTGAAATAATCGTTCGGATTGTATTCCACTCCGACTTCAGACAGTACTCGATCAAATTCCGTCACGATGGACTTGGTCCTGAATTGATGATCGGTCTTGATCTCCCAACGCTCTCCCAATTCGAAGTTGACGCGTGCCGAGGTCCAAAGCTCTCCGTCCACATGATCTGCTCCACCGGCAATCTGAGAAATGGCAGACGGTGAGTAGACCAGAAATGCACAAATGCCGAAAAAGCCGATGGAACGAGAAGCCGTGGCAAACAATTTGGTCATAATCGGTCGTATGTGTTCGAACATTCGCATGCTATATTTTCAGGCATTCGCTCTAGCGATCAAGGCATAGATCGTTACTAGTTATTCAACCCAATCGTATTCAACGCTCCACGTAATAAACGGTCAAGTCGGCGGCATCACGTAGGTAATCGATTTTGGTCACTTCAAAGCGCTTGATCTCCAGGCCGGTACGCTCCTTTAGTTGTTGCATCAAGGGCTCCTGCTGGTTTTCTCGGATGAAACGAATATCCTCTAAGCTGATGTTGATCGTTTTCTCGGGCCTACCGACGAGCTTGTTCTCGAGAAACCAGAGCCCAAAAACGACGGCCCCATTGGTCAAAAGCAGCTCTGCATGGCTGATTTTTTTGTTGGCCAAGGCATTGATGACAGACACTCCAATGATCACGAAGAGGTAGGTCATTTCCTTGATAGGAATGGTATCTGTGCGGTAACGAATGATGCCAAATATTGCAAAGAGCCCAAGGGCAAAGCCGAGTTCTAGCTTCACATTGTTCAGAAGGAAGCACAGCAAAAAGGTCACGGTACCTACGGCGAGATAACTGAAATAAAAATCCTTCTTATAGGTGGAGCGGAGGTAGAGGTAATGGGCGATGTAGAATATGACGGCCACGTTAAACAAGAGCCGCACTAGCAGTTCCGTAAAATCGACTACATCGATTACTTTGATGTCAAAAATACGGTAGAGGTCTTCCCAATGATTGAAGTCTTCGTTCATGTGATGGTTTCAACAGGTGATAGCGTACGAATGTGCCGCAAACGCGGCAAAAAGAGATTTTGTTTTACCCCAGACGCAAGCAGTGCCATGCCGGTGCAGTATTTGCTGAATTGGCGCCTCCGAATGTTGTGGGACAGCAAGGTTCGGTGCATATCAGAATGCCTCGCGTTTACCGATTTCACCTCCACGACCAAGAGTTCAGAAGCCACTGACCGCTGATCTTCCAAGCTAAATCTAAGGGCGGTGTCAATGGTCACCCGCTCGGCACGTTCGAGGTCAACCAAGGTGATTCGATCAAATGACACTCGAAGGGTCTGAACCAAATCCCGATTTCCAAAGTCACTTTCTTGTTTGATGAATGCCCTTTCTTCGGCCGTGAATGTGGCGTCTTCAAAACCGGAAGGCATGCGACGCTTGAGGGTCTTCCCAGTATTGGTTTTAGACTTGACTTCCAGAAAGCTCAACCCAGAATCCGCGTAGAGCCGTTTCCGGATCTTTTGTCGCCGAGCCTTGCCTCGGTGGTGATCGTGGTACATCGTACGGTCTGCGGTATCGTAGTAGACGTTTTGATAGGAAAACTGACGGCGACCCTCTAATTCCAATACATGATGTTTGCCAACCAGGTCTGAGAGTAGCCCGTGCAAGGCAGAGATCGTGCCGACGTATTTCGTATCGACACGGCTCATCAATGCCACCTCTTCCATCCCAGCCAGCGAGATGGGCCGAAATGCGGTAAGTGGCAGTAGGATATTGGAATCGTGTTGCAAGGAATTGGATCTTGGGTTATGAAACGGGAAAGTTAGTGGATTCATATGTTGGATCGTGAAAGTAGAAAAGGAAAGGGTCAATGGAAGGAGAGCGGAACACTTTGCGATGGTCGTCCGTTTCCATTACCTTGGTAATACCTAAGTACGAGAGAACACTACCTTCGTTCAGCCATCGATTTAGCCGTACATTTCGCGCATTGATTCCAACGCTAAGCATTATTCACTGAACCTTGAATGCACGATGAAAACAAAACAAGAAATTGTAACCAATTGGCTACCGCGCTATACGGGCACTGCTCTTGATGTGTTTGGGGAGTATATTTTGCTCACCAACTTCATCGGATACGTCAACCTCTTTGCCGCCAAATACGATGTAGAAGTCATAGGCGCTGACAAGGCAATGCAAACGGCTACGCACGGAAACATTACCATCATCAATTTTGGAATGGGCAGCGCCATGGCTGCCACGGTCATGGATTTATTGTCGGCAATCATGCCTAAAGCAGTTCTGTTCTTAGGGAAATGCGGAGGGCTCAAAAAGAAAACTTCCGTCGGGGATTTCATTCTGCCCATGGCCGCGATTCGAGGTGAAGGAACCAGCAATGAATATTTGCCTCAAGAAGTGCCTGCCCTACCCTCCTTTCGCCTTCAACGGACCATTTCGTATGCCATGCAAGAATTTGAGACGGACTATTGGACAGGGGTAATATTTACGACCAATCGTCGGGTGTGGGAGCATGACGAGGTATTCAAGGAACGACTCAACGAAGCCAGAGCCATAGGTATTGACATGGAAACGGCCACCCTCTTCACGGCTGGATTTGCGAACGGAATACCACGCGGAGCCTTGCTTTTGGTGAGTGACAACCCGATGATTCCCAGTGGGGTAAAAACCGATGCCAGCGACAAATCGGTTACCTCCAACTTCGTGGAATTGCACCTGAATATCGGCGTCCGGGCATTGGAAGAATTGCGGGACTCAGGCCACAGCGTTAAACACATGCGCTTTGATCATCGGCCTTGATTGGACGAGCAAAGCATCGAATCGGTCGCTTCCGCATCGCCTAGTTTTTGTATTTTTTTCTGGAATTTAACTACCCGATATCGGCCGATGATCGACTTAAAATGGCTAGTTTACGGTCTTTAAAATCGAATGATATGAAGGTCACACCAGAACACAACCAACGCATGGCAAACATGACCTTTGCTTCCGTTTATCCACATTACATAACCAAAGTGGAAAGAAAGGGGAGAACGAAAGAAGAGCTTCATAAGGTCATAGCATGGTTGACAGGATTTGATGAAGACAGATTACAAGACCTAATCAAAGAGAACGTCACTTTTGAAACTTTCTTTCAGAAAGCAGAACTAAACCCTCAAGCCCATTTGATCACTGGCGTGATCTGCGGCTACCGAATCGAAGAGATTGACAACGAACTCACCCGACGAGTCAGGTATTTAGACAAGTTAGTAGATGAATTAGCTAAAGGAAGAAAGATGGAAAAGATTCTTCGGCAAGCATCGGTAGATAAATCCTGAGCATGAGCGCTTTTGTGTAGTCTGGGAAGTGTGCTTTTAATGCAATTTCTTTGGGCTCGATTCCTATGCGTAAAGGACTCTGGTGCATTGCCTGGTCCTGGTAAAAGCGAAAATTACGAGACCACCGAAAAAAATGTACTGGAAGTTCCTAGCAATGCTGTTTTTGCCGCCGCTTCAGCTAAGCCTGGTTCGGGAAGAAACGCATCCCATTATCACTTGGGACTGAATCGAACTGGAACACATGCCCATACATTCTAAATCATTGATAATCAGAAACAAATCTTTTTATCAAAACCAACATAGTGTAGGTTTTCTTTCTTCATTTGCTGCATATTATACATAATAATTGAATGCATCCACCAAGGGTCTTGAAGTGCATATGCTGCCTCAACCCGACGATAACACTTGCGGGCCTACCAGCCTTCACGCAGTGTATAACTACCACAACCTCGAGCTATCTCTGAAGGAGGTAATCAAAGGAATCGACCGCGTTGGAAATGGCGGCACCTTAGCCGTATACCTTGGTGTTGACGCCTTGAAGAGGGGCTTTGACGCGACCATCTATACCTTCAACTTACGGATGTTTGACCCTACTTGGTTTGTGCTCTCAAGCGAGCAAATTCGAGACAAGATCAGGGCGCGACTCAAGCACAAGCGGATCAAGAAGTTAAAAGATATGGGTGACGCTTACATGGAGTTTCTAGCACTCGGTGGGGAAATTCGAATGGAAGACCTGACCACGGCCTTGATTCAGTCGTTTCTTGACGAAGGCAATCCCATTTTAACAGGACTGTCGGCGACGTACTTATATCACTCCCAACGCGAATACGCTGATGATCAAGGAGCATCCGTCTATGACGACTTGAAAGGCGAGCCAATGGGCCACTTTGTCGTTTTGATGGGGCGGTCAGATAATGGTGACATTCTCGTCGCTGATCCTTATAAGGGAAATCCAATCAGCTCGAACAATTATTACAAGGTTGCTCCTACCCGTCTCATTCATTCTATCTTGTTAGGTATCGTAACTTACGATGCCAACTTGCTCATCATTTCACCTAAATGAAAAAAATTCTAGTCGTCGGGAATCCTGCCTTGTGGCAGATCCAGCAAGAAGATTGTGTGGTCATTTCATCGAAAGAATACCTAACGAACCCTGGCTGGGCTGGTGAAAAGAATGCACGGGTCTTCAATATGTCCAATGAATACCGGTATCAATCCAAAGGATACTATGTTTCATTGATGGCAGAGGCTCGCGGACATAAACCCATTCCCAACGTTAAGAACATCCAAGACATCAAAGCCACCGAGATCGTCAAGAGTATATCCGATGAACTGGACGAACTCATACAGAAGAGCTTTAAGGACATCAAATCGAGTGAATTTATCCTGAGCATTTATTTCGGGAAAAACTTGGCCAAGCAGTACGATAAGCTGAGCAGTGAGCTGCACCGTTTGTTTAGGTCGCCTTTTATGCGTGCGCGATTTTCATACAACGGGAAAAAATGGGTGATCTCAGGTTTGCGCACCATTCCATTCAAAGAAATACCCGAACCGCACAATGACTTCGTTTGGAAATCTGCCATTGAGTTCTTCCAACGCCGCAGGTTCACAGAACGAAAAGAGATACCCTACCAGTTCGACTTGGCTATTCTCGTAAATCCGAATGAAAAGGCCCCGCCTTCTGATAAAAAGGCGCTGCAAAAATTTCAGGAGGCAGCAGAGAAACTTGGCATGTACGTAGAGATGATTACGAAAGATGATTATTCTCGACTGGCTGAGTTTGATGCCTTGTTTATTCGAGAAACCACATCTGTCAATCACTACACCTACAAATTTGCCCGTCGTGCTCAAAGCGAGGGCATGGCAGTTATTGACGACCCAGACTCCATTCTAAAGTGCGCCAATAAAGTGTTCCTCGCAGAATTGTTGAACCTCAATAAAATATCAACGCCTAAAACGATCATCGTTCACCAAGACAATAAGCATGAAGCGATTGAAATACTGGGGTTTCCTTGTGTGCTGAAGCTTCCAGACTCGTCTTTTTCTCAGGGCGTATCCAAAGCAAAAAACTTAGAGGAATACCAAGAAAAAATCACAGCACTTCTTTCGGAATCGGACCTCGTAATTGCACAAGAATTTATGCCGAGCGACTATGATTGGCGTGTCGGCGTGCTAGAGAATCGCGTCATCTATGCGTGCAAATATTACATGGCCAAGGACCATTGGCAGATCTATAACTGGGCGAGCAAGAAAAAGGGCGACATCGAAGGCAACTTCGATACCATTCCGATCAAGGAAGTCCCCCAAGAGGTTATTGATGTGGCATTAAAGTCGACTGCACTCATTGGTGACGGACTTTATGGTGTTGATATAAAGGAGACCTCGGAAAAGGTGGTAGTGATTGAGATCAATGACAATCCAAACATAGACTGTGGTGTAGAAGACCGGGAAGCAGGAAACGATCTCTATGGTTGGATTATTTCGAGTTTAAAACGGCGCATTCAAGTACAATTAAAACAATGAGTTATCATCTCTTTGACGTTTTTGGAGTAGAGTTGGAATACATGATCGTGGACCGAACGACCAGAAAAATTCGTCCGATAGCCGATCAAATTTTCAAAGAGACCACAGGCAGTTTCACTGCGGATTTTGAGAATGGAAGCGTTTCTTGGAGCAATGAACTCGTTTCTCATGTCGTAGAAATCAAAACGAACGGTCCCGCCAAAACCTTGAAAGGCTTGGAAGCAGCTTTTCACGAAAATGTCTTAAAAATCAACTCCATCTTAGAAAAGCACAACGCCGTATTAATGCCCGGCGGCGCGCATCCAACAGTAGATCCGCTGACGGAGACACAAATTTGGCCCCACGAGCACAACGAGGTCTATGCGTTATACAACAGGGTGTTCAACTGCAAGGGGCATGGATGGAGCAACCTGCAGAGCACCCACATCAACTTACCATTTACCGGAGACGCAGAATTTAAACGACTGCATGCTGCCATTCGCATGCTCTTGCCTTTGATTCCTGCCCTCTCGGCAAGCACCCCCTACTTTGATGGGAAATTCAGCGGCTATAAAAACATGCGTCTGGAATTTTATCGGAAGAATCAAGCACGGATACCAATCATTGCAGGCCTCGTCGTACCCGAACGAGTTTTCACGAAAGCTGACTACTATGATGCTATTTTCAACCCGATCATCGAAGCCATCAAACCTTATGACGGCGAGGGAATTCTCGATCACCACTTCTTAAACAGCCGGGGTGCTATTGCTCGATTTGACAGAGGCGCCATTGAAATTCGAATCATTGATATTCAAGAATGTCCGAAAATGGACTTGGCAATCCTGGACTTGATCGTCGCGGTGTTGAAACATCTTTGTGCTTTGCCTGAATCGAAGCAGAAGCTGATGCAGAGTCAATCTGAGCAGGTGCTTTCTTCGCACTTTTTAAAGGTGATTAAAGAAGGGGAAGACGCCCGTTTGGACTATCCCGAACTGAATGAAATTTTAGGTCTTCCAACAGGCGATATCGTTGCAAGGGACATTTGGATGCATTTGTTAAATCAACACGCCAAAGAAATGGATGAGACCTGTGTGAATTTGATCGACACCCTCCTGAAGGAGGGCAGCTTAGCCTCGAGGATGATCAAGTTTTGTGGAACGAATCCCAGTTTGCAACAGATTGACCTTCTGAATCAACGGTTGATCAGCTCGCTCAGCAACAACGAAATGTTTTTGGCGTGAAAATCGTTTTAAGCTGTGAGCATTTCGACAATAAATTGCCAACAGAATACGCTGGCTTGTTTGGCACGAATCGCTCTATTCAGACCTCACACCGAGCTTATGACATAGGAGCTGCACTGCTTTTTCGATCGTTCTTGCCCCTCTCTGATCATCATTTCACCTATGCCTATTCCAGGCTCTTGATCGAACCCAATCGCTCTCTCCATCATCCAAAGCTTTTCTCTGAGTTCTCTAAATCCCTCGCTTTGGATCAGAGATCTGCGTTGATTGAAAACTATTACAAACCGTACCGGCTCGAGGTAGAATCCTGCATACGCAATGTAATTGAGGGGTCGGAAACCGTTTTACACCTGTCCGTACACAGCTTCACTCCCGACTTTGAAGGACAGGATCGACGCGCCGAAATCGGACTGCTCTATGATCCTTCACGCGGCGTAGAAAAGGCGTTTGCCAAGCGTTTTAAGAAGGCAATTGCATCCCTCGCCCCGAATCTGAACGTCCGGTTCAACTATCCCTATTTGGGTAAAGCAGATGGGTTCACCACTTACCTGCGCAGATCATTTCCGGAGGCCTAAGCTGGGATAGAATTGGAAGTGCGAAATGACGCCATCACCCCCGATGTCTGTGCTGTATTGAAAAGGGCTCTCCAACAAGTGAAAACGGAGCTCTAATCATTGCGCACACGTAATCTCGTGGCTTTTAACAGCACTACCAAGGAAATCATTCATACCCACAGCGTGAAGTCCGAGGCCACTAATTGCAACTGTTTTTTTCGGAAGGAGATCTGTTTGAGGTTCGATAAAGATCTCCTACCGTGAGAACTCATTGAGATTCTTGACGATCAGTACTACCTATCCATATCAACTCATTTAAAATTGTTACTATTCGTGGATAAAACGCGACCGGTAGGTACACGGTGCTTATTAAAAGGCGATGTGACAAATTGAACATCAATGAGTACAAAAGAGACATTAAAACAACTCGGACTAGCGTTACCAAACGCTTCAAGGCCAGGAGGCAATTATAGTTCTGTAAACGTGCGTGGAAATATTGCCTATGTAGCCATTCAGTTCCCCATTCTGAATGAAGTTTTTAAGTTCCAAGGACGTTTGGGAAACGAACTTTCGACCGAAGAGGGTTATAAAGCCATGGAATTATGTGGCTTGAATGTTTTAGCCCAAGTTGAGAAGAATATTGGCTTTGATAAGATTGTAGGCCTCAATCATTTGGACGCTTATTTCCAGTCGGACGCAGATTGGGACGATTCACCGATAATTGTCAATGGGGCGTCTGACCTATTCGTAAACGTTCTGGGTGAAAAAGGAACGCATTCGAGAGCAATTATCGGCGTAGATAGGCTTCCTCGCAACTTCAGCGTTGGTCTGACGGCTTCGTTTACAATCGAGGGGAAATGAATACCGAACGCCTACATGCCGCTTCAATCGCACTCGGTGAACATTTGCGATTCACTTATTACCTTTCTACCCAAATCTAGTCTGTTGATGTAAGAAGTGGTTTACGAGCAGCAGCTTCCTGAGCCAACATCAGCGGCAGCAATTGAAAACCATTGAAAACGAGTACACCTTATGGACAGCCAAAATTTCGACACATTATCTCAAGCGGTAAATGCACTTACGAGAAAAGGTTACGAAGAGGGATTTAAAGCCGAAGACAATGCCATTGTTGGAAGTATTTCCTCGAAGCGGTACCTTCCGGAGGACTTAAAAATTGTAGGCACCCACCGATTCGAAGGGATGACGAATCCACAAGATGATTGCGTAGTTTTTGCAATCGAGGCAAATGATGGAAACAAAGGGACATTGGTCATGTCGTACAGCTCACAACACAATCAGAACGTAGAATTGATCAGGAGAATTCCGAAAGTCAACACCTAAATTGCCACTTAGATGTACAGGATATCAAGGCTTCCTCTCGACAGATTTCGCTCCATTTGCTGCTTGATTTAGGCGTATACATAGAGGTGTTTCCCAAGGGATGAAGAGCGCCGCGAACAACGAAGAGCTAGGAAAAACATCGCAGCTGCGGCCATGGCGTGATGTACCTAATCACAACCGAGCATTCTTGCACGCAATGAAAATCATCTTATGCTCTAAATCAGCTTACTAGAGACGAGTGCTTAACCTAAAGAAATGAAAGAAACCCCACACCTTGCCAAATCTGAATTGGGAATTCGTAGCTCTCGACGTATACATCAATTCTTACCCTTTCATCCTATCCATCGCCCTAAGCCCTCGGCTACCTCACCGAGAATAACGGCTAGAACTGTATACAACCCTCTATTCGAACATCGATGAAAATAGAAGGAATCATCAGACAATACGACTTTAACCTTGCTTATGCCAATGCACTTGTTCATGACTTATCGGAAAAACAAATGACGACTGTTCCGGCACTGGGACTCGATAACCATCCCGCCTTTACGATTGGGCACTTGATTTCAGGGAGCGCAGACTTGGCAAGAGACTTAGGGGATGCGTTTATCATGCCAGAGGGTTGGGCTGCATTGTTTGTCAGAAAAGGACCTGGCGATCCCAGAAAACCCGAAGTAGACGAGCGCAGGTACCCATCAAAACATCTGCTCCTCACAGAATTCGAATCCCAACATGAAAAGGTGAAAACCCTGTTGAGAGGGCTAGATGAAGATAAATTCAACGAGCCGCTAGCATGGCGGTTTAGCAATTTCATGCCCACCTTAGGCGATGTAGTTACCTTTATGTGTATCAATCACGAAGCGATGCATCTGGGACAATTGGCGGCATGGAGAAGGTCAATGGGATTGGAATCGGCGCTCGCCCAGATGAAGCACAACACTAAACCTTACCGCTAACGGCATTGGGGAAAGGGAATGGTTACCATTGTACTTCAAACGTTCAGCCGATGAAACTGAGCAGGCGAATTCATTGATGCTTTTCATTTGCTTACTGCAGTTCACAAAAGACTTCAGAGAAATGTGCCAGTATAAAACAGGAAAGGAACTAGGGATTCAAAAACCCGTCAAGAAGTAATCGAGGGACCAACTACAAAACACTGCATGAACGATAAAAACGAATTCCAGAGCAATGCCCTGATTGAACGACTGCCTAGGCACTTGAAGCAGTTTATCAAACCTCAACATTACGAGGAGTATACGCCGATTGACCAGGCGGTATGGAGGTATGTGATGCGCCGAATGGTCGGTTACTTGAGCAAAGTAGCCCACGAATCTTACTTGGATGGCTTGGAAAAGGCCGGAATTGGCGTAGACCAAATTCCGAACATGTACGGCATGAATCGCATCTTGAAGAAAATTGGCTGGGCCGCGGTGGCAGTGGATGGCTTCATTCCACCCAATGCATTCATGGAATTTCAGGCGTATAAGATTCTGGTGATTGCATCGGACATTCGACAACTGGAAAACATCGAGTACACGCCGGCACCTGACATCATCCATGAGTCAGCAGGGCATGCGCCTATCATTGCGAATCCAGATTATGCAGAATACCTGAGAAGGCTTGGCGCGATAGGGTCAAGAGCGATTCTTTCTAAGCACGACATTGATATGTATGAAGCCGTGCGGAAGTTATCAATCATTAAAGAAGCCAGCGGCTCGAGCGAAGCCGAGATAGAGGCGGCTGAAGCCAGCATCATCGCACTTCAAAACAAGGATGTACCGCTTTCTGAGATGGCCAAAATCAGAAACTTGCAGTGGTGGACCGTTGAGTATGGATTGATCGGAGAATTGAACTCACCTAAGTTGTACGGTGCAGGTCTCTTATCTTCCATCGGCGAGAGCATTTCTTGCTTGCGCAATGATGTCAAAAAATTGCCTTATTCGACGGATGCGGCATTTCAGGAATTTGATGTAACCAAACCCCAACCGCAGCTCTACGTTACTCCTGACTTCTCATTTTTGATGCAGGTGTTGGAAGAGTTTTCGAACACCCTAAGTTTACGCAAAGGGGGAAGCAAAGGCTTACAAAAACTCATCGATTCTGAAATGGTGGGCAGCATAGAATTGAGTACGGGCCTGCAGGTGTCGGGCAGGTTTACCCAGGCATTGTTGAACGATGACAATGAAGTGATTTTCTTTAAAACGGAAGGACCCACAGCCTTGGCATTCCGAGAAAAAGAACTGATCGGTCACAGCATTGAAGACCACCCCGATGGATTCAGTTCTCCACTCGGAAAACTAAAGAACATCAACCTCGCCATCGAAGACATGGGCCCGGTTGATTTGAAGGCCTACAACTTTTACGACGGAAAATGGCTCTCATTCGAGTTTGAAAGTGGAATCAAGGTAGAAGGAATGAACGTGACTGGCATCAGAAACATTTTGGGTAAATTGATGCTGATTCAACTTAGCGAGTGCACGGTGACATATAAAAGCGAGTTTTTATTCTTACCTGAATATGGCGTGTATGACATGGTGGTAGGCAAAGAAATCGTTTCTGCATTCGCCGGCCCTGCGGATAGCAATTCATTTCCCAATTTGTACCATGAATCCGAGACCCGAACTATCAAACAAATCAAATCCAAATCGACCGATCAACTGGAACACGCCTACGAACGTATCCGGCAACAGAGAAAGAAAGGTGGAAACGACGCTGCTTCTCAAATTGAAATCTTCGCTTTGGCCAAGACTCACTACCCAAATGAATGGCTGTTATTCCTTGAATTGCTTGAAATCGCAGATGACGTGGAGTTGGCTGGCACCATTCGGGCTTATTTATTGCAGCTGATTGAAACCCGTCCCGAACTTAGTTCATTGATTATGGATGGACTGCAGCTGTTGGGTGGTGAGAATTCGAACGGGAGCTAAACGGGAACTTGGATTCAGAATAGCTTTGGAAACCCTCTTCTTTGCTTGAACACTTCGGCTAATTTATTGATTCGTGCGATTCGGTGAAACAAACCGAAATACAGCGTTCTGTTGATGCCTAACCAGTTCCACCGAGCGTGCGTGAAACAAACTAACTCTTGCGGAAAATTTCCTCTACGCCTCAATACTTACGGCTAGTTTTGCAGACATAATCTGTGAAACCTTGATAAAAGAAAAAAGCCATTGGATAATCGTCTTCATCCTCGTCATCATAAGCACGATGCTGACGATCAAAGCAGATGAACTTATCCAAAAAAACATCAAAGAAGCAGCGCTCGCAGAGACGCGAAGCACCCATAAAGATGCCATCCGAATGGTATCCAACTCGGTTGAAACGTTCGGGGCAATCGTAGCAGGTATGCAGGCGTTTGTATCGAATGGAGACACAGTACCGGATGCTGACCAGTTGCAACGATTTCTCTCCACTCAACTCAAAGGGGTAAATTTTCAAGATCCCGTAGTCGTTTCATTCTTGGATACGAATCACACGTTTGTCTATTCGTTCGATCAAAGTGAAATGAACCCAAGCAACTTGGTGGGTCAAACGGTTAAAACGTTCAGAAGCGATGAAGAGATTGCGTCGCTCAACAAGCTTATGACGAATGACGAGATTCACATGTTCGAGCCGATCAATCTGGTTGAAGGTTGGGTAGGGATTCCGATCAATTTTCGTGTTCAGATCAGGGGCAAAGTCTTTGGTTATGTCGCTTCAGTTGTCATGTTCAAATCAATTGTAAACGAGCTGTATAATTCCGATAAAATTGCGGTCTATGCCTTTCGTTTTAGCATTAATGGGAAAGAGTTCGATCGAGAACTTGTCCACGATAGCTCGGACTTTTACCACGATGAAAAAGACGATGAGTACTACAGAAATTTCGCACTCGATGAAGTCTATTCAGCCAATACGCAACTCAACTTGTATGGCCAAAACATGGTAGTAAATACTTGGAAGAAGGCTACACCTAGCGAATTGCCCTCTGAGCGCCGAATGCTATGGATACTCTTTTTAGTCTTTAATCTATTCAGTCTGATTGTGACTTGGCAAATAAACAAGCGAAAGCATCTGACGGATCTAGTGAGCCGAACCAATCAACAACTACGAGCACACGGAAAGGAGATTCAAATTCAGAACGTTCGAATGAAGCAACTAAATACGACAAAAGACCGCTTCTTCTCCATCATCGCACATGACCTTAGGGCGCCATTATCGACAATAAAAGCGTTGTTAAGTCTAATAAGCGATGAGAAAAACCTAACTCCAGAATTAAAGGACCTCATCTCCAAATTAGGTAGGTCGACGAATTCTACGTTGAGTTTATTGGACAATTTATTGCGCTGGGCCATGACCCAAACGGGAGAGATCAACTATAAGCCCTTCCCAATCAATCTGTATAATGTGGTAGCCGACAACGTTTACCTTCTCAGCCAAACCGCCAGCCATAAGCAAATCACCTTAGCGTTCGACATAGATCAAGAACTGTATTGTATAGGTGACAAAAACATGCTCACCTCCGTTTTCCGAAACTTGATTTCTAACGCCATTAAGTTTACCCCCCAAGGAGGGACTATTCAAATCACCTCTTCTTCTGATGACAAGCATTTGAGCATCAAGGTTAAAGACAACGGGATTGGGATGGGTACAGAAAAACTCAACACTTTGTTTGAGCTCAGTGCAGATTCTGCGGCGGAAGGCACCGACGGAGAACCCGGCACCGGTTTGGGCTTGATCCTTTGCAAAGAATTCATCGAAGTGCACAATGGGTCAATTGAAGTGCAGAGCACGTTGGGACAAGGAACTGAATTTATTGTTCGTCTGCTAAAACATGAGCGGGGCAATGATTCCAATGACTAATCCCGCATAGCTATACAATATGCTAGATGCACTCGGTAGAAATGTACTCACTCCTTTGCGCGAACCCGAATAATTACAGCGATGCGATCCTCAATATTACATCGCTCCCTCATCTTGGCGACTGTACAGCAACCGTTTCTATCCTTGAAAAATTCCCTATCGATACTTTTCATATTAATGGGAACCTTCGCGCTGGGACAACGGGTCGAAGTGGATACGTTTCGCTTGACGCAAAGCGAACGATTCAGTGACCTGCAGTCTGAAAAAATGAACTTTCCTATCGTCCGCACGGGCAACGGTCGCGTAGATTCATTGATCAATCTAGACCTGAAAAATAGCGTGACCTCCTCAACTGACCTAAATGCATCCTTGGATTCTGCGTTGTCTAGGTGGGTGGGTGACCAAATCATGTACCTCGACTTTCAAGTGAGCTTTAACGATGATGGTATCCTCTCTCTGCAAGTCTTTGTAGAAGGTTGCGGTGCGAACTGCTCAGGTTGGACGGAATATTTCAACTACTCAACAACGAGCGGCAAGCGATTGGCAATCGGACATGTTGTGGATACAAATGGTGCCTTTCGAGCGTGTGTATACAACGATAAAGCCGTACAATACGCGAACGAAAAAAGAAAACTTTCAATGCTGGTCAATGACCCTGAATCAGACTTCGACCCTTCCCTGTATGCCCTGGTCTTAGAGCGATACGAAGACTGTGAAAATTCCTTCCGCTTAGCAAGTTTTGTCATACATCCTCACCACATCGAGGTCATAGCGCATTGTTATTTGCCAAACGCCTTGAAGCACTTGACCCCTGAGATCTCTTTGCGTTATGACAAAGCTGCTATCGAACCCTACTTAACAAAAGAACCGTAACTCACCGTGACGCTGCTTGATTTTTGATCGTAAAAAGTCAAAAATTACGTGCAAGAAACCAACGCATTCAACGGCATGAAATGGCGCTTTCGAACAATAAAAGCACACTGACAGGTACCTTCTCTTGATTCGGCTTCAAATCAAGGGCATCCCGAAGGCGAAGTTATTATTGGGGAAAATGACCACAATCCCAAAAACAAGCCTTGTCTGCGGATTTAGCAAGCCAGAGCTTACAGAGCAATGCCTCCTACTTTGGGAGGACCAACTGTTTGCTAGTCAATATCGCCATTACACAACATGTAGGGATCACGGCTGCTCAAAAGGCTTGCTTCAATCCATTGGAACCTCGAAGTATGTACTGTACGACAGCTTTGATCTGGTCATAAAGATTTATAAAATCATCAATGAATCCATTGAATAGCAGCATCTATACCGTCGACTGCATTAACCTTGTAGAATAATCCGTTAACATAGCCATGGGAAAAGTAGACATCCGACAATCGATTGAGATCAACGTAAGCGCCAACAAGGCATGGGAAGTGATCGGCCCCAACTTTCTTAACATTGCCGATTGGGGAAGGGGCGTTAAAAAGTCGTGGAACAACGAGGCCTTGAAAGCTAACCATGACGGCGCTCCGGCAGGAGGTCGGTTTTGTGATCTTGGCACCTATGGCATAGTGGAAGAAAGCATCTTGCACTACGATCGCACAGGGCGTGAGATCACGTGGTCAGCCAAAAGTGACAAGCTGCCTGGGTTCATTAAAAACCTCCAAAATGCGCTGAAAGTAGAAGCATTGGATGCAAATACATGCAGGGCCACAACAAACATCACGGCAGATGCTGCGGGAATCGGAGGATTGTTGATGGGAGGAATGGTTAAGAAAAATTTTTCCAAACAACTAGGAGGGTTCATCAAGGATTGGAAATCTTACGCAGAAACCGGTGAGGCGTCCGAAGCTAAGAAAAGAGAATTGAAACGAGACTGACATGAGCAGTAAGCCACTGAATACATCTCGGCAAAAAAGGTAGCCATATGCAGGCGAAGCCTAGCTCCAAAAGAAAACCTCTTGTAACGGCGAAATCCTTAACGCTACACTTTAATGCTACGAGCGTGCATCGGAGGGTCAAGGACTGGATCATCCTCTTGGCTCTTGTGTTTTCGTTTGCACAGTCTTATAGCCAAGCAACAGGGTATGCGCAGTCAAACGGTGTCAATATTTACTATCAAACCGTAGGGGAAGGCACGCCAATTTTAGTAATCAATGGAGGACCAGGTTTTAGCAGTGAAGGCTTTCTGACTATTGCAGAAGAGATCGCGTCCTTCGAATGTCAGGCTATACTATACGACCAACGAGGCACAGGAAAATCTGAAATGACCGTAATCGATAGTTCTACCGTCACCATGGACTTGATGGTACAGGACATGGAGGCGCTCAGGACGAAGCTGGGCTTGGATTCATGGATATTATTTGGTCATTCCTTTGGTGGCATGATGGCCAACTACTACGCCTCCAAACACCCTGAGCATGTTTCAGCGATCATCCATTCATCGTCGGGCGGGGTCGATTTGTTTTTGCTCGAGAACGCACGGGAAAATCTGTATGCAAGACTATCCCCAGAGGAAATTGATTCGCTGACCTATTGGCGACAACGCTACACGGAGAGTGAATTGGAGGAAGACCGTCGCAGGTACAACCATTACTTGGCCACGGCGTACGTATACCATGAAACCCATGTTCCACTTGTCACAGAGCGCCTTTTACTCGGCAACCTCACCCTGAATCGCTTGGTTTGGACGGACATGCGAAGGATCAACTACGATTGCAAATCATCCCTACGCTCCTTCCATCAGCCTGTTCTGATTCTTCAAGGTGGGCAAGATGTGATTCCAAAAGAGGTAGGGCTGAGAGCGAAGGACGTTTTTTCAAATTCCGAACTCGTATTTCTCGATGAATGTGGACATTACGGTTGGCTGGACCAGAAAGAAGCCTACCTCAGTGAAATCCAATCGTTCCTCAAGAAGCTAGAGAAAGGCCACTAAGAAGAAAGGCTTAGCCTCAGCTGAGACAACTTTAGCCTTGAATCCTCTGCATTCAGATCATCAAAATAGTTTTAGTTTTAATCCTGGGCAACACATCCCTAAAGCGGTAAACGATGATTCATGGAAAAGCTGGTTGTAAGAACAAGTCCTGAAGTAAAGAATGTATTTGACAAATATCCTGAACGGGTCAAGAGCAAGATGCTGGCACTGAGGGATATTGTGCTTGAAACCGCCGAGGAAACCGAAGGGATTTCTCACGTGGAAGAAACGCTAAAATGGGGAGAACCGAGCTAGGTGACGAAGGACGGTAGCACGCTAAGGATGGATTGGAAACCAAAGACTCCTGATCAGTACTGCCTGTACTTTAAATGCACCAGTCGATTGGTTGAGACTTTTAAATTAGTGCACAAGGGGCGCTTTGATTTCGAAGGAAATCGGGCCATCGTTTTTAGGCCTAATACCACCGTGCCAAAGAAAGAGCTGAAACAATGCATAACGGCTGCCTTGACCTACCACAAGGTTAAAAAACTGCATACCTTGGGCTTGTAAGTAAGAATTGCTTCTTTTACTTCATGCGAGCTGCTCACTATAAGCTCGAAATAAGGTATGTGATACGCAGTTGTCATGGTAAAGTGTATCTATCCTCATTGGCACAAAGGGATTTGGAGTGAAATTAGGATTTGTTCGAACATCGCAGCCGAAGCCACGGGTATAACCCAAGCTTAGATCACAACACTTATAAATACCTTTGTTGTGCTCGCTAATGTCAAATAGATGGAGCTAAAAACGTTGTATATATTCTTTCAAGCTCTTCCAAGTACCGATTTGATACCCGTTTTATTGTGGGACATCGAAGTCCGAAGGACGAGATCGAAGAATTTGAATTCGCTGCGGCATTTAAGAAGGTTAGAGGCATCAATAAATGAAGGAGAGAGCGTCAACCATTTTTCTACTCAACTTTTCCATTGAAGATGAAACTACTTAGTCTTCTTTTCACCCTTGTTCAACCCTTTGAGCTCAATGCGTTTTGAAAAAGCAAAGCAATAAGCTTGCAGGCGCAAGCATACTAGCGGCTGTTGCGGCTTCGCTGTGCTGCATCACACCTGTTTTGGCGATTTTATCTGGCGTGACAGGAATTGCCGCTACCTTCTCATGGATTGAACCCGCCAGACCTTTTCTGATTGCAACGACCATCCTCGTACTGCTATTTGCCTGGTACCAATTATTGAAACCGAGAACCGCGGAAGAAATGGATTGCGATTGTGAAACCGACGATCAAAAGCCGTTCATACAAGGCAAAGCATTTTTAGGAATGGTTACAGTTTTCGCCGCCTTGATGTTGGCTTTCCCATACTACTCATTCGTGTTCTATCCAAGTAATCCCCCCAGCGTGATTACCACCCAGGAAGGAACTTTGACTAATGCTGAATTTAAGGTAGAAGGAATGACCTGCGCTGCGTGCGAAGACCATATCAGGCATGCCGTTTCCAGCCTCAGCGGCATCCAATCGGTTGATGCCAGTTTTACAGCCGGTAGCGCAACCGTCTCATTTGATCCAACACGAACCACCGAGGAGGAAATTTTCGACGCCATCCACTCCACCGGATATACCGTCAAAAAGTAATCATGGAAATCACTACTACTTCTACCATCACGTGCCCCCGTTGTGGATTTCAAAAAGAAGAATTCATGCCCATTGATGCATGCGCCTTTTTTTACGAGTGCACCCAATGCCATGTGGTTCTTAAACCGAACCAAGGCGATTGTTGCGTGTACTGCTCCTTTGGAAGCGTTCCTTGCCCGCCCGTTCAAGCGGAAAAAAATTGTTGTTAGTTTACGTCGAAATATTCTGAAGAAACGACGGTGGAAAAGCTGTCAATAAGAACTTAAACACTTTGCGCTTGAAAAATTAAGCGACAAGAAAGCAAGTCCCCTCTTTTGCCATTAACTTGCGCTCCATGGCTACTGTCCGATGGAAGCAATACGCATTGAAGTTCAAACAACCCAGCGGGACCTCTAGAGGCGTACTCACTACCAAGCATTCCTTCTTCTTCCTGAGCGATGATCCATCGTTTGAATATCCGGCCATAGGTGAATGCAGTTTAATCGAAGGCTTGAGTCCCGATCCCAGCGAATCCTACTTTACTACTCTCGATGCAGTATGCGCTTTCTTGGGTGGAAAAAGCGACGCCCTTCCCGATCTCACTGCCTTTCCATCGATCCAAATGGGCGTGGAGACCCTTGAAAAAGACATCGCGTCCAGCGGCTCGAAGAAGCTCTTCGATCACGCGTTCACCCAAGGCAGAGAAGGAATGCAAATCAACGGCTTGGTTTGGATGGGCGACCGCGCGTTCATGCGTAAACAGATCATCGATAAATTAGAAGCGGGATTCGACTGCATCAAAATGAAAATTGGCGCCATCGACTTTGAAACCGAATTGGAATTGCTCAAGTTCATCCGAAACGAATTTGGCCACGACATAGAACTGCGCGTCGACGCCAACGGAGCATTCTCCATGGAAGACGCCCTCATCAAACTCGAAAAACTGGCCTCCTACCGCCTGCATTCCATTGAGCAACCCATTCAGCAAGGACACTGGGAAAGCATGGCGTTTCTCTGCGAAAAAAGTCCTGTACCCATAGCATTGGACGAAGAGCTTATCGGCATACAACCGCTGAGGGTCAAGCGAACTTTACTGGAAACAATTCGCCCAGCGTACATCATCCTAAAACCTTCTTTACACGGAGGCATGCAAGGTTCGGACGAATGGATCGCTATTGCCAACGAACTCGGCGTGAATTGGTGGATTACGTCTGCCTTGGAAAGCAATGTAGGGCTCAATGCGATCGCACAATACGCATTCTCATATAAGGTTGACCTGCCACAAGGATTGGGCACTGGCGGTCTTTACAGCAACAATTTCGAATCTCCTCTGTATCTTCAAGGCCAGATCATTCGTTTTAAACCCGACCAAAGTTGGGATCTTAGAGCTATCATACCATGAGCGACACACCCGAATGGAAAAAATACAAAAGCCTCTCAATCGACGGGCGAAAACGCTCGCTTCACGAATGGAGAGCGTATGCACAACAGCAATTGCAAGAAGGCTATGGCATCGGTGACTTAGAAGACATCTTGGAATTCGTTGTGGACTGGAGCAGTACAAAAGAGTGGATTCCAGCCCGAACCTCAGGGAGTACAGGGCGGCCCAAGAACATTAAAATCAGAAAGGAACATATACTGGCCAGCGCGAAACGCACCCTGGATTTTCTCGGTTTGAAACCTGGTGATAGCGCATTGCTCTGCATGCCCAACCGGTTTATCGGTGGAAAAATGATGATTGCCCGATCCATCATCGGAGACTTGGATTTGCACATTGCTGACACCACTGCTATGCCAGAATTGCCAAAAGGAAAAAGCATCGACTTCGCTGCCGTGGTACCCATGCAGCTGTACAACATCACTGAAGATGAAGAGGCCACCGATCGGTGGAAAAAAGTGAAAAAAATCATCGTCGGTGGTGGACAAGTAGACCCTCGTCTAGAAGAACGAGTTGGCAAATGGCCCAATGAGATTTACGAGTCGTTTGGCATGACCGAGACGATTTCACATGTAGCCCTCAGGCGCATCAATGGCAAAGATCGAAGCGCCCCATTTCAAGTGCTGGACGGCATTGAGATCGAAATGGACGAACGTGGATGCTTGGTGTTAAAATCGGATCTGTTGCCTCAGAATCCATTGGTCACGAATGACATCATTAACATGGAAACCGAACGGGCCTTTCACTGGGTGGGAAGGGCCGACAACATGATCAACAGCGGAGGCGTGAAGATCATTCCTGAAGTGATTGAAAAATTGGCCAAACACTACCTGAATACAAAGTTTTTCTTCACAGGACTCCCAGATGAAAAATTAGGTGAGCGCGTAGTATTGGTCATCGAAAGCCAAATAATGAGTGCTGAAGACCAAGAAGAATTGATGACCGATCTGAAAAAGGATCTGCATAAGCACGAGCTTCCCAAGGAAATCATTTTTCTAGACGCATTTGCCGAAACAGAAAATGGCAAGCTCAACCGGAAAAAGACGATCAGCCTCATCCCAAAGTAAATTTTCTGTCTTCTACTCAAGCATCATTCAACGTCGAATGACTCGGTCTTTCTGCGCTTTCTTTCGTTGACAATCATCGTGAATTCCTTGCCCATCTGACCGGCGATGGCAGTATTTTCTTTGGCCCTGCGGATGAGGTACGGTAGCGTTGCTCGAACCGGTCCGTAAGGCAAGTATTTAGACACATTGTATCCGGATGCAGCCAGGTTGAAACTCATATAATCGCTCATTCCAAACAACTGAGAGAAATAGATGTGTGGATGGTTGTTTTGTAAGCCATGTTCAGCCATTAGCTCCGTGAGGTAAATGGAACTTTCTTCGTTATGCGTGCCGGCGCAAATCTCAACCCAATCGATGTTTTCCACGCTGAGCTTCAGTGCCGCATTGTAATCCCGATCCGTCGCCGCCTTATCGGGCTGTATCGGCGTCGGATAGCCTTTCTCACCTGCCCGGGAATGTTCCTTATCCAAATAAGCCCCACGCACGATTTTCACGCCGATTTTGAAGCCTTCTCGCCTTCCCCGTTCAATCAAATTGTGGTAGTAGACTAGGCGGTCGTGCCGAAACATTTGTATGGTTTGAAAGATGATGGCTCGCTCCTGATTGTATCGGGCCATCATGCTCTCCACCAAGCGATCGATTGCCTCTTGAATCCAACTTTCCTCGGCGTCAACATACAGAGGCGTTCCGTAATCATATGCGGCTTGACATATGCGTTCGAAGCGCTGATGGAGGTGTTGGGTCGCCAATTTTTCTGCTTCACTTAGTCCCTCCCCAGAAGAAAGCTTCTCGAGCAGCGCATTGGAGGCAATGCCACTGACCTTGATGCACGAAACAGGAATGTTGGGGTTGTCCTTGGCCAATTGTATGATTCGTACGATCTCTGTCTCGGTCTTCCCAAACTCTATCTCTCTTTCCTGTCCTTCAACAGAATAATCGAGGATGGCACCGATGCCGTTAACGCCGAGTTTTTCAACCGCACGCAATGACTCAAGTATGGTTTCACCTCCGCAAAACACACGAAAGATGGTCGGTTTAACGATCCAGCTCAAGGGAATGCGCCATTTCAATGCGAATTCTGCCAGACGCGTCCCTAAGGCCGTGAACCACTCCTTGTTCATGAACCGAAATATCCAATAGGAAAACCTCAGTTCACTGTCACTCAGGTGTGCAAAAGCGGTTGAAAAGTCCTTAAAGCTTAAAGGAGGGAATTCGCTGTGTTTTGTCTGCGGTTTATCCATCGCTCGCTAAGGTTTCAACAATGCGTCTAAAGTAGACGTTGCAACCGAATGGTAGTTAGGTCGTGCTTGACCGTAAATCGTTTTCGCTCGCTCCAGCGTAGGGTCTTGTGCTATCAATGCTTTGTAAATCGGCACCAAAAATTTTCTTCGGCCCACTTCGATGAGGAACTTGTCAATAGCAGCATCTGCTTCGTGGTAGTCTGCGCGTATCGCCAAAACGAACCATTCTGCCGCAAGCTCACTGTTTCCGCTTTGGGTGAATCCAAACGCTTTGTCGAGTTCTTTCATCCGCTCGTTAGTCAGGTCTGGGGACAAATGACGTAGAAAATGCAGCCACTGATGCGTCGTCCAGCCTGTGGTTTCAATGTCCGATGCCTTGCCTCCGTTTTTCCACGCTTCGATTTGGTCATTCACTTGGTCAAATAGCGACGAACTGACCTCAGACATATTCGTGGGTATCCCAGGCTCATACACCCATTCATCGATCATCAATGCGTCGTATTTTTCCTGGTCCCCACCGAGCAATTCTTGCTTTAAGTGGCTCAAAAATTCTTCGGTGGTAATGGTACTGAAAGCATTCTTTTTGAAGTGTTTGTTCAGGAAGGAGTCGAATGCCGTTCTGCCCACATTTTCTTCGATGGTTCGAAGCAGAAAGAATCCTTTCTCGTAGGCGATATCGCTCATACCATCGTCTGGATCCCTCCCTTCCAAAGAAAGTTTTAGCCGTGTATCGTCTGGGACATCGGCAAGGTTTACCAATTCACGATCCAAATCTTGCTTTCCAAGGAGCGTAAGCATGTCTGCGTATTCTTTTCCATATACTGCTTCCATGATCCTTCGTTCAAAGTACACGGTAAACCCCTCGTTCAACCAGAAGTCATTCCACGTCCGGTTTGTGACCAAGTTGCCGCTCCAACTGTGGGCGAGTTCGTGCGCAACCAAAGCGGTCAGTGACTTATCCCCGGCCAAAATGGTTGGAGTTGCAAAGGTCAACCTCGGGTTTTCCATGCCACCAAAAGGAAAGCTCGGGGGCAAGACAATGACGTCATAGCGATCCCATGCGTAGGCGCCGTAAATTTCTTCTGCGGCTTCAAGCATTTTTTGCATGTCTTCAAATTCATACGCAGCAGCCGCAATTACGCTGGGCTCTGCATAAACGCCGGTGCGGTTACCCACTTCTCGAAAATTCAGGTCCCCAACGGCCAACGCCATTAGATAACTGGGAATCCGTTGTTTCATCTCAAAATGATACACGCCCGACGAATCTACTCCGACCGGATTGGATGCACTCATGACGGCCATCAATCCAGCAGGAACTTTTATGGTTGCTTCGTAGGTGTAGCGTATCCCCGGACTGTCCTGGCAAGGAATCCAGGTCCTGGCGAGGATTGCTTGTGACTGGGTGAATAAAAAGGGATGTTTCTTGCCTGCAGTCTGCTGTGGCATCAGCCATTGCAACGCTGCCGCGTCAGGAGACGTATGGTATGCGACACTTATTTCTTCAACGCTATCGGTAATGGCAATCTCCAATGGCTGACCCAAGTAGGCTACCTTTTCTCCAATCCAAAATTGATCGGTTGGCTGACCATCCACCTTTACGGCATTGATCGAAAGCCCTTTGATATCCAAAATAATACGCTTCGCCCCTGGAGCTGCTTCAATGCTATACGTGGCCGTAGCCTTGATCTGTTTGTTGTCGAAGTCAACCTCGGCATCCAGATGAAGATGCGTGTGTTTTGCTTCCCCTGGAATGGCGAATGAGTGCACCAAGCGCTCGGCTGCGGGCTTGTTTTCTTGCTCTGAAGTTTGATTACTTCCACTGCAAGCACCCAACAACAGGGCGATGAAGACGGCGTATACTCTTGTCATAGTTTGCATTGATTTGGCCGCACGAAGGTAGTCGTCGGCTTGGAATTACTTGCCCGCGAAGCACCTAGAAGATCTTGCCAGGATTCATTATTTCTTTTGGATCGAATGCACGTTTGATGGCGCGCATGAGCTCAAGGTGGCTTGGCGAGAACATGATATCCATGTAGTCGCGCTGAACCAGTCCGATTCCGTGTTCACCTGAAATGGTACCTCCCAACTCCTTAACCCGCTCAAATATGGAGCGTATGCCTTCCTTGACAGTCTTGTTCCAATCTTCGTCGCACATCTCATCGCGTAGGATATTTACGTGTAGGTTTCCATCTCCCGCGTGACCGTAGCAAACACTTCTGAAGCCGTATAACTTGCCCACTTCTTTTACCGACTTCAGCAGTGCAGGTAATTCATAGCGTGGTACCACCGTATCTTCTTCCTTGTAAATCGACTGTGCTTTCACTGCCTCCCCTACCCTTCTTCGGAGTTTCCACAACTGATCTTTCTTGGACTGGTCTTCTGCAAACAAGATTTCTCCCGAATCGAACTGCGCAATCACCCCAGCGATCTTCTCGCAATCTAGCATCAAGGCGTCCATATCATTGCCGTCGACCTCTATCAGCAAGTGGGCCGCGTCGTCTGGACCAAGAGGTACTGGTTCTTCTCCGATGAAGTCCATGGCGTACTGGATGGCGTCGCGTTCCATAAATTCCATCCCGCTGGGAATGATTCCTTCTCGAAATATTGCGCTGACAGCTTCACACGCTTTCTGGGAAGAACGAAAAGGAACGAGCATCAAAAGGTCATGCCGAGGATGCGGAATCAGGCGCATCACGATTTTAGTGATTACGCCCAAGGTTCCTTCACTCCCCACCATCAATTGCGTGAGGTTATATCCCGTGCTGTTTTTCAACGTATTCGCGCCTGTCCAAATCACCTCTCCACTCGGCAATACCACTTCCAAATTCAGCACGTAATCTTTGGTCACCCCATACTTAACAGCCTTAGGTCCTCCTGAATTTTCTGAAACGTTTCCTCCGATAAAACAGCTGCCCCTACTCGCCGGATCGGGTGGGTACATCAGCCCCTTCTCTCGAACCGCGTCTTGAAACACCTGTGTGATCACACCCGGTTCCAAGGTAGCTTGGAGGTTATGCTCATCGATATCTAGGATTCGATTGAACCCTTCCATGCTCAATCCAATGCCTCCATGAACAGACAATGCTCCTCCGCTCAAGCCCGTACGCGCACCGATCGGCGTCACTGGGATGCTGTATTGGTTTGCCAACTTTAAAATCGCCGCAACTTCATGAGCCGAAGAAGGTTTGACCACCACCGCAGGCGGAAAACTTAAGTCTTCCGTTTCATCGTGGCCGTATTCCACCCTGTGGTCAATGTTGGTGCTACAACGCTCTTGGCCAACGATGCCTACGAGTGCTTCTACGTGTTTTGGATCCAATTCTTTCATCGTTTCATCACAAAGCTCTACTCTCACATCGGATGGATAAAGCTCCGACCAAATATTTCCTATTTTGGAGCAAAGTCTGGTCACCCCGAAAACACTTAGTCTTCAGTTAACAAACGTATTGTACTGCAACGAACTGGCAACATTACTTGTATGTCTGTAGGATTCGAAAGTTTAAAAAAGGTTGCTTCGAGATAAGCAGTTTTTTCAATGCAACCACCGAATTCTGCAATGATCAACACTTATTCTGACTGAAATTAGATTTCTGATTATATTTAGGAACCGCTATGGACACCGCTTGGACGATCATCACAATAATTGGCTCAACTGTAGTTGCCACAGGTTCCGTATTGGGAATATATTTCAACCATAAGTCCAAGAACGAGAACCGCATTAAAGAGCTTGAAATCAAGGTCGGTCATCACGAAAAATTCATCTCGATTCTTGAAAAGAAAGCCCTAAAGGCTCTAGACCATGAATTTAAAGACAAAGAAACTCTGAAGAAACCTGAGTGATATGAATGCAGATGATAGAATATCTGAGTTGCTTTATCTAATTAAAGGTGAAAATGCAACGAGAGCTCAAAAAGAGGAATACATAAATCTGCTTTATGTGGAAGGATACATTGGTGATGAAGAGTTTTCTGAATACAAGAAAAAACTAGATGATCCAAGCAAGAAAATCGGTGAAGTTTTAGTTGGATTGGGGCTAGCCGTGATGATTGGTGCGCTAATTTCTGAGCTATTCAGTAAAAAATAGACTGATTCCAGTCGTAAAAACTAGCAAGATTAATTCCTTAGCTATTCAAACAATTGAATAAGAGGACCTAACTTCTCCGAAATTTTTAAGTTATCTGCCAGAACAATTGCAAGGCTGTATCTCGCCCTTGTACAAGCAACATAAAATTTGGATATATCCCCAACTTGATCGATGTTTCCAGTGGAAATAAACTCACGAATCTTTGCAGTCGGAATTATTAAAACTCGGTCGAACGTTTTACCCTTAACTACTCCAAAATTCTGTGCAGGATAGCCAAAAGAATTTGACTTTTTATTAAACCTAAGGACCTGCGCTTTATACTTCTCTTGATATTGCGCCACCTGTGATTCTCTAATTACGAAAACACCGTCATGCTCCGTTCTTATATTCATTACGGATTCTGTTTTCAGTTCATTTGGATACAGAAAATCAGCAAAATCACAAATAGACTGGTTGCTCCGATAACATTTGGTTTGATTTGTCAATAGACACAGACCCTTTAATTTCCATTCGGAGAACTTTTCAATGACAGAGCTCTTCCTATACTTTTTATTCTTAGATGAATGGTTTGTAGAATAAGTACCTTGGCGGGGATCCGCAACTAACACGACATCAATGTTGGATTTGAACAAAAGCTCAATTAAATCCAAGTCGTATCCCGCCATATCTTGAGCTTCGTCAATATAGATGACATCAAATCTTTGTTCAAGCCTCTTGATTACGAGCCCACTCGAAGCCTCGTTACATCTAATAATAAATTCTGAGAGCTTATCATTATAAATCTTCCGCTCTGAGAAATAGTATCTTTTCGTATTACTTTTCATGATACCTCTCGTAGATTGTCCATGCACAAAAGCGATAGATTCAATCCTATTATCAATTAGGTAATTTCGATATGGACGGGCAAATTCGGTAAGCAAGAATGTAAACCAAGTCTGAATTTGAACATTTGAAGGTATGAATCCGATGTCTTCATTAAAATAAACTCGAATTTGTTCAGTATTCTCTATAGTATACGTGGTAATCGCAATCTTCTCAGAACTTTTAGCAATAGCTTCTTTGACTATTCTGGTGGTTTTTCTAGAACCTGCCGCAGAAACAACAATCTCATTTCTGGACACAACTGAGAATATATTTTGGGAATTTGAATGACGCCTTGTGCTTCCTTTCTGAAATTTCTAAATCCGAATCCTCTGACGACATTCGAGTAAATATCTTGAGAGCAGCCGAGGTCTTCTCTGATTTCATTTGCTCAGCTATTTCAATCTTGGTTTTTAAGCTATACTCTAGAATGTTATTCAGGGTATCCACTTCGTTCGAAGCTGCAATATGATCTTCCAATGTCTTCAATGAATCATCCTTGTCATAAAAAAGTTTCACATTCCCAGCTTCAAGGTATTTCTCGTAGTTATCTTCTATTTTTTTCTTGTAGTCTCCATCGTTGTCTCTTACAACCGAAATATTCTTGTCTAGACCATTAGCTATATCTAGAAAACGCTTGAATGACAAACCTCTAACTGAAAGGACATCAACGCCGTCTTCAATGGGCATTCTTTTATTTAGGGAATAGTACGCCGCACTTACAATTAGCTCATCGCTTGGACCCTCAACTAGTATTGTATTTGAGGAAAGAACCAATCTGAGTGTGTCATATCCAGGCAATTTCTTGAAGTACAGTTGAGTATCCGAGGGTAAATCTTCAATGTCTAAACACTTTGATTCATTTATCAGCTTTAATCTATCAAGACCCAGTTTATTGAGAACAAATGAGTTGTGTGTAGAAATGATTAATTGTTGCCCTATGCACTTTTCTTGAATCCCTCTAAGTAGGACATTCAATCTTGAAAATGAAAGATGATTCTCCGGTTCGTCAATTAGTAAAATGCTTGAAGTAGTCGGACCTTGTCTTTCAAGAGCAAATGCCATTTTTAATACGGTCTGTTCTCCTTTCCCTAAGTTCTGATAAGGAATATTCCTAATATATGTGGTCAAGTTAGCTTGCCAGCTGCGTTTTTGAGAATAATCCAACATGACCGAGATATCATCGTGAATTAGCGGGTTATCACCAGCTTTGAGTTGTGTGTTTATTTGCAACAGTGTATCCTGAGTTGAAAACGATTCCTTCAATTTTCGAAATTGTATATCTATTGCAGCTCTCTCCTCCTTGGTTAGGATATCATCTATTGTTTTATGGATGTATTGATCCGTCCCGTTATTCAATCGAACGGAGGATGTATCTATTAAAGAAACGCGACTTGGAAAATTCTTGACACTTTTAAGTTTCGAATCTGAAAATGAAGTCCACAAAACAGAATAGTACTCTACAGGTATCGAGTTTATTTCTTGGGGTTTGGAGATGTATGCGGCGTAATCATCGTTGTAGTCGTCATCCAGTTTAACTTCAATTCTAACCCCACAGGAATCCGACCTCTCCGAGTTATTCGAACCTTTAAATTTTGACAGAATGTTAGAATCCTTGAAGAACACCTCAACGACTATACTTGGGGGAGATACTTTCTTTCCTTGAATTAGGTCATGAATGAAGCTAGTAACAGTCTGAGCGTTAAAAAAGTATGGTGAAAGTTCATAGCTAATATTTCTGCCCTCAACTTGACAAGTCAACGCCAAATTAATCGCTTCAAGTAATGTTGACTTTCCTGTTTCGTTATCACCAACGACAATGTTTAAGTCCTCATTTAATTTTATATCAAATGATTTGAAAATCTTGTAATTCTCAATCTTTACCCTCTCAATGACCATATTACCGTAGACTTTTACAACTGATGAAACTAATTCCCAGTGCCCCAAATTTCAGTAAACAACGTATTTAGCTTTTCGATAATTTCTTTTGGGAGGTCAGAGTCTTTGACAATTGAGAATTTGATGTTTGGAGGAGAAACATAGAGCATGAAATGGTTCACAATTCGATCATGGATTTGTGATTCAAACTTAGGTTCGCGCTCTTCGAAAAAGTCCTTGTACTCCTGCTCTATGTTCTCGACCGCATCGTTCCATCTAGCCTCAGTTTCTGCGAATTTGTCACCATAAATCTTTCGGGAGAAAGAGTCTTCTTGTTCAGGCATTTCTCTGATATTCAAGTTATTGCCTAAAGATAGTAATTTAATATTATAGATCAACCTCGAACCTATTCTCAAGCATTATATAGGAGTAGCTAAGTTTAATGATCAAACTTTCTTACTAATGGGACAATTAGATAAGAGTTTGTGCAATTCCAAAACCCGCTCTATATTAGCCATACAGCCAATCTTGGAAGTATGAAAAGAGAACTCAAGTCACTCGAAAACGCATTGGATGGATTCCTTCAACAACTCACTCTAGAAGGCATGACAATCTCGGATAAAACTTTGGAAAACTGTGAGGAGTATTTCGAAGAACGTGGACCACGCCGCGCCAACTCCTTGCAAATGGATCGTTTCCTCTTTAAACTAGAACTGGTTCGGACTACCCTAATATCAGGAGTCAAACCCAATTTAAAAAGCCATGCATTTCAGAATAGGCAGTACCAAGATGCTGAACCCACGCTGACGATTGAAGAAGTTTGCAATCTCTATCGTGTTTCAGACAGTACAATGAGAGGTTGGATCAGCAAGGAAAAGCTTATTCGTGCGAATCGGGTTAACCCAGCTCGGTATTTCAAAAGTGATATTGAGATCATGATGGCTACGAAAGGTTACGGAACTCCACCTGAATAATAGTCCAATTTCACACCTGAATCCAACCTCAACCACATCTGTTTTCGTGTAACAGTTTTGTAACAGTTTTTCACCCAAGAAAGGAGGCTTTGGAAAAACTTGGTAAAAGCAATCCTGTCGCAGCTAACCGTTTAAAACCTTCTGAACTCCTCATAAACACTGTAAGGTCAGATTTAGGCGAAAATTTGGAAACCTTTGGGAAACCTTTGGGAAACCTTGGTAAAAAAGGCACCCGGCTGCTAATATTTTCTATTTTCGGCTGCCTTCCAAACCGAAAGAGAAATGATTCTGAAAAACATATTCACAGCAACCCTCATCACCCTCGCCTTGTCATCGAGCGCGCAGGAAATTTCCCTCGAAGACATCTGGAAAAATGGAACATTCAGGCAGCGATCAGTGTATGGCCTGAAATCGATGAATGACGGGCTTCACTACACTACGCAAGACCGAGCAGATACTGGAAACGAGATCAACAAGTACAGCTATGCATCCGGTGAGAAGATCGCTACAATCCTTACGGATAAAACACTTCAAGAACTAACCGGAGTCGAAGATGCCTCGATCGGCGGCTATCGCTTCTCAGCAAATGAACGTTTCGTTTTGCTCCCCTTTGACCAAGAACGCATCTACCGACATTCGACCAAAGAGCACTATTACGTCGTCGACCTCAAGGAAAATAAAGCGAGAAAACTCGCATCTGGAGAAAAACAGCGTCATGCTACCTTCTCTCCCGATGGAAGCAAAATTGCCTTTGTTCAGGGCAACGATCTCTTCGTTCAAGATTATGCAACCGGCAGCACCACCCAAATCACAAAGGACGGTGAATACAACAAAATCATCAACGGTTTTGCAGATTGGGTATACGAGGAAGAATTCTCGTTTGATCAAGCCTTTTTCTGGTCCCCGAACGGAAAAAAGATCGCCTACTACCGATTCGATGAATCAAAGGTGGAAGAGTTTCATATGCCCGTATACACTGATTCGTATCCTGAAGACTACCGCTTTAAGTATCCGAAAGCAGGTGAAGACAACGCTGAGGTCACCATTCATGTGTACGACTTGAAGTCTCAAAAATCCTCAGCGCTGGATTTGGGTCAGTATGAGTACATCCCCCGCATCAAGTGGACACAAGATGCCAATGTACTGGCCGTGATGAAAATGCCGCGCCTCCAAAATTTGCTGGACATCGACTTGGTAAATACGAGTGATCTGACACGCAAAACCGTCTATAAAGAAGCGAGCGATACATACATTGAGATCAGCGATGACTTGACCTTTTATGGTGACAATGCTGGTTTCATTTGGAGGACTGAAAAAGATGGATTCTTTCATTTATACAGTTATGACATCAACGGTGAAAATGAAAAACAGATCACGAAAGGGAACTGGGAAGTCAAAGAATTCATCGGCTTCGATTCCAAAAGTGAGCGCTTGTTCTTTACAGCAAGCAAGACGGCGGTATACAATACAGGAATCTACAGCGTTGCCCTTCTCGGTGGTGAGCCTACATTACTGAGCCCAAAGGCGGGTTCTTCGAGGGCCAATTTTAGCGCTGGATATCAATACTTCATCCTCTATCACAGCGATGCGAACACCCCGCAAACGGTGACGTTGAGGGACGCTGACGGCAAAGTCATTCGCAGCCTCGAAGACAATGCAGAGCTAAAAGAAAAGTTGAGTGCCTACGCTTTGTCAAAGCAGGAATTTTTTGACCTCACTACGAGTGAGGGAGTGAAGCTAAACGGCTGGGTCATCAAACCACGCGATTTTGATAAGAATAAAAAGTACCCAGTGTTGATGTACGTTTACGGTGGACCAGGGTCGCAAACCGTCACCAATTCGATGAGTAGCAATTATTTTTGGCATCAGATGCTAGCACAAAAAGGGTACGTGGTGGTTTCAGTTGACAATCGGGGTACTGGAGCTAGGGGGAAAGATTTCAGGGCGTCGACGTACCGGCAATTGGGTAAATACGAAACAACCGATCAAATCGAGGCTGCGAAATGGCTTGCTAAGCAATCCTATGTAGATCCCGCTCGGATTGGAATTTGGGGATGGAGCTATGGCGGTTACATGAGCAGCCTTTGCCTCTTTAAGGGCTCCGAATATTTCAAGACGGCGGTTGCTGTCGCCCCTGTGAGCAATTGGCGGTATTATGACAGCATCTACACAGAGAGGTACATGGGATTGCCACAAGACAATGCCGACGGCTACGATGAAAACTCTCCCATCAACCATACGGACAAAATGGAAGGGAACTACTTACTGATTCACGGTACAGCAGACGACAACGTACATTTTCAAAATGCCGTAGAGATGGCAGATGCACTCATCGCATCCGACAAGCAATTTGATTTCTATATTTACCCCGACCGGAATCATGGCATATATGGTGGTAATGCACGTTATCACTTGTTCACCAAGATCACCAACTTTCTTTCTGAAAACCTCTAAACACTAAATCTAGAACGCTATGAGCGAAGTAAAACAAGGCCATCCTGATGGCTTAATGACCCTCTTCTTTTCCGAGATGTGGGAACGTTTCTGTTACTATGGAATGCGCGTCCTTTTGACCCTTTTTCTCGTAAAATCATTGATGAAAGGGGATGCGGAAGCGTCCTTAATCTATGGTGCATATACGGGGTTAGTCTACGCCGCTCCAATCTTAGGGGGACGCATGGCAGATCAGTTCTTAGGGTATCGCTTCGCCGTAATGCTAGGAGCCATCCTGATGGCGATAGGTGAATTCTTAATTCTTGGAGGAAATGATTTCTTCCTACTTGTGGGTATGGGAGCACTGATTGTAGGAAACGGCTACTTCAAAGCAAACATATCCACAATCGTCGGTAAATTATACGAGGACGATGACCCACGAAGGGATTCCGGTTTTACCATTTTCTACATTGGTATCAACATTGGAGCATTGCTAGCGACGACCCTCGTAGCATATGTGGGAGAGACCTACGGCTTCGAAAAAGGCTTCGGACTTGCAGGATTAGGTATGCTTACTGGGCTGCTCATCTTCTGGACGGGCAGAAAGAATTACGCCGCCGCCAGCGGACTAGAAATCACAGAAGCAGGAAAAAAGAAAGTTCTCGGACCAATCAACATGGCTTGGGCTATCTCCTTTGGATCATTGCTGTTGATTCCACTTTGTTATATCCTTATTTCTCAAAATGAACTGCTCGATTACATCCTATTGGCGCTATTCGTCTACGTAGCGTGGAACTTAATCAGTTCGGGAGCGGCGGCTGACAAAGAACAAGGAACAAAAGTTTGGAAAGACCGAATGATCGCGCTGATCATATTTATGTTGATCAACATTACGTTTTGGGCATGCTTTGAGCAAGCGGGAACGTCGCTCACGCTTTTCGCCGACAGAAACGTAGACCGAGAAATCATGGGATGGTTGATGCCCGCATCAATGACTCAGTTTTTCAATCCATTCTTTATCATCGTATTTGGTTCTATTTTTTCTGTTATGTGGGTAAAGCTGTCCAATATTGGCAAAAACCCGAGCATCCCCTTGAAGTTCGCATTTGGTATCATACAATTGGCTGCAGGATTCTTGATTACCCAGGTTGGCCTGATGTTCGTCAATGACGCATTTCAAGTGCCATTGTTGACCTTGTTCTTCCTGTATCTGCTCCATACTACCGGTGAGTTGTTCCTTTCACCTATTGGATTGTCCATGGTGACTAAACTCTCCCCTAAAAACATTGCTGCTACGGCGATGGGAGCGTGGTTCTTGAGCTTTGCCATTGCGAATTACGTCGGTGGTAAAATCGCAACCCTAACCGGTGGACATGGCATGGACGGCGAAGCAATATCCGTGTCTGAAGGCTTGGACAAATACATCAGCGTCTTCTCAACGATTGGTGTAGTACTGCTCGGAATTGCCCTTATTATCATCCTCGCCAACAAGCCATTGCAAAAGCTTATGCACGGTGTGAAGTAATCGATTCTTCTATTTTAAGCATAGAAAGGCAGTTGTTAATATGAATTAATGGCTGCCTTTCATGCTTTTTCTGCGTCTCATTATCTGTACCTTTATGCCATGAAATCGTTCTACACGTTCCTTTTTCTCGTTTTTCTCTCCGTCACAAGCGTCGCGCAAAAGCCCGCAAAAATCAATTGGATGTCTTGGGATGAAGCAGTAGCCGCCAACAGCGAATCCCCTCGGCTCATTTTCGTCGACACGTACACCGACTGGTGTGGTTGGTGCAAGAAGATGGATGCGAGTACGTTCTCCAATCCGGTGATTGCGGATTACATGAATGAGCATTACTACGCGGTAAAGATGGATGCAGAGATGAAGGATACCATCCTATTCAATGGCTACACCTTCGTCAATCCCCAGCCCAACCGAAAAAGAAGTACACACCAATTGGCCGCTTCCTTGTTGGATAACAAATTGAGCTATCCGAGTTTTATCTTCTTGAACGCCGAATTTCAACGCATTCAGATCCTTCCTGGGTATAAAGGCCCCAAAGATTTCGAACCGATCATCCGCTACTTTGTCGAAGGTGCCTCAAAAGGCGTCCAATACGAAGAGTACATGGGCAATTTCGTCTCCTTGTTTTCAGGGTCTGAACAAGCCAACTAAATCTATCGTTAACTGTTAGTAAGGCCATGTCGATTCCAATTGCATGGTCTGAAATCTATGCGCATCCTTTGCCCGGGGGGCATCGCTTTCCCATGGAGAAGTATAAGCTCCTCCCTGAACAATTGCTGTACGAAGGTACCATAGCTGCAAACCAACTCTTTTCACCCAGCCCGCTTTCTGAAGAACAAATTCTGAGCACTCATAGTTCCTCCTACTGGGACCGACTCTCCAATCTACAATTGTCGCCCAAAGAGCAACGCGCTAGTGGATTTCCACATTCGATCCAACTCATCGATCGCGAGCGAGTCATTTGTGGAGGCACACTCAAAGGGGCCGAACATGCATTGCTTAACAATCAATGCGCGTTGAACGTCGCAGGAGGAACACACCATGCATACGCTGATCGGGCAGAGGGCTTTTGCTTGCTGAATGATGTTGCAATAAGCGCCAACTTCCTCATGACCCATCACGAAATTGAACGGATCTTGGTGATCGACCTGGACGTTCACCAGGGCAATGGAACTGCCAAGATCTTCGAAAACGATGATCGTGTCTTCACGTTCAGTATGCACGGTGAGAAAAACTATCCTTTCCGAAAAGAGGCATCTGACCTCGATGTCCCTCTCCCCGACGGAATCCAAGACGACGAGTACTTGGCCTTGCTCCGGACCCATACTCAACGACTGATGAGTGAGCTACAGCCACAGTTTGTTTTCTACCAAGCAGGGGTCGACATATTGGATTCAGACAAACTTGGGAAACTTTGCGTCACCAAAGAAGGATGTAAAGAAAGGGACCGCATCGTCTTAGCGGCTTGCTCAATGGACGGCGTTCCTTTACACATCACGATGGGAGGAGGTTATTCGCCCAATCTTTCAGACATCGTAGATGCGCACGCCAATACGTTCAGGCTTGCCATGCATTTTTTTAGCTGAATTCAGTGCTTTCCGAAGTCCTTTTCTCCGGCTTCGACATGCACGTCCAAAAAATTCTGCTTCGGGGGTATGGGGCATGAAAAACCGCTTCCGTAAGCACAGTAAGGATTGTAGCAGAGGTTAAAATCCAACACCACATCTCCATTCTCTAGCGGCACATCGATGTCGAGGTACCTCCCGCCGCCGTAAGTGGTCTTTCCCGTAGATAAATCGGTAAAAGGCACAAAAAGGTACGGGGCATATGGCGACTCATATCCCTCTGGCCAAATTCGCTTGTATGCTGTCAAGGAATCGGCATCTCCCAAATGTTCAATGACGAGCAGTCCATATTCAAAGTATTCCTTGGTCTTCCCTGCCGATGTCATGATGTCAAGGGTGTCGCCATTTTCGAGCAAAATAAAATGGGCTAGCTTTCTCCACTCTGGGTCCACCGCGAAATAATTTAGCCCGTGGAATGCTTTTCTATCCTCCGCTTGCAATGGGGAATGCCGTTTTGATTTGAGTTCTTTGTCTTTTGCCTTCCTCCCCTGCACAATCAATTTTTCGTAATCCGCCGGCCGGTCCTGAGCCAATAAGTCATACGCGGCCATCGCAAGAATGAGCACAATCGCATACCGAATATGTGAACATGTGATTAACATTGTTTCTCCTAGAAGGGAGAAGATAAAAGTATAAAAACCGCATGCATCAAATTTGGAGAGAACTCGTAGATCACGTCAAAGCAGATTATAAACTGCGACCCTACTTGGTTACGGCTCTTTTCTTAGGCATCTTGCTCTTTGTCAACTACGCATTTGAAGTAGAGAAAAACCTACTAGGCGAGATCGGCAGTTGGCAGTACTTGTGGTTCAATGCTCTCGTATTTTTCGTGACGTACTATGCCGCGGTTTGGATCAAGGTCGGGGCCCAGCCTTTTGCATCGAAAGGCTTCCTGGTTTCCAGCTTTGTTATTCTATGCATTGCCACCTTGAGCAGTTCCTTGCTTTTCATCCGAGAATGCTTGACCGCATTTTCATACCAAGAGCAGCGTTATCTAGCGCGCATTTTGTTCAATTCCATTGGCACCCTTGTCGTATTCAGTGGCTTGGGAATGCTCTATTTCTTTAGGGACAGAGGTAAGGTAGAAGGATTCTACGGCTTAAGGCTTACGTCAAAGCAGAATCTATTGCCCTACTTCGGTTTGCTAACATTGATGCTCCCGTTGTTGTTTTGGGCTTCCACGCAAGCGCACTTTCTGGAGACCTACCCCATCTTCAATGCGGCTGAGTACAAAGCTGTATTTGGTCTGACCTTACATCAAATGACCGCCCTTTTTGAGGGATTGTACTTGCTAGATTTCATTCGGATTGAATTGCTCTTCCGGGGAGCTTTAGTGATTGGCCTTTCGCGATTCCTCGGTAAGGATGCTGTCTTGCCCATGGTAGTGATGTACTGCATGTTGCACATCAATAAGCCGCTCGGTGAAGCCATCAGCAGCATCTTCGGTGGCTATGTACTGGGCGTGATTGCCCTGTATCAGCGGCACATTATCGGAGGGTGCATTGTGCATATCGGAGTGGCCGGATTAATGGAGTTGCTAGCCTATTGGGCTTCCTCCTGAACTGAGCTGCTTCCTACACGGGCGAAGTAGGTCTCAAGGTCTTTGAGTGTATCGCCAGATGTTTGGATATCCTGAATGACCCGGCCTTTCTCCAGCAAGACAATGCGTTCGCACACATCGGTAACGTGACTCAAATCGTGGCTTGATATCAGCATGGTGACACCGCGATCATGTTTCAATCGTTTGAGTAATTCTTTCAACCTTATTTGAGTGGATGGATCCAAGTTGGCAAACGGCTCATCTAGGACCAACACTTTCGGTTCTGCTAAGAGTGCAGCGGCAATTCCTACCTTCTTTTGGTTTCCTTTAGAAAGGTCCCGAATCAATTTTTTACCCCCTAGAATCTCTCCATTAAACAACGGCTCAAACGAAGACACCCTCAATTGGAGGTCGGACTCTCCGATTCCATGAATAGCGGCGATGAAATCAAAATACTCTTCGGGAAGCAGGTGCCCGACCAGAAAATTTTCATCTAAGTAGCTGCCCGTATGACGCTTCCACTGTTCAGTTTCGCGGGTTTTTTGACCATCGATCATCGCGCAACCAGAATCGGGCTCAATCAGGTCGATCAAACATCGAAACAGCGTCGTTTTGCCGGCGCCATTGTTGCCGACCAAACCGAAACTTTCCCCTGAAGGAATGCTTAGGTCATCCACCGAGACAGCGGTGTAATCGCCATACTTTTTGGTCAACGTTTTGAATTGAATTTCCATTTTATCGTTTATTGGTTTCTGAAGTCATTCGAAATTTCGTGCCGCTGCTTTTTCAACCACAACGCAAGCAGCTGTATCCAATAGCGTGTTCCCGCCAGGCCTATGAGTCCGACCACTCCGATCAAGAGCACAGCTCCCAACTCATCCCAAAAAAGCATACCCAAGCCGTACAAAGCCAAAGGCGCACCCAAGACAGGAACGACCAATAAAAATTGCGCCGCACCTACTCCCTGCCAATTGAACACCGTGCCCTGAGACAGATCGATTTTCTTCGGGTTCATGGAACCGAAAAACATGACGATGTGTGTGTTGATGCCAATGTTGAAAAGGAATACACAAAAGAGCACCAGTAAAATTTTCATACCGAAAAAGGCGTATGGCGTGGATAGCACCATAGCAACCCCGCTCACGATGGCAAATAGTAAGAACTTGCTTTTGTAGTAATGCTCAAATGAAATGTTTCTCGTTAGGATGTGATCAAAATGTGTCCCCTCCCACCCAAGGAGGTACTGCCCATAATTCAACATGAACATGCCTGTGATGATGATGCTAAACAAGATGTACATCAGGTAATTGCCAGCGTACTCGGCTTGAGGAAACACAATCAATCCGTAGCCCAAGAAGAGGACCGTGATTAAGAGGACAGACCGAGGACGTTTGTTGCGCCAAATGAATTTGAACTCCAACTCCGTCAACCTACCGACCAATCCAAACCTTGATAGTATACCACTACCTACGTAGGAGACTTCGTTCCTGCCCGATCTACTGATCCGACTGAGGTACATGTTTTTTCGGAGGTAACTGAAATTGAGTCCGTAGGAACCAAGAAGGGCAATCAAACAAATTACAGCCAGCCAGGGATGGAGGAAAAACGAATCAAAAACCCAACTGGAAATGGCGTTAAAATCGACGATTGCATACCAGTGAAGGCCTATCAAGGCTGCCAAAGCGATCAACAACCCTATGTAGATGCGCGTGTCGACTTCAGAAGTTCGCTTGATATATAGTAAGAAAAAGTTCGCGGAATAGATGAGCAATGCCATGCCTGATACCCAGCCTAAGGCTTGCTCAAACGGCAGGTTACTGAACACCTCCACCATGAACGGGCCGAGTAAAATGAAGTGGAATAAATTAAACGGACTCCAAATCGTCTTGACGAGCATGAAATGAACCAATGAAGAACGCCGGATCGGAAGGTGCAAATACGGTTCTACCGACATGGCCGGCAACTTTTGCATAAAGTACCGAATGATGAAGTCCAAGAAAAAATAGTAAATCAAGTACCTGTCCAATCGGCGCAAGACGAAGCTGGGTCCGTAGGTATTGTAGTCAACCCCGTCCACCGGGATCTTCATGAGCAAATCATCCAAAAAAATTCCGAGCACCAGCAGGTTGCCAATCAAGTAGATGAAGGTCAAAGCAAGGAATGCATTGATCAACAATTTTCGATGCCAAATAGGTGAGCGCGTTGCGCTTTTCCAGTCCAAGGAGATGATCTTCAGTAGGTTTTTCATCGTGGGCCGAAGTAAGTCACCTACTCCAATACTTGCAAGCAAAATTGTGACCAACGGTCCTAGTCAAGCGTCGAATGAAATGGCCTTTTCACAGGTTATTCACAGTTTATCGACATTGCTCGGTCATTTGGTTTTCAGGATATACCTTCGCGCACAATTTGGACAAATTGTAATTTCCACGCAGCATGCCAAGAGACAACAGCATTAAAGCCGTCCTGATCATAGGTAGCGGTCCGATCATCATCGGTCAAGCTTGTGAATTTGACTATTCGGGAAGTCAAGCAGCCAAGTCCCTTCGCGAAGAAGGGATTGAAGTGACCTTGATCAATAGCAATCCAGCGACGATCATGACGGACCCTGTGACTGCCGAGCATGTTTATCTGCGGCCGTTGGAGCCAAAATACATCCGACAAATCCTCGAGGAGCAGCCTCAGATTGACGCCGTGCTTCCTACAATGGGTGGACAAACGGCACTCAACCTGGCCATCGAATGCGATAAGCAGGGAATGTGGGATGAATTCAACGTTCGGATGATCGGCGTCGACATCGACGCAATTGACATCACTGAAAACCGAGAAGCCTTTCGGCAATTGCTCGATAAAATCGGGGTCGGATATGCTCCTGCTGACACAGCTCGATCGTTTCTTGAAGGAAAAGAAATAGCCCAAAAATTCGGATTCCCGTTGGTCATTCGGCCGTCGTACACTCTCGGTGGAACTGGCGCATCCTTTGTCTACAACAAAGACGAATTCGATAAAAAATTGGAACGCGGACTGCATGCTTCGCCCATTCACGAGGTCATGATCGACAAGGCCTTGTTTGGCTGGAAAGAATTCGAACTGGAGTTGCTGCGCGATGCCAACGACAACGTAGCCATCATCTGTTCGGTAGAAAACATGGATCCCATGGGCATCCACACTGGAGATTCGATCACCGTGGCTCCAGCCATGACCTTGTCTGACCGCACATTCCAAAAAATGCGCGACATGGCCATCCTGCTGATGCGGTCCATCGGCGATTTCGCTGGAGGCTGCAACGTGCAGTTTGCGATCAGTCCGGATGAAAAAGAAGAGATCATTGCCATCGAAATCAATCCTCGGGTCAGCAGATCGTCGGCGTTGGCATCAAAGGCCACCGGATACCCCATCGCGAAGGTGGCTGCGAAACTGGCGATTGGCTATAACCTAGACGAACTCAACAATCAAATCACCGGAAATACGAGCGCCTTTTTCGAGCCCACGCTCGACTATGTCATCGTTAAAATTCCACGGTGGAACTTCGACAAATTCAAAGGCGCAGATCGTTTACTGGGCTTGCAAATGAAATCGGTTGGCGAAGTAATGGGCATCGGCCGGTCGTTCCAAGAAGCATTGCAAAAGGCTTGTCAATCCTTAGAAATCAGAAGAAACGGACTGGGTGCAGATGGCAAAGAGCTAAAGGACCAGGATGTCATTCTCCACAGTTTGTCGAACCCAAGCTGGAACCGATTGTTTCACATCTACGATGCCATCAAGTTGGGCATACGATTCGACACGATTTACGAAAAGACCAAAATCGACCCTTGGTTCTTGCATCAAATCGATGAATTGATCAGCATTGAAAAACAAATCGAGAAACACACGCTGGAAACCTTGACCAAGGACCTGCTCTGGGACGCGAAGCAAAAAGGCTATGCAGATCGGCAAATTGCACACCTTTTGGGCTGCTTGGAGAGTCAAGTCCGCGAAAAACGAGTGGAAATGGGTGTGAACCGCGTTTACAAACTCGTTGACACGTGCGCAGCAGAATTCAAGGCTGAGACTCCTTATTACTATTCATCATTCGAAGGCGAAAACGAAAGCGTCGCTTCAGACCGGAAAAAAGTGGTTGTGCTCGGATCGGGTCCGAACCGCATTGGCCAAGGAATCGAGTTTGATTATTGTTGCGTGCATGGAGTGCTGGCAGCAAAAGAATGTGGGTATGAAACCATCATGATCAACTGCAATCCTGAAACGGTTTCAACCGATTTTGACACTGCGGATAAGCTCTACTTCGAGCCGGTGTTTTGGGAACACATCTACGACATCATTGAGCACGAAAAGCCCGATGGTGTTATCGTACAATTGGGAGGGCAGACCGCACTTAAATTGGCAGAAAAGCTCGAGCGCTTTGGTATCAAGATTTTCGGGACGAGCTACCAAGCCTTGGACCTCGCTGAGGATAGAGGAAGGTTTTCTGACACACTTAAAAAACTTGACATTCCTTATCCAGAATACGGCGCAGTTGAGACGGCAGAAGAGGCGATTGAGCTCTCACGCAGATTGGGTTATCCACTCTTAGTGCGACCGAGTTATGTTCTCGGTGGACAAGGGATGAAAATCGTAATCAACGAAGAGGAACTCGAAACGCACGTGATCAATATATTCAGGGACATGCCTGACAACAACGTGTTGCTCGACCATTTTCTGGAAGGTGCCATAGAAGCCGAAGCCGATGCGATTTGCGACGGTGAAGACACCTACATTATTGGCATCATGGAGCACATCGAACCCGCAGGAATCCACTCGGGCGATTCAAGTGCCGTTTTGCCCGCATTCGATCTGAGCGAGACTGCAATGCGCAAGATCGAAGAGTACACCAAGAAGATCGCCGTAGAACTAGAGACGGTAGGATTAATCAATATCCAATTTGCCATTAAAGACGACAAGGTATTTGTCATCGAAGCCAACCCGAGGGCCTCGAGAACTGTGCCCTTCATTGCGAAGGCGTACCGCGAGCCTTATGTCAATTACGCTACCAAAGTAATGCTGGGTGAAAAGAAGGTCAAGGACTTTGACTTCAAGCCCCACAAGGAAGGATATGCGATCAAGCTGCCTGTATTCTCATTCGACAAGTTCCCGGAAGTAGCAAAGGAGTTGGGACCTGAAATGAAGTCTACCGGAGAAGCGATTTACTTCATCGACGACCTCAAAGACGAGTATTTCAAAAAAGTATACTCTGAACGAAACCTATATCTATCTAGGTAATGGGGCTACTTCGCATTCTGGGGATCCTATTGGTCATCTACTTTGCGATGCGTCTGATTTCGCGCTTCCTCTTGCCTTTCATCGGAAGGTATTTTGTGAAGAAAGCCAACGAGTCAATGCAAGAAAGGATGCGTCAGCAGCGTGAAGGAGATAAAATCTATCAGGATGGTGAAGTAACCATCCGCAAGGCAAATAAATCAGGCAATAAGTCCGTAGATGGAGAAGACGGAGAGTACGTCGATTACGAAGAAGTTTGATTGCGCTGCAATCGCAAGTTCTCCTTTCATTGCCTGCTTTTTTTGGTTTCTTTGTTTTCCTCTAAAGTCATTGATTCATGGATTGGAAAAAGTATTCTCCCTACGTTATCTCAATCATCGTCATCCTCGTCACTTCCCTTCTCTACTGTTCACCAGTATTGCAAGGCAAGCGTTTGGTGCAAGATGACATCGTCAAGAACATCGCACAAACCGAAGAAATTCGGTCGTTTCGCGAAACAGAAGGAGAAGAACCACTGTGGACCACCCGCGTCTTTAGCGGCATGACGGCTTTCCATATCGGAACTGCCTATACGACCAATGTGGCTTTGTACCTAGACAAGATTGTGCGACGCAGCTTTCCTAGAACGGCCAACGTGCTTTTCGTTACCATGCTTGGATTTTTCATTCTGCTAGTTGCCATGGGCGTGAACCCTTGGCTTGCGCTCGCGGCCTCCCTGACGTATGGCATTTCTTCCAACCTCATTCAATCCTTGGTGGCAGGACACGTTACTAAAATTGTATCTATTGGGTACATGGCACCTGCCATAGGCGGAGTTGTGCTCGCACTTGGGAAAAGGCGACTGCTGGGCACGTTGCTCGCCATGATCTTCGTGACATTGATGATCAATGGAAATCACTTTCAGATCTTGTACTATTTCCTTCTGATTTCGATGGTGATTGGAATCGTGCATTTGATCCAGGCCATCAAAGAGAAAACGCTTCCAAATTTTGCCAAATCCGTTGGCTTGCTTGCCCTTGCCGCGATCATCGGATTGCTCCCGAACTCGGCCAAGCTGTACAACGCTTACGAGCACAGCCATGAAACCATTCGTGGAGGTAAGTCTGAACTGAGTACAAAAGACGCTAAAGACAAAGGTGGACTGGACAGGGATTACGCCATGCGCTGGTCATACGGTCCACTTGAAACCTTCACATTGGTAGTTCCCTCGTTCATGGGTGGAGCTACTGGAGAAGCGCTCCCAGTAGGAGGAAACGTTGAGGAAGAGCTCAAGAACTACAAGCTCAACAAGCAGCAAAAGGAAGGAATCATGGCGCAGGCGCCTTTGTATGTAGGCCAGCAACCCTTCCTCCTGGGAACGGTTTATTTTGGTGCAGGTTTCATCTTCCTCTTCATCCTCTCGATATTTTTATTGAAAGGTCCTACGCGCACTTGGTTGTTGAGCATCATCGTCATGTCTTTCATCATATCGTGGGGGCGACACATCGAAATCATTACCGGATTCCTTTTCGACTATTTCCCACTTTACAACAAGTTCAGAACTCCCTCCATGGCCTTGGCAATCGCAGGGGTGGCCATACCGCTGATGGGTATGCTCGGACTTCACCGAATCCTGAGCGGACAAGTAGACAAGGCAGAACTTAAAAAGGCAATGAAATATACCGTCTACATAGCCGGAAGCATGATGCTTCTGCTGTTTATCTACGGCATTGCAAACGATTGGATTGGACCGAAAGACGCCAATTACCAGGGCAAAAATTCGCCTTGGGGCATCGAAGGTCTCTATGATGCCTTGCTCGCCGATCGAAAGGCGCGCTATCTATCCGATTGGTTTATCAGCACCTTGGTCATGGCCGTCACCGCATTCCTCATTTGGTACCATGATCGTGGAAAAATGAAACTCAACGCGGTCGTTACCATCCTCGGTTTGGTCTTTTTAGCCGATATGTGGCACGTGAGCAAGCGCTATCTGAACAACGATGACTTCGTGAGTCAAAGAGAGTTCGAGCAACAATTCAGACCATCGCTGGCAGATCAAGCCATTTTGCGTGATTCGGATCCCCACTACCGCGTTATCAACGTTACGCGAAGTCCGTGGACGGATGGACTGACATGCTATCACCACGAAAATGTAGGTGGGCATCACGCTGCGAAGCTGCAACGCTACCAAGACCTGATCGAGAACGAGTTGAATACGCAACTCCAGAAGTTGAACGGCGGGTTGATGCAGCAAGGTGACCAAGTCATCATGAACCCGTCGGTAGCGCAGCAAATGCCCGTTTTCAACATGTTAAATACCAAGTATTTCATCGTTCAAGCCAATAATCCGGGTGGTGCGGTGTTGAATCGCGCTGCCTGCGGAAATGCCTGGTTTGTAGAAAACATCCAAAAGGCGTCTTCTGCTGATGAAGAGATGGCTGCCTTGGCCCAATTCGACCCAAATTCAACGGCAATCGTCAGCAGCGAATACGCAGATGCATTGTATGACTACTCCTTTGGTAAGTCGGCAAATGCAAAGATTCAACTCACGGAGTTCTCGCCGAAATACTTGAAGTACACGGCCACAAACGACCAAGAAGGATTGGCTGTTTTTTCTGAAGTCTACTACGGAAATGGATGGCAAGCAACCATCGACGGGGCCGCAGTGGATATAGAACGCGTCAACTATGTCTTGCGGGCCATTAAGATTCCTGCGGGCGAGCACGTAATAGAAATGCGATTCGAGCCGAGTTCGTACCGTATTGGAATGAACCTTTCACTTGCTGGCTCCATCCTGTTTTTGCTCTTCGGGGGTGGTCTAGTCTATTTTCACTTGAAGAAGCAACGTGAGGAGGAATAAGCATTGAAAAAAGCATTGATACTGACGTATTACTGGCCGCCGGGTTCTGGACCTGGTGTACAGCGTTGGTTGAAGTTCTGTAAGTACCTCCCGGATGAAGGATGGGAACCGATTGTAGTCACTGTACGAAACGGCAGCTATCCTTCCACGGACGAAAGCCTTGGGGCCGACATACCAACTGATTTGAAGGTTTTTAAAACGTCAACGCTGGAACCGTTCGCGGTCTACAACGCCCTTCGAGGAAAGTCAGGAAAGCGCGTTGAGGTGGGAATGGGAAACATCAAAGGCAAAACTTCACTGTTTGCTCGATTCGTTAATTATGTGCGGGCAAACATGTTCGTTCCCGACGCCCGTGTAGGATGGAATATATACTCACTTCCTCAAGCGTTAAAATTGATCCAAGTAGAAAAGCCCGATGTACTCATCACCACAGGTCCGCCGCATAGCACGCACCTGGTCGGCGAACGCCTGCACCGAGAAAATGGAATTCCTTGGGTGGCTGACTTTAGGGACCCTTGGACGAACATTTATTACAACGCATTCTTGAACAGAACCGAGTCGACACGCAAGCGCGATCGGTCATTGGAAAACTTAGTCGTTCAGAGCGCTGATGCCTTGATCGTCGCATCTCCGGGGTTGAAAGCTGAATTTGAACCCCGCTCGAAACAAATCCACTTCATTCCGAATGGCTACGATGAAGCAGACTTGTTGCACCTCAATCCCGAGCCGTACAAAGAATTTACCTTGTCCTATGTCGGAAACTTGAAGGCGTTTCAAAATGTGATCAAACTGTGGAAGGCTATAGCACAGCTTTCGGAAGAAAATCCAGTCTTCAGATCCAACTTCAAGCTTCGAATAACCGGCAACATTGCCGCTGAAGTGAAAGAAGGGCTCCAAGCCGCTGGCATCATGGACATGGTTGAACTCCTGCCCTTTGTTCCGCATCAAGAAGCGATCGAACGCATGATGGCATCCCACGCCTTGCTTTTGCCTATTCCTCAAGACGATGGCAATAAGAGCATCCTGACGGGGAAGCTGTTTGAGTACCTGGCATCGAGAAGACCCATTTTGAGCATTGGCCCTACCGACGGCAACGCCGCTGATATATTGGCAGAATGCGATAAGGATGGCATGATCGACTACCAAGACGCCGCCGGAATGACGCGCTGGCTCAACCGCTATTTCGAAGAATACCAGGCCCATCCATCACCGATGGTTACGGGCAATGATGCATTCAAACGATACAGTAGAAAAGGTAGCACCTCAACATTGGCTTCCGTGCTAAATCTCCTGACCGAATGAGAACCTTCGTCATCGGTAGCAAGGAGTTGAGTTGCATCGTGTTAGACATCTTGCTGGAACAAGGCCACGAGGTTCTCGGTGTATTCAGCAGAGATGACGAAGCAGGCATGCGGGTTTGGCATGAAACCTTGGGGCATCGCTCTCTGGCAGCATTGGCGCAACAAAACGGCATTCCCGTGCATTTCGGGATGAAGGTCAACTCCCAGGAAGCGCGTGATCTGTTGGACTCCTTGGATCTCGACATTGTATTTTCTTGCTTTTGGAGCGAATTATTCAAAGAAGAGGTATTGAGCATCCCGAGACTAGGGGTGTTTAATTTTCATACAGCTGAGTTACCGAAGAACAGAGGGTCCCGTCCCATTCCTTGGTCCATCATCCACGGAGCATCGCGGAGTGGAATCACGTTGCACCGCATGGCAACGGGTGTGGATAACGGCCCTATCGCAGATCAAGAAGCAGTGGCCATCGAACCAGACGACAACGCCGCAACGCTGTACATTAAACTGATGTTCGCTGGCAAGCGAATGTTTGAACGAGTACTTCCTAGGTTCGCAGATGGAACCGTATCCTTGGTAGAGCAAATGGACGTTGATGCCACTTACCAACTTCGCGGTGAACCGTTCGGTGGTCAATGGCAGTGGGGCTGGTCAGCAGAACAAAAAGAACGCTTTATTCAAGCAATGCACTTCCCTCCATTCAAGGCGCACAGACCTCCGCCTGAAACGGTGCACGAGCCGGGCGTTAGACTTTGCGTACTTTCTGAAGAAGGTAAGTTGCTTACTGCAGATGAAGAAGTGAGCTGCGCTACATTGGCCGACACCGAAGCGTATAAAACCCGCCTGAGCGGAGGCGATGCAAACCAGCGCAAGGAGCTCCGTTTGGCCTTAGGTCCTGTGGCCGGAAACGCGGTTGTTCTTTCTCCACCGATCGATTTGAATGCACATTTTCCCATCATTGAAGCTTTGACACGTAAAAATGCATCGGCGGTCTCCAGCCTGCAAGTGCCTTATAGCGCATCACTCGAACCCATATTCCCCAGACCTTTTCGCTACCACAATGGACTATTAGAAATCCCAAGGGTGAGGGTGAATGCTGCCGATATAGCCTTTCAATACTTGCAAAAAGCCATTGAATCAAGCCAGACCATCAACATCCCGGTATACGTAACTCTTCAAATGGACACGGCAATCGCCCAAGAAACTTTCCGATTATTGTCACAAGAGAACTTAACAACCCACTTACGCAAAGTAGGATTTCGAGAAGTTTGCAACGAATTCGACACCGATTATGAAGACTTCAGCGCTTAATGCATTCGATACCGTATTGGTACTGGCACCGCACACCGACGACGGTGAACTAGGATGCGGCGGAACCATCCACAAGCTCCTTTCTCTGAATAAAAAGGTGGTTTACGTAGCCTTTTCAACGTGCGAGGAGTCGGTGCCTGAAGGTTTTCCCTCAGATGTCTTGACCCACGAAGTCAAGGCCGCGACAAGCACCCTCGGCATTCCCTCAACGGATTTGATCATTCTCGATTTTCAAGTACGACACTTCCCTAGAGACCGACAAGAGATCTTGGAGGCCATGGTTAAATTGAACAAGGACTACAAGCCCGATCTCGTTTTTTGCCCTTCGAGCTATGACATTCACCAAGACCACGGCACGGTCAGCATGGAAGCCAAACGCGCATTTAAAAACACCACCTTGCTGGGATACGAATTCATTTGGAACAATTTTCAATTCGCATCGCAATGTTTCATTGAGCTAAACGAAGCGGATGTCGCCAAAAAAGTAGCTGCCATGGAGTGCTACAAGTCTCAATCCAAGCGATTGTATGCCAAGGATAAGCTGATACGAGGCATTGCAAACTATCGAGGCCTTCAAGCAAACGTAGAATTTGCAGAGGCCTTCGAAGTAATCAGATGGATCATCTGATGGGCGGTCAAGTCGACACGCTACTTATAACCGGCACGGGCAGGTCCGGTACGAATATTCTCAAGAAGATCTTGTCTGGCCATTCGGAAATGGCCTCCCTCCCTTTCGAGTACCGCTTCATCATTGACCCCGATGGCGTAATCGATTTCTATCGCACCTATCCCGTTTTGTGGTCACCGTACAGGGCAGACAAGCTGATCAAGCGCTTTGAACATTTTTTAAAATCCCTGGCCTCGCTCGACGGTGATAAGGCAGAGCGAACGGCCAAGGCACTTGCCTTGGATCCTAGTGGTCTAGAGCTTTCTCCTCCGCCCTATTCCGGCTGGGAGCTTGAAAAATGGATCCCAGGCTACGGTGATTTAATCGATGCCATGATCAATGAAATTCGCTCTTTCGAATACGCAGGAATCTGGCCGGGAACGGATGAGGGTGAGATTAAAAACCAAATGTACTTTGCCCCGCCAATGACCCACGAAGCGCTTCGGCCCATCGTATCACGATTTATACAAGGCTGCATAGATTCCATTCGACGTTCGCAAGAGAAATCGATATTTCAAGAAGACAACACGCATAACCTGTTGGCCGCCCAAGACCTGCTTACGTTGATTCCAAATGGTAAAATGATTCACATCGTTAGGGATCCACGTGATGTGCTGAGTTCATTACAGACCCAGCGTTGGGCGCCTTCATCCTTGGGGCAACTCATCCACTGGTACAAGGGTGTGATGAATACGTGGTTTGCGCAACGCGAGGCTTTACCAGCGGATCGATACCTTGAAATCAAGTTTGAAGACCTTGTCTCTTCACCAAAACAGACCCTCAGCCAAGTGTGTGCATTTGTTGGCATTGCCCTGGAAGCAAACATGCTTGAACTCGATTTAGGCGCACATCACATGGGAAGGCACAAGGATAGCTTCACATCTGCAGAAATCCACCGCGTGGAGGATTCGCTCGGTCGATTCATGCGCGAGTACGGTTACACTGTTAGCTGACACCAAGTTTCTTCAGTCCGAGCAGAATGAACTCCCTCAGGTCTTCTGAGAACGGAAACCGCATAACGACAATCAAAAACACGCCCCCAACGACGACGGTTCGCACTGCGATGAGCACCAACGGATGCTCGAATGGGTAGGGAAGAAAATATCCCACCGAGAAGATCACCCCCAACCACAGGACTGCGTAGAAGTTGGTCCATTTAAACGGCTGCATCTTCAACTTGATCCAGACGATCAAGAACAATAGAATATTGTTGGTGAAAAAGGAAATCGCCGTTGCCAAGGCAGCACCTGTAATGCCATAGCGAGGAATGAAATAGATGTTGGTACCAATGGCCGTAGCTATTAGGACTAATCGAGTCCATAAACTGTAGCGATAATGTTCAGACACTTGAAGGATTTCGATATTGCACCCCGTGGCGATTGAAAACAGCTTCGAAATGCCGATAAAGAAAACCACCCATTTACCGGCACTATACAGCTCTCCATTGGGAATCAACCGAAACAGGTCATCGACGTTGATCCAAACCAAGATGAAGATGATTCCGCCTGCAATGAGCTGATTTAAGCTGGTTTTATGGTAAATATCTTGGATGTTTTTGGTGTTCTGATTCTTCCAAGCATTTGCAATGACCGGTACGGCAATTTGGGTTATCGACCTCCGGGGCAATTCAATGATCATCCCTATGGACAGCGCAATTGTATATACCCCAGCCGCCGAGAGTCCAGACAGCGAAGCCAGCATCCATGAATCAATGTTGACGATCATCGACCCGCTGACCATGTTTGCAATTACAAATAAACCGTAGGGAATCATTTCCTTTCTCAGCTTCGGATCGATCAAGGACAAGTCGGTTTTTAGCTTCAGCTTTCCATTTCTGGCGTAGGTAATCAGCAACCCGACGAAGATGAGCGCATGCGCAAGGATGTACATGTAAACCAGCCACTCGGTTGCTAATTCCATAAAGTAGTAGACCAGCACAGAAGCGATGAAAAACACCTTCAACAGGATCGCCTCATACACATTGGGAATCGTGATGTTATAATCTGATCGGTAATATGCCCGAAGCAAGGAAACGCCTCCGACTAGGAATATCAAGATCGGAAGCAGCTGAAAGAACCCTGCCAACAAAGGCGAATTCTCGGCGAATGAAGCGATCAACAACGGCTCCAATACGTAGAATAGCAGCAACATGAAGACGGTACCTATACCGGAAACCAAGAGCGATAAATACCTGAATGCCGAAGCTGCGTTCTCGTCGCTAGAAAAGTATGGATAGTACCGGACAAACGTACTTGGTATTCCCAGCAGCAGAAAAGGCGATATCAACTTGGCCATATCCACCAGTACCCTTACCAAACCAATTTCTTCTGCTTCTAGGAAGCGTGGATAAATAAAAAGTGACAGGACAAAACCCAGCGCAATGCCCAGGTACAATGCCACACTTGAAAACGCGCTCTGTCGTCGAATGACCCCCATGATTACGTGTCGTAGGTGCTTAGCATTTCCTTTTGAGTAATCCCAGTTACATTCCGCTGCTTGCACAAATCAAGGATCGCCTTATACACTTCGAGGTAACCGGCAAACTTCATGTCTGAAAAATACTTGTTGTGCCAAAGGACGGAGATCACAGCGTTGCTGGCGTGTTGATCAATGAGGGAGAGGGACTCTTCCTTGAAGGATTTCAAGGAAAGCCGCTTGTACGTCCAATTTGTGGTGTCCATGATCATCAGCGGAACATAAGTAGCTTCTGTAGGCCGCATCCGACGGAGGTCAAAGGGCTTATAGGGCAAGGCGAAATTGTTCCTCAATCCGAATTCCTCGGCAAATCCGAGTGAAAAATCCAACTTCAAACCCGCCTCGTCGATGTCGGTAAAGTGCTCCGGAATTCGCAAGCGTAAGAAGTGGTTTCGATTTGACGCACATGCAAAAGGGAGTTTTTCCAGTTCCTGTCGAAAGCTGAGCGGCCCAATGGCTTTGTGTATCCCTTGTTCAAAACTGCGCAGACGAATACGCTCCATTTGAGATAGAATTTTTGGGTCGTCAATGGCATAGTCCGCATTGCGTAACTTCCGTTGATCGACCCACACATCGCCCTTCTCTACCAGCCAAAAGAAGGTAGATTTTAGGTCATACGCATCGTTGATATCCATAATGCGATCCATGTTAAACCAACGCGGCTTACGCATTACTTCTGAGAAAACTATTCGCAGCAGCCAGTCCAATCTGCCTTTGCTCAAGGCGTACATCCCATCTTGTTTAAAGCTTCTGTAGAGTCCATCGTTGTCATGCGAAACAAAAATCCTGCTGGGCTGATCTGTCCAAGTTCCCAGTTGAAATTGCTCCAAGAACAACTTGAAGTGCTTGAGAACTAAGTTTTCTGAAACCACCCCAAACTTGCACTGGTAAGACGACTCAAATGGAAATCTACCAATCTCATCCGCTTCCCCTCTTCCGTATTCTTGGAGATAGTTGACCATGTAAACCACCGTCGATAAATGGTCTACTGCGCCGTCATTCAGCCTTACCTCAGGACCTTCGGTGAAAATCGCATTCAAAGGCATTTCCCCCTGTAAACAATCACAAAACGGCCGCGAAACCTCGATCGCCGATCCGCTTCCTTCCAGTCCTATCGTAACTCCATTTCGTCCAGAGGCGCTGACGTATTTGAAAAGTTGGTGCAGGGTGTGTCCAAACACATCGTTGGCTGCCCCGTTCAAATCAATATTGAATGTTGAATCCGCGGTCATTTCCGTTTGAAAAGGTCGTACAGCTTCATCAACCACGTGCGGTTCTTCGAAATCTTCATCAATGGAACCTGCTCGCCACCGAAACTTCTAAAAAAGGATTCGATGCCCCGATCCATGCTCCCTTCGAAATTGAATTCCTTTTCATTGTCCATCGCATAGGAAATGGCGTCTTCCAACAGCAAGCTCACTGCTCCCGAATTTCGGTATTCAGGGTCAGAACCGCTCAACAGATAATACACGCTGTTCGCGTCTTCGATCAAGAATATTACGCTGTGCAGTCTACCTTCTTCATCCCTCGCCCCTTTGATCAGTCCGCAGTTCTTATCGCGACAGGAGGCATATAGTTCTCGGATTACGTGAGGATCATTTGGATACTTCTTATTCTTAGCAGAAAATGTCTTTTGAGCCAATTCTATCAATTGATCAATCGTAACATCGTCGGTAGACACAATGGATTTTCTCGCTTTTTTTATGGTTGACCTCACCGAAGATCTAAACTGCATGCGCGCTTCTTCGGCTCCCGTTCCACGCGCGATCACGTAGGTGTAAAAGGTCGTTCCGTGGTAGCCATTCCACTTGAAAGGTAGCCAATTGGAAATGTTCTGGTACAACTTAATGTTTACTCGATCGACCTTCGGTAATCCTTCAGCAATTGCCGTGAGCACTTCATTTTCTCTCGATTTGGCACTCACTGGCTTCATATTGTCGGGAACGGCAACATGGATGCATGTATACGGCTGCAGCTTTGTATTCACGATGGCCGATTGTCCCATCACCTTGGTTTGAAAAAACGCTATGGAACCGATAAGCTCCCCCTTTTTTTCGACCAATACACAGTTCCAATGATCAGGGCCACACACGATATCGAGGTACCAGGGCTGTGCGAAGATGGGTGCCTTGGCTTGCTCGGCTATAAATGTCGTATACGTTGATTTGTCTGAAACTGTGTTGATACTCATCCGCTTTGCGGTTAATGCATGAAATTTCTTCTCAGGAGTCTCCTCTTAACGTCTGTTTTTGATTGTCATTGGGTGATGCCATTGTTGAGCTCCCCTTCTAACTATGAATTCCACCTCGAAACTATTGAAATTTCGGAGTTTGTGACGCCTTCGAATGCATGATACCTGACACGGCGATGTGAAATAAATCGACCATCTCTGGGAACATACAAGGCAATCAGAAATGAACAGGGCGCATGGTCGCTCACTAATCGAATTCAGTGTTCCATACCGGAATGTTCAGCACGTTCTTTGCAACATACTCGCTCTCGTTAAGGGCTTGATTCACGAAAACGTTAGGGTTGGACTGGTATTTCTCAAACAGCGTAACAGGCCAGTTAAAATTTCCAACCTGCCATCCTTTTTCACCAAGCCGCCTTTTCAAATCGCCTGAAGGATCGATCAATGCGTACCGGTTCCATTCGATCTTGGACCCCTCATGCACCGGCACTTCGAAGCCTTGGCTCGACATCCACGCCTCGAGTCGAGCTACGGCGCCCGTATTCGATTGCCATCGACTAAACTGCTTATAGATCAACTGCCGCTTTTCACCGTGCTGACGGCACACAGTTATCCGCTCAGACTTCAGCCGTGAAGTCAGTTTTGCGATCAACTTCCAACCGGCTCGAAAGCTGGAACTGCCGTGATACAACTCCACCATGCGGGCGTCTGAAAATCCAAGCGAATGAAAGAATGCGATCGCCCCTGTGCGATCCAATCCCGGGAGAAAGGTCTGTGGTGCGGTCAAATGCATCATGCTTCTCAATAAAATAAGCTCCTTCTTCGCCAAGTCATCAGGCACTACAGGCAGGCGTTCGAAAGAATCGATCAGCCTTGCACGTAACGAACCCTCCACATTGCCGACGGTAACTGCCCCGCCATACAGCGCGGTAAAGGGTTTGTCAAACGCCATGGAGTGCAAACAAACTGCGGCTTTCTCACCCAACACCACTCCATTGCGACTGGAGCCGTGGGCGTGTGACAGGTCCTCGATGAGTGCGATTCCGTTGGCATTACAATGCGCAGCAATTTCCTCGTACTCTTCGTTAGGAATTCCTTGGTAGTGAACCAAAATCAATGCATCAAGGGTTGCAGTTTCTCTTTTTAATGAAGGAAGGCTGATCGACATATCGCTCCGCTTTACGTCGAGAAGTACAGCCTTAGAACCTGACTGAAGAATGCCTTGGATGAGGGAATCGCAGTTGAAGCTGCTCAGAGCAACATTGAGGTCTTCCTTTCCAAGATGCATCTTGTACTCCTCCAGGAAAAATTTCAGTCCAGCCCTACCCGAGTTAAAGAACAGCGTTGAAGCAAAGAAGTCCGGGCGCTCAACCGGGGCAGATTCGAAATCTTCCTGCACTAAGTATTTCGGTCTCGCCCTACAGATCATACGTACTCCAATTGTAGGTTTCGATGATTTCTTTCATGCGCCGATAGTCCTCTTCGCTGCATCGTCTACCTGTACTCGCTCTCAGTTGATACGGCACATCAAACTCAGCCGGAGGGCCCGAGGGAAAAGCAAAACGATGTACACTAGCGATCGTCCGGTTTGGATCAGCGCACAATTTTTCGTAGCTCAGCACCAGTTTGTCACGTTCCTGCAGGCCATCAAAGTCTTTGAGGATCTGACGTTCGATGTAGAAGATTTGCCCAATGATCTGATCCAGCGGATCCCGTGTTTTCAGCTCTTCGTATTCCTTTGGCCGTATACTCCACCAAGTGTTGGGGTTACCATAAATGTCTTTTCGCGCCTTTAGTATGGATTGACCTGTAGCCAATGGATCTCGTTGGATAAAGATGAACTTCGCTTCAGGAAAAACCTCCTTCAAGTAAGCGATCCGCTGGCCGGCGTTCATGTTCTTGAAAAGGAATGGCTTCTTATAGTTCTCTATCGGAATCCGTATGGATTGCCTAAAATAGCGGGCGGCTTCAGGGGTTAGGTCCTTTTTTGATAAGTAATGCCGGTCTTTGGGCATGTGCGTGTACCAAAACGCTCCGCACTCACTCGGCGCGCCCCAGCCTGCATTGAACGTGCCCCCATAACTCGAACTCAGATCATAGCGTTCCTTTTTCCGAATCCATCTTTGCTCGTATTCAAATCCTGTGTTTAACCAACTAGAAAATACATGGACAAAATTGCTGATGTAAACTACATCTAACTCGTTGGCCAAGATTTGATAAAACAAAGTTGAACCAGATCGAGGGGCCCCAACGATGAACACCGGAGCGAAAGTGGAAGGCGCATTCACCTCTCGTCCTTTGACCTTGGCTTTTTCCTGTGCGTCCAGGAACCAAGAAAGGCTGATATGAACCAGTCCGCTAAAGACCCCTGGGGGACGTAGTTTTCGACTTAGTTTTTTAGTGATCTTCAAATTGATCGATAATTATGAGCGGCGGTTCAAAGATGAATATTTAGAGCTTTTGGGTTCAACAGAAAAAAGTCACCACCTTTGTTCGTGTAATCATAGGCCTTATAGCGATACAATAACAAAGGTTCATCGGCAGATTATTTGATATTTGCTGCTTAATACTGGATTTTCTCACATGGCTAAACCAACTTTTGAAGAACTACTCGTCGCGGGCGGAGACGAACGATTGGACTTGGACGAAAACGGTCTAAACAAATATTACGTCAATCCGACCAAATCAAAAGGCGTTTTCAACCGTGGCTCTTGCACATGCTCGTTCATCACAGAAGAGGCGAAGGCTCCTACCTACGAGCTGTATGAGTATTTACTCAACGACCCGGATTATGCGATGAAGTACGACCACCTTCGCAAGCGAATCAAAGCCGCATTGGAAGAAGGAAATGAGCCTTTTGAGGTTTATTTGGCCCCCTCTGGAAGCGACTTGTGCTACTTTCCATTGTTGTTTTCTGCTACCATTTCTCCCCAAAAACCGATTCTGAATATTGTCACCTGTCCTGAGGAATTAGGTTCAGGTTCGGTATTGGCTTACAAGGGCAACTTCTTTTCTGAAAAAACCCAAATCGAACCCGTGGAATTGGCGGGTCCCTTGAATCCTAATGTCAGGATCGACTACATCCCTTTTCCGGCAAGGGATACCGAAGGAGTAATCTTGGATCACAGAAAAAAGATCATCAACTGCATCGAAGAACACGAAGAAAGTCACACCGTGATTGTCAACTTGGTCATTGGCAGTAAATCAGGCATTGAAGACAACATCTCCATCATCGAAGAGTGCCAACACCTAGACGTTCGTTGGGTGGTTGATATATGCCAATTGCGCGTTTCAAGAAAGCTCATCCAGAAGTTGCTTTCTCTCAATTGCAGCTTATTGATCACTGGATCAAAGTTCTATCAATCACCTCCTTTTTGCGGGGCCCTCATCGTTCCAGAAAAACTCAACAAACGCATCCAAGCTTCCAAGTGCAAAGAAGAGGTCACGCGAGGCTTCGACCGTGTGTTTTCTTCCTATGATTTCCCGCTCGATTCCATCTTTCGACCGTTCTTCAAAGACCACGGAAATGACGGACTCTTGCTTCGTTGGGAAGCAGCTATCTTCGAGTTTGAGGCGCTATCAGAGTACAAAGAAAGCGAAGTGATTCGCGTTGTAACAAAGTGGAATACCCATATCCACGAATACATGAATGCTCGATTGGATGTCTTCGAGTTGATGAGCGATCAGGACAAGACCAACAAATCCATCATCTCCTTCAGAATCAAGAAAAACGGCGCCTACTTATCTCATGATGAGCTGAAAAATCTGTACAAGCGAATTTGTCTAGAGGGCTACAAGTGGATGCCTAAATATGAGTTGATTACCATCGGCCAACCTGTTGCTTATGCGGCGGGATCGTTTTTGCGCTTAGCACTCGGGTCCTTCAACGTCAGAAAGTTGATCGACCGGGAATTGGATCTTCGCGACGACACACAGCTTTTAGACACCTTATGCATCATCCTCAATGACTCAGAGTGAGTCGCGCAGACACAAATAAGATCAAACAACAATTCGAATCGGTAAGCCAATCGAGCTTACTCGATGAATCGGATACTTCCTTCATTTATTACGATTTCAAAATCCTAGATGATCGAATCGCTTCGGTTCGTGAGGCGTTCGGAAAATCTGCCATCCATACCGTTGCCATAAAGAGCAATCCGCTGACCAAGGTCTTGCAGCACATCACCGCGGCGGGCATGGGGCTAGAATGCGCCTCATTCGAGGAAGTTCTCCTTGCTCAAAACGCAGGATCCAAGTTTATCGCATGGGACAGTCCAGCGAAGTCGCGCAAAGAAATGCTCGCCTCCAACGAGGTGGATGGCCTGATGATCAACGCCGATAGCCTCAGGGAGCTGGAAATGCTTCTAGCGCTCAACCAAACGGCCAAAATCGCACTTCGCGTCAACCCAGAAATCGATACCGGAGCCCACACATCCATGAACGTTTCGGGTGCTCGGTCTAAATTTGGTGAGCCCATTAGCCATCGTTCCCAAATAGCAAACGCCGTGCACTCGGCCAACGGAAGAGTCAGTGGAATTCACGTGCATACGAGTTCTCAAACCGCCGATTTTTACAAGATGGTCACTGCCGTCCGTAAGGCCATAGATCTTGCACTCGAAATCAACCAACATCGTCCGAATACGATCCGCACCATCGACATTGGAGGTGGTTTTCCTGCTGAGTATAAGGAAGGCGATGCGTTTAGCATTTCCTCCTACTCGAGTGCCTTAACATCCGCGTGCCCCGAACTCTTTGACGGTACGTTTGATTTGGTAACCGAATTTGGGCGGTACTACCACGCAAATGCTGGCTGGACCGCAACCAAGGTGCACGATGTGAAAAGGGTGGAGGGGCATCAAGTCTTGATTGTGCATGTGGGTGCAGACCTTTTTCTGCGAGAAGCTTACAATCCGGGCGTCTGGCACCACGATATGATTACGCTTTCTTCATCCCAAGCTAATACCGTTAAGAGCGACGTTGGAGGACCGCTCTGCTTTGGAGGAGATTACATCGCGAAAAATATCGATCTCCCCGAAGTGGAACCAGGAAGTTGGCTGATCATCCGTGATACCGGAGCAAACAGTTTTTCCTTGTGGTCTCGTCATTGTAGCCGCGCCTTCCCCAAAGTCATTGCTCTGAACGATGACCTGATGATTCTTAGGGACCGTGATTCATTCGAGGATATTTTGAACTTTTGGAGCTGACACGACGCGCATGATCGGATTCTCAGGAATAGTCTTTGACAAGCCCTCCCCTTCTTCCCAATACGAGGCACACCTCGCCCAAATGCTGGCCGCCCATGAAGGTGATCTCCCATCCGACATTGAGTACGTTCACCTAAAATCAAAACGAGGCGATGAAGGAATTTTGGGATTCATTACGAATCGCATCAAGCCTACGATGGCTGAGGATGATCGGTGGAAACTGATCCTCTATGGCCAGGTCTTCGATGATGCAACAGCTGATCAAAATGTAATCCTTCAGCGTTCACTGCTTCATGCCAATGGCACCACCGATCTAGATGTTTTACAATTAAACGGTGGTTTCACGCTTTTCAAATTCGACAAATTCGATGGAAGCCTCAACCTGTTTCGTGATAGAGGAGGTATTAAAACGGTCTTCTACCACAAAGCAGCGCATTCTACTTTACTAAGTTCGGGTTTAAGAGGAATTGCAAAATCTTCTTTATTTGAGCAAAAAGAACTGAATTTGGAAGGGCTTTGGATGAACATCGCGTATCCGGCACCCACTCAGCCTTTGACCTGTTTCAAGCACATTCATGTCGTGGAGCGAGGCGCCTCTTTGTCCATAGATTTAGGAACACTGACATCGAGAAAGTACTGGGAGATTCCTTCTAGAAAAATCGACGATTCGATGCGGATGGAAGAGGCCGTTGAGCTCACCCATGTGACCTTGGAACAAGCGACGAAAAGGAGGATTGGAAATGGTGAAAAAACAGGCTCCACTCTGAGTGGAGGGGTTGATTCGGCGTATTTAACTGCGTTGGCACACCGCCATGACCCTTCTGTCGAAGCATTCACATTTAAAGTGAAAGGTGCTGCTTTCGAATCGATGAACGAAGACGATGTGGCTACGCTCACAGCCAGAAAGCACGGCATAACCCACCACATCAAAGCCTTTGACTACGAGGACTTCACTTCCGACTTAACAACCTTGGTACGCTTGTATGAGCAACCTGGCATTTCTTTGGGCGCGTACTATTCCATCGCATCGGTCGCTCGTGACCTGGGTTATTCTCAGGTAATAAATGGCCTGAGCGCCGATGAACTATTCGGGGGATTCCACTACTTCAAACACCTCGAATATTGGCAGTGGTTGCGGTTGCTAAATCCGGTGGCCCAAATGCTCCCACCAAACGTTCACAAAGGCATTGACAAATTCAAACGAATCGCCGGAGCAAAGTCCATTGATGAATACTACGCTCGTTCTTTCGCTGGATACTTGGACGAGGAATTGCAGGGATTGTTTACAGATGCCAAATACCGCTCGGTGAATGTGCAGAAACGGCTCTACAATCCACAGGAAGAACCATTTGTCGATGCCACTTCCGGGCTCATGCACTACATGTTCAGCAATTGCCCGAACCACCACATCTACCGCTTCGAAAATTTCTCAAACCATGTGGGAGTGGTGTCCCTCTATCCATTCTTAGACAATGACGTAATCGATGCTGCGTTGAGCATTCCATCGCGATATAAGGTGCAAGGGCACAAACGTAAAATTGTGCTAAAAAAGGCAGCTTCTCCGTGGATCGTAAAACCTGCCCTGACGGAAGCGAAAAGAGGTGTGGGCGCTCCACTGAACGCGTGGATCGACAATAAACTGAGCGACTTAACTAAGCAAAGCTTAGGACGCCTCAAGCAACGCGGGATCTTCAACCCTGACTACTTAGAGAAGGTGGTTGCCAGCTATCCAGCTCAGTACGGAAAAAAGACATGGAAACTGGTCTTGACGGAGCTCTGGATGCAAGAGTTTATCGATTGATGTCTAAGGGGTTTGCGTAAATCGCAAAATCACGGATGCCTCCGTGTCCTTCCACGACGCCTCGAGCTGTTTTTCTTACAATTCTTAGCCATTCCTGTGCGTTCAGCGCCGGGATGCTGCCATCTGATACGCCTCGATACGCATAGCCAAATCGCTCCATCGCTTGGGTCATAGGGATCGGTGAAAGTTGAAACCGCTCGGCATACGCCTCAGAGATGTTAACGCCCATCATGCTTTCAAAGAGTCGCCTTCGCTCGGTAGAAACTTCTTTTAAATTGGGATCACGAATCTCACTTCTGCCTTCCTTCACTTCCCAAGTACTGAGTTTTTTCGATGCTTTTTGTCGATAAGCATTTCGTTCGAAATTCACTTGCAACTCCGCTGGGGTAATGGTGCCGGATGGACCATACGATTGAATCAAGCGAACAGCCAAGCCAAACGGGTCTTTCACCACTTCTTCCAATTTCACTACGGTAACATTGGGGTGATCGAGGTATTTCCAGGCTTTGGCGACGTAGAGCAACCATGTTGCGAAAGCCGAATGAGCACCCCATCCCCGATTCAGCAGGCTATTAAAAACGTACAACGGGTCTCTGACCAAAAAGATAAACGGCCGATCCATTTGTTCGGTCCAAAGGTCAATCGAGTTGACGTTTTGCGGAGTTTTTTCGAATACTATGCCGTCTGCAGACTTTTGTCTATGTGCTAAGAATCCACCGGCAAAACGCTTAGCAAAATCGGGCATATCCTGAGAAGATTGCAATTGAGACAGTAAGGTTCCCTGATCCAACCCAAAGTGGTTCAATCGTCCGTAGCGAGGAAACATGGAGGTCGAATGCATGCTGAACAAATCGCTCTTTCGATGCGGATTTTGCTTAAAACGCTGAAATTCAAAGAGTGATCGATTGCAGAAAAACTCGAGTTCAGGACCACATGCCGACACCGGCGTGCTATCCAACAAGTCTGCCAACATCGTACTTCCAGAACTAGGTGCGCTTCCGATGAGTATTAATTGTGGATCTTGCATCAAAAGGCGCGCTGAAATCCGACCAACCATCGAAACTCAAGGTACTCCTCCACCGCAGGCGGAGTGTTTAAGAACAGCGGGAAATCGAACCTTAATTTGAACGGTCTCATACTGCTGAGCCTACCCCAACGTTTGATTTCGAGGCTTGCTCCGAGCCCGGCGTCCATACGTAGATTCGACCATTCGAGCCCCTCATTGCTGCGGTTTATGTTGATCAATCCAGCATCCGCAAATAAATAGGTCTTCAACTCCACCATTCTCTTCCACTTTGATAGGACTTTCACCGCATCATCGAATTCAATTTCCGTGCTGAACGACATTCCGCTGTGGCCTGCATTTCCGAATCGCATGAGGCTATCACCATTGATCGAGGGCAACAAATAATTGTTGTAACCTCTGAGGCCCAATCCTCCTCCAACCTGATAGTTACCGGTGCTTGCACCAAAGCCGTACGTTGACGTTGGCAAATAGCCTGTAGACCGAGTAAGCGCCTGATCCATCATCTGCTCAGGATTCGCCCCAGCCGCAAATAATTGCGATTCTGGAGCCCAATCGTCTCCCATCCCAAATTGTCCAAAGACGCGCGTGCGAAGGTTTAGAAAGGAAAATCGGTTTTCGTTCACGGCCTCAACGTTGAGGTAGGAGTAGTTGTAGTCGGAACCGAGAAAGGGGCTCCTGATTTCGCCGTGAAGGGCGCCCGTGCTTCCTTGCCCATATCTGTACTTGTGCTCAAGGGACACGGATGTGTAATTGTTCCATTGATCAGCGTTCCAAAACGCTGGGTAATGCAAATAGTTGAGGTCGGTATCGAACGGGCGGTAGAGACCTCCAACGCCAAAATGCACAGACGTCTTCTTGTTGTCAAGTCGCTTGGTGAAGTAAAATTCGTTCTTGAACAATCCTTCTAACCACTTCGAACTCCAAGTATAACTGAGTCCTCGCCCTACTTTTCTCATGGGATCTGAGTAGGAAAAATCGTAGTTGAATCGATTGAATTGGAATTGATCGTCAGCTACAATTGTATTCAGTTGCTGTCCAAATCCAGAATTGATCCAAAGCTTGAGATGCAGTCGGTGGTACACACTCCAATAATTACCATCGATTTCTAATCCCAACTTGACCCCGTCATAAGCGTTATACCATGCCATCGGGTTCCATTCAATGGCGTATTCGTGGGTTGGATACTCCCACTGAAAATCATTCAACTCGACACTCAAGGCAGTGGAGCTTGTGTTGTCCAATTGATAAACATCAGCCAAGCGCTTGCTCGGATCTATCTCGACGAAATCAATGCCAGCATCTAACTCTATGAGCGCTTCGTACCGCTCGTTAAAATCGCCCCACCCGTACCATTTCGGCAAGACCGTAGCCTCCGTTTCTTTCACAAAATAGTTGTTAGGAATGTGGAAATCATGGGTCTGGCCCTTGGTGTCCGTAACGCGGATGTCCAATGGCATCTGCATTCCTTTCCGTTGCAGTGTCAATTTGTACTTGCCTTCACCAGTGGCGCGCACGGAGACCAATTTATAGTCGATCGTCTCCTCTGATGCTAACCATTCATCGAAGAACCAGTTCAGATCCACCTTGGTATATCGAATGATGGATGCGCGGAAATCTTCAAAGTAAGGGTGGCAAAATTTCCACTGGTCGAAATAGTGCTTCATGGCTTCGAGAAATAATTCATCGCCAAGCACGTATTGAAGATTATAGAGCATGGTCGCTGTCTTTGAATAGACCTGACCATAGGCTCGTCCACTTTCAAACATGTCAGAATGCGTACTCAACGAAGGGCTCTCACCACGCATTATGGCCGAGAAATAGTATCCATAATACACGCTCAGATCGCGGTTAGATCGAGTTTCACCGAAATGCTTATCCCACCCAAATAAGGGCGTTCCTACACCTGCGCTATCCCCTTCGATCTCGGTCATGGCCCAAGCGGTTAAAAACTGTGTAAAGCCTTCATCTAATGCGGCTCGGTAGGTCTCGTTATTTCCTACCATACCAAAAAACCAGTTGTGTCCGATCTCATGGGCAAATAGGCTTCGGAAGTTCGGGTCGCGGCCTCCATCTAAGGTCAACATGGGATACTCCATGCCATCGCGCGCATCCGCTACGATCATCTTGTGATAGGCATACGCTCCAAAATCTTTCGAATACAGTTCTATGATCTTGGCGGCATACGCAGCCGCATTCTGCCATCCAGAAGCATGAGGCTCTTGTACCAAAGCATAACAGGTAACGCTGTGCCCATTTTCCAACTTGGCAATGGCCTCACCTATTCGATAAGTCGGATCGGCTGTCCATGCGAAATCATGCACGTTTTCGACGTGAAACTTCCAGGTTTTAGTAGCGGCTGAAGGTGGAATTATCTCAGTGGGTGGTTCGTTCCACGGCTTCTCATTGAATTGTTCAATCCTCAATTTATCCATCAAATCAGGTGGAAGGACTTCTGATCGATTGGTAAGAAACCCCGTACCATCCAAGATGTAGTGGGCCGGCAATGTCAACGCTACATCAAACGTCCCGAAATCTCCGTAAAATTCATGTCCAAGGTGCTGATCTGTTGTCCAACCAAACTTTCGGTCATAAACCGATATGCGCGGGTACCAGTGCACAACATTGTAGTGATTATAGCCCCACGCTTTGTACTTCTTCATCCTACCGCCCACCGAACCAAACTGAGTTACAAAGCTACATTCAATGACAACCTTTTCGCCTGGTAATACAGGCGCTGATGGTTTTACAAACAAGACGGTGTTGTCCTGATCCCACTCAGCCGAAATCGCATTTACTGTGATCTTTTGTACGGAAGTGTGTTGGAATGGCTGCTCGCCGTTTCCATTCTTTTTATGGTGGAAATCCGAAGCATAGGAACCCGAATCGAACGCGTTTTGGTACAAGTGAAATACCAGCTGATGCAAGGGATCAGGGCTATTGTTGGTATACGTTAGTAGAACCGTTCCATCGATGCGATCCTTGACGTCATCCAATTGCGCCTTAATGGCATAGTGAACGTCTTGCTGCCAATAGCCTGCATGCGGCATCTTGTTTTTCCAGTAGTACGGATTTTCATCGCTCTGAAACGAATTGGGCGCTTGCAAAGGATCGTATTGTGCAGAAACACCAATGGGAAGCAACAGCAATAAAAAGAATATCCTCAGCTGAATCATGCAATGATTTTTAAGCTCAGATCAAGTGACTTCACAGAATGTGTCAATGCACCTACAGAGATGAAATCCACACCCGTCTCCGCGTATCCTTGGATCGTTTCAAGCGTAATTCCTCCCGACGATTCTATTTCTAAGCGTTGTCTAATTAAGTCCACTGCAGTGGCCGTATCATCTACCGTAAAATTATCGAGCATGATGCGATCTAGTCCGCCGTGCTTAAGCGCCTCGTTGATTTCATCGAAGTCACGCACTTCTAATTCTATCCTCAAGTCGAGGTTTTTGTAGGTCAAATAGTCGTGAACTCTGTTCAGCGCATCCGTAATGGATCCTGCGCCATCAACGTGGTTGTCTTTGATCAACACCATGTCATACAAGCCAAAACGGTGATTTACGCCTCCCCCGATCTTGACGGCCTGTTTTTCAAACCAACGCAGTCCGGGAGTCGTTTTGCGCGTATCGAGCACTTTGGCTTTGGTGTGTTTGATGCGTTCGGTGTACGCAGAAGTAGTGGTAGCAATCCCAGACATGCGCTGCATCAGATTCAAGACCAAGCGTTCGGTACTGAGAATGCTCCGGATCTTACCGTGCACCTTAAATGCTCTCTGACCGGAAGTAACCCGGGTGCCATCGCCCATGAGGTGTTCGATTTCTAAGGTAGGATCGAATTGATGAAAAATGCGTTCGGCAACCTTTACCCCGGCAAGCATTCCCTGTTCTTTGATGATGAGCTCAGCACTACCGATTTCGTCCGAAGCTATGCAAGCCAACGTAGTGTGGTCGCCATCTCGAATGTCCTCTTCCAGAGCGTCCTTTACGAATCTATCCAATGAAAAAGGCATGGCCTCAGTCGTTTTCAATCTCTATGCTTTGAATTAAATAGGTGTCCATCGATTTATGCAAATAGAGCATGACACGGTAATCTCCTCCGCTCGATGACAATTGAGCGATGCAATAATGCACGTCTGATTGCTTTGAAACTCCTTTATGTACGATCTCGAAGTTCCGAGGCTCGTTGTCCATAAAAAATGTACGCATCTTATTCTCCGCATCACTTCTATCCAAGTTTGATGTGGCGCCGTCGACTGAATACTCTACCGACGTATCGAACAACCTGCCTAACTCAGTAGCATTTCCATCCGAAAAAGCCTTGGAAATGACTGCGTAATCCTGTGCGCAGAGGTTGAAGCTTAGGAAAAGTATAAAGGTGATCAAGGCGAGGTATCTCATAAGCATCGATATTTGCTGTATCACTATCAAAGATACCTGAACAATGGCGATTCGAGTCATTTCCATTGGAAAAACCAACGTTGACTTTGTGCGAGCTGGCACGGATGAGTACCTCAATCGACTCAAGCACTACACCAAGCTGATATGGCAAGAGCTACCAGATGTAAAAAAGGTGGATCGCTCGGATGAGGAACTGCTAAAAGTCAAGGAAGGAAAAGCATTTTTACAGGCGATCGATGCAAGAGATACCCTCATTCTGCTAGACGATAAAGGAAAGTCAACGACGTCTGAAGGTTTTGCAGGAATGATAGAGCAGTTTCAGCTTTATGAACAAGGAGACTTGGTTTTTGTGATTGGAGGTGCCTATGGATTTTCTAAAGAAATGTACAGTCGCGCCAACCGAAAACTATCCTTATCAGCGCTAACCTTCAATCACCAAATGGTGAGAATGATATTTGCCGAACAGCTCTACCGTGCATTTACCATCATCAAGGGTGAACCTTATCACCACTCTTGATCGCATTCAATTGCTTCTGCCACTCCCATGCAGAGTGCATTGCATCTTCAATACCATGCTTGATCTCCCAACCTAATACTCGCTTCGCTTTGGAATTGTTGGCATAAATGATCTCGACGTCTCCCTCTCGGCGAGGTCCTACGATGTAGTTCAATTTTTTACCGCTCACTTCTTCAAATGCTCGAATCACCTCCAGCACGGTCACTCCATTGCCCGAACCTAAGTTGAACACGTCGTAATTCTGCATAGCCTTTCCCGATTGCAAGTATTCCAATGCCAGAACGTGGGCATGCGCTATGTCGCTCACATGGATGTAGTCGCGAATGGCGGTACCATCCCGCGTTTCATAGTCGTTTCCGTGCACGTATAAATCATCAATCCAACCGCTGGCAGCCTGCGTCACTACAGGCACCAAGTTATTGGGTCTTCCTTTGGGCAGCTCTCCGTTTTGACCCGACATGTGCGCACCTACAGGATTAAAATAGCGCAGGGACAGCGCGTGGAATGCGGTCTTCGTTTTCGAAAAATCAGATAGAATCTTTTCTCCGACCAACTTGGTATAACCATAAGGGGATTCAGGCTCCTGGGTTGGTGTCTCTTCTGTCACCGGTTGCGTCTCGGCATTCCCGTAGACCGTACAAGAAGATGAGAAGATGAAGCTTTGCACGTCAAATTTCTGCACGCATTTGAGCAGATTGATCAATCCGTTCAAATTATTCTGATAGTACATAACAGGCTTTTCGACCGATTCACCAACGGCCTTCAACGCAGCAAAATGAATGATGCCGTCGAGGTCTTTTTCCTTTTGAAAGAATTCTTCTTTCAACGTTTTATAGGCCGTAAGATCAATGTTGTAGTTCTTCACCCGCTTCCCCGTGATTTGTTCGATGCGGTCAAATGTAGCTTCGCTCGAATTGGAGAAATTGTCGATCGACACGACCTCGTGATTTGTTCGCTCCAAGATATCTATGATGGTGTGCGACCCTATGTAGCCTGCTCCTCCGGTAACAACGATCTTCATTCCTGTGGGTTGTGAGGCAAATGTACCCCGTATTTTCATCACCTTTGACTTCTTCGATTCAAAAGCCAAGACCTCCCTGTGAATAGCGAAATATTTGAATTTTGGGAATTGTTGGTCATGCCAATCTACTTGGTTTTGATCATTGGAGTTGCCTATTTGGTAGCTCCGAAAAATGAACGAAGCCTGTTTATGTGGGCGCTATCTGCCCGTATTGGAGGCGCACTCTTATTCGCGAGCATCTATCTTTTCTATTACGGAGGCGGCGATACCATTGCATATTACTTAACAGCTAAGCCGTTTGTCTCCTTGTTATTTGATCGTCCGATGGATGCCATGAATGCCCTCCTGTCATCGTACTCCAACGAAAATTATGCGCTCTTCAATCAAAACACTGGCTACCCACTCAAGTATATTTATGTGGATAATCAAACTTTTACGGTCTCCAGGGTAATTTCACCAATCCTGCTCGTCAGCATGAATCGCTACCTGCCTGCTACCTTAGTTCTCAGCGCATTGAGCTTCATTGGTCCATGGAAGCTGTACGAAGTTTTTAAAGACGCTTTTGGCCATCAGCGCATTGCTGCCATCGCTGCGCTTTTCGTTCCCAGCGTACTTTTTTGGGGCACCGGAATATCAAAGGATACGGTGACCTTCGCTTCAGCGGCATACTTGATTTATGGCTTTTATTTTACAATCATCAAGCGAGACATAAAGATTGGCCGAATTATCGGATCGGTTATCGCACTCTACCTCATACTCGCGATCAAACCATACATCTTCATCGCGCTTCTACCGGGCATCTTTCTTTGGCTTTTGAGTACGCCTATTGCCAAGATTAAGAGTAATTTCTTGCGGCGCTTCACGATTCCATTCATTGCCGTAATGAGTTCGCTGCTCTTCATTTTCGCCTTTCAGCAATTCAATGAACTTTTGGGCGACTATTCCGCCGACCAAATACTTGAAAAGGCCCTTCTGACGCAAGACGACTTGAAGCGAGACTACTACGGCGGCAATTCATTCGATATCGGTGAGGTAGACCCTACGTTCTTAGGGGTCTTGGCCAAGTTCCCGATCGCCACGCTCTACGGCCTGTACGGCCCCAGTTTACTTGATGTTCAGAACATCGTAATGCTTTTCAGTGCGCTTGAAAACACCATCTTGCTATTGCTGACGCTTCGTATTTTGTTTCGGCTAAAATTCCGAAGGCTGGCAAACATCATGCTCGACTCTCCCATCTTATCGTTTTGTCTGGTTTTCACGCTGCTCTTTGCATTTTCCATCGGCTTTACGACGCCCAATTTCGGGGCGATGGTGAGGTTCAAGATTCCCCTTTTACCCTTTTTCGTATTCTACCTTTTGATCGTACAACAGCTTCTCAATCACCCCAGTAAAAACAGCCTCCAATCCTAGCTCCACTATGCAATTGATATTCGCATCTGGTAACCTCAATAAAATCAAAGAGCTCAACGATAAAACGCCGAAGAGCATTTCGATCATTTCCATGCGTGAAAGAGGTTTTCAAGGCGAAATCGAAGAACCAGGAGCTACCTTGGAAGAAAATGCTCAAATCAAGGCTGAATTCATTCACAACCTATACCACGAAGATGTGTTTGCCGATGACTCTGGATTAGAAATCGAAGCCTTAAACGGAGCGCCTGGAGTGCATTCCGCGCGGTATGCTGGACCCGGTTGCTCCTTTGAAGACAACAACCAAAAAGTGCTCTCGGAAATGCACCGAATCACTAATCGGAAGGCGAGGTTCAGAACCGTAATCCACCTTATTATCGACGGCAATCACCATCGTTTTGAAGGGGCCATTGACGGCGTGATCATCCCAGAACTCAGAGGGAACAGTGGCTTTGGCTACGACCCCATATTCCAGCCTTTAGGGGAAGAAAGGACATTCGCTGAAATGACCTTGGAAGAAAAGAATC
>JAVKEP010000090.1:0-8005 GCA_040221375.1 Cryomorphaceae bacterium
ATGCCTTTCTCAGCCGCATAGGCTACTTGCTTTATCGCTTTAACCCCACAATCTAGTGCTATGATTAGTGTAACGCCGTTGTCTTCTGCAAAATCAATTCCCTGCAAGCTGACTCCGTACCCTTCTCCATACCGATCCGGGATGTAGTAGCTCACGTTTTGATATTGCTGGATGAGAAAGTCATAAACAAGTGAAACCGCCGTCGTGCCGTCCACGTCGTAATCGCCATACACCAACACGTTTTCTCCAGATTCCACTGCACGCGTAATCCGCTCCACAGCAATTTCCATGTCCTTCAGCGAAAACGGGTCGTGGAGTTGCTTGAGCGAGGGATTAAAAAACCGACGGGCAGACTCAAAATCTGAAATGCCGCGTTGAATCAATAGGGCCGCGAGGCAATCGCTCGCATTGATCGCCCTTTTTAAGTCTTCGATCTCGCTTTTATCTGGGCGGGGCAGAATATTCCAACGCTTGTCAAGCATGGCCGAAAGATACTACTATGGGCTATGCTTCCATTTCAATTCCTGAGGCTTGCGATGCGTATTTTATGAATTCGTACAAACAAAATCGGACACGGGCAGAGCTATTCTTAGCACGTGCAACTGTTGTCGGCAACACTTGGGTATAACCCACCTTTTGACCGACTTGATTTATCGCTCCTTCATGTCTACAATGGTCATGATGTCGCCTTTTGCCACTTCCTCAAGGGTCACGCCAAAGGGATTATACTCAAATTGATCATGGATGCTGAGGTAGTGATTTCCGTCAACAAGCTCAATTACATACTTGCCCTTGAGCCCATCGATGACAGGGCTCGCGCTGATGAAGGCAAAGTGATTGCCATCCTCGCTGAGTGCATCTTCTGTAATGCCCGGTTTTAGTGGTTTGAGTTTGCCGTTCTTCACTTTGACCGGATAGCGGTGACGTTCCAAGTGTACGTTTAATCCTACGGGTACAATTTGAAGCGCAAACTGGTCTGAATTGTCAACGAGGTAGCGGCCTTTGAGGTCTTCTGTTTGCAAGACGCGTGTATTAGCATTGGTCATCGTGCGTTCATCGCGCACATTGGTGATGATTCCTTTTGGGTTCACCCTCACGAGAAAGTATTCGCGCATGAAGAGGTTGTTCAAATACGAAAGGCTGTCTCCGTCCTGAAAGGCCTGGGTTACTTCTGCAATCAAATCGACCAAGGAGGTTTCCTTTGCCTCTACCTTTTCGGTTGGTTCTTTCAATCGGAGGGGTTCTCGCTTTGGAAGTCCGTCCTTGTCTAGGTACGGTGTGTCTTCAATTTCTTCCTTGACCACTTCGAGTTCTTCGAGGCTCTCGCTGACCGAATCGGTCAATTCTTTCAATAGGGCCAATTCTTCCGTGGTAATTTCTGACTCTTCTTCTGGAACGACTTCTGGAACAGCCACCGCGGTCTCTTCTTTTACGGGGACATCTGCAATCACCTCGGAAACATTCTCCTCAGCATCTTCGTTTGGAGCAGCATCTGAAACCGTCGATTCAGGTCGTTTAGCCAGCTTGGTTACGATCAATTTTTTAGCCTCTTCCTTCGCTTTCGCTTGCCGTTTGTTTTCTCTGGCCAGGCGCTCTTCGCTCGTTTCTACCAACTCCATTTCCTCTGCCACTTCTACCATACGTGCAGCCGAGGCGTCGGTGTAAGGGATGCGAATATTGATGCCTAAAATAAGTGGGTCGGTCAAGGAGGGATTCTCCTTTTGAATCGCGACTATGTTGGAAGCATAGGCACGAGCGATGTCGTCAAGCTTTTGCCCTTTGAGCACTTCATGCACATAAAACGGCTCTCCTGCGACGATCTTAATGACGGGATTTATGTTCTTGATCTCCTGCGAAAACAGCACGGTAGGAACGAGTAGAGAGAACAGCACCAAGGGTCTCAATAAACTCATATTCCGAAAATATCATGTTCATGCTTCTCTCGGTTCACGATTTCCGTTTGCCTCTTGATCGATGCGTTGTGGATTGCCGTCCAGATCGCTTGAATCAACTCCTCATCGATCTTGGCCTCTTTTCCGAGGGCGCTTCTGTCTTTCATGATCTCAAGCCATCGCTCGAGCTGAAGAACTGCCACGCCAAATTCTGCTTTGTAGGTGCCAATTTCTTCCACGGCTTCCATCCTTCGCTTTAAATTTTCAAGCAGGTTGTGGTCAATCTCATCGATCAACGACCTCAACCGTTCGAGACGATCAATACTTACGGCATCTTCGAAGTTCAACTGACGCGTTTCTAGCGCGTCAATGAATGCCGAGAAATCCTGCAGGGCCAATTGCTGATTCGGGTCGCTGAGCGCCTCTTTGGGATTCGGATGCGTCTCGATCATGATGCCATCGAAGGCCAGGTTCAACGCCCGCTGCGCGACTTCCTTGAGCAACTCTCTTTTTCCTGCAATGTGGCTCGGGTCTACCAGAATCTCGATTTCCGGTAGCTTGATTTTTAATTCGACGGGGATCTCCCAGTTCGGTGAGTTCCGAAAAACGTGGTCTTGATAGGTGTTAAAACCGCGATGTATTGCAACCAATTTATGTATTCCCGCCTTCGAAAAGCGTTCTAGCGCACCGATCCACAACTGTAAATCAGGATTGATTGGGTTCTTGACAAAAACAGCCACGTCGGTGCCGACGAGGGCTTCAGCTATTTCTTGCACTGAAAATGGATTGACCGTGGTTCTTGCGCCTACCCATAGATGTTTTATTCCTGCGTTCAACGCCATTCGTACATGATCGGCGTTAGCGACTTCAATTACAAAGGGCTTACCGAATTGCTCGGTCGCCTTCGTAATCCATGGAAGCGCCTTGGTTCCCATTCCTTCAAATGAATTTGGACGAGTCCGCGGCTTCCAGACCCCCGCTCGGATGAGTTGGACTCTGTCATCGTTGGCCATGTGCTCAGCCACTTCCATGATCTGCGCTTCGCTCTCTGCACTGCAAGGGCCTGCCAAGATCATCGGCTTACCGTCGCGGGGTAGCCAATGAGCGCTCTGAATGATGCGAATATTGTTGGTGCTCATTGCTTATAAAACGAAAGTAGGGATTGAAAGGTTTAGGAACCAGAAGACTCTGCTAGAAGCAAGACCTGAGTTGGTCAGAGTTTTACTTGCAATGTCATGAAGAACATCCGTCGTTCGGCTGGAATGATCCCAGGCCCAGGATAGCCCGTGGCCCTTCTTGTGAAGTAGATTTCGTCGGTGAAATTGTTCACGCTTCCTTCTAAGCGCAAGCGATTCCATTCATAGCTCACCGATGCATCGAAAACTCGGTATGCCGGAATGATTCCGACAGTCGCATCGGGGAAAAATGCAGCATTGGTTGCATCGGTGTATTGCTGGCTTAAGTAATTGAACTGGATCCCCCCAGAAAATCCTCCTTTGCCTGTATTCAACCCTGTTTTAAAATTAAGCTGGGGCACGTTCTCCACACGATTTCCGCTGTAAGTAGTCTCTTCTGCCTGACCGTAGCGCGCATCTACAAGCGATACATTGTTGTACCATGTCAATTTCCACTTGGATTCCAAACCGGCCAATTGAAGTACGTCGTTCTCCTCAAAAATCTCTATTCCTACGAAACGTGCGTCGGCGATGTTATCCCTGTAATTCACGACTCGCATAACGCCTTCTTCATTGGACAATCTTTTCAAGGTCTCGCCTATACGGTCATTGTACTGCATGATGAAAACGCCAGCGTCAAATTGAATGGCTCCTTTCAAAATACTTCCTTTAGCGCCGATATCAATGGTGACTCCTGTCTCGTCTTTCATCGACTTATCCACTACCAAATTAGGGTTGGATACGTAGAGGTCTGAAAAATTCATCGCGCGGTAATTCTGACTGGCGTTGGCGTAGAATTCAATGTCGGGTCGGCATTTCCAAGTAGCTCCTAGTCCAAATAAAGCAATGGATCGATTGCGACCGGAAGCCGCATCTACGTTCTCCTCAGAAAGGATTTCGCCGGTAAGCGGATGCCGTTCCACCTCTGTATAGTATCCCGACGAACGCGTCCGTATGTGTTCTACTCGTACCCCAGGAGTGAGGTACCAGCAACCGGATAAAGGAAGCAATAGCTCTCCAAAAACGGCTGCATTCTCAGAAGGAAAGCGAAAATCTGAGCCTTCCAATTTCTCGTTGGCCACGAAATGGTAATCCGGCGCATCGCCATCGCTTGCCTTTCCTTGTCGATTGCGCGTATCGCCGTGGTAAAGCCTTACTCCAACCAACACAGCTCCTGGATTACTCGCCAAGTTAAACCGTTGGATCAGCCGCGTCTCATTGCCCACGTTATTAAATTCTCCAAGGATTAAATCGCGCTGCCCTCCCGTATCCACTCGGTTGATGTTACCGAGAAATCCCAATGCAGCGCGACTGCTCTTGAGGATGAATGTCTTGCTGTTGATGGTCAGGTTTTCGGTCAGTTGTCCATTCAAAGTCAAGCTTGCCACGTTCCAATTCACCCTAAACCAATTCCGCTGCCGATAGCTTTGGCTTGGATCCGTCTCAAACTGGCGGTCTGTCAAACCGCCCGGTTGTTTTGCGTTGTAAAAGCTATGGGTAAAGGCCGCATCTATGCTCCAGCGTTCATTTATTCTGCGGCCCACCTGCACATAGGCGGTATTGCTGTTATAGCCAGAGTTAGGCCTCCAGCCCTTGCCCTCTTTGTGCTGATAAAATCCGTAATAATTCCATTCTCCCACAGTGCCTCCGATACTCGTAAAAGACCCAAAAAAATCGTAGCTGCCCAAGCTCGTTCTCGACGTGGCCTCAAAGACCTTTCCTTCAGCGCCGCGTTTCATTTTAAAATTCAATAGCCCGCCAAACTGAGTGCCGTACTGCAATGATGCCGCGCCGCGTACCAATTCAATTCTCTCAACGGCTTCAATCGGAGGGGTATAATAGCTTTCCGGGTAACCCAAGGCGTCGGCGCTGATGTCGTAGCCATCTTGCCTTGTATTGAAGTTCGTTGTCCGTTTCGGGTCCAATCCACGCGCTCCAATACCCATTTGAAGCCCCCCTGCGTCGGTCTCTTGCACATTGATGCCCGGTACCTTGGCAAAAAGTTGACGGCTGTTGTTGGTAGATCGATTCGTAGCCATTTCATCCGGCAAGACGATCTCATTTTTCTTGGCCGCGTACAAGCCGTCTACTTCGATGTATCGCAGCTTACTCATGCCTTGGCCCGTTCTGTTTTGTTCAATAATCGTCAATGCTTCTAGCTCAACATTCATTGGCGTCAGCCGCACTGTTACGCTCGTTTCATCGTTCTTTATTTCACGAGATTCTGCGATGAAACCGTCCGCGAACACGGTGATCGTGTGTGTTCCAGGCTTCAACCCACGCAGCCGAACGACTCCATCCTCCGCTGCTTCGAAGGATTCGTCCGTATGGTCGAGGAATACTTCCAGGTGATTCAATCCTTCAGGAAGAACATATACTTCAACGAGTTGCTGCGCTTGCACAACACAAACCGAAAGAAAGAGGGCCATATGAATCAGTACGTCTTTCATCCTTTCTTACGGTCATTCAAGGGTAGGATCCAATGCTTCGCTTTCCATCCATCGCGGAGTGCCGCCAAGTCAATGCTAGGGTCTATAAATGGTTGACTTGGCCGACCATTGAACGTGACGTGAACTTCCGCAGTGACAGAAGGGTCTTCAACCCCCAATTGCTGGTAATGATCGCGTAGGTGATGGGCGTATTGAATCAAAAGATCGGGCTGTGTCGCGAGCATCTTCTCTTGAACGGGTGTTAAAAAATCGGTGTTGTCTACCCATAATTCATTTCCCTGTTTGTCTACAACTTTGAATTGGGCATAGCCCGCTTTTTCCACCAGCATCACCCGCCAACCAAAGCGATAGCCCTGTTCCGTCCATAAGGCATTTCCCGGGTACACGATTGATCGAAACGGAAACACGAGTTGAAAAACCATGAAAACGATCATCGAAGTTTGAAGCACAGGAGAAATCATTTTTGCAGGAATCGGTCGCTTGTCGAGCTTCAATCCAATGTGTGCGTGCAACGAGGAGTGGAAATCAGCAGAAAAGAACACCAAGGTTGCGCCGATCATAATGAAAGGGAACATTCCTATTTGGAAAAAAGACCATGTCAACAAATGGAATGCAATTACCGCGCTATAACCTGCCCAGCGCCAACATGCGCTGAGGAGGATGAAAGGAATCGCCAAATCGAATGCCGCACCTGCCCAGCTGAACGCGTAGGCAGTAACCTTGTGCGTCAACAACTCACCGATGAGCGGTACGTGTGATTGGGCGGGCAGCCAAATGGCCAATGGCATCGCCTCGAGAAGCCAGTCCGCATTGAGTTTGGCTATGCCTGCCAATACGTACACCAAGCCGAGCTGGAGTTTCAGAATGTTGATGGCCCCGACGGGTATATAGCTTGCCCTTCGCGTCCACCCCAACCATGCATCCACCGAATGGGCGCGGTGCGCTGGAAGAAACACCAATAGAAGGCCTACTAGGCTAACAAAATAATAGTGGTTTAAATAATAGGTAACGTCTACCAACTCAATGTATGTAAAGGCCAAAAAGAAGGTCAATGCGGAGAATCGATAGAGGACTCCAAAGGCGATCCCTAAAGCGCTCAATGCCATCAGTACGAAGAGAAAATAGTACCCAAACGCGGTCAATTCCGGCACCCAATGGAAACCGAAATACTTGAAATGTAGGCCCGGTTCAATGAACTGCGTTTCAATCCACCCGTTCAGGTAGAAGCGCACAATGCTGACAAACATGATCAGCCCAAATGCAAGTCGAAAGGTGACCAATGGAGCAATGGAAACCTGAGCCTGGAGCCATTTATGTTGCCAACGCTTAATCACCGTCGTTGTCTTGATAGGTTATCTGGACCCCCAACTGAGAGGGCATGTCTGTTTTAAGAAGGACGACCAGGTGCTGCAGTTTGGAATGCAGGTTTTCGACATCGGAGGGAGAGTCAAGGATGGCGTCATGAAGAGAGCCGTCGATCAATTGGGCTGCCTCAATGGCATCATCAAACCCAAGCGTAATGGCCTTACTGAGCGATTCTTCTCCATAGCTCGCACCGAGCGCATCCAATTGGTCGTCAATCCCCAATCCGACTCCTCCTTCAAATACATTCTTGATCGCTTGCAGACGAAAGATTAGCAAAGGAATGGACTGTCCGCTATAAAGTGCTTCTACTTTCTCTGCCTGGGTTTCGCCCAACGTTTTCTTGCCCAGTGGTATGCCCACATTTGCATTTTTCAACAACTCAAAATCCTGGTTGACTGCATTGACAAGGGTACCCAGAGCGCTGCCTACATCGCTACCTAGGTTAGTCTCAAATTCATCTCGGTAGGTCTCGTTCCACTCGCTTTGAATGGCATGAAGGTCGTCATGGATTAAATCGATGTTTGCTTGAATGAACGCTTGAACGCTCGGCTCAGCCCACCTCGCATCGTTTAGCTTGTACAGGATGAAGTCCAAGGCTGGAAACCCTTTAGCTGCAGCGTTTGTAGCGAGCTTTAAGTCATAGGACTCAGAGGATAAGAGCACATGTACGCGAGCGGTGTCGCAAGGAAAGGTGTTGACCGTTAGTCGAAAGCCCAGATTGGCTGCCGGCCCGAATTCGTGTGGTGAACAGGACTGCCATGCAATGTACGCTTGACCAAAGGCGTCCCGAAGGGCGATAACATTGCCTTCCGAATCATCCAGCCGGTATGCGTCAAGCGCTGTTTGAAGGTCTACCAACGCGCCTTCGAAGGAAGCGTAAGAGGGACCGACGATGTTTTTCGCGAGGTTTTCGAGCATGCCTGCTCGATCAAAGTCTTCTCCTTGTGGTTTTGGATCCCCTCCCTTGCATCCGTTCAACGAACACGCTCCAATTACCAGAACGCAGAAAAAGGATAATCGGATCATCAAAGGGTAGCTTTGATGTTTTGCCAACCGTAGATACCTGCAAGTAGGTCTCGCGCTTCAAGCAAATCTGCAGAATTGACTTCGTAAAAATTCTCAC
>JAVKEP010000091.1:0-9755 GCA_040221375.1 Cryomorphaceae bacterium
GCGGAATCGGATACGGGTAGGGAATCCAGAAACCACCTGTATGTGGGCCGATACGCATGCATCACCGACGTAGAATAATCACCGAAATACGGAGCGCACATCAAGTCTGGAGGTTCGATCAACGTCAGCTCCGGATTGGGCCAGACTTCTACGCTGTCGGTATAGGTCTTATAGCACCCCAGCTTCGGATCTGTATAGTGCAAGGTGATGTTATGAAACCCAATCGTGTCGTAGACCTTGACTGCCGTAGGCACGTCCCCATCCGATATCTGCGCGGTATCGCCCCAAAATTCCCAACGCATGACGGTCGACTCTCGGAAAAATCCCTCAGGATCGAAGCGGTAGCGATGTCCGTCCAAACAATCCGGACTCGGCACCTCAAAAAAGGGCTCGATCTTATGTTGAACCCGGTACGGCATCCAACTCGTATCGGTGCACACTTCACCATAGGCTATTAATTGAACCCAATAGATTCCCGTGTCAGGATAGGTGTAGATTGGATTCTCGTAGGTGGATGTATCGTCAAGGATGCTTGTGTCACCAAAATTCCAGAGAAACGAATCACCCAGCGTACTCAGATTAAAAAATTGAATATCGAATCCGATGCATTCTTCCAGCGCACTGTCGATGGCCGCGGCGGCATCAACCTCACAATAGGTGGTAGTAAGCTGAAAATCGCGTTTGTTTTCGCTGATGAATATGCCATTACGCCATTCTTGCACGCAAACGCCAAACGCAAAGGTTCCAAGTGTAGTAGGCCTGCCGGTGATTTTTCCTGTTAGTGAATCAATTTTCAACTGGGGCAACGACGTAATTTGGCTCTGATCTCCGAATCCAGCTGCCCATGGCACGCCTTGATAGGGCGGGGGAGCTGGCGGTACTGGTTGAGGATTGTTGAAAGCTCCTCCTGCATTCGGGCGACAAAAACCGTAGACCAAGCTATCGCCGTCCTTGTCACTTGCAGAATAATCGATGTCCAGGTAGAGCTCAGAGCAGAGTGCGAGAGGAGGAACTTCATTGTAGTACGGTGAGCTGTTGCAAGGTGCAACGGTGCTGTCCGGAATGAAGGCCAAGTAAGTAGAACCCACGGTACCTACGTTGTTGATGTTGATCACATTGGGAGGTCGACAACAACGCTGGTATACAACGTTCAGGCCTCCTAAGGGAACCACCAATTCAATGGTGTCTCTATAGAGCGTGGTCGATATACAGACGTCAGGGGTGTCTACCAGACAAGGAATGTTCTGAGAAAACGGAAGCGTGTCGATTTGATTCGAGAACGGAACCGATAGAAGTGAAAACATGTTGTTGTTCGAAGCCCGATAAATGGCGATGGAGGCATTGTTGTCAAAAGGCGCGCCGTTTCCGTTGCAATCACGGTACATCTTCAGGGTGATGACGTATTGATTGTTGCCCAAACACTCGTAAAAGATCTCACCACCAACGAGGTGTCCTGCGTGCGCTGGCGCCCATGTCAGCATGGCCAACAAGATGATGAAGAGTCGTTTATACAATTCGGAGTTCAGTTAGGAACTCAAAAAGTACGAATCATTCGGCGAAGGCGGGATTAAAATCGTCGTCTACGTGGAGAGCTATCAAAGTTCTTCGGCCACTACTTCCGTAACTTCGGGAAGCATGCGCTCAAACAATGCTTTGATGCCGGCCTTCAGCGTGATGCTGCTTGAGGGGCATCCAGAACAAGCGCCTTTCAAAACAACGTTCAATCGGCCTTCTTCAAATGATTTGAAATGAATGGCGCCCCCATCCCCTTCCACAGCCGGTCGAATGTACTCATCGAGGATCTCGATGATCTTTTCTTCCACGGGTGTTTCTGCGACGGAATGGTCAGTAATACCAGTTGCAAGGTCCTCTGCATCCGAAGTCGATTGCGCGCTTTCGTCCAATATTTCGTGGCCAGCATTTAGAAAATTGCTGATGTATTCACGTAATTCTAACATCACCTCGTCCCATTCAATTCCTTCCATCTTCGTCAAGGTGATGAAGTTTTGGGTGATGAAGACTTTCTGAACGAACGGAAAACTGAAGAGTCGCGCGGCTAAGGGGGCGTGTTTGGCATCTGCCTCGCTGCTGTACTCATAAACAGCGCCGTCTTTTGTCAGCATGTGATTCGACACGAACTTCATGGTCGCCGGGTTGGGGGTAACCTCAGCATAGATCATATAAGGCAATTGTTTCTCGCTCATCATCTTCAATTTCTCCTGCAAAGGTAGAATTCAAAGCACCGTACATTCGCATCGTTCAAATAGAAATTATGGCAAGCATCATTCCCGTCCGAGGCAAAACGCCTGAACTTGGCCAACAGTGTTTCATCGCGCCCAATGCTACGTTGATTGGAGACTTCAAATGCGGAGACGAATGTTCGTTTTGGTTCAACACAGTAGTGCGAGGCGACGTGAATGGGATCCGTATGGGAAATCGCGTCAACGTGCAAGATGGGGCTGTCATCCATTGCACCTTCGAAAAGACGAAAGCGATCATCGGAAACAACGTATCGATTGGACACAATGCCTTGGTCCATGGATGTACCATCGAAGACAATGTTTTGATTGGTATGGGGGCGATCGTGATGGACAACGCAGTCATCGGTTCGGGATCGATCATCGCAGCCGGGGCCATAGTTTTGGAGGGGACTCAAGTGCCGCCGGGTTCACTTTTCGCAGGGAATCCCGCAAAATTTAAGAAGGAAATATCCAAAGAATTGCGAGAAGGAGAGATAGAGCGCATAGCCACGAACTATGTGAAATACGCGTCGTGGTTTCAATGATCAGAAATCCTTCCAATCGCATTCATGAGGCCCTAGAATTTCCAGCTTTGAAAGGAAGCGCTGTAAAATTTCCACCGAAGCATTTGTATAGAAGTGGTGAGAGCCGAGCGTTGTATCCACATTGATAAGATCATGCGACACCAGTATTCGCTTGGTCTGCTGAGCGACAGGAGCTCCTGAATCAATGATGTTGATGCCTGCAGGGATGATCGACTGGATCGTTTCGATGAGGAAGGGGTAATGCGAACAGCCTAACACGATGTTGTCTACTCCTGCCTCAATCATTGGAGCCAGGTATTTCTTGAGTAGGGGTTTTGCGTCGACGGGTGATCCCGACTCTATGATTTGAACGAGACCTGTTCCTACGGTTTGTATGATTTCAACATCTCCTTTGAACTTGGCGGAAGTGTTTAGGTACAACTCGCTTGCGAGCGTTCCCTTTGTAGCTAGAATGCCGATTTTACCTGTTTTGGTCTTGATGGCCGCTGGCTTCGTGGCAGGTTCAATTCCGATGAACGGCGTGTCATACGTTGCGCGTAAGTAGTCAATGGCGTTTGTGGTGGCAGTGTTGCATGCCACGACTATGATTTTTGCGCCTTTTTTGAGCAACAACTCCGTGTTTTTGACGCTGAGTCGTTTGATTTCTTCAGCCCCACGCTCACCGTACGGCGCATTGAGGCTGTCGGCTAAGTAAATGGTGGATTCATTTGGAAGTAAACGGTGTATCTCATTCCAGATGGAAAGGCCGCCAACTCCTGAATCGAAAACACCTATCGGTCGATCACTAGCCACGAGGGGATATAAAAAATCCCGAACGAGTCGGGATTTGGTTTGTTAGGGAGCGGCTGTAATGCCCATTTCTTTTTTCACCAGTTCCAGTATGTTCTCACCGTCGGGCTGAAAGAGCAAGGCTCCTGAGCTGGTGTCAAACACATACGTGAATCCATTGGCAGCAGATACCTTTTCAATGGCACCTTTAGCCTTGTCTAAGATCGGCTGATACACTTCTTGCTCCTTCTTTGCTAGCGATTGCTGCGCGTTTTGCTGAAAAGCTTGAATGCGTTGCTGAAGGTTTTGAATTTCTTCGGCTTTGGTTTGGGCAATGATGTCTGACATCGTTGCTTCATTTGCCTTGTAGTCTTGCACCTTTGCTTCGAGCTCTTTTGACATAGCGCCGAGTTGTTTTTCGAGCTGGGCAGCGAACTCTTCTAGCTTGGTGTCAGCGGCCTTGCGTTCAGGCATAGCGTCTAAAAGCGCCTGTGAATCGATGTGACCAAATTTCTGCTTGGTCTGTGCTTGAACTGCACTGCCAATAGTCAAAAGACTAAGTGCGGCTATGATGACGTATTTCATGTGTGTTTCGATTTGGATTGCAAAGAAAACAGATTAATTATTCTGATGGCCCAGAGAAACCTAAACGCTGAAGAATTTCATCGCTTTGGTCATATTTAGGACTCGCATAGATGATGGCAGACGAACTCGCAGCCTTGTCGAAGATGACGGCATAGCTTCTCTGTTCTGCCATTTTCTGGACGGCCTCAAACACTTCTTCTTGAATGGGCTTGATCAGCTCTTGACGCAACTTGAAAAGATCGCCACTGACGCCAAACTTTTCTTTCTGAAAATCCTTGGCCTGCTTTTCCTTCTCAATGATCTCTTGCTCCTTTTGTTTTTTCATGTCGGGAGTGAGCAACACTTGTTCGGCTTTGTACGCGGTGTACATTTTTTCGATTTCAGCATACCGGGCTTCGATTTGCTTTTGCCACTTGTCAGCCTGGGCGTCGATTTCTGTTTGGGCCTCGGTGTAGGCTGGAATTTGCTCCAGAATATAATCGGTGTCGATGAAGGCGTAACGCTGGGCTTGAACCCCTAATGAAAGGGTGATCAAAACCAGGATGAAGAGGGCGTTTCTTGTTTTCATTATTGAATGTTTTAAAGGTCTCCGAATTGCATGCCCATCGTAAAGTGAAAACGTGAGCGTTGCGAATCGAATGCTGGAAATCCATCTCTGGCTCCTCCATCATCGAGGCGGTATCCCCAATCTACTCCCAACAGTCCAAACATTGGCAAGAAGATGCGAACACCGAGCCCCACTGATCGATATACATCGAGGGGGTTATAGCCGTTGAAGTCTACCCAACTGTTTCCTGCTTCAGCAAATGCGAGGCCAAACACGTTTGTACTCTGACTCATGACAAAGGGATAGCGCAATTCCATTGAATACTTATTGATCAAAGTTGCCCCTTCAGAAGGAGAAAGGTTAGACGCTCCGTATCCCCGGAGTCCAACAATTTCCCTTGAATCGAGCTGGTTGTTGAAGCTTGAGAACATGTCACCGCCGAGGTAAAATCGTTCGAATGGGACCATACCAACGTTTCTGTTGTAAAATCCCATTACGCCAAACCCTACCTTGGTCTTGAGCACGAATTTGTCAATTACCTTGCTGTAGTGCTCAGCGGTCAACTTCCATTTGTGGTACTCCAGCCATTTGAAACGCTGCGCAGCACTGAGACCAGAATAATCCTTGTTGTTGAATAAACTAAACGGCGGAGTGAACTGGCCCGAGAGCTTCAACTGAGACCCAAGGGTCGGGAAGATCTGTTGGTCGATCGAGCTACGGGTGATGGTAAACTTGCCATAAAGATTGTAGGCCTGTCCCGTTTGAAAAAAGAACTGCGATTGATTCTGAAGGGTATACTGCTGCGCACTGACTTCGAAAAGAGCAGTGAAGTAATCGTCTGGCCATTTAAGTCGGCTGCCAATCTGCATAGAAACACCACGCCGTTCGAAGTAGGAGCGGTTTACGTTGAAAACATACAAAGGCTTTTGTCGATTCCAAATCACCTTGCTTAAAGCCGCATTTTGGCTCGGAACAAAGCGAAGCGCGCCATTCGAAAACTGAGAGTAAAAGGTTCCGATCGTCAGACTCGTTGGCTTTTTACCACCCAACCATGGCTCTGTAAACGACAGGTTGAATGCTTGGTACTGCCTTCCATTGGTGTTGAATTGGAGGCTGAGCTGCTGCCCGTCGCCCGTTGGTAGCGGTCCATTCCACTGCTCAGGCTTCAAGATGTTCTTGGTAGAAAAATTGTTGAATTGTACGCCCACCGTTGCGACGAGGATACCACCCCCGTATCCACCTTGTAGGGTGAGCTGATCGTTAGGCTTTTCTTCTACGACGTACTCAATATCTACCGTACCGGTAGACGGGTCTGGCGTAGGAATTACGTTCATCTTTTCAGGGTCGAAATATCCAAGTACAGAGAGCTCCCGTTGCGATCGAATGATGTCTGCTCGGCTAAACAATTGACCCGGTTGAGTGCGAAGTTCTCTCAGAATTACGTAGTCGTTTGTCTTGGTGTTACCACTTACCGTTATCCGATTGATCCTTGCTTGTTCTCCTTCGTACATCCTGATTTCCAAGTCGATGGAATCCTTCCCAGCCAATATTTCTACAGGATCGAGCTGAAAAAAGAGGTAACCGTTGTCCATATAAAGCGAAGTCACGTCTCCACCGCTCTGATCCATGTACAAACGGGCTTCCAATTTCACTGGATCGTACACGTCGCCCTTCTTAATGCCCAAGGTCTTGGTAAGGTGTTCAGATGAGTACTTGGTGTTTCCGATCCACTTGATGTTGCGGAAGTAATAACGGTGACCTTCGTCTACGACCAAGTCGATGTTGATCCGGTTTGGACCTACATCATATACAGAGTCTCGCACGACGCGCGCATCGCGAAAGCCTTTTTGATTGTACTTGGTAACCAGTAAACGCTTGTCTTCTTCGTAATTTTCTTGTAGGAATTTAGACGATTTTAATACCCGCACTTTCATGTGGCTCTGTCCGTACCGAAGCAAGGTCGTGGGTATCTGATACCGATCATGTAAAGCAAGCGAGATAAGCCGTCTACCCAGCGTATCCAGATCGAGGAAGGGCCTGAAAAAACTTTTTTCCTTGGTTTCCTTCATCGTCCGCCGCAGCTTGAATGCGCTGAAAAATTGTCCACCCTCGATGTTGATGTGCTCTATCTTGACTTTTTTCTGCTTGTCAATGTTGATGACCATGAACACATGGTTCCTGAAAAGGCTGTCCGGTTCCTGAGTTACGGTAACCACCGCCGAACGAAATCCTTTGTCGTTGTAGAATTCGTACACCTTCTTCTGGGTCGATATAACGAGGTTTTCGGTGACGATTTTTTCCTTGTACAGATTGATTTTCTCACGCAGGTCATCCGCTTCGGACTTAGAGGCGCCCTCAAAGCGAAACCTCGATAGACGAGGACGTTCAGAAATCTGGATGATCAAGAATATTTTGTTCCCTTCGATTCTTTCAGAAAGAAGCTGCACATCGCTGAATAGATCTTGTTTCCATAGTTTCTTTAGTGCGTCGGAGGTCTCATCTCCTGGGACTTGAATTTCATCGCCGATCGCCAATCCAGAGAGTAGGCGAATCGCGCCCTCATCTAAATTATCGGCACCGACAACACGAATACCGCCGATCTCATAGGTTTTCGGAGAACTGTACGAGAAGGAAGGAGTAGATCCGATACGAACTTGAGCCAGGGAAGGCAGACTCAATAGTGCGAAAAGTAGGGTCGGCAGAAAGGGGCGGAACATCTTCATGGAAATACTAAGCCTTTACCTGTTCGCTGGTCATGCCAAACCGTCGTTCGCGTGATTGATAATCGATGATCGCCTTGATCAAGTCTTCCCCTCTGAAATCGGGCCATAGCTTCGGAAGGAAGGCGAGTTCGGCATAGGCTAATTGCCATAATAAAAAGTTGCTTATTCGCATTTCTCCACTGGTCCTTATCATGAGTTCTGGCTCTGGAATATCGCCGGTCGCAAGGTAGGAACTGAATGCCTGCTCATTTATTGCTTCAGGGTCCAAAGCTCCATTTTTAACATCCTTTGCGATTTGCCGCACCGCCTGGGTAATTTCCCAGCGAGAACTGTAGCTCAATGCCAAGACCACATCCATGGCCGTATTGTTTTTGGTTGCTTCGATACCTTTTTTCAATTCTGCCAAGGTCGCAGGAGGAAGCGATTCCAAATCACCGATTGCCTTGAGTCGAATGTTGTTTTTGTTCAGGGTTTTGATTTCTTTATTGATCGTAGAAACGAGCAATTCCATCAACGCGCTCACCTCCCTTTTCGGACGCTTCCAATTTTCAGTCGAAAAGGCGTACAAAGTCAAGTATTTTACCCCAATGCGAGCGGCCGTTTCAGTAGTATTTCTGACGGCTTGCAACGCGTTGCGATGGCCGAATATTCGGGCTTTTCCAAGTTGACGCGCCCACCTGCCGTTGCCGTCCATGATGATGGCGACGTGCTTCGGAAGCGTTTCTTTATTAAGCTGGTCTTCGAGTTCCATTCGGTCTAAAAAAAAAGCCTCAAATCAAGCTGAGACAAACAAGGCGCGAAGATACTTAAATCCTGAGATGCTTGCATGACCCTTTCTTAGGCCCAAGCCGCACTGCGAGAGTTACCCCGACAAACGAAAACCAATCCTTGTTCACGCTGTTGCCTCGTTGGGTTCCCCAATTGGTACCGTCGGGACCTCCTTGTACCAAACTCCGATCAGATATGTCTTCGGAGAGGCCGTCAATTTCCGACGCAAGAGGGTACATGCCAGAGACGTCATCGATGTAATCGGAAAAGGTTTTTCGCAAGCCCCAGTCTGCACTGATCACCAGGCGATCGCTTAAGGCCATCTTGACCCCCATGCCAAAGGGAATGGACACATTGACTCGGCTGTAAAGCTTGCCTTCGGTTGCCAGGGGCTGGAGCTCGTATATGTTGCCTTCAATCTCGGTGATGGGATTGAAATAGAATCCTCCCAAGCCGATGAACGAATACGGACTGATCCAATGCTCTCGGATCAACGCGTCAAAGGGAAAGAAGTTGAATTCGAAAACCGCTGAAAGCTCATAAATTGGAGTGGTAAAGTTCAAATTTCGATCGCGCTGAAAGGCACCGTTGCCAATGGCGTCTTCGCCAGAAAGCGTACCCGCCATGAACTGGCCTCGAAATGCGAATCGTTGATTGATGTTTCGACGCAAACTCAGGCCGTATGCCTGATGCAGATAATTATAATCGAAGAAACGATTCGGGTTCAAGTCGCCGTTGTACCACGAAATGCCACCAGTCACTCCGATCTCAAAATCCGTTTGACCGGACTTTTGGCCAAAGGCCACATCCATGGTAAAGAATACAACGAGACTGAGGATAATGGTTTTCATCGGTTCACTGATCAAACGATGATAAAAAGAATTTCGTTTGCGCTTAGAACTTCGGACGGTTCGCTTTCTTAGAAGTGAACTTGTAATTCAATGCCAGGATCGCGAACATATAGGTGTCGTTCGTCGTCTGGTCGCCTCGTTGCTGCACGGGTTCTTGCCAAGGCGTTCTTCCACCGGCGATGAATACTTCGCCGTCTTCTTTGATGACTTCAAATGCCGGGTTCGATAAATAGGCAGCGGCGTCTCCTTTGGTTGTCCCGAGACCACCATTTGCGTCAGCAATGGCTATCGGATCGTAATAGTTCGTGCTCACATCATCCATGTAATCTGTAAACGTCAAGCGCAAACTGTATTCCAACGTGAGCGAAACATTTCGGTTGATGCTGTACTTGGCTGCAATACCCATCGGAACGCATACGCTGATAGGACTGTATTTTTTCTTTTCGCCTGGGAGGCCTTGACCTTCCGTACCTAGCGGACGTAAACTGTACCACTTGTCGTCGCCTGGGAAAAGATCGTTCCCGTAAAACTTGCCGCGTGGATTGAACCAGAAAATACCTAAACCCGCCGATAAATAGGCACTTATCCCGCTACCAATCGCTCCTCTGATGCCGCGAACTCGGTACCGGTTGCTGGTTTTTTCTCGGATGAAATAAATTTCACCGGTGGCCGTAAGTTCTATGACGGGTGAGCGAAAGGTCAAATTGCGGCTCAATCGATGAGGGTCG
>JAVKEP010000092.1:0-15816 GCA_040221375.1 Cryomorphaceae bacterium
GTCTTGCTACCATTCTCAAAGTCTACTTCGGTTGTGCCTTCGTGCACTTCAATGTTTTCTAGCAGCGCTCCAAATTTGATGGCCTTCCAGATTTCAGGCTCTTTATTTTCGGTGAGATCGATGCACTTAGCGTAGCATCCGCCTTCAAAATTGAATACGCCATTCTCCGTCCATCCGTGCTCGTCGTCGCCGATCAATGCGCGGTTCGGGTCTGCCGACAAGGTCGTTTTTCCAGTTCCAGAGAGGCCGAAGAACACTGCCGTGTCCCCTTCTTTTCCTATGTTGGCTGAACAATGCATGCTCAGCACACCTTTGTCTTGTGGCAATACATAATTAAGAACGGTAAAGATTCCTTTTTTGATCTCACCCGTGTAACCTGAGCCACCGATCAATGCAATCTTACGCGTAAAGTCAAGGATGGAAAAATTGTGTTGACGCGTACCGTCGACTTCGGGAATGCCATGGAAATTTGGGAAGCACAAGATGGTCCATTCTGGTTCAAAGGACTCGATTTCCTCTGCTGTAGGACGGATGAACATGTTGTTTGCGAAGATGTTGCTCCATGCAAACTCGGTGATCACTCGTATGTTGAGCCGGTGGGCTGGGTCCGCGCACGCGATGCAATCGCGCACATACACATCTCTGTTTTGGGCATATGCCTTCATCCGATTCATGAGGGGCTCGATGCGCTTCGGGTCGAAGGGGATGTTGAAACTTCCGTCCCACCAAACGGTGTTTTCCGTGGTGGCATCCTTGACGATGAATTTGTCCTTTGGTGAACGCCCAGTAAATTCACCCGTTTCAATTGCGAGCGCTCCAGTGCTGGTTAAAAAGCCTTCTCCTTGAAGGATGACATCTTCCACCAATTCAGAGGGAGCTAAGTTCCAGTATACGTTTCGTACGTTAGTTAAGCCGAAGTCAGCTAAGGAGGCATTTTTTGCCTTTTTTCCGTATTCGTTCATATGTGCGGTTTGTGATATTCTTATATCGATGTTAAGCAGGCGTTACCTATGTTAACGGTTTGTGTACTGCAAAGTTTGGCAATGATTTCGCGTCTCGCCTTGAAAATCCTTAGTTTTTATGCACAAAAGCTCACTTCCTTTTGTGAAGAATGAGTCTGACGGCATTGAAAAAGAGAAGGCTCCACCCTGCAATGAGCAGCAGTCCACCCATTGGCGTCACTGGTCCTAGCCATGAGAGGCTGACCCCTAGGGCCTCTTGCAGATTGAGTAAGTAGATGGAAAAAGAAAAGAGAACGATGCCAACACTAAAGCAGGCGGTGATCCAATGCGCGAAAATTAAATGAACTTCCTTCCCTTTCATCGAAAGAACAATCAATGCGAGGGCATGGTACATCTGGTACCGAACACCCGTTTCAAACGACAGCAGTTGCTCCGTAGAGAGCATATCCTTCAAGCCATGCGCGCCAAAGGCACCAAGCAGTACCGCCGTCAGCGCGAAGAAGGATCCAAGGAGCAGGTGGTAAGGTGTTACCTTCATGATCTTGACGTTAGGATTGCGAATTTAGTAAGGGCAGGAATTCTGGTATACATACCAGGACCAAAAGGAATTGATTTCAAATGGACGTAGCAAATCGAATTCAATCAATTTTTCACGCTTCAGTCCTCTAGCATTTCCCGAAAGGTCGGTGCGTTGACCAGCATGATCAAATTGTGTCGAAGGGCTGTGTTAAAAGGTACGGGTCCGCCATTTTCTTGGACTGTGACATTGCTTGAAAGGATGCGATCAAACAACATTACGTTATCCGGGGTCTCTGCTCTCCAATGCACCTTTAGACTGCACTCTGTTTTGTAATCCAACCTTCCATCTTTCATGACATCCATCTCGAAGCTGAGGATTTTGGCGCTTAGTACCACCTTTTGAGCTTGATTTGAGATTGTGTCGGCGCGAATATTCAGCTCGCGGAAGAGCCGAAGGCACTGGCTTCGAATGGAGTCGTTTGAAACGAATACATAGCTACCCCACTGGAGCGTTTCTCTGAAAAGGCCAATATTTTCATGCGTGCTACCAATGAAATCGCCACGTGAGAGCGCGTTGTTTACTTCTGATATGTACATTGATTTCATGCGCCCTGTCTGCTCAAATGGTTGAGGAATGGGAGTTAGCTGTATATCGATCTCTTTATCGAATTTCCACGCCGCTCCAGTAATTGCATCTATGAGCATCGGAAACAACGGAGTAAGCCAAGAAAAGCCTAAGGCAATTTCACCTGCCGTGGTTTCTGGCTCTGGGCGGTCATTTGACAAAGGTCCGTACGGAAAATCTGCAAGCAACCATCCGGCGGTGCCCGTAATTGGAATGCAAATGAGGTTCGCGTAAAGCCAACCGTTGATCGTCCTCTTTAAGGTAAAAGATTGAGATTCATACCCATCTGCGTCAACCTTGACGTGGTGCTCGTCTCGCCTTTTAAGTTTAACCGTTTGACCTGCATGAATCGTTTCTGTGTCATCGATTAAGATGGCGACGGAATCTACGTTTGAGGTAAACCGAACCTTCTGTTTCGAAGAACTGATAAGTGTGGCGCACGAAGTGGTAATGGCGAGCAGTGAAATCGCCAAGCACGCGTTTGTTATATGCAGCAATGAATGGACCTTAAACCTCATATCCAAGGATAAAACTAGAACATTTACCGAAAGGTAATCCCAAGCGTCTTGATCACCTCCGAAGATGGAATGCCAAATCCGATGCCTTCCACGCCTCCGCCAACGATTTTCGAGGTCACGATGCCTACTACCTGACCGTACATGTCAAACATAGGTCCACCGCTGTTACCAGGACTGATTCCCGCGTCGGTTTGGATCATCTTTTTACCTTCAATCAGGCGCATACCTGAAACCACACCGCGGCTCACTGACTGAGAAAGATCCTCCTGGGCCGGAGTGCCGATCACTAAAATTTCTTCTCCTAATTCTGGCGCCTCGGTGGTCAAAGTAACATACGGATAGCCGTCGCCTTGTACCTTTAGTAGGGCAACGTCCATGGCTACGTCCACACTCACTACTTCTGGTGTGAAAGAGAATCCATTGGAAAACTTAACCTTTAGGTCGTTAAAACCATCTACTACATGGGCATTGGTCATAATGTACCCATCTGCTGTTACCAAAAAACCACTGCCGTGTCCTGAGTTGTTCAAGACCGTCACTACCGCGTCTTTACTCGCTGCGGCGATTTCTGCCATACTTGAGATCGCTTCGCGACTATTGCTCGACAGCGCGATGCCTGTCGAGGTAGAAGAAGGACTGGAATCTACTTTGCTTATTGGTGAGTTGGTTCCATTCTTCTGCATGAGCGCCCTGAATTGAGGGTCCATGCCTAAGGCGTAAATGCTGTGGCGCAATGCTCGATAGACCGGAGTTGCGCCACCGTTGGTCTGGGCACTTCCTTTTGATACAATCGTGGTGAAGTATTCTATTTTTTTCGATTTGGGGTGCATTACACGCCAAGTGGTCTCCAGCTCGCAGTCCGTGTGGTACGTAGTGAGTGATTCCATATGGATATCGTAATCGAGCCTTTTTACTTCGGCCTCTATCAAATACGATTCGCGGCCTGACTGAGGCATTTCTTCCTTTAGATTTCTCAATCCAGGAATATTTAAGCCGAGGTCATTCATGTCATTGTTGGCCTGAACTTGAAGATCCTCAAAGGAAACGTTGACCGACTGCTCCCAGTTGATATCTGAGAAGATTTGGCCATTTTTTCGGTACATCCCACCGATCTTAGTGCCTGGGTCAAGCTTTACATTTACCCGTTCTACGTGCGTGGTGATGACTTCTTCAGGGTCGAAGGGCTCGGGAAGCTTATGGAGCTCTAGGTTGACCTCCTTTTCAAAACGATACATGGATCCTGTCAACGCATCAATACCGAATGGAAAAAGCGGAAGCAACCAAGAAAAGGAAGCAGTCCAGATTCCAATGGTGAAATGAGGTTCCTTGTACTCTTCAAATTCAATGGGGTAGCCCGGGATGGAGTAGTCGGTATAGGTAGTTTTCTGAGAGGCAAGCACAATGCCGGTTACCAAGGCAACGGGGAAGAGAACCAGGTTGCCCCAAACCAAAGGATTCGTTTTTCGATTGATTTCGTACTCCAATTCTTCGTAACCGTCCTTTTTGAAATTGAGGGTATGCGGTTTTTTTCTAGCAAGTTTTGCGACCTCTCCACTCTTTACTTCTAGTTCTTCATCCACAAGCATGATAGCATCCGGGGTATTTGTATTGATGCGTACTCCTTGCTTTGTTCCGCTAAACAAAGTAGCACAAGAGGAGAAGATCAAAGAGAAAATCAATAAGGCAGATGTTGCCGCAAGGGAAAGCCTTCGCATAACGTACATTTTTACGAAGATGCTCAATTCGATCTTTTTAAAGATGTGGATAAAACAGTTTATTCAACTTGCTCACATCCTTTACATTCGTCGCAAAGGATTAGCGAATGCGAAGGATTGTAGTTTTTGGTGCTGGTATGAGTTCGTCCGTATTGATCGACTATTTGCTCGATAATGCGGCGAAAGAAGATTGGAAGGTCCGCGTAGGTGATTTCAAGAAGGAGAACGCTGAAGACAAAGTCAAAGGACGCGAGCGAGGAGAAGCCTTCGCCTTTGACGTTACCAATGAATTTCAACGACTGAACGAAATATCCGAAGCCGACTTGGTGATTTCCATGCTGCCTGCACACATGCACGATGACGTCGCACGTCAATGCATCGCGCTGCACACGCCCATGGTCACGGCTTCGTACGTATCGACCGCCATGCAAGGATTTGATGAAGAAGCAAAGGCGGCCGGAGTGGTGATCATGAACGAGATCGGGGTAGATCCTGGAATCGATCACATGAGTGCCATGCGCATCATCGATCGCATCCACGCCGAGGGCGGGAAAATGCTTCAATTTGAAAGCTTTACCGGCGGCTTGGTAGCGCCTGAATCAGACGACAATCCATGGAATTATAAGTTCGCCTGGAATCCACGTAACGTGGTCATGGCCGGGGCTGGTGGGGCGGTTAAGTTCAAACAAGAAGGCCGCTACAAGTACATACCTTACCACCAAGTGTTTCGACGAACCGAGCTGATCGAAATTCCCGACTACGGACGGTTTGAAGGGTATGCGAATCGGGACTCACTAAAGTACCGTGAGGCGTATGGCTTAGAAGACATCCGAACCATTTACCGAGGGACATTTCGTCGCCCTGGATTCTGTAAGGCTTGGGATGTTTTTGTGAAGCTCGGAGCCACGGACGACAGTTATGTCATCGAAGATTCTGAAAACATGACCCATCGGCAGTTTTTGAACTCTTTTTTAGCTTTCAATCCTGATGACTCAGTAGAGCTGAAATTGATGTTCTACCTCAAGATCGATCAAGACAGCGAAATCATGCAAAAGCTTGAGTGGTTGGACTTATTCAAGGAAATCAAGATCGGCATCCCGAAGGCCAGTCCAGCGCGCATACTGCAGCACATCCTCGAGCGAAAGTGGTCAATGACCGAAACAGACCTGGATATGATCGTGATGTATCATCTATTTGGCTATGAGCTGAATGGCGCGCATCACGGGCTTGAATCCTATATGGTCATCAAAGGCGAGGATCGCATCAAAACCGCCATGGCGAAGACGGTTGGGCTACCCGTCGGCATCGCAGCCAAGATGATTTTGAATGGGAAGATTTCTACACCTGGGATTCACATCCCGATCAAAAGTGAAATCTACGAGCCTGTGTTGAAGGAACTGGAAGAATACGGGATTGAATTCATTGAGCGCGAGGTAAAGTACCGCGGTTATTGATCCCGATCGGGTTTGTTGTACTCCCATTTCCTCGGAATTTTTAAGGCGTCTAGCATACCTGGTTTCACGTTGATTTGAAACGTATAGCGTTCACGTACGCCGAAAGGAACCACTCCCAAACTGAATTCCCAGCAGTGCAAGTCACGGTAGATATCGATGGAAGTCTGCGTTACATCGAGGTTAGTGATATCAAATCCTGTGCGATAGCCAATCTGCCAATTGCGAGAAAGTTGTACTTGTCCACTTAGGTCTACGACCTGCCTAAAGCTCTCGTCTACGCCGTCGTTTCCGTACTGAATGTTGTAGCGCACATTCATGTTCCAAGGCAGCGAATAATCAAGGAAGTCTGTGAAATAGGGCGAACTAGCAGGGTCGCTTGCTGGTTCCGTCAACTTCCCCCCCTTCTTTTTATTTTTTCCTGGCCGAATGTCGTAAGTAAATCGAACGACCGCACTGGTCCATGTTCCGATTGCTCCGTTTCGATTGAATTGGAATTGATCGATTCTATCGCCGTCTTTAGTACGCGCATAGGGGTCCAAGGAAGCGTTGGCATCGATGCTAAGCCCAGGCACCAAACTCGTTCTGAATGTTACCTTTAGGGGATTCCACTTCAGGCTATCGGCGGCCATTGCGTAATTGGTGTTCAAAGCGAATTGATCAATGAGTCTGAGTTTCTTGTCTTTTTTAGCATCTGTGCTGTCGCTGCGGTCCCGCACTTTCAGCTCTAAAGTGTTAGCCAAATTGAGGGTGAGCACTCCGTTTCCTTGCCTGGCTGGTCGATCTGAAAAAGCGCCATCGTCAAAATAGCTATAGAGCTCGGTGTCGCCAGCTTCGTTCTTTTGAACTTCGTCGTAGTAGCCCCAAAATTCTTTGGTATAATCAGGCCGATAGCTGATGATAGCAGATGGCATGATCTGATGACGCATCGCTCGGATCAGATCGCTTTTGAAGAGGTAGGTTCCGTAGACCGTTGTATTCAAATTGGCTGAAACCGAAGGGTCATAAAAGGCATCCAGCCCGTCTTGATAGTATTCCCTGATGACAGCGGAGTCACTATCCCACTCTTTTCTCAACGTTTTACGGTATCCAACAATCCGGTGGCTAGTCGAAGGCGAAAGGGTCAAATACTTAAGCAGTGTGATGCTTGTGTTCATCGTGCTGTTCACCTTGACACCGTTTTGCATCGAGCGCAGCATTCGATTCTTGTAGTTGCTAAAGATCGTGTCTTCCCCGCCTTCGAGCCGGTTTACGAAATCAGCGCTTCCTTGGATGCCGATGCCCTCGATCCCGGATTTTTTCATGAAACTATTCGACGGGCGTGGGCTATCGCCTTTGAAAGGATAAACCCTGGCCATGTTCAAGCTAGCAAGTGGAGCCCGAATTGAGACGAATTCTCGCTGAGTATTTTGACTGCTTGAAGCCGACATGATAAGGCTAAAAGGTGAATTCTGAAAGTTTTTGGAGTACTTGATGCTTGAATTCATTTGGCTTTTGAGAAAGTCTTCGGTCGACGAATTGAAATCGTTTCGATACCCCCTGCTGGAACCCACATCTACTGCGGCAGAAAACGACGTTCCTGGGCGTGCCTTGCTGTCTTGGGAATGCGTCCATCGCACATTAAAGGTGCCCTCGTTGCTGTAATCCGGATAGCCTTTTTCGGCAAATACAGTTTGGGTGTATCGGAAGGTATATCCACCTCTGAACTTGTATCGCTTGACGTAGTTGCTGTTAACGCTCGCTGCGAATCCCCCACGGGTGTACACATCGCCCATGAACGAGAAGTCCATCGATTCACCTACGCCTAGATAATAGCCGCCGTTCATGATTCCGAATCCTTGGCTGGATGTATTGGTCCATGTGGGAAGTAGAATTCCGTTGGCCCGCTTATCCGTATTGGGAAAAAAGCCGAAGGGCAATACGAGTGGCGTAGGAATATCAGCGATGGCTAAGTAGGCTGGCCCGGTAATGATCTTGTCCTTTGGAATCACCTTGAGTTTTCCTGCGTGGATGTGGAAATGCGGGTCGTCGTATTCGCAGGTCGTGTACATACCATCTTGGATGTAGATCACTTCTCCAGTATCCCTTTTTACGGTTTGGCCGTGCAAGTAACCACCACTTTCCTGGGTTTTGACGTGCTTGCTCAAGCCTCGCTTCGACTTAAAATTATACCTCATCTCCCTGGCGTCAAAAACTTGATCGCCTTGCGCGAATATGGGTTCTCCGATCATGTTTCCATTGCTGTCGGGCATTCCGGTCGCCCTGAGTTCATTTTGTTGCAGCGAAATTTCGATGTATGCGGCTTTCAGTTCAATGTCGCCATAGGTGGCAATCGCATTTCCATACAAGTAAACCTTTTGCGCTTTTAAGTCTACTTCCATCGAATCTTCACTTTGGTAGTTTACCTCGTGCTCCAAAGAGGACGTACGCGTCTTTTTAGCACTCACCGAATCGCCAGTACTCGCCATTTCGTCGAGTTCATTTGGCCCAATGCTCAATGTGTCGGGCTGAATGGCGGATTCTGTTGTATCCACGGATTGCCCGAGCGTAACCTCTACGAGGAGAATGCAAAGGCAAACAATGGGGGTGATTCTGTTCAAGTTTTGGGGGCTTGATCGGGGAATTATTCTCGCAACTGCAAATCTAAACGCTTCCGTAGGCGAAAGTGGCCTCCTTTGCACTTCAAAAGTTGTTAAACCTTCATTTCGTCTAGCGAAGCGCCCAAATCTCTATTAACAAGTTCAGGTGAAATACTATCCTAATTGCCCAAGTTGATGGGGTGTGGTGCATCTAAATTTGTTATCGGCAAGGTTTCTGCCCTGTTGCGAACATGAATACCATCCATACCTTAACATCGCTCTACATGAGGCGGCTGTCAGCACTGACAATAGCCGCTTTTGTGATCCTGACGTTTACCTCATTCGTTTCAAATCACCGCGGCCCAAAGATCGCAGATTTGGGCGTGTTGAAAGTAGTTCTCGACGCTGGCCATGGCGGACTCGACCCGGGAAACTTAGGAACAGGTAGGTACAAGTCCACGGAAAAGGACATTGCCTTGGAAGTGACGCTGCAAGTGGGTGAATATATAGAACGAGCCTACGACAATGTGGATGTCATTTACACGCGGAAAGACGACACATTCGTGACCCTGAAAGATCGAACCAACATCGCCAATAAAGCCCAGGCCGACGTTTTCATCTCGGTGCACTGCAATTCTGCGGCTAACAAAGACGCGCATGGAACCGAAACGTTCGTGATGAGCATGACCAAGGTGCAGGCCAACCTTGAATTGGCGAAAAGAGAGAACTCGTCGATTCTCCTCGAAGAGAACTACGAACAAGTCTATGAAGGATTCGATCCGAAATCGCCTGAGTCGTTGATAGCACGTTCCATCGCCCAGTCCGTTTTTCTCGACCAGAGCCTTACGCTGAGCGCCAACATTCAGAATCAGTACCGTGAGCGAGTAAGTAGGAGAGATAGAGGCGTGAAACAGGCGCCTTATTGGGTAATCAGTTTTACAACCATGCCCAGTGTGTTGACGGAACTCGGTTTTTTGACGAATAAACTAGAAGAGGACTTTCTCAACAGCGAGAATGGAAAGGTTTATATGGCCAGCGCGATTTACCGGGCGTTTAAACAATACAAGGCAGATGTAGAAGGCGTAGAGATCGGTACGCCCGACTTCGAAAAAGACCTTCCTAGCGCAGAAGAAATCAAAGCCGAATCTGAAGCTGTTCCAACGCCAAAGTCCACGACAAACGAAGTCGCGCAAGATCCAAAGGAGGCAAAGGCGCAGCAAAAGCCAGCCGAAGAGGTGAAATCTGCAGGTATTCCAGCGACGGCTGAATTGGTTACCTACAAGATTCAGCTGATGGCATCTTCCCAGCCACTCGACTTGAAGCCAGAGAATTTTAATGGACTGGAAAATGTAGAACGCTACCAAGTAGATGGACTGTATAAGTACACAGTAGGCGAGGTATCCGATTATAAAAAAGCCGTTTCTTTGCAACGTACTGTACGTGAAAACGCCTATCCGAAAGCCTTCATTACTGCATTCTATAAAGGAGAGCGCATAGGCATTTCAAAAGCGTTGGAAATATCACGAGCACTGAATCAATGAACGTTTGAAGATCGGAAATGAAATAAAAGTAGGGGGTGTTGTTATCGTAGCACTGGGCTTGCTGTATTTCGGAATCAACTACCTCAAAGGGTCGGATATTTTTAGCAAGTCGCGCACCTACGTCGCTATATACGATGACGTTGCCGACTTGTCTACTGACAATAAAGTCATCATTAACGGATACAAGGTTGGCCGCGTAGTCAACATTCAACTATTGCCTCAGGAGAACAATAAAATCTTGGTGCTTTTTGAGGTGTCAGAGAATAATTTGAAGATTCCGAAGGGCACTACGGCGAGGATTATTTCTACCGATTTATTGGATTCAAAGGCGATTCGCTTGGAATTAGGTGAGTCAGAGGAGCTTCACCAATCGGGAGACACGCTCATATCAGGAACGGAAGAGGAACTCAAGGCTGTCATCGAGCAGCGGTTGGCGCCGTTGCAGAGTAAAATAGAACGGGTGATTGACGATTCGAGGAAGATGATTGAGTCTACCAAATTGCTGATAGACAATACCACGATTCAAGTCAAGAAAGCTGAGACGAGCTTGGATATCATCAACAAAACCACCGCGGATATCGACAAGCTGGTCATAGAGCAAAACGATAACTTAACGCGCGTCTTGGGCGACATCACGGCCATTGCCAGCAACATCAGGAGCAACAGTAAGCAGATCAACGACATCATTCAAAACGTAGCGACGATTAGCGATTCATTGACACGAGCGAATTACGCTTCGGCCATTCAGAATGCGAGCAATGCACTTTTGCAGTTGGATTCCTTGGTGACCATGATCAATTCAGGTCAGGGATCACTCGGAATGTTGCTCAACGACGATAAACTTTACAACAACCTGGAAGAAGCCTCGCTTGAAATTGATAAACTTGCTGAGGACTTACGTGTAAATCCTGGTCGATACGTGCACTTCTCTGTCTTCGGTAAACGAGAGAAATCGGATGACAAGCCGAAGAAGAAAGAGCGCCAAGAGGACTCCGCTGTAGATCCTTAACCGTTTCTTTAAGCAAGGCAATCTATGATTTCAAGCATCATTTTCTCGGTACTGGCCCTAGCAACCGCGATTATTTTCATTTTTCGGATACGTCAGATCAAGGCGAACATCAACCTAGGGCGAGATGTGGATATTTCCGCTCGGAAGCCAGAGCGATGGAAGACCATGGCGCGCGTGGCACTTGGCCAGAGCAAGATGGTCGCACGACCGTTCGCTGGCATCATGCACATTTTCATCTACGTCGGATTCATCTTGATTAACCTAGAAGTTCTGGAGATCTTGATCGATGGTATGTTTGGAAGCCATCGTGCTTTTTATTCGCTCTTGGGCTCAGAAACGTACCACACGTTCATAGGATTCTTTGAGCTCCTCGCGTTTCTTGTTCTTTTCGCGTGCGTCGCTTTCTTGATTCGTCGTAACGTGGGTAGGATCAAACGTTTTTCCGGTACCGAGATGACAACGTGGCCAAAGTCCGATGCCAACATCATATTGATTGTGGAAAGCCTGTTGATGATCGCTGTGTTGACCATGAATGCCGCTGACAGTGTGTTGTTCGCATTGCCAGATGAAAAGGTCATTGCAGCCGGGTTAGCGCATTATTCCGAAATCCAATTCGAAGGATGGTTTTGGTTCAGTGGATACATCACCGGCTTGCTGCCAAACGATGCTATGTCGCTTTACTACATCGAGCGGACCTGTTGGTGGTTTCACATCGTGGGCATTTTTGGATTCCTCATCTACATTCCTTACTCAAAGCATTTTCACATCTTTCTTGCATTTCCAAACACCTACTATTCCAAGTTGGTACCCGCAGGGGAGTTGGACAACCTCGGGAGCGTGAAGAAAGAGGTAGAATTGATGATGGACCCTAATCAGGATCCCTTTGCAGCTCCTGCTGCTGATGCTGCGCCAGCTGAACCGCAACGCTTTGGTGCCAAAGATGTAACCGACCTCACTTGGAAAAACCTGATGGATGCGTACAGCTGTACCGAGTGCGGGCGATGCACATCCGAATGCCCTGCCAATCAAACTGGCAAGCTGCTTTCTCCCCGTAAGATCATGATGGACACTCGTGACCGAGCAGAGGAACTCGGAGCGATTAAGAGAAAGAACGGTACTGAGGCAACGGATGAAAAGAGCCTCCTCGGTGACTACATTTCTACAGAGGAACTGTGGGCATGTACCACGTGCAATGCCTGTACCGACGCATGTCCGGTTAATATCAATCCGCTCGAAATCATCGTCGACCTTCGGCGCTATCTTGTGATGGAAGAATCGGCAGCACCGAACGAACTGAACACCATGTTTACCAATATAGAGAACAACGGAGCGCCTTGGCAGTTTGCCTTGGCTGATCGATTGAACTGGAAAGACGAGGCGTGAATTGGATGAAGAACAAAGGATTTTCGTAAACTAAGACTAGATACATGGCAGAACAACTTCAAGTACGCACGATGGCAGAGATGATGTCAGCAGGAGAGAGCCCAGAGGTTCTTTTTTGGGTGGGATGCATGGGGAGTTTTGATGATCGTGCGAAAAAAATCACCAAAGCGTTCTCAAAATTGCTGAATAAGGCGAACGTGAAGTTTGCTGTCCTAGGAACCGAAGAGTCGTGCTCAGGCGATCCGGCGAAAAGAGCAGGAAATGAATTCTTGTTCCAAATGCAGGCCTTTGCCAATATTCAAGTTTTGAATGAATACGAGGTAAAGCGCATAGTTACAGCGTGTCCTCATTGCTTTAATACGCTTAAAAATGAATATCCAGAGCTGGGTGGTAAGTACGAAGTGCTCCACCATACGCAGTTCATCAATGATTTGTTAAAGGACGGTCGGCTGACTGTAGAAGGAGGGTCGTTCAAAGGCAAACGAATAACCTTCCATGACCCTTGCTATCTGGGTCGAGCGAATGATGTGTACGAGGCACCGCGACAAGTGCTCCAAAAGCTGGATGCTGAATTGGTCGAGATGAAACGCTGTAAGCAGCGCGGCCTCTGCTGTGGAGCAGGTGGAGCGCAGATGTTTAAAGAAGCCGAAAAGGGAGACAAGGAAGTCAACATCGAACGGACCGAGGATGTCATCGAATCGAAGGCCGACATTGTCGCCGCCGGATGCCCATTTTGCAACACCATGATGACCGATGGGGTGAAGCATTTTAACAAAGAAGAATCCATCACGGTCAAAGACATCGCAGAATTGATCGCCGAAGCAGCAGACTTATGACAGAAAGCACACAAAGTGTAGCCAACCTAGGTTCCCTTTCGAAAGACGCCCGCGTTTGGGTTTTTCAATCCTCAGAGCTTCTCGTCGGAGACGTGAGAGAAGACATCAAACGAACCTTAACTTCCTTTTTAAAGGAATGGGCTGCCCATGGCCAAAGTCTTTTTGCCGCCTTTGAAATCAGATACGACCGTTTCATCATCGTCGGCGTTGACGAAGCAAAAGCACAGGCCACCGGCTGCTCGATTGACAAGCTGATGAAAACCATTCAGGCGATTGACAAAAAATTCGATATCGATCTGTTGGACAGAATGAAAGTCGCATTCAGAGACGGGGAGGACATCCTAGAATTGGACGTGAATACCTTCGCCCAGATGCTTGCTGATGGACGTGCAGATGAGAAAACGATAGTATTCAACAACGTGGTTCAGACGGTTGGGGAGCTTGAAACCGATTGGGAAACCACGGTCAAACAGAGCTGGCACAACAATTTATTCCCCTAGTTTTTCCCTTCTTTTCACAAATACGTCATAAGGAGAAGTGGGACGTTCCGCTCCCCGATAAATAAACCCTTCTAGCTTGATTCCGCCAACCGGCATTTCATCGGTTGGAGTGAGCTTGGCTATGGGTTTTTCGAAAAACGTAATCTTTTGGATCTGATTGCTGTCGATGCGGATCGTCATGTTCATCGACTCGGTCTTATTCACTCCAATCAACGTACTGTCTTCTTCGCGCGGAAAGTAGACCGTCTGCCCATTGGTAAACACGTCCACCTTATACAGCTCCTGGTCCTTGAAGTACCCTACCATCCGTTTGCCCTTGATTTGGTTGTACAGCTCTTTGTTTTCTCGCGAGATGATGAAGGCGTTTTCATTCATGAACATCTTGTCGATGACGCCGTTTTTGATCCGCATATGAATACTATCAGCAGTGAGCTGGTTTTCGTCAGACCAAAGAATAGGGTCTTTGAACATGTGGATGACGCTGTCACGCGTATGGTACATCAACGAATCGCACGCACCTTGCATGTCGCTTTTGTAGAACACCGTGCCGTGGTAGGTTTTGAGTACGCGTTTCCCAGATGTATCCGGGTAGGAGAACAAGGTATCGGCGCTGAGGTAAAAGGTGTCGCCGTCCATGTCTTGCTTCAGCATCATATCGATCGTCACGAAGGTGGTGCTGTCTTTTTCTTCGTACCGCGCGTATTCGCCGACCACTTCAAACTTTTCGGCGGTATCGATCATGACGACGTTGCACTTTGAGATGCCGATTTTTTCGGCTTCATCGTACTCGATCGTATCGCCCATCATGATCTGCGATTTCGTTTCGATCCGTGCGTTGTCGATGAAGATGGCCTTATCCGCCAATTGATCAAACCAGCCTAGCTCGCAGTAAATGGTTCTGTCATCAGAAGTGATGGTCGTAGGGCCAAAGAACCACGTTTTCTCGCGGTTGGGAGCGTATTGCATGGTATCGGTGACAATGGTGTAATCCGGATGCGTCATCACCACGTTTTTCTTGTAGTGAAAGATTTTAGTCTGGCTGTAGTAATAACCGATATCGCTGGTCAAATGGATGTTCTCTTTTTTACTATCGATCTCACCCCCGCCGTAGTAATGCCCCATCTCAGTCTCGCGGTAGTAGTCTAAAAAGCGCGTCGTCAAAACGGAGGCTCCATTGTCAATGCGCACCCGACCACGGATTTTAGCGATTCGCGTATTGCCGTTGTAAAAAAGCGAATCACCGGAAAGGTTTAATGAGTCTCCCTCTACGATGCGCACGTGTCCGAAGGCATCTAGGCTGTTTTCTTTTTCATACAGGAAGGCGCTGTCGCAATACATCATCGCATCCTGATGACGGAGTTGAACGTCGCCCTTCAATTTTGAAGCTCCTTTGGGAGTTGTTTTGTCTACGGTGAATTTATCGGCGTGAATCAATTGGATTTCTGCCCGCTTTTTGGCTGGTTTTTCATTCTTCTGCCCGTGGCAAATGAAGAAAGCCAGGCTCAAGGCCAGCGTGATCGAAAAGCGCACGCCCACCATATCAGACGGCTTGCTTGTCCCGGAGCATCGTTTGTGTGCGGTCAGGACCCAAAGAAATGATTGCGATTTCGCATCCGGTCTCTTTTTCCACGTAGTCGATGTAATCTTCCAAAGCTTGTGGCAGAGGAGCATCGGCGTGCACTTCGGTATTCCAGCCTTTGATCGTTTTATGGATGGTTTCAATGGCTTCATCGCTGTGGTCGTATGGAAATTCTTCCGTGTATTCACCTCGTACCTTATATGCGGTGCATACTTCGATGCTTTCAAATGCATTCAGTACATCGGCTTTGGTCATGATCAATTTAGTAACGCCATTTAGCATCACCGCGTATTTGAGCGCTACCATATCCAGCCAGCCACAGCGGCGAGGGCGTCCAGTAGTCGCACCGTATTCGTGACCAATGTCCCTTAATCGTTGACCGGTTTCTTCGTGCAATTCAGTGGGGAAAGGGCCGCTGCCCACGCGTGTGCAGTAGGCTTTGAAAATGCCGTAAACCTCGCCAATCATGTTGGGAGCAATGCCTAGACCGGTGCACGCACCTGCACAGATGGTATTGGAAGAAGTGACGAAGGGATAAGAACCAAAATCAATGTCTAGCAGCGAACCCTGGGCTCCTTCTGCCAGCACTTTTTTTCCGG
>JAVKEP010000093.1:0-49532 GCA_040221375.1 Cryomorphaceae bacterium
TGCCACGGCGCACAATGGAACCTTCTCCGATGGTTTCCAAACACAAACGTCACCGCACACCCAAGCCAACATGCTGTTCCAAGCCCACACTGCGACGGGAAAATTGAAAGCAGAGATGATGCCCACGATGCCCATTGGATGGTACTGTTCGTACATGCGGTGCATTTCTCGTTCACTGTGCATCGTAAGTCCGTGTAGTTGACGAGACAATCCAACGGCAAAATCGCAGATGTCGATCATTTCCTGCACCTCTCCCAAGCCTTCTTGATAGCTCTTGCCCATTTCATAGCTCACGAGCTGGCCGAGCGATTCCTTCTTTTCACGCAGCGCCTCTCCGATTTGCCGAACGATTTCACCCCGCTTTGGCGCCGGCCACATCCGCCAAGTCTCAAATGCCTTTTGGGCCAATCCGATGACTTCTTCGTAGTTTTCTTTGGAAGAGCCGTGTACTCGGGCCATGAGCTGACCATTTACAGGTGAGTATGACTCGAATACCTGACCGTTAGAGGGCAGCCAACGTTGGCCGGTGTAAGTCCCTTGGTTGCTTGATTCTATCTGAAGCGCTTGCAGTGTGTTTTTCATCCTTTCATCTTTCTGGGGCACAAAAGTAATGACCCAAAATCCCTTAAGGGGAAAAATCCTTGAGTACTTTCAAAAGGTATTCTAACCTCCTTGCAGGCTCTGTTGTTAGTGCTGATATCAGAGTTCCTTAGTGCTTCTGATGTGGTTGTTTTCCTCGGATTCCTTAAATCGTTTCATTGAGCCAATCGCTCACTTCTGAAGAATGGGTATACACCATAAAGTGCGGTCCGCCTTTTACGACCCGGTCGGGCCGGATGTTTCGTATCGGGAAAACGGCGTCGGCGGTTCCGTGTATTTGTACAATGTTCTGTAGGTGATGTTCGCCTTGCCATGTCACGATCTGGTCTGCCGACCAATCTACCAAGCGTTCATCTGAGTGTTCGAGAACATGATTCAACATTGATTTATCGGACCCCTCGCGCACGCCAAAGAACCATGAGGTCAACTCTTTGAAATGGAGCAGTTTAGACGCTGGCAGCAGCTTTTGAAGGTTCAGCAAGCCGATCAAATTGAGCTTTGCAGGAATTTCTGATTTGCTTTTGACGCTGCTGATTAAGACTACCGTTTTTACAGGGGTGCGCTTGGCAATTTCGATGGCCATGATTCCGCCAAAAGAAAGACCAACGAGGACGGATTGCTCGGGATCAACGATCGATTCGGCCATTCGCGTGGCATAGCTTTCCATGGATTCATCGGCGTTTGGAATCAACCATGGGAGATGATGTACAAGCAACTCTTTTTTCAACGTTAGCCGTCCAAAAACGGATTCATCGGCCCCTAAGCCACTGATGAAATATACCGCGGTCACTTTTTTACGCTTTTAAAGCTTTCGTCCGAAACGTCGTAATAAATGCGGCCGACGATTTCTGGGAGTTTGGGAAGGGTAGTGGCGGTCAGATTCACGATGAATCCACTGAATTCGTAACCCCATTCCCTCTCTGCTTTCGGGACGTTTCTGGTGTCGAGTTCAATTGACTTGGGTTGATGTTTTTTGGCATAAAAGCTCGCTTGGCATACCATATCGAATGGGACCGTAAACTCAAAGGAGCCGTCATTATTGGCCTGAACTGAAAAGGACGCTCCTTGTTCATTCGTCACCTTGACCGATGCATTTTTCAATGAACTGCCCGTTGCATCTTGAATCCGACCACCGATCAGGAGGTTAGCATTTCTATCTTGTGCAAGGAGGAAGCAGCTGCATACACAAAGTGCCAGGATCAACGTCCATTTCATGGCGCTTGCTGATTGAAGTTACCGAGATTCGCATCGAAATGAACGCGGGCTACCAATTTGGGGCGGATCGAATCATCCCCTTCTTCAAGGGTTATCCTGAATCCACCGTATTCGTAGTTGTACTGTTTGTCCTCGTCGGACAAGTTACGTGTGTCAAGGACGAGCATCTTCGGCGCGTGACCTGGTTTCGACAGGATGATTTCTGTGTAAAGATCAAATGAGAGCTCAAAGCTAAACCGGCCATTGGGTCTCGTCTCTGTCTGCTGCAAGGTGCTGCCCTGATCGCCTCGAAGTACAACTGACACGCCTTTGAGCGGCAGACCTTTGGTGCCATAAACAACGCCATCAACGGCTAAGTCTGCGGTTTGGGCAAGCGTGTGCATTGAAAAGAAAAGGGCGGCCGATAAAAGAACGAGCCTGCTCATGGCTTTTCATTGAAAAAGTGAACGTCGCGCTGAGGGAATGGAATCCGCACCTTGTGTTCACGGAATTTGGCGTCTATCTCAAAGCGGATCTCGCTGCGAACGAATTCTATTTCCCATGAGTTGCGCGCCCAAAAGAACACTTCAAAGTTCAAGCTGGAATCACCGAAGTCCCTGAACTGAACCTTGACGGGCATGTTTTGGTCTACGGCCGAATTCTTCTTCACGATGTCTGTGAGAATGTCGCGTACAAGTCCAGTATCAGAACCATAAGCGACGCCAACTTTTACGTTGAATCGAGTGAGGTCATCCATCGTCGTCCAGTTGATGACATTGTCGGAGACCAGTTTGCTATTGGGAACGATCATGGTGATGCCGTCCCGTGTTTTGATTTTACTCGTTCTGAAATCGATCTCAATGATCCTTCCAACGGTACTATTGAATTCTACGATGTCGCCGACCTTCACCGTTCCGCCAAAGAGCAAGATCAGTCCGCTCGTGAAATCATTGAATATTTGCTGGATTCCGAGCCCTACTCCGACCAACAACGCTGCTGACCCTGCTAGCACCAGCGTTAGGTTTACTCCGACCGTTTCCAAAGCGATTGCGGTAGAGGCGGTGTAGACAAAATACGCCGCCAGCTTTTCGAGTGCATAGAGGGTGCTTCGCTCCATCCAATCGCGCCGCTTGATGCTGCGGTCCATGAAAATTCGTAGAATTTTCAGCGTGAGCCAAGCAACGAAGTAGATGATGAAGATCAACCCAACGTTGAAGACCGTCAAAGAGAAATTCTTGTATCCGAATAGTTCGAAATCGAGAATGGTTTGAATTTTTTCCATTAGTGGAGTACGGTTCGTCCAAGTTTCTTATTGATTTCTCGCTTGATGCTTTCTAGTTTCATTTGCCGCATTAGGAATTGTTCAGCATCAGCACCGAGCAGAGTTTGCTCTTTGAGTGCTTCTTGATTCTCTTTGAGCATGCGTTTCACGCGCTTGTCTTTGTAGGCGTAGATAGACTCCAAGACAGCCCTGCGCAACTTCTTTTCCTCCGGTACAACGATGATTTCTTTCCGCTCCCAGTTGTCGAGATTATAGGGAAAGCTCATCAGGTCTACGAACAGCTCCCTAAGCGCATCATCCTCGTGGTTGATGAAGTGGTTGACGTTCAAGGTTTCATGTTGATCCATGTGCTCAGACAGGGCCTGGAACATGCTTCGTAGTGCTTCGTTCTCAAATTCCAGTCCGTCCACTTCGATTTCATCCAATAAGAATTCAAGGACGTTGATCTGTTCGGGTTCTGGTTGGTCATCGTCAACCTGATCTTCAAGCGTGAAGCTTCGGTCGTGATAATTGATCATGATCCGGAGAATGTCTCGTTCTTGATACTCAAAGCTGTCCTCCGTAAATTTTTTCTCCTCTGCAAAACCGGATTCAATGACCGGTGGTTCTGGAAATTCGTCCTCCCGTTTGTTTGAACTTCGAAAGCGCTGTTTGTGTTGCTTTCTGAGTGACTTATTCAATTCCGAGATCAACGCTTTCTCAGAAACGTGCATCAGCTTGCTACACTCGGAAATGTAGATGGATCGCAAGATGGTGTCTGGTATCAATGCGATGCTGTCGACCATGGTATGGATGACCTCGTTCGTTTTGATGGGATCTCCATGAGCCTCTTCCATCAAAAGATCCGCCTTAAAAACGATAAAATCTCGGGCATGCTCTTTCAAGTATTCCTTGATCTCAATCCGGTCGTGTTCCTTGCTAAAAGTGTCTGGATCGTGACCGTCTGGAAGCAAAACCACCTTGACATTAACCCCTTGTTCAAGGATGATATCGATTCCCCGCAAGCTGGCTTTGATGCCGGCGGGGTCGCCATCGTAGACCAATGTGACGGTTTTGGTATACCGCGATACGAGTTTGATTTGATCCTTGGTCAACGCGGTTCCCGAAGAAGCTACGGTATTCTCGATTCCTTTTTGATGGAATGCAATGACGTCGGTGTAGCCTTCGACCAAATAGACATTTTCTTCTTTAGCGATGGCCTGTTTGGCGAAGTAAATGCCGTACAAGGTGCTGCTCTTGTCATAAATGGCATTCTCAGGAGAATTGATGTACTTCGGAATGTTCTTATCGGCCTTCAAGGTCCGACCGCCAAAACCGATGACACGCCCGCTCAGGTTGTGAATGGGAAAAATGACGCGGCCTTTATAGCCGTCGTATTTTCTTCCGTTTTTTTCTTTGACCAAGGCCGTAGCCAACAAGTATTCATCCTTGTATCCACGGTCGCTGGATTCGTTGGTGAAAGCCTGGAAGTCATCTGGGTTATATCCCAATTGAAACTTCTTAATCGCGCTTTCTTTGAAATCGCGCTCCTTGAAGTAGCTTAAGCCTATGTTTTTTCCCTCGTCTGATTCCCACAAGTTCTCGGAGAACCATTTTTGGGCGAATTCGTTGATGACAAACAAACTTTCTCGTTCGTTCCTGGCCTCTTCCTGTTCGGGGCTTGGCTTTTCTTCCTCAATTTCGATGTTGTAGCGCTTGGCTAACCAACGCAGCGCCTCTGGGTAATTGAAGTGTTCATGTTCCATGATGAACGTGACCACGTTGCCCCCTTTTCCAGAACTGAAATCTTTGAATATTCCTTTGGCCGGAGAGACCATAAAGGATGGGGTTTTTTCATCCGACCACGGACTCAAGCCTTTGAGGTTCGAGCCTGATTTTTTCAGGTTGACGAATTCACCGATGACTTCATCGATGCGCGCTGCATGAAGTATTTCGTCGACTTTGTGGGGAGGGATCATCGCTTACGAAGGTACATACGCAAGTGCAATATCCATAGGGACTACTCGGCTTTCTCTAGATCGAAATTCATCTTTTGAAGTTCGGTGCCATCGGGGTTATAAAAGGTCCAAACGCCCATTTTCAGATCGTCCTTGAACTGCCCTTCATACCGCTTGGTGCCATCGGGCCAGTACACTTCCTTTTTGCCTTCTTTGCTGCCATGGTTGTAAAATCCTAAGCTCCAGAGCTGCCCGGATTCGTAGTAATAGCGCCATTCCCCATGCCGAGCGCCGTCCGTGTCAAAACTGCCGTAATACTCCCTTGTACCGTCGGCGTAAAATTTTTCTTCCTTCACCTTTACTTGCTGTCCACCCTCCTCTAGGTAAAACCCGACCAACTTAGGCTGGGTTTCCGTCCATTGTTCAATGACTCGGCGCTCGGGCTCCTTTTCACAGGATGTACTGAAAATTAGTGCAACCGCCGACAGCATCGTAATCCACCTTTTCATACGGCCAAAAATAATCGGGCCAGCGGATTAATCAAGCCCAATTTAGATTGTGAAGGTATTCAGCAAAAAAAGGCGCACCCATTAGTTAGCTAATAGAAATGGTATTCATAACCATAAGCATTTGTTGGCTGAGATTACGCTGCATTCTATGAAATTGAGATTGGTCGCTCTGAGCGCCTCTATTACTGACATTGAGGCCGTTTGCATAGACAGGAATACGGATGATGCAATGATTTAGAAGCTGCAAGCCTTATGGTTATTTGAAAAAAAAGTATAATTGACATACCGTTTAGCGTGAATCTGCACCCAGGTGACGGTGAACATTACATCAATGCGTGTCAAATTGAAGCAATCGAAATAGACAATGAGATCGAATAGATACATCATAGCCATGATCGCAATGATTGTGGCCTTGGGTGGACTGCTCATGGGATTTGACGCTTCTGTAATCTCAGGTGTCGTCCGATTCATCGAACCTGAATTTGGTCTGACGAAACTTGAACTCGGATGGTCCGTGGCTTCCTTAACCTTGACCGCGACCTTGGCCATGATGATTTCTGGCCCGTTGAGTGATCGATTTGGCCGGCGGTCAGTGCTCCGTGTGGCAGCGATTCTCTATGCCGTTTCAGCTATTTGCAGTGCTTTGGCACCCACCTTTTTAACCTTGGTCATCGCTCGGATGATTGGGGGGTTTGGCGTTGGTGCCTCTTTGATTCTGGCGCCAATGTATATCGCTGAGATGTCCCCACCCGACATAAGAGGAAGGATGGTGTCCTTCAACCAACTGAACATCGTGATCGGTATTTCCCTCGCATTCTTTACCAATTACCTGATTTTGCAATGGGGTAAATCGGACGCAGCTTGGGCAGTTTGGTTGAAATTGGATGAGTACAATTGGCGATGGATGCTGGGTTTAGAAACTTTGCCAGCCATCCTGTACTTCATCGGCTTGTTTTTCGTTCCGAAGAGCCCTCGATGGCTCATTTTGAAAGGGAAGGTGGATGAAGCCAAATCGATCATGGCCAACCTCACCTCAGAAGAAGAGGCGGAGGCGGCGATGGCCGAGATCAAGAAAAGTGAAAAGGCAAGGGAAGGTGACCCAAAAGCGAGCATTAAAGACCTTCTAAAACCAAGCCTTCGACTTGTACTTACCATTGGCGTTGTAGTGGCCGTACTGCAACAAATAACTGGAATCAACTCGGTGTTTTTCTATGCGCCCATGATCTTCGAACAATCCGGTATCGGAACGGATGCGTCATTTGTCCAGGCCATTTTGGTGGGCTTGGCAAACTTGGTTTTTACCATTCTCGCCATTCTATTTATCGATAAACTCGGCAGAAAACCATTGCTAAGCTTTGGCGTAGCCGGCATTACTCTCTGTATGTTTCTCCTTGCCTACGGATTTCATTCAGCCACGTATGAAGTAAGCCAAGCCACATTCGAAGGCATCGCTGAAGTGAGTTCATCCAATGTAGAGGAGGTGATGGGCAAGCGCTTTGATACAGAAGCGGATTTCATGCAGGCGATGTCCAGCGTACTTTCGGAAGAGCAATTGCTAGCAGAAAAAGCAGGAATGATTACCGCCTCCATCCGCATGAACGCGACCCTGATTTTGTTCGCCATTTTGGGATTCGTCGCGTCGTTTGCGATTTCAATCGGCCCGGTGATGTGGGTTTTGTTCTCAGAGCTTTTCCCGAATAAAATCCGCGGAATTGCTATCTCATTCGTAGGCTTAATCAATTCGGGAATAAGTTTCGTGGTGCAATGGGTATTCCCATGGGAACTAGAATACTTGGGAAGTGCTACAACCTTTCTGATCTATGGCTTATTTGCTGCAGCGGGACTCGTATTCATCATTCGGGTGATTCCAGAAACAAAGGGAAAATCATTAGAAGAAATTGAAGCTCAACTCGTTCGCTAATTTCCATCGCATGAAATCATTCCTGCCCATCACATTTTTAACCGGTATACTGTTAGGGTGCGCCTCGGTAGAGGAACAGCGTCCCGTGCCGGAAGTAATAAGCAGTCCTGTCGATCTCAGCTCAACGGTGCGATTTACGGATCACCCTGCACTCAACGATTCAGCGCCCCTGCCGTTTACCCTAGACATCATCGAGACGGGTCGGTACAGAGTGACCGTCTTTGGCACTGAGTGCGCGGGTTGTGAGGTTTGGATCGAAGACTACGTCGGCAATCCCGATGGCCGCACATACAACATCACTGGGTCGATAGATCTCTCCAATGGTCGCGCATCCAAAGACGGCTCTCCGATGGCTGCCGGTGAACACGCGCTCGCAGTTCACGCTAACGCGGACGTTAACATTGACAGCATCCACTTTGAGCGAATGGTCCGTCACGGAGCCACTCCGGAGCAATTGACTCAATCCATGAAGGGCGAAGAATGGGAGTTGGTTTGGTCCGATGAATTCGACGGTGAAGGCCTACCCGATTCCACGAAATGGACCTATAACGTAGGCAATTGGGGTTGGGGAAACAACGAACCTCAATACTACACCCATGCGCGGTTGGAGAATGCCCGACAAGAGAATGGAACCCTGATCATCGAAGCACGGAAAGACGACATGGGACAACCCTGGACATCAGCACGGCTTACTACCCAGGGCAAAACTGCATTCACCTACGGTCGTATTGAGTTCAGGGCCAAAGTGCCCGAAGGCGAAGGGACGTGGGCTGCTGGATGGTTGCTTGGCGACGCATACCGTGACGAGCTTTCTTGGCCCTACTGCGGTGAAATTGATGTGCTGGAATGCGTGGGCTACGAAATCGACGACGAGACGGGAACCGGACTGAACCACGCAACGTGCCACACACGGGCCTATTACTTCAAACAAGGAAATCAGATAGGTAGTGAAATCCAAGTGGACAGCATGAACAGCGTTTTTCATACCTACGCCATCGAATGGTATCCGGATGTGATCAAAGGCTATTTGGACGGAGAGCATTATTACACCTACGACAAAACGGCGGATAGCCTTGAATGGCCGTTTCATGAGGCCCAAAACATCGTGCTGAACCTCGCGGTCGGCGGTGGTTGGGGAGGTATGAAAGGCATCGACCCTTCCTACGATCGCCATGCCTATGTGTTGGACTATGTAAGGGTATATCAAAAGAAATGAGAACGGCATTCATGTTTCTGGCCTTGGCTTGTTTGACCCAGTGTACGTCAGCTGTGAAAGCCCCACTCCAACTCAGCATCTACCAAACATCGAAGTCGGGTGACAAGCTGAAAACTGTTCCCGTCTGCAAGGAGAACGGAGCCGTGTACGATACGCTCCGACTGTTTCCCGACCAGACTTTTCAAACCATGACGGGTTTTGGCGGTGCGTTCACAGAATCGTCGGCGTACGTCTTAAATCAACTCAGCTCTGAAAAGAGAAATGCAGTTTTGACCGCTTATTTTTCTGACGAAGGCTCGGCGTACTCGCTGACCCGCACACATATGGCCAGTTGCGATTTTTCACTCGACCATTACACGTACGCTCCTTCAGCTGGAGATACATTGCTTGAGTCCTTTGGTATAGATGAGGATCGGGAAGACCTCATTCCGATGATCAAGGACGCATTGGCGATCTCAAGCGAAGGCTTCAAAATCATCGCCTCTCCTTGGACAGCGCCGCCATGGATGAAGACCAATAATGCTTGGTATGCTGGCTCATTGCGGCCTGAGTATTACTCTACATGGGCCAATTATTTTGTCAAGTATGCCAAGGCATACGAAGCAGAAGGAATTCCGATTTGGGGGTTTACAGTTGAGAATGAGCCCTTGGGCAACGATTCGAATTGGGAAAGCATGCATTATACTCCCGCACAAATGGCGGATTTCGTGAAGCATCATCTCGGACCGGCATTGAAGAGAAACGACTTGCAACAACGCGTCCTTTTATACGATCAAAATCGTGGTCTTGAGTTGGATGAATGGTCTGACCATCTTTTGAAAGACCCGCAACTATTGCCCTACGTGCACGGCACGGCGGTTCACTGGTATACAAGCACCGTGGATTGGTACCCAAACTCACTTCAACATGTGCATGATCTGGCACCGACCTTACATTTGATTCAATCTGAAGGATGCGTAGATGCCGAAGTTCCGCATTGGAAAGACGACGATTGGTACTGGTCAAAAGAAGCCACCGATTGGGGCTGGGATTGGGCCAAACCCGAGGACAAGCCGCACCACCCTAAGTACGTGCCCGTGTACCGATATGCGAGGGACATGATTGGATGCATGAATTCATGGGTGGATGGTTGGATAGATTGGAACATGGTATTGGACAGGCAAGGAGGGCCAAACCTGGCAAATAATTGGTGCGTTGCGCCAGTCATCGTTGACACCGAAATGAATGAAGTGTATTTTACGCCGTTGTACGAAGTCATGACACACTTTAGCAAGTACATCCGACCAGGAGCCAAGCGGATCGGTTTTGAAATTTCGGATGAAGATTTGATGGCAACAGCTGCTCAAAACCCCGATGGGAGTGTCTGCGTTGTTGTACTGAACATGACCGATGAACCAAAGCGATTTTCGTTGGAGTTGAACGGCCAGAGCGAATGCATTGAGATCAAAGGAGAGGCTTTGCAAACGATGGTTATAGAAGCCAATAAATTGTAGAGAATTGATGGGAAAGAACGAAGTACGCCTTGGGCTTACTCCATTGCACATAGAAGACAAGGAGATAAAAGGAGGATACACCACGCTAGATGGCGAAGACTATTTTGTCATCGACCATTTTGATCGGATGCCACCGTTCTTTATGACCATCGTTAGTTCGGTAGATCATTGGCTCTTTATTTCCAGCAACGGATCCCTTTCTGCAGGTCGCAGAAACCCTGATAATGCGCTTTTTCCTTACTACACGGATGATAAGATTACGGATGCTGCTGGACTAACTGGCGCAAAAGCAATCTTTCGTGTTTGGGAAGGAGAACATGCGTTTTTATGGGAGCCATTTGCAGCACACTACCGGGGCGTATATCCGACCACGAGTAGACTCTACAAGAACAGGGAAGGGAATAAGATCATCTTTGAAAAGCGGAACGAACAACTCGGTCTAACCTACCGATACGGGTGGATGTTCTCCGCTCGCTACGGCATCGTTCGTCGTGCACAGCTGATCAGTCACAAAGAAGAGCCTGTGAAGGTTGAATTGCTCGATGGCATCATGAACATTTTGCCTTATGGAATCGACAGCAACCTCCAAAATTTCAGAAGCACCTTGGTCGATGCGTACAAGCGCAACGAATTGGACCAGGAAACAGGTATGGCCATTTATTCCCTCAGTTCCATGGTGGTTGACAAGGCAGAACCAAGCGAGGCGTTAAAGGCCACTACTGTTTGGAGCGCAGGATTGGAGCAAGATTCGATCTTGCTCAGCACCAATCAATTGGATCACTTCAGACGTGGCGGAGAAATAACTCAAGAACACGACATTAAAGCGACCAAAGGAGCATTTTTCATCCATAAATTACTTACTGTTCTGCCCGGTGAAACCAAAGAATGGGTGACCGTGTCAGAGGTCAATCAATCGGTCACAGAAATCGAAGCACTTCGCAGGGACCTCAAAGACAAACAGGCAATTCTAGCCGCCGTAAACGAAGACGTTGCCAAAGACAAATCGGCTCTGCGCAAAAAGATTGGACTTACGGACGGCATCCAATTGTCAAACGATCGCTTGAGCACTGGACGGCATTTTTCGAATGTGCTTTTCAACATCATGCGGGGGGGGACCTTCGATGACCAATACGACATCGAGACAAAGGATTTCGTGGCACATGTGAAGCGGATGAATCAAGAAGGATATCGCAAACATCGCACAACCTTAAGCGAGCTGCCCGCTAGGATTTCTTATCATCAACTGAGGTATTTCCTCACAGCGACCCAAAAGAAGGACCTCTTACGGTATTATTTCGAGTACTTGCCCTTGTCGTTCAGCCGCAGACACGGGGACCCGAGCCGGCCATGGAATTACTTCTCCATCGAGACCCGAGATGAAAAAGGAGAGAAGTCAAGGAATTATGAAGGCAATTGGCGCGACATATTTCAAAACTGGGAGGCCTTGGCATTCAGTTACCCCGAGTTTGCGCTCGGAATGATCTCGAAATTTGTGAATGCGTCGACGATAGACGGATACAATCCATACCGGATTACGCGAGACGGCATCGATTGGGAGGTGATAGAACAGGACGATCCCTGGTCGTACATCGGTTATTGGGGCGATCACCAAGTCATTTACCTCACAAAGTTCCTCGAGTTTTCGGCCAATTACCATCCAAAACGACTGCGCTCGCTGCTCTCTCAGCGCTCGTTCACGTATGCCAATGTGCCGTATCGAATCAAAGGATACGATGCAATTACGAGCAATCCGAAAGACACCATCGACTTTGACCACGACTTAAATCAGCTGATCGGCGAGCGCGTTCAGAGAATAGGTTCAGACGGCAAGCTGGTCTGGTCTCAGGAAGAGAAGCTGCTTCAAGTCAATCTGACGGAAAAGCTATTGGTAATGATTCTGACGAAGCTCTACAATTTCGTTCCTGAAGCCGGAATCTGGTTGAATACACAACGACCGGAATGGAACGATGCCAATAACGCCTTGGTTGGCAATGGCGTCAGCATGGTTACGCTCTATTATTTGCGCCGCTTACTCAGCTTCGCTAAGACATTGTTCAGTGACTTAGAGTCCGAACGCTTCGAGGTCAACAAGCCTGTCGTGGATCTTTTGGATGCCTTGAACCGTGGATTTCGCAACCATGAGGCCAGTTTATCTACAGGGTTTTCAGATGAGCGACGGCGGCATTTCATGGATGATTTTGGAATCGCCGGTGAACACTACCGCACCACTGCTTACGCCGGTTTTACTGGCGAGAAGCGCCAAGTTTCTGTGGATGATGTGCTGAGTTTCTTTGACTTAGCCAACGCGTATTTGGAGCACGCCATCGATCATAACAAACGTCCCGATGGATTGTATCATTCGTACAACCTTGTAACATTGTCAGAACGTTCGGCTTCGATTGAACACCTCTATGAAATGCTCGAGGGCCAAGTCGCCGTATTGAGTTCCAAGTACCTAAAGCCAAAAGATGCGTTGGACGTCTTGCACTCCCTCAAAAGCAGCGAGATGTTTCGTCCTGATCAATACAGCTACATGCTCTATCCGGATCGTGAACTCGCGCCGTTTTTAGAGAAAAACGTCATCGACCCAGCGTTGCTGCAGGGGTCTGATTTGGTCGAAGCCTTGCTCGCCAAACAAGACCGCTCCATTGTCGAAAAAGACATCAACGGCAAACTGCACTTCAATGGATCTTTTCATAATGAAAAAGACCTGTTGCGCGCTCTGGGCGAATTGGATGAAAAGGAATTTGGCCCTAACATCCGCAAGGATCGAAAGCAATTGTTGGACGCATTCGAAACCGTTTTTGATCACCGTTCCTTTACCGGCAGATCAGGCACTTTTTATGGCTACGAAGGATTGGGTAGCATCTATTGGCACATGGTTTCAAAATTGCTTTTGGCCGTTCAAGAAAACATCATTCTAGCGCATGACCAAGGCGCAGATGCTGGGGTAATCGGACAATTGGTGGAGCACTACTATGAAATCCGAGCAGGAATTGGAGTCAACAAATCGCCAAAATTATACGGCGCCTTCCCAACTGATGCCTATTCCCATACACCGAAATATGCCGGAGCACAGCAACCGGGGATGACCGGACAAGTGAAGGAAGACATCATCAACCGATGGGCGGAGCTAGGCATCAGCGTCAAAGAGGGTCGCATATCCTTTGATCCACAAATTCTCAGGGCTTCAGAGTTTCTAAGCGAAGCAGCAAACCTTTCGTACTACGATCATACCGGAGCGGTCAAAAAAATGGAGGTTCCACAGGGCGGAATGGCATTTACCTATTGCCAAATTCCGGTGGTATATGTCCAGGGCCTTCAAAAAAGTGTGGAGGTTACGTTTTCAGATGGAACCACGCAGGTGAGCGAAGACGCGCGGCTCAGTCTCAACGATTCCAAAGACGTCTTTCAACGAACCGGCAAGGTGATATCGATTAAGGTCCAAGTCACGCATACCATTTGATGGAGAACGGTCAAGTTCCTACTTGCGAGTAGCCCTCAAAGCGTACACCATTGGAATCCGATTTTTCAGGTGTTTTATACGAAATTTTCCAGGCTGAAACTCTTCCGTATGCTTGAAACAATTGTGCGGCGAATAGTCAAACTCCTTCAATGAGTCGAGTTGAAAACCTTCGCTCAATAACGCAGAAATGACTTCTGACAAGCCGTGATTCCAGGTGACGGATTGCAGCTTTTGGCCCGAGCCGTCCGCATAAGAATCACTTTCATCTTCTACGATGACGTCGCTTTTGAAATAGCGGTAGACGATCTCTTTCATTTCAGGATCAAACATCCAAACTACCGGATGGAATTCAGCGAAGGCAAAGTACCCACCCGGTTTGGTGAAGTGCTTTACCACCGCAGCCCACTTGTGAATGTCAGGCAACCAGCCGATGGTACCAAAGCTGGCGTAAACGATGTCAAAGGTCTCGTCCAAATGATCGGGAAGTGAGTAAACGTCGCACTCGATGAAACGCGTGTTGCTCCCTGCTTTCGTTGCTAAATCTCTGGCGGCAGTAATCGCTTCATTCGACAGGTCTATTCCCGTGGCTTTTGCTCCTAATCTGTTGAGCGAAATCGTGTCTTGCCCGAAGTGACACTGCAAGTGGAGAATGGACTTCCCTTTCACATCCCCGAGTTGCTCTAACTCAATATCGGTTAGGCTGTTTCTCCCTTCGAGGAATGAAGGCACGTCGTAGAAATCTGAGCTAATGTGGCCTTGCGTCCATGCATTCCACAAGGCGCGATTATAATCCAGGTAGTCGTTTTCGTTGGGCATGGCTTGTCAATAATAAGTAAATTGAGTAAATCCATACAAAGCCTTAGTGCACGGTAGATTGGTAAGGACACCCAAGCTATTCTACCACTACGTTGACCGGTTTTCCCATCGCACTTGCACGGCCTTGAGCCGACCATCGTCGAATCGATTTTGGGTCATTTGAAATCCTAGGTTTGAATAAAAAGGAAGTGGAGAAACGTAGACCGAACCATCTGACAAGAGATAGTTATTGTGTTCTACCACCCATCCTGACAAGGTATTTTCTAATGCCATGGCCTTCGATATCAACGATGTTCCAAAACCTCTTTTTTGGGCCGATGGATGGATTATCATGACAAACCAACGTTCTCCATTGCGGTCAAAGGTGCAGAGCCATCCTTTGAGAGATCCTTCATCTCGGAGTAGGAAGTGACTGGGATTTAGAAGGCTCGTCAGGTAGGCCTCCAGCCCATCGATCGTGGCATGCGCTAAGAAATCGGGATATACCGCATTCCAAATTGAGTAAATGGACAAGGAATCGGTTTCTTGCAGTCTTGTTGCTTGATCTATGCGCACACATCAAAACTAAGCACTCGGTTCTGAAAGCCGCAATGAATCGATGAATCGGATGCACTCTCCGTTGAAAACCGCGGCCCTTTCTACGTTTACAACATGACCACAATTCGGAATAATGTGGAGCAATGCCATGCGATGGTCCTTCACCAATTTACGAATACTGGGAAGAAACATGTGATCTTCACTCCCCATGATGTACAGCGTCGGAATTCCGGTGTCCTTCAACCGAAAGATTTTGAGCAGCGGATTGATGTCTGCGGCCAATGTGAACCAACGCTTGAATTCTTTTTGATAAAGTTTTCGCGCCTCTCTCACAAAGAGATTTCGTGATTCTCGATGCTTTCGTCTCGGCATAATGATCCATGCGAAAAGCTTGTATAGCAAGAGGTAGGGAACCACCGATTTCATCCAAACGCCCACACGCATGAGCACTTGTCCTCTGAGGTTGAGCTTCATCACAGCACCCCCCATGATCAGGCTGCTGACTCGATTTGGATACCGCTCTCCAAGGTCGCGAATGATTACCGTCCCTAATGATATTCCGACGAGGTGGGTTTGCCGAATTTCAAGGTGATCCAAAACGTCCATCACTTCGTCTCCAATTACCTCGAAAGAATAACGTTGCAAGCGCTCGTATACCGCACTCTTCGACCTGCCATGGCCGCGCAAATCGATTAGGAGTACATTGTATTGATCTTTGAAATCGCGCACTTGTTTGTACCAAATGGCGCTGCTTCCGCCAGCTCCGTGGACGAAGGTTACCCACTCCGTCGAGTGGGGGTGTGCGTATGTGATGAAGTGCAGCACTTGGGTAGAAACCAACCAATTGAACATTGGTTCATTGCACAAGGTGAGGTTTTTGCTTCAGTCCAGCACAATTGCGGGTTGCAAATAAGAATAGATACATGGGGGAGATAGTTCATGCATTGATGAAAGCTTCCGTGAACCGATTCACCGTACGCAGCTAAGAATCCATATTGGCCATGCCTGTTTCTAGATTCATATCCCTGAATAGGGATAATGCGCGTTTCTCAAGGAGGCTACACTTATTTCCTCCCTCAATCTTTCTACTTTTGAGCCTTCAATCTTGACCAACCCCGCATGAAGATTTCATACAACCGACTGAAAGAGTTCATCCACTTAGAAGAGTCGCCCGAAGAAGTGGCTGACCTGCTGACCAGCATTGGCCTTGAAGTAGAGGGATTGGATCGTTTTGAATCGGTCCCTGGAGGGATGAAAGGCTTGGTCGTAGGACAGGTTTTGGAGGTCTGGAAACATCCAGACGCGGATAAGTTGAGCTGTACCAAGGTAGATATTGGTTCCGGCGAGATTCAGCCCATTGTATGCGGAGCCCCCAACGTTGCTGTCGGCCAAAAGGTGATCGTAGCTACGGTAGGAACCACACTTTACACGCCAGACGGAGGGTCCTTCGAGATTAAGAAGGCCAAGATTCGCGGTGAAGTATCGCAGGGCATGATCTGTGCCGAGGACGAGATTGGCGTCGGCGAGAGCCACGATGGAATCATGGTTCTGCCATCCGACACGGCAGTAGGAACCCCTGCCGCAGAGCTTTTCCAGATTGAAGCCGACTATGTATTCGAAATCGGATTGACCCCCAATCGGGCGGATGCCGCGTCCCATTTCGGCGTAGCGAGAGACCTCAAGGCGGCTCTGATCGAGCGAAAAGGGCGCAAAGCGACGCTTTGTAGAGCCTCTGTCGATGAGGTCAAGGCTGCGAATACGGATTTGGTCATTCCTGTTCGGGTTGAGAATCAGGAGGCGTGTCCGCGATACGTCGGAGTTACCATCTCTAATTTGACCGTTCAGCCATCCCCCGCCTGGCTCCAAAATTTTCTAAAGGCAATTGGTGTGCGTCCGATCAATAACGTAGTGGATGTTACCAACTATGTGAATCACGCGTTCGGCCAGCCCATGCACGCGTTTGACGCGGATAAGATTGAAGGCAATGAAGTAGTGATCAAAACGATGCCAAAAGGATCTACATTCACCACCCTCGACGAGGAAGAACGCACCCTTGATGACAAAGACCTGATGATTTGCAATGCGAAGGAAGGCATGTGCATCGCGGGGGTATTTGGAGGCATCAAATCGGGGGTTACCAGCGAAACCAAGAACATTTTTCTCGAAAGCGCCTACTTCGATCCGGTTTACATCCGAAAAACGGCAAAGCGGCACGGACTCAGCACCGATGCTTCTTTCCGATTTGAACGGGGCATCGATCCGAATGGCACCCTCTACGCTGCCAAACTAGGCGCCAAGATGATCGCTGAGTACGGCGGAGGAACGATCAGTAGCAATTTCAGCGATTCGCATCCGGCGGCATTTCCCTCTTTCCAATTCGCATTTCGACCCAAAAAGGCGAATCAGTTGATCGGCACTGAGATTGCTGAGGCAACCATGGAGCGAATCCTTGAAAGCCTCGAAATTTCCATCGCAGAAAAAAAAGGGGATGCCTGGAAATTAGAAGTCCCTCCGTTTAAAGTAGATGTGACCCGAGAAGCAGATGTGATCGAAGAGATCTTGCGCATCTATGGCTACGATGAGGTCCCCGTTTCAACCAAGGTATTGTCCACGATCAAGGACATGAGGCCCGAGGATGCTGCCATGGCCAAAGAAGCTGTAACGAAAGCCATGGTTGCTAACGGATTTTTAGAGTGCATGAGCAATTCTATGACGGACGAGAAATTCACAGCCCTCTCTAGCGAATGGGAAGCTGACGAGATCGTTCGACTCAACAACCCACTCAGTTCAGAACTAGGTGTAATGCGGCCTGCGCTGATCTTTTCTGCGCTTCAAAATGCTTCGTACAACCTCAATCGGCAACAACTCAACCTAAAGCTCTTCGAGTTTGGAAACGTCTACCGCGTCAAGAGTGAAGGATTCAAGGAAGAGGAGCGATTGGGCATACTCGTGAGCGGCCAAACCATGAATGACCATTGGCGAAGTGATCCCTTGGATGCGGATTGGTTTGAAGTAAAAAGCGCCTTCGAAATGGTTCTTCAGAGGTTGGGGATTGATGCGACCAAGCTCAGCGCTGAAGGGACAAACAACGATTGGTTTGCTTACGGAATGGATTGGAAGAAAGGCGATAAGGTCGTCGCTAGCGGGGGCGCCATTTCTGAGAAATTAATGCAAGCATTCGACGTGAAGCGCCCCGTGTTTTACGTAGAGATGAGGTGGAAAGACTTCGTGAATATGAGACAGCGAGACATCACCATCGGGCAGTTACCAAAGTACCCTGAGGTGAGAAGAGACCTTGCATTACTCATTGATGATGCCGTGGAGTATACCACTTTAGAGCGCCTGGCTTATCAGACCGAACGCAAACTGCTTAAGTCTGTTCGCTTGTTTGATGTGTACCAAGGCAAAGGTCTTCCTTCCGGCAAGAAAAGCTACGCATTGGCTTTTAACCTTAGGGATGAGAATAAAACGCTCACTGATAAAGAGGTGGATAAGACAATGAACCGACTTCAACAACGGTTCGAACGCGAGGTAGGGGCTAAGTTACGCTAGCTTAGGATCTGTCCAAAAACAGCTCAACCAATCTGTGCAAACCAGTCTAAATGAAAAAGCCCCGGAATAATCCGAGGCTTTCTTTGTTGCGGGGGCTGGACTACTTGCGTGAGCTCACTACGTTCGGTTCGAACCAGCGCCACGCCTTTGGCGTGGTAGAGCCCAACACATTTAGGATAAGAAATGAAAAAGCCTCGGAATAATCCGAGGCTTTCTTTGTTGCGGGGGCCGGATTACTTGCGTGAGCTCACTTCGTTCGGTTCGAACCAGCGCCACGCCTTTGGCGTGGTAGAGCCCAACACATTTAGGATGAGAAATGAAAAAGCCCCGGAATAATCCGAGGCTTTCTTAGTTGCGGGGGCTGGACTCGAACCAGCGACCTTTGGGTTATGAGCCCAAAGAGCTACCAACTGCTCCACCCCGCGATTTTAGGTCGACAAAGATACAAGGATTCTTGCGTAAGTCAAGACGGCGTTCAATAAAATCTATTGCGATTGAGAAGTGGAGCCGTGTGCGGCCTCAAAGTGAATCCGCATATTTGTTTTAAAACCATCCCATGATCTACGCATTCAATGGATTCACGCCTGTGGTGCACGAAACTGCCTTCGTTCATCCCCAAGCATCCGTGACGGGAAACGTCATCATTGGCGCCAATGTATATATCGGTCCGGGAGCTGCCATCAGGGGCGACTGGGGTAAGATCACCATCGAAAAAGGGTGCAACGTGCAAGAGAATTGTACGGTGCATATGTTCCCGGGCGTAGAAGTCCGCTTACAGGAGGGTGCGCACGTGGGACATGGAGCCATCGTTCATGGAGCTCAATTGGGAAAAAATTGTTTGATAGGAATGAATGCAGTGCTGATGGACGAAGTAGAAATTGGAGACGAGTGCATCGTGGGTGCATTGACCTTCGTACCTGCCAAAACCGTGATCCCGAAACGAAAAGTCGTTGTGGGCAATCCGGCTAAGATTGTCAAGGACGTTTCAGACGAGATGATCGCATGGAAATCCGAAGGCACCCGACTATATCAACAGCTTCCATCGGATTGCCATGCTTCCTTGAAGGCATGTGAACCGTTGCGAGAAGAAGAAGAAGGCAGACCAGAACAACCTAAATTCTATGACCTATGGAAAAATCGATCCTAGCGATTTGTTGCGCCTTGCTGTGGAGCACAATTTCTGTTGCCCAAGACGCTCCGAGGGAGTTTGAGTACGAATCGGGAGACACGACGTACATCATGAAGCAGTACCAATTTTGCCTCTACCTCACCGGAAACGAAGGCTCACAATCCGAAGAAGAAAAGGCCACGATGCAACAGGCCCATCTCAAGCATTTGTCGGGACTGGAAGAAAAGGGTTTGATCATGGCGGGCCCCTTCGGTGACGACGGAGAGAAGCGTGGAGTGCTACTCTTTGATTTAGCCACAACCGAGGAGGCCAGCGCACTCGTTCTAGATGATCCCATGGTGATTGCTCAGCGCCTCAGCTTTGAGTGTCATCCTCTCTGGTTGGCCAAGGGAACCACACTCAAGTAAACAGTTGGAGACCTCGATCTCGTCTTATCTTCGCGCATGAAATTTTGAACGTGAACGCCCTGCTTAGAAATATCACCACCCTCCTTTTGGCGCTTTTACTCCTTTCCGATGGAATCGCCCAGGATGATAGCTCTGGGAAATTGTATTTAAGAGGAAAGGTTGTTAACGAGAAAAAGAAAGGCATAGAAGCCTCCATCTTTTTGTATAAAAACGCACTGCGAATCGATAGCTTCACAACCAACAGAATTGGTCGATTCGAGTTTTATATTCCACTCCAAGACTCGATGGCGTTTGTGGTATATGCCAAAGACCACGTTTCTAAGACCGTATTCGTAGACTCAAGAATTCCGGAAGAGGAAAAGGCAGATGAATTTAGGTTTCCCTTTTTCATCGACTTGTATCAGGTACAGAAAGTGCCATCCAATTTTGACCTTGAACGTCCTGTAGGAAAGATCATTTACTCTGGGTCTCAGTTCATCTACGACATCGACTTCACGAAAGAACAAAACGAGCGTTTGAAGGAATTTGTACGCGAGCGAAGAGAATTGAAAGTAAGGCGCCACGAAATTGAAAATCAAGGACATGAATAAAATAAGCAATTACGTTCAAGGCCAATGGATCGACGGTGACGGCGAAGAAATGACGGCGTTCAATGCGATAACAGGTGAGGCCGTAGGAGTCGTCAGTAGTTCAGGCTTGGACTACAACGCAATCCTCGATTACGCGAGAACCGTCGGAGGACCGGCGCTGCGAAAAATGACATTCCAAGAAAGGGGAAGAATGCTCAAGGCACTGGCGCTGCACCTGACGGAGCGCAAAGAAAAATTTTATGCATTGAGCGCCGCAACAGGTGCGACCCGTGTCGATAGCTGGATTGACATCGAAGGAGGAATTGGAAACCTATTCGCCTATGCATCATTGAGAAAACAATTCCCAGACCTTCCTTATGCAGTAGAGGGCGATGTTGTTCCACTTTCGAAGGGCGGTAGTTTTATTGGGCATCACATCTTGGTCCCTAAGCGGGGAGTGGCGGTGCACATCAACGCCTTTAATTTTCCCATCTGGGGTATGCTTGAGAAGATTGCAGTAAACCTACTTGCTGGAGTTCCTGCTGTGGTGAAGCCATCGGAGTTTACCAGTTACCTCACCGAACTAATGGTCAAAGAAATAGCGGACTCCGGCATCCTGCCAGCGGGTTCGCTTCAGTTGGTATCGGGTATGGGCCGAGGAATCATTGACCACGTAACGAACCAAGACGTAGTGACTTTCACCGGTTCTGCAGCCACGGGGATGAAGCTAAAAGCATTGCCACACATCATCGAAAACTCGGTTCCTTTCAACCTCGAAGCAGATTCCTTGAACGCATCCATGCTGGGCGAGGATGCAGCCCCAGGCACGCCGGAATTTGACCTATTCATTAAAGCAACGCGGGCAGAAATCACCGTAAAAGCAGGCCAAAAATGCACGGCCATACGGCGGATTCTGGTTCCAGAACAGTACATGGAAGACGTGCAAATAGCCCTCGGTAAGCAGTTGCAAAAAACCGTCATCGGCGATCCTTCGGTGGAAGGAGTTCGGATGGGAGCCTTGGCTTCGCGACTCCAAGTAGAACGGGTACGCTCCAACGTAGAGCTTCTGATGGAAGAACAAGAAGTGGTCTATGGAAATTTAACCGACTTCGAAGTTACCGGCGCAGACAAAGAGAAGGGGGCATTCTTCGGCCCAATCCTCTTCAGGAACGACAATCCATTTGAGCAAACGCGCGTGCACGAGATTGAGGCATTCGGCCCTGTAAGTACATTGATGCCTTACAAAGACTTAGAAGAAGCGATTCGAATCACAGAAATGGGCCGCGGCTCATTGGTTACATCGATCGTCACCGCAAGCGATGAGGTGGCTAAGGAGTTCGTGCTCAACACAGCGCATCTCCACGGACGAATTTTGGTTTTGAATGAGCGTTGCGCCAAGGAAAGTACAGGGCACGGCTCACCGATGCCATTGCTCAGCCACGGAGGGCCCGGAAGAGCAGGCGGAGGAGAGGAAATGGGCGGAGTCAGAGGGGTGAAGCATTACATGCAACGGACGGCCATTCAGGGCCACCCAGAAACGATTACGCGCATCACGGAACAATTCCAAGTAGGTGCAGACCAGCCAGAAGCCAATCCACATGTATTCAGACAGCACTTTGAGGAGCTACGGGTAGGCGATACGGTCTACACCCATCAGCATACGGTAACCGAAGCCGATATTGTCAATTTCGCCAACGTGAGTGGAGATAATTTCTACGCACACATGGACGTGACCTCTCTCGACGGAACGATTTTCGAGCAACGCGTGGCGCATGGTTACTTTTTACTCTCTAAAGCCGCAGGGCTGTTTGTTGATCCTAAGAAAGGCCCGGTCCTACTCAACTACGGCGTGGAACAAGCGCGGTTTACGAAACCTGTGTATCCCGGCGCAACCGTCGGCGTGCGATTCACCGTCAAGGAAAAGATCGATCAAGAGAAACGAAGCGAGGATGACGTCGCAAAAGGAATCGTCAAATTCCTAGTAGACATGTACGATGAGACAGGTGAAACGGTAGCCATCGCCACGATCTTGACGATGGTGAAGAAATTGGATCAAAGTTTATAAACGGCTAGTCAGACCGCAAGCTGTTCACTTTTAGGGGGTCGAAAGCAAATTTTGATTTACTTCTGGAATGAATCGCGTGTCCATAGCTTGCTTGTGATTTCACAGAAGTTTTTATTTTGGAAGACTCAATCAAGTGAGTTCGAATAAAAGATAGAATTTGACCTCGCTTGACCGATGAACTAAGATGAATGTACTTATGCTGCGGAGAAGGACGTGTATACTGTTTGGATTGTTATTCAGCGTTTCGAGCCTTTGGGCTCAAACCGAAGAAGATCCACTTTTGAAGGATTCCAAAACGATCATTGCTGAGGGGGTAGCGCTTCACGACAATGAAGAATATGATAAAGCTATCGCCACCTATCAGAAGGTGCTGCCTTTTGATACCAACTACATTACGGCACTCTACGAGCAAACGGTTAGCTATTATAGCAAGCGTGACTTCCTATCATGCGAAAAGACTGCTCGCAAGATTCTTCGATTGGATTCTACGTACATCAATGCCTACGTATCGCTAGCGAATGCACTGGACGATCAAGGAAAATCGGAGGAAGCTCTAAAAATCTACGATCTCGGATTGAAGTCATTTCCATTTAACCATCTTCTCTGGCTTAACAAGGGTGTTTTGTATGAGAAAGCAAAAGATTACCAGAAAGCGTATGACACCTACTTGACTTTGATCGAGTTCAACCCCATGTATTCTTCCACTCACCTGCGATTAGGACTGATGGCAGTGAAGGAAGGTCGGGTTTCACAAGGCCTCATCAGTCTTACCACATTCCTTTGTTTGGAGCCGGCCAGTGGAAGGAGCTTTAATGTGCTTCGTCTCATGGATCAGATTGCATCAGGAGGATACAAAGAGACGGGGTCGATCAAGAAAGGTGCAGTTCCCAACGAAATGGAAAGCATCGACTTTTTGTTCAATAACAAAGTAGCGCTCAATAAAAAATACAAGGTTAAGGCCCCGTTTGACTACAATGTGATTAAACAGATTCACATGATAATCGAACAGGCTAAGTCCAATCCGGGTTCTGGGTTTTGGTGGGATTTTTACGTCCCCTACCTTCAATCTACAGTCGATTTGGAAAAATTTCCTGAGCTCTGTTTGTACCTCGTTGCTTCGAGCACCGATGAGGAAGTTCAAAAGAAGGTTCAGAAAAAACTCGACGACGTTTTGGCATATCAGAATTGGTTCCAAGATGCGTGGTATAACCAGCATAAAGAAACCACGATAACAGGTAAGCCATTAGTGGCCGTCTACAATAATCGAACGCTATTGATGCTTACCCAGCCTTCGGCGACGGGAAAGCCGCATGGACTCACAACGTATTATTTTAACTCAGGAACGAGAAGTTCTCAGGGTGAAATGACGCAAGGACTGAAAACGGGAAGTTGGATCTACTTTAATGCGGATGGAGATACGACTCACCTCGTTGAATTCAAAGAAGGAAAACTACACGGATTGTTGAAAGCTTTCCATTCAAATGGAGAACTATCAGAAGAGAAGATGTTTGAAAACGATGAATTGAATGGGCCATTCCGCGCATATTTTCCAGACGGCGCGATTCGAACAATCGAATCCTATAAGAATGGGAAGGGAGACGGGCCAGGAAAACGATACTATCCGCATGGAGAATTGGAGTATGAGTACACTCAAAAGGAGGGATTGCTCGTTGAGTCATTCAAAAGTTACTATTCCAATGGCCAACTCAAGGATGAGTATACCCTCAACGATAAAGGAAAAAAACAAGGAGAGAGGAAACAATACATGGACAATGGTCAGCTTTCGATCCGACAGCACTATGATGATGGCCAATTGGATGGTGCTTATGAAAGCTTTCACTGGAATGGAAAGCTAGAGAGCAAGGGTATGGTGGCCAAGGACAACAAAGCAGGCGCGTGGGAGAATTATTTCTCGGATGGTTCACTGTCTGAATCGGAATCATTTGACGAAAATGGAAAGGTAACGGGGCTAGAAAAGCACTATGATTACCAAGGTAATTTGCTCATGGAGATAGAATTTAAAAAAGGGTCTCCGGTCGCACAAAAGGTATTTGATAAAAGCGGCAAAGTAATATACGTAGCCACAGAACAGAAAGGTGAAATTTTGGTGAAAGACTTTGCGCCAGCGCGTTTCTTGAATTTTGAAGGCAAGTTTGTCAAGGGAAAATCGAATGGCGAATGGATCTACTATTACCCTTCGGGTGAAGTGAGCAATCGAAAAACCTTCAAAGACGGAGTACTGAGTGGCCCCTTCGCAGAATACTTTGAAAACGGACAATTGGAGTTTGCACTCGACTACGTCGAGGGATCGGCTCAAGGGTGGAGTAAAATCTATAACGCTCAGGGCAAGTTGCTTCGACAAGGAACATTTTACAATGACCAAATGTGGGGCCCTTGGGATGAATACTTCGTCGACGGTTCGATAGAAACAAAGAATTACCTCGCAAATGGATCAGTGACCTACAAGTCGACCGATTTCTATTTCAATGGCAATAAACAATTCATATCCTATTACGACGATAAAGGTGAGGTTATTGGGTCCGTTCATTATGATACGAATGGTACGATGGTGGATTCTATAAGTTATCCATTTGCATATGGAAAGGGAGCCGCTACCTTCAAAGATGGGTCCTTACGCAGGGAGACGAACTACCTCAATGGATGGGCACATGGGACATTTAGATGGATGCATCCCAATGGAAAAACCAATACGGATGGTGAGTTTTACGCCGATCAACGTCACGGAGATTGGAAGTGGTTCTACGCCGATGGTTCTTTGAAGGAGGAAGGTACCTACGCGTTCGGTGACCGTATTGGAACATGGAAAGCATATGGGTCTGATGGAAAAGTCTCGACCGTGTCAAACTATATTGTCGACAATTTGCATGGAGAGAAGATGGGCTACTACCCTAATGGCGAGAAAGAATTCATATTAGAGTATTGGGAAGGCGAGCGTCATGGACCATCTCGCTATTACGATCAATCGGGGGAATTAAAGATTGTCCGATATTATGAACACGGAATTCTCGTCGGCTATTCCTATCATGACAAAGAAGGAAAACTGATTGATATGATACCAATTAAAAATGGCGATGCTAGCGTCGTAGCTTATTATAGAAATGGACAGAAATCAGTCGAGTACAGCTTTAAACATGGCGACTTCCACGGGGACTTCAAGCACTATTTTCCGAATGGAAAGTTGAGTGAATCCTCTCACTATGTCGATGGATATCGTCACGGTAAGTTGGTGTCTTACCATCCAAATGGAAAGGTTTGGATGGAAAAGCAGTACAAGGACGGAAAGGAATACGGGGTTTCAAAAGAATATTATTCCACAGGAAAACCTAGCTTCATCGGCACTTATAAGCTCGGAGAAGAGCATGGAGTGGTAGAGAAATTCACGCCGAGTGGGAAAGGATACAAGGTGATTTACAACACAGGAATTGCGGTTAGTGCCGTAAAGTAAAGTATGAGGAGGGTCTTATTTACGATAACCTGCCTCCTTGCACTCATGGGGGTTTTTGCCCAAACGCCCGATGATGAATTCAGCCGGCTCAAGGAGAAATATCCGAAGAAGGACTACGCGTACACTAAGTTTAATTGGGACCTTCAACTTTCTTTGACCGAGGATGGCGTGATGTCAACCTTAATGCGTGAAGAAGAACGGATGTGCCTGAATGGAAATGGTGGGTTGACGCGTGAGGGAAGCATTACTTATTCAGGATTTGCCTCTTTGAATGAAAAAGAGGTTGTGACCATGATACCGAATGGCGGGAAGTATAAAAAACAAAAAGTAACGGGATTCACCGAATACGATATAGGAAGCGGTAATTCATTCTACGACGACGAAAAAACGATTAAGTACTATTGGCCAAACGTCAATCCTGGAGCGAAACAATATCAGAAGGTTGTTATTGCCTATAACGACCCTCATTTCACGCCATCTTTCTTTCTCCCACCTTATATTCCAGTAAACGAGGGAAGCTTCAAATTGACAGTAGATGAAGACATAGACATCGAATTCACGCCCTTCAATTTTGAAGACTTTGAACCCGTATTCTCGGAGGAGGAAAGACGAGGTAAGCGGGTGTTAACCTGGAATTTTAATGGATATGAGGCGACCAAATACCAAAAGAATAATGGCCCTGAACTACGCTTCACGCCACATATTCTGGTCCGTATTCGCTCCTTCGAAGGGAAGTATGGCGCCGAACGGGTATTGACTGACGCTTCGGACCTGCACAATTGGTATTGCTCCATTCTTAAAAAGGAAGAAGATGACTTGAGCGAAGTAACGGCAATCGTAGATGAGGTAACCAGGGAGGCACGGACGGATTTAGAAGCGGCTCAGCTCATTTACCAATGGGTGCAGCGAAATATTAAATACATCTTGATTTCTGATGGAATGAAAGGGTTCCAGCCTGAAGCGGCGTCAGTCGTGTGTTCGAATAGGTTTGGGGATTGCAAAGGAATGTCAAACTTACTGCATGCCATGTATCAGAGCATAGGGTTTGACAGCAAATTGACGTGGGTTGGAACAAGAGATATTTTGTATTCCTATGACGAAGTCCCTACTCCTATGACGGATAATCATATGATTTTAACACTCGACCTCGATGGTGAGCGATACATTTTAGATGCCACACATTCCAGGCTTCCATTTGGAATGCCGTCGCCAATGATTCAAGGAAAACAAGTGATGATAAGTCATGATTGCGAGTCGTTTGAGTTGCAGATGATGCCTCTGGTAAGTGCTGATGAGAATCAGATTGTCGACTCTATTGAATGCTGGGTACATGATGATGACGTCTCAGGAAAGGGGGTAGCAACCTTCACCGGATTTTCAAAAATGATGTTCTTGGAAGGCCAGAGCAGTAGCGATGCAAACTATTTAAAACGTTACACAAGAGAATATCTTCTTAAAGGCTCCAATCGATTTGTAATTGATTCGTTGAGTTTTGAAGGTGACGATGATCCCAATATTCCGCTCAAAGTGAACTACACATTTAGGATCGATGATTTACTCACCCAAAGTGGTGATGAAAAGTATTTGAATTTCAATATGAGCCTCAAGGGATTTGAATCTCAACCGATCGAAAAAGACATGCAGACTCCCTTTCAATTACGCTTTCGTACCATTGCGAAAAGCGTCGCCACCCTTCATTTCAATGACGATGAGGAGGTGACAATCCCAGAAAATTTTTCACTCGAAAATGAATTGTATTCCTTTCACGTCAACTACAGCCAAAGCAAAGGCCAGATAACACGCGTGGCGGAAGATCTTTACAACTTTATTGATCTCTATCCAACGGATTTTAATGATTGGAATGATTACATAAAAGAAGTGAAAAAGGCCAATCGTCAAAATCTCATCATTACAGTTTCCCAAGACTAACCCTGACCTATGCGAAGTCTAATTTTATACGCACTAACAGCATTCTTTTCCTTTCAATCTTTTTACGCGACAGCTCAGGATTTATTAGCAGAGTATACCTGGGATGACCGAGATTGGTACGCCATGGTCGACAGAGAAAGTGATTCAGACGTGCAGATTCTGCTGCGAGAAAAGGATCATGAATTCTATTTTACGGAACAATCTCTAGAGGAACTCTATTTTTTTCGTTCGGTCGTATATCTCAATTCTGAGCAGGCGGTATCCGATTTCAACAAAATATACATTAACACGTCGAATGCCATTCAATTGGTCGACTATAACGCAAGGGTCATCTACAAGGATAAGGAACCTAAGAATTTTGGATCGGATGCGTTAAAATCTGGGACCACAGAAGAAGGAGATTCCTATGAATTTTTTGCCATTGAAGGCGCTGAAGTAGGTGCAATTATTGATTATTACTTCGCAATAAAAAAGCACGCAAATTATGATGGAACACATTTCCAGATATCTACTTCGAGTCCCATCCATTCTTACCGATGTAGGCTGATCTCACCCCCAGGACTTATCTTTTCAGCTACACCAATAAACGGAGATCTAGCCATATATCGTGACACAACTGATACCAATCACCGCGTGCTCAGAATAGAGGCTGATTCGCTTCCTGCGGTCAAGGGGGAGCCTTTCTCTAATATTGCTCGGTACAACTTAACCTGTTTCTACAAACTCCAAGACAACCTGTACAGCAGCTCCCACAACCTCTTCACCTATGGAACGCTCTCTCAAAGAATCTATGAAAACTTGATTTCAGTTTTGGATAAGAAAACCATGGCTTCAATAAAAAAAGACCTCAAGAAAGCAGGAGTAGATACAAAAGCCACGGATTTGGAAAAATTACGTCAGATTGAAGACCATTTTAAAGGAACCATCGGAGTCACAGAAGCCTCAGCACCAGGGTTATCCGATGTAGAAACGATTCTAAAGAATAGAGTGTGTTCCGAGTATGGAATGACATTACTTCTGTTTGGAGCCGCTCGTTTGCATGATATACAATCAGAGATTGTATTGACCAAGAGTCGCTATGATGTGCCATTCGTTGATTCGATCGTCAACTACTCACTGCTTGAACACTATTTGCTTTACTACCCGAGTGTGCAGGAATTCACTGCACCTAAAGCGCAGTTGTATCGCATCGGCACCATTCCCTTTGGTTACATTCATAACAACGGACTTTTTATCCGAGAAGTGAAGGTCGGGGATTTTATGACGGGTGCGGGAAGCGTGAAATGGATTCCTGAATATGAGGTGGACCATTCCAGGCACGACATGTGGGTGGACGTTGAGTTTGAAGATGATGTGTCTAATGTCCTCGTGAAGATGCGCGAAGAAATGACGGGTTACAATGCCATCAATTACCAGCCTTACTACGACTACATTAGCCCAGATGGACTCCAAGACCTGCAGGAGGCTTCTGTGAAGAGCGTGGCAGAGGAAGCAGAAATCGTAGAAGTCGAGATAGAAAATGAAGGGGTGGCAAATTTTCTTAAAGAGCCGTATCGCGTCAAATCTTCCTACCGAAATTCAAATCTTATTCAAGTTGCGGGAAATAAAGTGTTGTTTAAGGTGGGCGATTTAATCGGGCCTCAGGCAGAACTATACCAAGAAGAAAAGCGCATGAAAGACGTTGAGAATACGTACAATCATGGTTATTATCGAGAGATTTCTTTCTCTATTCCCGAAGGTTTTCGATGCACCAACCTGGATGACCTCAACATGGAAGTCAGGCCCTTTTCCGAAGGGCACACTTATTTTACTTCAGCATACAGGGTTGAATTGGATAAGGTTGTCGTAATCGTGAAAGAGGACTATAATGCTCTGATCCTTCCCATTGAGAGGTTTGAAGACTTTAGAAAGGTGATCAATGCAGCTTCTGACTTTAATAAGATTACGCTAGTTTTTGAGAAAGAATGATCAACTGGAAACAAAATATAGCCCCGTCGCCACCCTACTACGCATCTATCTTTCACTACCTGCTAGGGGATGATTTAGAAGGATATGCCGAAATGGACGCGCTGACCCTTGAACTGGCTTTGCAATCCGATGGATTTCTGGGCTATGAAAGTCACAACTCTCCGGGAAGGGGTTCGTTCATTAGTTATTGGAGAGATTTGGACGCGATCGATACATGGCGAAAGAATGCGACCCATATCACGGCGAAAAAAGAAGGAAGAAAACGCTGGTATAAGTACTACCACGCAATGATTGCAAAGGTGGAAAGCGCACATTTCCACTCTTTTGAGCAATAGATGAACCTTACGCCAACTTCGGTTAATAACGTATGCAGACGTTTTTGGTCTCGGTGAAAAATTGAAGCGCTTCAAAACCTCCCTCTCGCCCAACGCCCGAGCTTTTTACACCACCAAAAGGTGTACGTAAATCGCGCAAGAGCCAACAATTGATCCAGGCGATGCCAGTATGCAGCTCCCTTGCCACCCGATGTGCCCGCTGGAGGTTACTGGTCCATACCGAACAAGCTAATCCGTACTTGGTGCTGTTTGCCATCATTATTGCCTCTTCCTCTGTGTCAAAAGGGATGAGCGTGACTACGGGGCCGAAAATTTCCTCTTGATTGGTGCGGCAGGTATACGCTAAGCCTTCGATCACCGTGGGTTCTAAAAAGTAACCTTCCGAGAATTCGCCCGCCATGACGGCTCGCTTGCCTCCGGTGAGTACGGTGCCGCCTTCTTCCTTTGCAAGTTCTACGTAGCTCAATACTTTTTCCAGGTGAGGCTGGCTTACGACGGCACCCAAATTGGTGGCAGGGTCTTTAGGGTCTCCGACCTTCAACGCTCCAACTCGCTGCACAAATTCCTCTTTGAATCGATCATATATGCTGCGTTCAATCAGAATTCTGGAACCGCACAGGCATATTTGTCCTTGATTGGCAAACGAGGAGCGAAGGGTAGTTTTCATCATGTCTTCGAAGTCGCAATCGGCGAAAATGATGTTGGGGTTCTTTCCGCCCAGCTCAAGGCTCAACTTTTTAAAATTAGGCGCGGCAGTTCGAGCGATCCACTCACCGGTAGCCGTTCCTCCCGTAAAACTAATCATCGGAATGCCCTCGTGTTCGATGATCGCAGCACCGGCCTTCGGACCCAATCCGTGGACAATGTTCAGAACCCCTTTCGGCATTCCGGCGTCAATGTAGATTTGAGAAAGCATGTACGCAGTATACGGCGTTACTTCCGAAGGTTTGGCAACCACGGTATTTCCTGCAGCCAGGGCGGGTGCTATCTTCCAGCTAAATAAATACAAGGGGAGGTTCCAAGGCGATATGCACCCAGCAACACCGATGGGCTGGCGGAGCGTATAGTTGATTGCCAAGTCGCCCATGGAATGCGATTCAGAGGCAAAATGAAGGATGCCGGTTCCATAAAAATGAAAATTGGCTTGAGCACGGGGAATATCTACCGTCTTAGCTAACTCCAGCGGTTTTCCATTGTCTCGACTTTCCGCCGCTGCAAGTGCTTCGGCTCGTTCCCCGATCAGTTCTGCAATGCGCAATAAAATGTCCGACCGTTTTTGGATGCTCATTCGGCTCCAAATCGGAAATGCTGCCTTGGCGGCTTCTGTCGCACGGGCCACGTCTCGTTCATCGCTATCTGGGATGAGGCTGTAGGCTTTTCCGTGTGCAGGGGCCATGTTCTCAAAATAATCGCCGCTGATCGGGGCGATTAGTTCTCCATTGATGTAGTTCTGTAGCTTCTCCATGATGCAATCGTTCGGTCCAAAAGTAAGTTCATCCCAAAGAAAAAGCCCCATCTTCCGATGGAGCTCCTTCTGAACCTAACTAAACAACGAGAAATAGAACTATTCTACAATGAGTCTTTTCGTAATGTGGGTCCCGCCTTCTGATAGTTCAATCAGATAAGTACCCGCCGGTAAATCATCTAAATTCATTTTGATCTGCTTCTTCCCTTTTCCTTTGACCTTCATCTCTCGCATCGCTTCGCCCTGAAGATTTAATACTTGAAGATGAACAGAACCGCCCCCTTTATTTTCAAAAGCCACGTTGATCTCTCCGTTCGCCGGTACAGGGTAGATGGATACATGTTTTAGATCACTTTTACCATCTACCACGGCGGCGTGGTCTTCCACTACCATTTTTGTGCGAGTTACGCGTACGTCTTTTGAGCGCTCATCATTCGCAGACCGTACTTCTACTTCCACATCTACCTCAGCATCGTCATCGTTTTCCTTGGATCGGATCACCATCACGCTCGTTTTGTCGTCGTTGTCTGCCTTGAATCGATACCGCACTTCATCCATCGACCGATCTACTTCTACGCCGATGCTTTCCATGATCGAGTCCATGTTGAGATCCTTTAGTTCTTCCGATACGCGCTTCATCTCTTCCTCGATGTCAAGGCGAACCTCGCGCATCGATTCCTTCATCGCCTCAATGTCATCTTCATTTATATCGATCTCGATCACCGATCGTTTGGCATGCGCCTTAGCGCTTTTAGATTCTTCTCTCGCTCGGAGGTAGTCTTCAGCCGCCTGGCCTTCGAGTTCCTGAATGGTCGTCTTTCCGTTTTCTGTAGTGGTAATGGTGACGGTTGGGTACTCGCCCTCTTCAATTTCAATTTTTCGTTCGGTGATCGTTGCTTCGTTTTGGGCGTGAACGCCTAGCATAAATAGGCCATTAACAAGAAGTAGGCATAGGGCTTTTTTCATGGGGAGGTTGAATTTGGTCAAACGTATTCTTCCACGCTGAATGCCGCTGTTAATGGGGGGTTAACCATTGTTAAGTACTGTTAAACAAGGATTTAACGGGGTGCTCGACGCTACATTTGCTTCGCTTCATGAAACAGGATCAGCTCAGGAATATCGTTGTGGTCATCGCCTTGGCACTGTCAGGATTGATCGGCATACAGATCTACTGGATTGGCAATGCCATTGAGCTTGAAAAGGATCGGATCACCCGAGGTGCTTCCGCCGCGTTGAGTGAGGTAGTTGAGATGCTCGAGCGCCATGAAATGCTCACCAAGATTAGATCGCACCAAGAAGCGCAATACCTCTTTGTAGAGGGTGAAGACGGGCCGGCGTTTCCACCGGATGATTCGCTCGTTGAATACGTAGTTAGGAAGAACATCGAGCGAAAAGAGGATCTGCTGGAAATGCATACGGAAGAAGAGCACGGAGACCAACGGTCAGAAAAAACCGTCACCTATTCGCTAGAAGATCTGCCGTTCAATACAGATTTTGAAGACGAATTGAGGTTGCAAATGATAACGGCGGATTCGATCAATCTGAAATTAGAGCATGCTTCGGATGAGGTAAACCGCGACTTAGGCCAGCTCCGCGAACGGTTGAAAACCAAGAAAGCCTTTTTAGGTGACATCGTGAAGAGCCTGATTGAGGTCAACATCAATCAACCGATTAATGAGCGCATCGACCCGGATGTGGTGGATTCCCTCCTCCGATTATCCTTGCAGAAAAGGGGCTTAACCCTCTACTATGAAATGGGCGTGTTTGATCAAGAAGGAGAAATGGTGTTCGGTTCGGATGAACATGAAGAATCACTCCGAGCCTCGGTCTCCAATGCGAGGCTTTTTCCGAATGACGTCATTCAGGTGCCCTTTTTTCTCCGCTTGTACTTCCCCAACGAGAGCGGTTACATATTCAATAATCTGTGGGGCCTGCTCTTGGTTTCATTGGTCTTGCTACTGGCTTTGATCTGGACATCCTTTTATTCGGTCAAAACCATCTTTCTACAAAAACAGAGCAGCGAGATCAAAAACGATTTCATCAATAACATGACCCACGAACTCAAAACGCCAATTTCAACGATCAGCTTAGCTTGTGAAGCATTGGCAGACCCGGAATTGGGACGAGTTCAAAAAGTCATGGACCGATACCTCAACATCATCAATACTGAAAATAAACGGTTGGGGCTCTTGGTTGAAGAGGTATTGCAAAGCGCTGTCCTCGACAAAGGCGACTTCACATTGAAACGGGAAGAGCTTGATGTACACAGCTTGCTCCACGACGTTGTAGACAAGTACCAAATCCAACTCAAAGAAAGAAATGGAGAAGTGAGCTTAGACCTTTCAGCCGATCAAAGTTGGGTGTATGCAGACCCCAACCATTTGACCAATGTAGTTTATAATCTCTTGGACAACGCTGCCAAGTATTCTAAGAACCGGCCGGTGATTAAAATTGCGAGTAAACTCGAACAAGGCAACATCATCATTTCTGTTCAAGATGAGGGCATCGGAATTTCCTCTGAGAACTTGAAGAAAATCTTTGACCGCTTATACCGCGTTCCTACAGGAAACGTTCACAACGTCAAGGGCTTTGGTTTGGGGTTGAGTTACGTAAAGATCATTACCGAACGACACGGGGGACGAGTCTCGGTTGAAAGTCAATTGAATGTTGGCAGCACTTTTTATATTGAATTACCACTAAAGAATATGCACTATGGAGAAGGAGACCAAAACGGCTGATAAAATCCAAATTCTCGTCGCGGAGGACGACCCAAACTTGGGGATCATCCTCACGGAATACTTGGAAGCCAAGGGATATGAACCTCAATTGGCGCGAAATGGTGTGGAAGGTTGGAAACTTTTCGCCAATGGAAACTTTGATTGCTGCATTTTAGACGTAATGATGCCTGAAAAAGATGGCTTTACGTTGGGAAAGGAAATCCGAAATGCCGATGAAAGCGTCCCGATCGTCTATCTGACGGCCAAATCCATGAAGGATGACACCATCGAAGGGTTCAAGAGTGGTGGCGATGATTACATCACGAAGCCGTTTTCCATGGAAGAACTATTGCTCCGTCTAAAGGCGATCCTTCGAAGGACAAAAGGGGAAGAAAAAACCCCAGAAAGAACCGTCTTTGAATTGGGAGCGTTCACGTTCGATTTTAAGAACCAGGTCCTGAAATTGGGCAGCGAAGAGCAACACCTCACTTCCAAGGAAAATGCCCTGCTCAAAATGCTCGCTCAGCACGCCAATCAACTTTTGGATCGATCCCAAGCCTTACTCGCCATTTGGGGAGACGATAGCTATTTTAATTCACGCAGCATGGACGTCTACATCGCTAAGTTGCGCAAGTATTTGAAGGGGGATGAAGAGGTGAAAATCATCAATGAGCATGGCAAAGGTTTCCGATTGATTCTTCCTTAGCTCCTTCTAGGATAAGCATAAGCTTGTTTGGTGGTTTGATGCGTTTGTCTACTTTAGAAACGATAAAACCCCAACCATGAAAAAACTTTTAACCTTGACGGGAGTATTGATGGCCGGTCTGTCCTATGGCCAGTGCACGCTCTCCGGACTAAATTCATTTTATTGCGCGTCTGATTCGGGAAGTCAGCTCACGGCCACCTGCGGCGGCAGCTCAGGTACCGTCATTGGCCCTGGAGTCGATAACAGCGGTTTTTTTGACCCTTCTGGTCTGCAAGACAGCATTCCCATTCTTGTTTTGGCTAACTCAACTACCTATACGGTAGACCAAACCCTGCTTTTTAACCCAGACACCACCGGCGGAGGAACGTCTGTAAGTTTGGGTGATGACCAAGTAAGCGGGCAACTCGCGATTGGTTTTTCCTTTCGATTTTTCGATAACCAATACACAACGTTTCAGATCTCCTCCAATGGATTCATCACGTTTGGAAGCAACAATGACAATGGTTGTTGCTCCGGTGATTTCATTCCCTCGACTGGCACCCCAAATAACTTCATTGCACCACTGTGGAACGATCTCTATCCTCCTGGTGGAGGTACGATCAAGTACAAGACCATTGGCACGGCTCCTGAGAGAAAGTGCATCGTGGAGTTTGCAGGGATTCCGCAATGCTGCGGTTCGAGTTTCCCGCGGTACACGCAAATTCATTTGCATGAAGGGTGCGGTAGAATCGAAATACACACCCAGTCACAACCTTATTCCTCGGGCTCTTCCACCCAGGGAATCGAAAACAGCACGGGAACCTTAGGTTATCCTACGCCAGGACGTAACGCACAAGGGTGGTCCACAACGGATGATGCGGTGGCCTACCAACCAACGTGCGGCGATACGTTTTGGACTTATGTGAGTGATGGTCCAATGTTGATGATGTCATCCGATTCCAACGATTGTTTTTTAGACTCCAATGCCACTGTAACGGTCACAGCGAGTGGAGCTTCGCCGTTTGCCTATGCGTGGTCTAATGGCGCCGCGACCGCAACGATTTCAGGAGTCCCTCAGGGAACATATACGGTTACCGTGACGGATGACGACGGCTGCTATCGCTCCGATGACATCGACGTCTATTCACCCCCATTTTTATCGCTCAATACGAATGTCGTCAATGCCAATTGTGAGAGCGATGCAAATGGAGCGGTCATGGCCAATCCCAATGGTGGTGTCTCGCCTTATTCCTATGCTTGGAGCAATGGTGGCTCAGCGGATTCGATTGGCAGTTTGACTCAAGGAACTTACACCGTGACCGTCTCCGATGCCAATGGATGTGAAAGTGTGACTAGTGCGACCGTTGGCTTTGACCATGAAGATCCCGAAGTAGATTTAGGACCGGACAAAACCATCTGCCCAGGTAAAATTGCATTGCTTACTACTACCCCGGGTTATGCTGGCTATGCATGGTCAACAGGAGATACCGTGCCCAACATTGTCATCCAGCAAGCGGGAACATATACCGTCACCGTGACTACCTCACAAGGATGCACAGGGTCTGACGAAATACTCGTTGTAGAGGCCGTGCCTGAGCAGGTAGATCTAGGACCCGATAAAGAAGGATTTGGTCCGATCATGGTGGATGCAGGAAGCCAATTCAACCAGTTTTTATGGAGTACTGGCGCCAATACCCAGATCATCAGTGTCGGACAAAATGGAACCTATGCTGTAACGGTAGCAGACAGCAATGGATGCAGTTCATCAGACGATATAAAAGTTAAAATATGGCCGACCTCAGTCGACGAGCTTGGTGAGGATGAGTTCGCCGTGTTTCCAAATCCTGCCTCTAGCAGCATAACCCTCATGAGTGGAAGCGCCCAAGGTGCGGTACAGATTCGTCTTATTGACATGAAGGGCCAAATGGTGTTGGAGCTGAACACCGAGCTGGGAGCAGGCGAACAGTACAACGTTGATGTTTCGAATTTCCCGCGAGGATCCTATGCCTTAGAAATACGCAGCGATGCTGTCCTTCGTCAAAGTACTGTTGTATTGCAATAGGGAAGCCTATCTCATAGAAAAAGGCGACCGGAACTCCGGCCGCCTTTTTTACATTTAACAACAAATTCGTCACCATGAGTATCAAAAAGCCATTCAACCTTCACCAGTGGATCGAAGAAAACCGGGACTTGCTCAAACCCCCCGTCGGGAATAAGAATTTATACCCTGCCGGTGAGGATTACATCGTCATGATTGTCGGCGGGCCGAATGCGCGTAAGGACTACCACTACAACGAAACGGAAGAATTATTCTACCAAATCGAAGGAAACATCACGGTTAGAATCCAGGAAGATGGCAAACCCGTTGACGTGAACTTAGGTCCAGGAGACATGTTTCTCCTCCCTCCCAAGGTTCCCCATAGTCCGGGTCGTTCGGCGGGTTCTATTGGCCTTGTCATTGAGCGTGTGAGGGAGGCGAAGCACACTGATGGACTGATGTGGTTCTGCGACAGCTGCAATCACAAGTTGCATGAAACCTATTTCCCGCTCACCAACATCGAAAAAGATTTCCTTCCAAGGTTCAAGGAATTTTACCAAAGCGAAGAACACAGAACGTGTAATGAGTGCGGTCACGTAATGGAAACCGACCCTCGCTTTACCTGACCAGTATTACCGTTCCCGTTTGATAACGATCTTGCTCAGGCAAGACGCGGTAGCGAATGGTGTAGGTGTAGCTCCCTATTGGGGCGGCTTTACCGGTATTGAATTGACTACCATTCCATCCGCTTGAAAGATCCGTACTGGTGTATACCAGCTGGCCCCAACGGTCTCTGATTTTGATGCTGTATTCCGTCAAGTTGTGGCCTCGAATTAGAAAGCGGTCATTGATTCCATCGCCATCTGGGGTAAAGGCATTCGGCACAAATAATTTACTAATCGGTGCTACAGCAATGGAATCATAGACGTCGCAACCATGGCTGTCAAGTGCAACGACATAGTACACCGTACGCTCTTTCGGATACACCTTAATGCTGTCGCAATCTACGCACGGAATGTAGCCCTTCGATGACCATCGGATTGCCGAATTGGAACGGGCGATCAAGAGCACATTTTCAATGCCAGAGATGGTATCTTCATCAATAGGAACGTCGAGATCAGGGACGGGATAAACGCGCACATAGACACTATCTGCCTTGGAGCAATTTTGGAGGTTGCGTCCTTCTACCCGATACCAGCCGCTCTCATTGGGTGTTATCTCTGGTTCGCGAGCATATGAGGGTGCACGGAAGAATGGCCCCGTCCATTTGTAGGTATAGGTGCCGCTGGCGTGAAGGCGTACGGTGTCACCTTGACAAATTGCGGTATCCCCTCCAACCTCAAGTGCTACATCTGAAACTTCGATTAGCACGGAGTCGTAAGCATTGCCGCATGCATTTTTTACCGCTACCACATACATCGTGGTTACCTCAGGATACGCGGGGGTTGAATTCAAATAGGGGTTGAGCACTGTTTCTTTCGGGAACCATTCGTACTCATCTGTTCCTTGTGCGTTGAGCATTACCCGTTGTCCAGAACAGACAGAAGTATCGCCCCAAGCCGATACTTGTGGTACATAGCCATACACGAACACGGTAACCTCGTGTTCTTTTGTGCAGCCGAAGGAATCGACAATGGTGACGGTGTAGTACGTTGTTGAATCCGGAAAAACAATCGGGTTTGGGCCGTTGGTAGTGTTGAGATAGGTTCCGGGTGACCACGAATAGCTCACGCCTCCATTTGCCCATAAGGGCCCCGACAATCCTCGGCAGATACTCGTATCGGGCATGGCTTCGGTTTTATCGGGAAATGTTCTCAGCGTAACCCAAGCTGTATCCACGCCGCAACTGTCCATCACAGAAACTACGTAGGTAATTTGATTGTTGACCGTTGCGATCGGCGTCTGTATGTTGGGGTCGTCCAACCCTGATCCTGGCGACCATTGATAGGAGGTGCCGCCGGATGCCGTCAGCTGAACCTGAGACCCCGCACAAACCTTCGGGAAATTTGGAACGATGGCTTCCGGGCCGGGGATGACCGTCAATTGAATGGAATCGGTGTCGGAATAAATGCAACTCACCGAATCTTTGATGATCAGTACTACGTCGTAAACCCCCGCAACAGCGTAGGCGTGTTTAGGCTCGTATTCCGTACTCGTGTTACCATCTCCAAAATCCCATTCGTATTCAGAGCCTCCAAAACTTTCGTTGGCGAATTGGATGGAATCGTTGACGCAAATACTCAAAGGGCCGTCCACATCCGCCTCAGCGATGAGTGTGATCAAATCGTATTTCAAAGCCGCTAAGTTGCAACTGGCACCCGTTGGCTTTGTAGTGGCGTATGCCCCCGAAGTCGTTGGAAAGGAGCTGCTCTGGCCACAACTGGCACACGCACTCTGGTAAATGATTCCCTTTTTGTCGAATCGACTGGTTCCTCCATCCGTATGTTCTCCGCCTGACGCACCGGTCGTCCCGCCATAGAAACTGGCGAACAATAGATTCGTCGCATTGTCTTCAAAAACGATGAAATAAAAATCATGCCCATCGGTTGTTGTCTGCACCGCGTTGTTCGTAGTCGCAAGCCCAGTGGTCGTGGTGCCCGAGCTCGTTGAGGCACCAATTCCGAAGAGCGTTCCGCCCCATCCGGAAACGAAGATGTGGTTGCATTCGTTTACTAAAAATGCGGTCAGGGAGAGGTTGATATTGCTGTTGCCCGAACCCCACCGCGTAGAAAAGATGGTTGACTGAAGGTTGTTCGAAAGCTTGTGCAGAAATTGGCCGCTGTTTGAAACGGAATAGACCCAGCTCGGTCCAATTGGATAACTTCCCATCGTTTGACCTACCACGTATACAAAACCTGCCAAATCAAGCTGGACGAAAAAGCTTTGATCGTAAGCATTCGTACCTAAGTAGGTCGAAGCCAGTAACGAGGATCCGTTGTTGCTGATTTTAGCCAGCCAACCATCCGAGACACCCCCCTGGTAGGTGGTGTTGATGACGCCGGTGGTGGTCGGAAAGTTTGTGCTTTTCGTCCCCCCAGTGCAAAAGACGTTGAAGCTCGGGTCAAATTGAACTGAATACGCCGCATCTGCATTGCTTCCACCGATGTAACTCGACCAAAGCAAGTTAGTCAGGTTAGAATTGAACTTAAAAATGACGCCGTCGGTCAACCCTCCTCCATAGGTGGTTTGGAATCCATTGACAATCGGAAAGTCATCCGAAGACGTACTCGTCGCCACGTAACAATTGTCGTTCAGATCAACGATGATCTCCCCGCGAAACTCGTCTGAATAAGCCTTTTGCAGGGTATCGCTCATGTTGATCCCATCATTGCCCGTCCCGCCCACATAAGTGGAAGCTATCAAGTTGGTTCCATTGGCATTGAACTTGGCAATTACAATGTCCGAACCGTTCTGATATTGAATCTGGCTCGAATTGGAATTCACGCCTGTGCCTGTGATGGTCGTGCCACCGTTGAAGGTTGCATCAAACGCGCCGCTCGTCGTCGGAAAGTTTGTACTGGACGTCGTAGCTAGTACATAGAGTTGGTTGTTTCCATTGACCACCAGGCTATGCGGAATCTCATTTCCATTACCGCCCAAATAGGTGGAGTAAAGGATGCTTGTGCCCGTTGAATTGAACTTGGTGATGGCCATGTCCGTTTTAAAACTGCCCGTTCCACCAGCAAAGGAGGTTTGATATGCTCCTGAACTCGTCGGGTATCCAGATCCACTGCCATTGCCACTTACGAGCACGTATCCACCGGCATACATGTTGCCCAACGAATCGTAGGTCGCTGTAGATCCCCAATTGTTGATGGTAGACCCTGAATAGGTGCTGAAAATAAGCGTAGGATCAACGATCAGGGTTTTGGTGGAATCCCCTTCCACATTGAATCCGACGTGCGGAAGGCCGCTGGGTTGGGCGATCATTCTGAAGCTGCTTTCGACGAATTCGCGGTGGCCATCAATCGCGAGCCAAGAGACAGGACTTTGATCAATGATTTGCTGAACGGAGGTTTCGATTAAGATGCTTTCAAAGCCTAGTTTGAGATCGTCTACTCCTTCATACGCCAATTCGATGAGCGACGGATCGGCTCCCGGATGTACAATGAAATCGTACTTGAAATTCAGGTTTTGGGAATAGTAGCGGACGTCGATACCAGGATACACATTGCGGTAAGTAACCGAGTGGTATTGCTGTACTTCAGATGCCCAAAGAGCGGGGTCATCGCCGAGGTAGTAGTTGACATGGTCTGAAAATGCCGTTCCCGTTTCTACGGATGAAGGAACTTGACTGTTGACAAGGTGCACCTTAAACGCGTGACTTTGAAGGAATTCTGGAAAGTCAGACAACGAGGCTTCACCGTGTTTGTAAGCCGAAATCAGGGCGATGGTTTCTAAGTCACTGATGTCGAACGTCAAAGTTTGCCCTTCAAGAAAGACCATTCCACCCGGGATGCGGGCTCTGAATTGAACGTGGTCAGGGAGGTGGCCTTTGTTCTCTTCGAATTTCAGCTCGCCGTGGCCATCGTATTCATTCGCGTTCAGCTGGCCGATGCCAACGGAAAGAATCAAGAGGTATGTCAGGATCTTTTTCAAAGAGATATAACTGCCTAAGGTAGCGGTTTGGCACCGTAGGCGCAATTTCATAGACGCAATTCACAAGCATTCCGTTGCTGTTGCCGAATCGATATTTGCATGTGTCATCTACTGAGAAATCTTGATACCTTTGTCAGCCCTGAAAAAATGAGCGACCAGATCAAGCACGAGTGCGGCATTGCACTCATACGACTTCTAAAGCCTCTCGATCATTACCGTGCAAAATACGGGACGTCATTCTACGCACTCAACAAGATGTACCTGCTCATGGAGAAGCAGCACAATCGGGGCCAGGATGGAGCGGGATTGGCTAATGTGAAATTTGATGTAACGCCTGGTAACCGCTACATTTCACGCCATCGATCCAACAGTAACAAACCCATCCAAGACATTTTTAACCACATCTACAGTGGCATCAATGCACGCGTCGCAGAACGAGCCAATGGCGATGAATCCGTCTTGAATGATCCGAATTGGATTAAACAAAATGCGCCGTTTTCGGGCGAACTCTTTTTGGGTCATCTGCGCTACGGTACCTACGGCGAGAATAGCATTGAAGCATGTCACCCCTTTCTCCGACAGAACAACTGGATGACCAGAAACCTCGTACTCGCGGGGAACTTCAATATGACCAATGTGGATGAGCAATTCGAAATCCTCATCAATTTAGGTCAGCACCCAAAGAAAAAAGCGGATACGGTGACCGTACTCGAAAAGATTGGCCATTTCCTCGACGAGGAGAATGAATCGTTGTTTGCTCGGTACAAACGGCTCGGTTATGACAACACCGACATCACAGCGCTCATATCCAAAAACATGGACGTCAGAAACATCCTGACGAGGTCTGCAGAAGATTTTGATGGAGGATACGCCATGGCAGGATTGATCGGCAATGGCGACGCTTTCGTACTACGCGATCCGAATGGAATTCGGCCTGCTTTTTATTACCAAGATGACGAGGTTGTGGTTGTCGCCAGTGAGCGACCGGTTATTCAGACGGCGTTTAACGTGCCTGCGGCATCGGTAAGAGAGGTGGAGCCAGGGCATGCTTTGATTATTCGCAAAGACGGAAAGGTTAGTATGGACATGATCCGCGAACCGGGAAAGAAATTGTCGTGCTCTTTTGAGCGGATTTATTTTTCGCGTGGCAGTGACATGGACATTTATAAAGAGCGCTTGGCTCTGGGAAGAACCGTTGTTCCTCGCGTTTTAGACAGCATCGGTGGGGACTTGAAGAACACGGTATTCTCCTTCATTCCCAATACCGCGGAAGTGTCGTACTACGGGATGTTGAAAGGCCTAGAAGAATTTCATAACGAGCGGAAACTCGACGATATCGCGAAGATTGACAAGGCAGATAAGGATGCCTTGCGCAATATCCTCAACGAGCGCGTGCGCGCGGAGAAGGTGGCTATCAAAGACGCAAAGCTCAGGACGTTTATAACACAAGACAGCGATCGCAATGACCTAGTAGCACACGTGTACGACATTACGTATGGAACGGTCAAAAAGGGCGAAGACAGCCTTGTTGTAATCGATGATTCCATCGTACGCGGAACCACGTTGAAGCAGAGCATTCTGCGCATTTTGGATCGTTTGGGTCCAAAGAAAATCGTCGTTGTATCGAGTGCCCCACAAATCCGTTACCCTGATTGTTATGGTATCGACATGAGCCTTTTACAGGATTTTGTTGCATTCCAAGCCGCAATCGGCCTGCTCAAGGACGTAGGGAAGGAGCATATCATCAAGGAAGTGTACGACTTGTGCATCGATGAATTGGCAACGTCTAACAACCATAATTTTCAGAACCACGTTCAGAAGATCTACGAGCCGTTTACCCAGGAACAGATTTCGGCCAAAATTGCCCAACTGCTTCGTCCAGAAGATTTGAACGCAGATTTGGAGATCATTTACCAAACATTGGATGGACTACACGCGGCATGTCCGAATCACAGTGGCGACTGGTATTTCAGTGGAAACTATCCTACCACGGGTGGTAATCGTGTCGTGAATCGGGCCTTTGTAAACTTCTACGAAGGCAAGCGCGAACGGGCCTATTGAATCCTAGAAGGAAATCCGATAATAAAAGAGCGGCAAACGACCCAATTGATATTCCCTCCGGATGCTCTCGGATGGATCTTCGTTTCCATCGGGAGCGTAGGTAAGACTCAGGACATTTCTCGTGTTGAGGAAATTGACCAAGTCGATTCCAATTTCATGCGTCACTTTTTTGGCATTCAAGCGGTAGTTTACCTTGATGTCTGCACGGAAGTAATGCGGAAACTGCTCTGTGTTTCTGAGGCTGTCGATGACCACCAGCTCTTTTTGACGATTGCTCTCAGCTATATTGGGCGGGCCGTACCACCTGCCGCCGACTACGGTTACTTTTCCACCCAATGAGAGCATGTGCTTTTTAGAGAAATGAATCTCCTTGGCAAACAGCGCGTTTGCTGCGAAGTTCCCGTTGAAATCTGTGTTGCGCCATTGTTGATCTGATCCTTGGTACTTGCTGTCGAAAAGCGAACCAGTAAACAAGAAATAATAGGACTTGGCAAAGAACTTTTCAAAAGTGAACTCGATTCCAAAATTTCGTTGAACGCCCTGATTGACCAACGTGTCAGGAAAGAAACGTTCGAAACCAGAGCCCGTGTTGGCCAGCGAAAACGACTGGGTCGCGGCATCGATGGGAATGTCATAGAGCCACTGGTAATAAACTTCCGTCTTGAACCGAAGGTTTTTAAAGAGCATGCGATCATAACCAAGCACTCCGTGGATCGCTTTTGTAAAATCCATGTTCTTATTGTAGAGGACGGCATTCCCATTCGCGTCCCGTTGTTCGGAGTAATGGTATAAGTAATAAGGCTGAGTTTGGCTGTGCAGACCACCCCCTAGGTTGAGGCTAGAACCGTCTTCGAACGTACGACGGATGGCTGCTCGGGGTTCTACCCAAGACGCTGCTTTGCTCAGGGTGAAGTATTGCGAGTGCAAGCCAAATGTCATGACCCAATCGTTGTTTGGTTTGTACTTCCATTGTACGTAAGGTTGAAGAAGCATCGCTTGCGTGCGTGTGTCCCAACGAACTCGCCACGTGTCGTAGGCAGGGGATGCAGTGTCAAAAATCCAGGTACTGTCTTCGTAGGAAAAGAAAAACTGCTCAGCTACGACACCTGCTTTAATCACGTGATTTCTACTCAACTTAGCATTGATAAACGAGTGGCCAATGACGCGATTTTCATTAAAGGAATACTGGAGCAAGGGGTTGAATGCATTGTTGCTGTCGAGTTGGTAGTTGCCTTCATCGTCTACGTACCGATTGACAAGTTCATGGTAGGAATTCACTTGGTTGTAATTGAAGGCTAGGGCTGTTTTCCAATAGGTTTTTTCATTCAATGCCCTCGTGTAGCTCGCACCGATCACGCCCATGGTAGAGCCGAAGTACTGATCGCGATCGTTGTCGCCATAAATGTTACGGTCCTCAGGCGAGGCTTGATTGCTGATGAGGATGTCAATATCACTGGTGCCTCCCACGCCGAAAATCGAGAAGCTGGAAGATCCTTTGCCGGGCACGTTTAATTTAAAGCTCAAGTCCTGGTACTTGGGGATTGCATCCGTGCCGTATTCGATTCCCAACCCACCGATAAGGGCGAGCGTAGAATATCGATAGGCCGCCATGTAAGTGATGTTCCTATCGCGCGACAATGGACCTTCCACCATCACTTCTGTACCTAGGAACCCGAATTGCCCTACAAATTCATGGTCTTGGTTGTTTCCGCTTCTCAAGTTGAGATCGAACACCCCCGCCGTGGCATTCCCAAACTCCCCTGGAAATGCTCCCGTATAAAAATCACTGTTGCCGAGGGTTTTATTGTTGAGGATGCTGATAGATCCACCAGCCGTACCTGGAATGTTGAAGTGATTGGGATTCGAAATGGGAAGGTCTTCTAGGCGCCACAGTATGGCCTGGGGAGAATTTCCGCGAATGACGATGTCGTTCCTCGAATCATCGGCGCCCTGCACCCCGGCAAAATTCGACGCCATTCGAGATGGCTCGCCTCTGCTGCCTGCATACCTCTCTGTCTCTGCAACGTTAAATTGCCTTGCGCTGATGATGGCCATTTCATTCAATGGTTCACCGTCTCTGGTAGCCACTATGTCCACGGCGTCCATTTCGATGGCCGCTTCTTCTAAAGAGACATCGAGGATGGTTTGTCTGCCAGAATTGACTTCTACGTTGTTGACCATCACCGGTAAGTACCCGATGAATGTAAAATTCAACGTGTGCCGACCAATGGCCAATGCAGGAAGTTCGTAGCGGCCATCCGCGTCAGTGCTCGTACCGGTAAGGTGATCCGGATCATCCAGCAATACCACGTTCACCCCAGGGATCGGCTGCCGTGAATCTTTGTCGATAACACGACCGCGTATGCTTTGAGTGAAGTCCTGGCTAAAGCCTTCAACGCTTGAAAAAAGCACAATGATCAGAAGTAAAGTTCGCATGGAAGGCTTGGGCTTTGGCTCAAATGTGAAGAAAATTCGGATTCGTATCGAAGTATATCTGTCGTTCATCGAAACTATACTGCGTTTTGACCCGTATACAGAATATAATATTGTGAAGTAGAAAAAAAGAAAAATTATCAGACAACTTTTATAAACTGATTGCAGTCTTACTATCAGAAGTTCGACTTCACCCCTTGAACATTGGACGTTCGGTTAAGCCACTAACATTTGTTTAACCAAATAATTCTAATGTTATGAAAGCCTTAGCCCCCGTTTTTTTGGTACTTGTACTGTTGCTTGCAATGGTATCAGCCATCTCTGCTCAAAACAGAATCCACAATCCCGAATTACCCCAACACCTCGTATTCCAGTGGCAAATCCACACCGAACAAGTCGATGGATCTTGGAGCAACAGTGACTTTTCAGTCTCCAGGGATGCAAGTGGATTGGTGGTCTACTATGGAATGTACAGAACACTCGAAGCCGCACTCGAGGGCATGCCAACGCTTCCCGAAGGAGTGAGTAACACAGCCGTTTCGCTCATTCCATTTTTCAATCAAAAGAGTATTTCAGGCGAAGATGCTTTGGCCTTATTGGGCAACTTGAACGATCGCGACATTGATCCGGATTATTTAGAAGAAGAAGCTGTTTCATTCACCGTATACTTTGCAACATTCGATCAACCACAGGGCCGAAAAATCTTAGAGGCAATCGACGGAGCCTTGAGTTTTGAAGTTTTGCCCAACTATCGATTCGCATATTCCGCTGGCTTGTTCGGAAGCCTAGACGATGCAGAGTTGTATGTGAACGACCTCAGAAACAAGGGATTCGTTGAAGCACAAGTAAACAAGTTTTTGAATGGCCAACGGGTAGCGATGGTTGTAGAACAAGAACTGTATGCCTTTGTGTCCTGGTTGGAAAGCGAGCGAATCGTTTTTTGAAAAGACTATTTTTTCTTGAAAACGGGCACGGTGGAGCAAGGTTCTCCGAACATAAGTGATTTTACCACGGATGTCAATCTGCTCGCTAAGGCGAGGTAAACACTCTCCGGAATGGCTTCATCGCTGCACCCTTTCAAGACGACACGTTGATCAGTGAATGACGAGAGGTCGAGGTCCTTGACCCATTGAAGCCAGAGCAATTGTTCGAGTTCAGTTCGAGTACCAACGATGGAATAATTGCAAATGCTGCGAAGATGACTACCTACGAGCATGTAGGCCCAAGTTGGGATGATGGCGTCACCGGAGCAGTGAACGTGAACGAAGGCTCCTCGAAACGACTCCCAATCGTAACTGTCTACGAAGGCTCGAAAGTCTTTTTCCTTCAAGGCTAATCCCTCCCATAAGGTTTGGGCAAGATCGAAGTCCATGATGTTCCAATCCGGCTTCACTTCTTCCAAATCGAGCGTGATCAATCCGCTTTTCGCTACCTTATTTTCGATCGCTTCACTCATTCAATATCAAATCATTCCCAATTCGACTAGGGCTTCTTCGCTCATCATGTCTTTATCCCACGGCGGCTCCCAAGTCAATTCTATACCAGCACTTTTAATGCCCTCGACGCCCGCGACTTTCTCTTCGACTTCAAGCGGCAGACTCTCTGCTACAGGGCAGCTAGGGGAGGTAAGGGTCATGACGATCAAGGCATTACACTCCTCATCTATTTTGATCTCGTAGATCAATCCAAGCTCGTAGATATCGACAGGAATTTCAGGGTCGTATACCGATTTGAGCGCCGTGATCACGGAGGACTCGAGTTGTTTTTTCAGTGCTGGATCCATGAGACTATTCTTCGGATTTGGCTTGGTGCGCTATCGCGTACATTTTCATTTTCTTGATCATCGACACAAGCCCATTGGCTCGATTCGGCGAGAGGTGCTCCTTTAGACCAATTTGATCTACGAAGTAAAGGTCGGCTTTTGAAATGTCTTCAGGGGAATGTCCTGAAAGAACCCGTACCATCAGGCCGACCAATCCCTTGGTGATGATGGCGTCGCTGTCAGCCAAGAAATGTAGGGTGCCATGCTTCATCTCAGCGTGTAGCCATACCCGGCTTTGACATCCCCTTACCAAGTTTTCATCGATGCGATATGCTTCGTCGATTGTGGCCAAGTCTTTTCCAAACGCAATGATGTGTTCGTATTTTTCCATCCAATCTGTGAAGAAGCTGAATTCTTCGATGATCTCCTCTTGTATGCTATCGATCTCTTTGGCCATTTTACTTGCTAACGCCTTTCAAGATTTTTTGTTCAATGGCAGTGGTCGAGTACCCATCAAGAAAGCGAAGGAGCTTTACCTCTCCGCCATAGTTCACAACCTCTTCAGCGCCTACCACCGTTTCAATCTTGTAATCTCCCCCTTTTACGAGCACAGCGGGAAGCACGGTCTTAATCAACTCAAGCGGGGTGGCTTCATCGAAAAGCACAACCATATCTACCGACCTCAGCCCTGCTACCACCAAAGATCTGGATCGTTGATCATTGATCGGACGATGTTCGCCCTTGCCGAGTTTTTTTGCAGAGGCATCGCTGTTCAAACCGAGCACCAGTTTCGTTCCCAATGCCGCTGCTTGCTCTAAATACACTATGTGGCCAGGATGAAGGAGGTCGAATACCCCATTGGTAAAAACGATTCGTTCTCCTTTAGCACGCCAGGCTTCTAGCACATCGCTTATGGCTGATCGGTGGCTGAAAATTCTATGTTCCAAGGAAACACTCATGATTCGACTGCTTCAGTGGAGGTTTGACTATTGATCAAGGGCATCACCAACATGGATACGAAGCCGAGCAAAATGATCATCGCAGTTTGTGCCGTCCAGACGATCCATCCAAAGGCGTACCCGACTGACTTGTCTACACCATAAAGTGCGAGGATAACCATGATTGCCAGTGGATAAGCACCCAATCCGCCTTGCACAGCGACAATGCTCAATCCGCCTAAGACAAACGACGCGAGCATGCCCCCAAATGGAACGCTTTGGGTTTCAGGAAGGCTTTGAAAAGTGAGGATAAACATCAATATGTAAGCGGCCCAGATCAAGAGCGTGTGCAAGTAAAAGCCAAATTGCCCATCCATACGTTTGATTGACGCGAGTCCGTCTACCAAACCCATGATCCGATCTTTGATGGACAAGGCTATGGG
>JAVKEP010000094.1:0-28460 GCA_040221375.1 Cryomorphaceae bacterium
CCTCATTGGTTCCCGAAGAATTGGTAGCGATCGCGAATCGAAAGAGCACCGACGTATCATTCGAATAGGTCAGAAGAGAATGGCGCATGTCTACCCATCCCGAGCTCGTTCCCGTCCACCCTGATGAACTGTTGAGCGAAATCAACGAAGACACCGAACTTCCGTTATACCAAGGGGAAGGGCTACTCGACGTTCCCAACGTATTCCAAACAAACCCACTATCAGTAGATACTTGAAATACTGCACCGTCCGTTCCATTCTCGAGATCACGAATGGTTTGAAAACGAACCATGGGGTCGACCAAGGGTGTTAAATCAAACTCGAGGCTTTGTACAAAACTCAATTCATTGTTGTTGTGATCTCCATCTAAATCCGTGACCCAAGCATTGTCCCCGGAAGCAGCTGCGCTGATCGTAGTATTGTCTGGCTCTCCCCATTCCCAGGATGTAAACGTTCCTGCAGCCGAAAAGCTGCCGTTGCTTTCTTCAAATCCCTGGCAATACGGATAGTCATCAATGATCAATGTGGTGTAATACATCTCAACCCTAGACAAGTTTGAATTCTCCTGCCATAAGTCTTGTGGACTAGTCGATTCTAGGTCATATTGCATTCCAAGCCTTTGCAATGTCACGGACTCCCCCAAAATATTGGTGGAAAAATTATTCGCTCCATACGAATTCGTTGACGTGGCCCCTCGACTACCTAGAATACCGATGTAATCGCCTTGAAAAACCGGAATGCTAACGGGCAATACGTTGTTGCCTGGAATGTCCTGATAGAGCGCCAACAGTGTAAAGTCGTTCGTCGTAGTAGCCCAGCTGGGTGGTGGACCACTGTTGAATCGAACTACTGCAACGCTTTGGTCATCCGAACTGGCCGTCGTCGGAACGCGTACACCGACCATCATAAAATCAACAGGGGCTTGAAACCAGAAACCTCTGGTGTTTCCTGTGTATGTTGTGCTCTGCGCCGGAATCGGCATGAGCGTTTGGGCTGTTAAACCAAGTGAAGTGAACAACACGACTGCCAAAAGAAGGCCATTGTTACCGAGAATGCGTAAATTCTGTTTCATTGAAAGTGGGGTTGGTTCCTAACAAATATGAATTATCTAGCAAAGAAATCATAGCACTTATTCATATTTATTCCCTGATTTCAAAACACTTACAAGTACTGGACTCGTAGCTCAAGGATTTTAAATCAATAGATATACTTTTGGCCCAATGGCCAGTAAACAGGAAAGTTTCGTTGTCTCGGCGCGGAAGTACCGTCCCGAGAGTTGGAAGGAAGTCATTGGACAAGGTGCAATTACAGAAACACTGCACAATTCCATTACCCAAGACCACATGGCGCATGCTTACCTTTTCTGTGGCCCGAGAGGAGTAGGCAAGACTACGTGCGCACGGATTTTCGCAAAGGAGATCAACCGATCGGAACAACACGCGGTGGATGAAGACTTTTCATTCAACATTTTCGAGTTAGACGCCGCGTCGAATAATAGCGTGGAAGACATGCGTTCGCTCACCGATCAAGTGCGCATACCACCACAAGTTGGTAATTACAAGGTCTACATCATCGATGAGGTCCATATGCTCTCTAAGCAAGCGTTCAACGCCTTCTTAAAGACCTTAGAAGAGCCGCCGAAACACGCCATCTTCATCCTAGCTACTACGGAGAAACACAAAATCATTCCAACGATTTTGAGCCGTTGCCAGATCTACGATTTTAACCGGATTGGAGTAAGTGACATCGTGGGCCAGATCAAGAAGATTGCCGAAGCCGAGTCGATTGCATTTGAGGAAGAAGCACTTCACGTAATTGCCCAAAAGGCAGACGGTGCCATGCGAGATGCCCTTTCCATCTTTGATCAGCTCGCGAGCTTTACCAACCAAAACCTCACCTACGATGCCGTATTGAAGAACCTACACGTTCTTGACTACGACTACTACTTTAAAATTACTGAGCATCTGGTCGCGCATGACTTTGCCGATGTGCTTGTCACACTAGACTCGATCTTAAAACAAGGATTTGATGGCCATCACTTCATTGGTGGCCTTGGAAGTCACTTTCGCGATCTCCTTGTTTGTAAAGAACCTAAGACGATCGACCTCCTTGAGGTAGGCGAGTCGGTTAAAGCACGCTACAAGGAGCAATCTAAAGCGGTTCCGGCCGAGTGGTTGATCGAAGCACTCAAACTGGTCAATGAAACGGACTTCCGGTATCGGAACGCACCGAATACGAGGATTCTGATTGAAACCTCCTTGTTGAGTCTGGCAAGCCTAGGGCTCGAAAAAAAAAACGCCCGTCCTGACGTAGTCGTTCTTTCCGAACCCAAGGAGAAAAAAAAAGCGGTTAAAACCGAGGCACCTCAATCAAACGAAGAAGAAAGTCCATCAGTTTCAATAGAAACTCAAAAGGCGAATGATGCAGATCAGACTACCTCTTCCGCTGATAGCACCCCTAATAGTCCTGACAAAACCTCAACCTCAGAAGAGTCCGTAGTCGACTCATCGAACGAAAAAACCTCGGAGTCTCTTGATCCAACTCCTGTAGAAGCTCCGGAAGAACCTAGCGAAAAACCCGCGACCAGCCGAAGAAAAAGAAAGCACTCTGCTACCGTTTCATTGAAGCTCGATGCGGAACAAACCGAGCAACCATCTTCTCCGAACATCGAAATCAGCTCTGAACCAGAACCGGCTGATGAAGGCGGTCAGACGCCTCCTACTACGAGCGGCACACTCAGCATCGAAGAGGCTTGGAAACAGATCAATCAAGAACTTCTGAAAGAAGGGAAAAATGCCCTCTACAGTATTCTAGCGAAACAAAGCCTTGAAGGACGTGCCTCGGAAAAATCCCTCACCGTGCACCTCGCTCACGATGTGGATGAAGAAGAGTTCAACCTACATAAGGCTGATCTCTTGGCGAAAATCAGAACCTATACCGGACAAAACGACCTCGGTCTAACTTCTGAGCGCATTGAGGGAAAAGAAGAGACTAAGTTGTTTACACCTCAAGATAAATTCGAATATTTAGCCAAGCAAAACCCACTACTACGCAAGCTGAAGTCGGACCTCGATCTCGACATTACGTATTAACAAACTCAAACCACATGCTCAGAAATCTGTTTATCCTAACTGCATTGTCCATCGCTCTCGGAACGCTGAATGCTTGTTCTGATTCAGAAACAAGTGCGGATTCGCAATCTAAGTACACCTACGAATCCGTTGATGGCGATCCTTTTGGACTCCGCATATACACCTTGGAAAACGGCCTTAAGGTGTACATCTCAGAAAATCACGCCGAACCAAGGGTTCAAACAAATATTGCAGTTCGAACAGGAAGCAAGCAGGATCCGAGCGATGCCACTGGCCTTGCCCACTATTTAGAACACATGCTTTTCAAGGGCACTTCTCAAATTGGTTCGCTCAATTGGCCTGAAGAAAAGAAGCACCTACAAATGATTTCTGACCTGTATGAAAAACACCGCGAAACCACCGACGATGCAGAAAGAGGTAAGATTTATCATCAAATAGATAGCCTTTCTCAAATTGCGGCAACCTTTGTCTCTACCAATGAGTACGACAAACTCATCAGCGGCCTCGGAGCGCAAGGCACGAATGCATACACGAGCAACGAACGTACGGTCTACATCAATGACATTCCCAGTACCGAAATAGAAAAGTGGCTTGCTATTGAATCTGAACGGTTCAGTGAATTGGTTTTGCGTCTCTTTCATACCGAACTAGAGGCCGTGTACGAAGAATTCAACCGCACGCAAGACAGCGACGGACGCAAAGCCTACTACAAATCATTGGACATGCTTTTCCCTACCCACCCATATGGTCAACAGACTACCATCGGAAAGGGTGAACACTTGAAGAGCCCGAGCATGCAAAAAATTCACGATTACTTCAATCGTCGATATGTTCCAAATAATATGGCCATCATTTTAGCCGGTGATCTCAATCCAGACAAAACCATCGAGATGATCGATGAGTACTTCGGGAAAATGGAACCTAAACCGCTGGAGAATATCGAAATGCCAAGGGAAAATCCAATTACCAAACCCCAGATTGCGGATGTGATGGGCAGTGAAGCTGAATTCGAAATGATATCCTTCCGGCTCGGAGGTGCGCATACAAAGGACGCGCTGTACTTGGAGCTGATGGACGGGATCTTGAGCAACGGAAAGGCCGGCTTGATCGATCTTAACCTGAACCAACAACAGCGGGTGCTTCGCTCGTACTCTTCCTTTTCTATCAACGAGGATTACTCATGGCTAATGATGACTGGATATGCTCGTCAAGGCCAAAAACTTGAAGAAGTAAGGCAATTGTTGCTCGATCAAATTGACAGTGTAAAGCAAGGCAATTTTGAAGATTGGATGATCGATGCGGTGGTTCGACAGTTCAAAAAGAACCTCATGAGCCGGATGGAGACGAACTGGATCCGTGCCTACATGGTTTCCAATGCCTTCATTTTAAATCAAAACTGGGCGGATGTAGTGAAGCAATACGACGATATGGCCAACATCAGCAAGCAGGATCTCATGGATTGGGCAAACGATCGGTTCTCAGATAATTATGTAGCCGTGAACAAGCGCATCGGTGAGAAAGATGTGTTTAAAGTGGAAAAACCTGAGATTACACCAGTGGACATCAACCGCGAAGAGAACTCGCCTTTCTACGCAATGATTGACTCGATGAAATCGCTTCGTCTTGAACCTCAGTTTCTTGACTACAGTACATCCATCCAAAAAAAGCAGGTCGGCGGAAAAGTGCCGATGAACTACGTGCATAATTCTACCAATGAACTGTACCATTTGTACTACGTTCTCGATATCGGAAAGAACCACAACCAAAAACTTCCATTGGCTGTTGAGTATTTGCCCTACTTGGGAACATCAGACATGTCACCCGCAGAAGTGCAAAAAGAATTATTCAAGCTCGGGGTAAGCTTTGATGTGAACGCATCCGACGACCAAGTCTACGTGATGCTCACTGGCCTCGAAGAAACTTTCGAAGAGGGTGTTAAGTTATTTGAAGGAATTCTAAACAATGTTGAAGCTGACCCTTCCAGCTTTGCGGAATTGGTGCGGGGTGAATTGAAAAAGCGTTCAGACAAAAAGCTGAACAAAGGACAAATTCTTTTCAATGGGCTCAGAAATTACGTTCAGTACGGGCCGAAAAACCCGTTCAATGACGTGTTGAGCAAGGCTGAAATGGAGGCGATTGATCCAAAAGAGCTGACCGACCTGTTGCGCAACCTCTCGCGCTTTGAGCATCGAATTCTGTTCTATGGCCCGCAAAAAATAGATCGAGTGGAATCCGTCCTCTCGGCTAACCACAAGGTACCTGAAACTTGGCTTCCTTCGCCTCAGGCCGTGGAATACGACGAACTCGCCATCGAAAACAGCCGGGTCTACTTCGCTGAGTACGACATGGTGCAGGCTGAACTCATGCTGATGAGCCGAGGACAATTATTCTCTGAAAGTGCCCTTCCCCATGCCAAGATTTTCAATGAATACTTCGGGAGCGGACTCTCTTCCATCGTTTTTCAAGAGATCAGAGAGTCAAAAGCCCTCGCCTACTCTGCCTATGCATTCTACACCAGCCCCGATGAGTCGGACAAACATCATTATGTACGCGGCTACATCGGTACCCAAGTCAACAAACTAGAGGATGCTACCAATGCCCTATTGGAATTGATGAGCACCCTTCCGAGGGCCGAAAGGCAATTTGAACAAGCAAAGACCAGTGCCCTAAAGCAAATCGAGACCAACCGTGTCACCGGTAGGAGCATTCTTTGGAGTTATGAAAGGGCTCAGAAATTAGGTATTGATTACGACCTCAATCAAAAGATCTACCCCGTGATCAAGCAACTCAACTTCGATGACGTGCAATCTTTTTTTGATGCCAATATAAAAGGCAAAACATACAACTACATGGTCATCGGCAAGCGTGCAGAAGTAGACTTCGACGCCCTGAGCAAGCTCGGACCGGTAGAAACCGTTTCCTTGGAAGCCCTCTTTGGATACTGATCTGGAAAAAGCAATAGAGCAACCGCTCCCCGACCTTTTGAATGGAGGTGCAGAACACTACTTTTGCACCTCCTTTTTTAGTTGATAGGAATAAACAGAATACGCTCGAAACATGAATACATCGCCAAAGATCATTTATACCAAAACCGACGAAGCCCCGGCGCTAGCTACGGAGTCTCTCCTTCCTATCGTAAAGCGTTTCGTTCGTTCTTCTTCCATCGAGATTGAGACATGTGATATTTCCCTTGCAGCTAGAATTCTAGCTAAATTTCCGACTTACCTATCTGCCGACCAGCGCACAGAAGATGCCTTAGAAATTCTCGGTGCATTGGTGAAAAAACCAGAAGCCAACATCATCAAGCTTCCGAATATTTCCGCATCGCTTCCACAATTAAAAGACGCGATCGAGGAATTACAACTCCAAGGATTTGCGATTCCCAACTACCCTGAAAAACCACAATCCGAAGAGGATAATTCGGTCAAAGCGATCTACGATAAAATCAAAGGTAGTGCCGTAAATCCAGTGTTAAGAGAAGGGAATTCAGACCGTAGGGCACCTAAGGCTGTGAAAGAATACGCTCGCAAGCACCCACATTCCATGGGTCCTTGGAGCCCCGACTCCGCCTCGCACGTTTCGAGCATGGACTCAGGGGATTTCTTTGGCAGCGAGCAATCCTATGAAATGAAAGCAGCTGGAAATGTCAAGATCCAACTGATTACCAAAAACGGCGAATCGATCGTATTAAAAGAGAAGACCCCAGTACTGGCAAAAGAAGTCATCGACGCTTCTTGCCTGCGCGTTAATGAACTTCAGTCATTCTTAATGGCCGAAATTGCCGATGCTAAGGCGAAAGGTTTGCTGTTTTCAGTACACCTGAAGGCAACCATGATGAAGGTCTCAGATCCGATCATTTTTGGCCACGTCGTTCGGGCCTTTTTCAAGGACGTATTCGACAAGCATGGCGACGCACTGGCTTCCGTGGGAGCGAATCCGAACAACGGCCTGGCCGCAGTTTTAACTGCGATCGAAAAACTTCCTGCTGAAAAAAGAATGGCCATCGAAGCAGACATTCAAGCCGCCTACGAAAATGGTCCGGCATTGGCGATGGTCAATTCCGACAAAGGAATCACAAACCTGCACGTTCCAAGCGACGTGATCATCGATGCTTCTATGCCCGCAATGATTCGTACATCAGGCCGGATGTGGAACGCAAAAGGCGAAGCCCAAGACACAAAAGCAGTGATACCGGATCGGAGTTATGCCTCAGTCTACCAAGAAGTCATTGAAGATTGTAGAACCAATGGCGCGCTCGACCCAACCACCATGGGCAGCGTTTCCAACGTAGGCCTCATGGCACAAAAAGCGGAAGAATACGGATCGCACGATAAAACCTTTGAAATCCCAAAAGCAGGCAACGTTCAAGTAATTAGTGACCAAGGCGACGTACTCATGGAACACTCGGTTAAAGAAGGTGACATATGGCGCATGTGCCAAACGAAGGACGAGCCCATTCGAGATTGGGTTAAACTCGCGGTGAAGCGGGCGCGCGCTACTGGATTACCCGCCGTATTTTGGCTGGATGAAAACCGGGCACATGACAACAGCCTGATCATGAAAGTAGACAACTACTTGAAAGACCACGATACAACCGGGCTTGACATCAGAATCATGGCGCCAAAAGAAGCCACAAAATTTTCGCTGGACCGCATTCGAAAAGGCTTGGACACGATTTCGGTATCAGGTAATGTGCTCAGAGACTACCTCACAGATCTGTTCCCGATCCTAGAGGTTGGTACTAGCGCGAAAATGCTTTCCATCGTTCCCTTGATGAACGGAGGCGGTTTGTTTGAAACAGGAGCGGGTGGTTCGGCACCCAAGCACGTCCAGCAATTCAATAAGGAAAACCATCTCAGATGGGACTCTTTGGGCGAATTCCTTGCCTTAGCAGTGTCCTTGGAACACCTTGGCTCGACATTCAACACCGAGAAGGCCATCATTCTCGGTGAAGCATTGGACAATGCGACAACGAAATTCTTGATGGAAGATAAAAGTCCATCCCGAAAAGTGGGTGAACTCGACAACCGAGGCAGCCATTTCTACCTTGCATTGTACTGGGCAGAAGAGCTGGCCAAACAAGATCGCAACCTAGAGCTGAAGTCTGAATTCTCGACTCTGTTTGATCAATTATCGGCCTCTGCCGCAGCGATTGTCAAGGAATTGAATGACGCACAAGGTACTGCCATGGACATCGGTGGTTACTACCGTCCTGATCAAGCAAAAGAAGCTGCCGCTATGCGACCAAGTGTCACCTTGAATGCAATCATTGGCTAGAACAAGATGCTCCTAGCAAAGCGGCTCTTTACCTAAAATTTTGGGTTGAATCCTTCTGGAACTCCGGGCGCTTTATCGGCGTAGAATGCCTCGAATTGCAATTTATCGACCTCCCAATTCCCTGTGGGATAAAAGGGTTCTCTTGTATTGAACTCTTTCTTCTTGTAGTCAATGCTGTGCATGACGATGGGCAGACCAGAATCCACTGCAACCCAATAGAAACCTGTTTTCCATCTTTCCACGCGCTTGCGCGTCCCTTCCGGCGTGAATACAATTTGCAAACCTCTACCCTTGGAGAGCATCACCTTGAGACGGTCAGTCAGGTCGGTTTTCTGACTTCGATCCACGGGAATGCCTCCGGTCATTCTAAAAAACCATCCAATTCCTGGCTTGAAGTAGCTGTTCTTGATTAGGTATTTAGCGTTCAATCGGTAAACATTCCTAGCCAATATTCCCCACACGAAATCCCAATTGCTGGTGTGCGGTGCCACCGTGATGACACAGCTCTTGACTTCACCTGTATACAGGCCATTTACCTTCCAGCCAAACAGCGCCAGAATCCATTTACTCAGGGTCGCCTTCATGGAACAATAATGCTCATTTTCACTCAAACTTGGGTAAGTAACGAAGGATGAAATCCTACCAGGTAGAGCGATTCGGAAGCGCGTGTTACGGCAGTATAGAGCCATCGGAAGTACGATTTATCCATCATTTCGTCCGTAAAATAGCCTTGGTAAAGCATCACCCGCTCCCATTGGCCACCTTGAGATTTATGGCAAGTGATGGCATAGGCATACTTGACTTGCACTGCGTGGAAATAGGGGTTCTGGAAAAACTTCTCCTCGGGATCATTCGCATCGATCTCATTGGAATCAATCATGGCCTTCCTCAAATGCTTCATCTCCTGGCTTGGTATGGAAGGCCCTTCGTAGGTCAGCGAATTCATCAATAGGATCAGTTCAAAGGAAACCGTAGGGTCTTCAATAAAATGAACTTGTACCTCCGCAAATTTGAAAGGCCCAAACTCCCGAATCGCATGAATTCGCTCTACACCAATCATGTCGCCATTCGCTAAAAAACTCTGTCGCGACCCTGGAAGCTTCCAGTGGTAGTTGTTGCGAACGATCATCAATCGGTCGCCTGCTTCCAATTCAGCTTCCCTCATTAAGATCCGGGCACGCACCTGCAAATTGAATTGATTCGCATCCTTATTCGACCGGCAGATGATTACGCTTTGATGCGCCTCTTCGTTGTAGAAAAACTGAGAGAGCAAATCTTCCATTTCGTATGAATCAACGTCTTGACACGCTTCATACTTCGACACACCCAGCGATATTGAATCGAACTCCTTGGCTCGAATTTGATTTCGAATATCCGTAGCGTTGCGCAAGATGAGGGAAGATGAGGCTTGTCGAACGACCTCCGTCAGGGTGGTTTCATACACGGGTCCATGCATGATAGAAGCCATTCTTTTTTTATCCAACGCGGGGCTCACCTCCATACCTACCGGCGGAAGCTGCGCGTCATCGCCAATCAATATTAACCTGCAGCGCTCGCCAGAATAAGTGTACGTCACAACGTCTTCTAGCAACGACCGAGACCCAAAACCTTCATCGGCGTTACGCTCTCCGATCATCGAAGCTTCGTCAATGATGAAAATGGTCTTTTCGGATTTGTTTTGTACGAGTTGAACGCTTGGCCTTCCAAAGTCATTTTCTTTCATCGCATAAATGCGCCGGTGAATGGTGGAAGCTGGAAAACCCGAGTGAGAAGCCAGCACTTTAGCGCTGCGACCTGTGGGCGCCAACAGTACCGTTTTCCGGTTCACACTGTGCAACCAACGAATGAGTGCTCCCATGAGTGTTGTTTTTCCAGTACCCGCATATCCCTTCAGAATGAAGGCTGACTTCGGGCCGCCTTCAAATAAAAATCGGTACAATTCTGATAGGGCCACCTGCTGATCCTCCTTGGGCAGAAATGCCATGTTTTCCGAAACCTCACCGATAAATTCGCTTTCCTGCTTCATGCCTACCGCAAAATAGTCCTATTGGCCGCTGAAGAAACAAGTATTTTTTAGCATGGGAAAAATTGTAGATTTGCCCATCTTCAAAGCGTCATAGACAATGAATGAAATAAAGAAATTCATCTTCCCTTCTACTGTGGTGGTTCTCGGCATCATCATGGTTATCTATTCTAATGCCACTGAGCAAAATGGAGCCTTCATCTTGGGATCATTTGCGATTCTTTTGGCGGGATTAGTAAGCCTAGTGGCTGCCATGGTTGAGTTGAGCACAAAACTTCGAACAGGTATCAGCATCGGATTAGCGGTTCTTGTCACCGGTTTGGCATATGCAGATTACATGTCGATCAAAGTGCCGATCGAATTTCAAGAAGAAAAAGAAAGGCGGTATGCCCACGTCATCCAGCGCTTGAAGGACATTCGGACGGCTGAATTGGCGTACAAAGCGATTTACCAGAAATACATTGGCAACACCGACTCCCTTGTCAACTTTATTAAAAACGACTCCATTCCTTTCATCAAGGCCATCGGCGAGGTACCAGATACCATGTCTTTAGAGCAAGCAATCAAAGAAGGGATTGTCTCTAGGGACACCAATTATACGAGCGTATTAGACAGTCTCTTTGGAGGCAACGCCAAGGAACGCATCCACGCCTTCCACGCGGATTCGTTTGTGGTGGTTCCATTTACTGGCGGTAAACGATTCAAGCTTGAATCCGGATTCGTTGAGCGATCAGGTGTGAAAGTGCCTGTATTCCAAGCTACCGACCCCGCTCCATTTGATCGAAGAGATCCGCTGCAAGTGGGATCCATGGCAGATCCGAAGACCAACGGAAACTGGGAATAAGCCGTGGAAAACGCCTTGAGTACAGAAGAGTACTTTGACCTCAGCTTTTCTGAGGAACCCGCTTCTTATTATTACCTTTTATTAACCATCGACCGCGAATGGGTGCATGCTGCTTGGTTCCATTCAACAAAGAATTTGGTCACCGGCTTTGCCCGGTACCCGCACCACAATTCCTTGAAAGACCTCGTTAAAAAACACCCTTACCTTCAATCGGAATTCAAGGAAGTGATCATCGGGATACAAGAGCAGAACTATTTGCTCTACCCGAAATTTGTCCTCGACGGCACCAATCCTGGCATTTTTCAGTTGACCAATCCCTTAGATACTGAAGAGGAAAGCCTCATGAGCGGAGAGCTTGTTAGCTTGCAGGCGTCCATTGCCTTCGCAGCCCCAACGCGACTCATCACCGACATTTACGATACGTTTAAGCATGTGAAAGTCATTTCTCATGTGCATCCACGAATCGAACAAGAGTTCAATGCAATGAAAGCCTCTGGGTCGAACAAACCGATGTTCTCGGTCCATGTTTGGAATGACCAACTCGATATTCGGGCTTACAAAGAGGGGGAAATCTATCTCGCCAACACCTATTATCAAAGCGGCAAAGAAGACATCGCCTATTACGTGCTGTATGCCAGCGAGTTACTCAAAATTCAGCCCGATGAAGCCCTTCTGTCGCTCAGCGGATCGATTGAAATCGGGGATGATACTTGGGAACTGCTCGCGAACTATTGGAAGCGAATGGAAATTGCCCAAGGCTTGGACAAGGTCATCATCAGCGAAAAATTGAGCGATTTTTCTCATTCCAAATTTGACCACCTAACCCACGCTCTACTGTGCGTATCGTAAGTGGCACGTTACGAGGACGGCGGATAATAGCACCCAATAAGCTTCCGGCCCGACCTACCACCGACTTCGCCAAAGAATCGCTTTTCAACATACTACATCACGAGATTTCCTGGCCAACAACCACCGTCATTGATCTGTTCGCGGGTATTGGCTCAATCACCTTAGAAGCACTTTCAAGGGGCGCCGAATGCGTATGGAGCATCGACTCCCACGCACCCACTGTCCGGTGGTTATCAGGAATTACCAAAGAACTGCGACTAGAAGATCGGAGCCGGATCGTTCGAGGAGATGCCCTCAAATGGTTTCGTTCATACACAGGAAAGGCAGGACTTGTCTTCGCTGACCCACCTTACGACTTTGCGTACTACGCTGAATTAATCGATGCCGTGACCTCGCATTCCACCTTCAACCAAGGATTGTTCGTACTTGAGCACAGGAAAGGTCTGAGTTTCTCAGAACATCCGAACTTTGCAGATCAACGAACGTACGGTGAAGTGAGCTTTACGTTTTTTAGACCATAGCGTATGAAAACTGCCGTTTTTCCTGGATCCTTTGACCCTTTCACCAACGGACATGAAGATATCGTAAGAAAGGCCTTTCCGCTCTTTGATAAGGTCATCGTAGCCATCGGTGTAAACTCCAGTAAACAATACCTCTTCGACCTGAAACAAAGAAAGAAATGGATAGAACACTTGTTTCGGGACGATGCCCGAGTGGAAGTCGTCTCGTTTGAAGGCCTCACCATCGACCTTTGTAAAAAACATCAAGCAGGCTTTATCCTGCGCGGCTTGAGAAATCAGAATGATTTTCAATACGAAAGCAATATCGCGCACATGAATGAAGGGATAGACCCGAGTATTCAAAGCGTATTTCTTTTATGCGATCCACGTTTCGCCGCAATAAATGCGAGCATCGTGCGTGAAATATTTAAGAATGGTGGCGATGTTTCCAACTTCATACCCGATGCAATTGACTTGCATGCATAGGCTCAAGCTCCTCCTTACTACATTCATCCTCGTCGTGGTCAGCTTTGAGGTGCTCGCACAGAAGACCCTCATTCAAGGAAATGCCTTCTATTACAGAGGTAAGATGATCGAAGTGCGGGCCTACACCGACCTCTTCACCTTCCAAAGTTCAGTGCTCTCAAGAATGTTGATTCCTCAGGATGGAAGCTTCAAATTCGAGTTAGACATTGAAGAAGAGGGGTTGTACTTGATCAATATCGAAAGGGTGAATGCACACCTTTTCATCAAGCCAGGAGACCAATACACATTGGTACTGACAGAGCCCGCACCGATCGACAGGTATGAACCAGCTAAGGATGTGTTCATCTTACCCGAGGTTTTCGAAGCGCAAGGTCAACTCAATTACGACATTACAGAACTCGAAAAAACACTCAACCAATTCTTGTTAGATAATGCAAAGTACTATGGGAGAAGCGTGCATCGCAAGCTCATTCCTATTTCCGATTCGATGGCCGAAGCCACGGTTGAAAAATATGCCAATCGCACGGACTCGTACTTCAAAACACACTTGCATTATCGACTAGCGGTGTTTGCACTTCAGACCAACCACAGCCGGAAACAAGTCTTTGAGAAGTACTTCAGCAGTCGTGCACCGGCTTATAGGCATTTGAGTTATGCCAATGCGTTCACGATGTTGTTTGATGAATACTTCGACTATTTAAACCCAAAGGAGGCGCATCGTTTTCAAGATGAGGCTGAATCGGCGATTCACACCGGAAACTACTGGCAGCTCATGGAGAGCATGGAACGCGATCCGCACCTGCAAGACCGCGCGACTAGGGAACTTTTGGCCGCCACGCAATTGTATGAACTAGGAACGGAGAGAAAATATCCACTGAGTAAAATCTTGGTTCTGCTCGACTCCTTGTTGATGAATGCTCAGGACAAAGAATGTCAGATCGTCGCTGCGAATGCCCAAGAAGCGTTGAACTATTTAGCCCCGGGTACGCTTTGCCCTGACTTCGAATTCACCGATTTGGTCGGCAATATCAACCGGCTTTCAGAGTACCGCGGAAGGTACATCTACCTTCAGTTTTTCGATGATTTCGATGCGGAGACATTGAAGGAAATGAGCTTGATGAAGGTCCTCAAAGAGGGTTATGGTACCGAAGTCGCGATGTTCAGCATCTCAACCGAAGAAAATATCCGCAAGATTAAAAGCATCGCCGAGGAGTACGATTTCGAATGGTACTTCGGAAAGGCATTGTCTCCGCGCGAAGTCGTTCAATCCTACGAACTCCGATCGTTCCCTTCTTATTTCTACATCGATAAAAACTTGAAATTTTTAAATTCTCCAGCCCCTCCGCCTGGCGCGAAAATTGAAAAGTTATTCGCGAAATCTTGGAATTCAGAACACCCCAACAAATCATTGCGGTTCAAGCTTCAACCTCCTGAAATTACAGATGAACCAATCATCGCTCCTCCTCGTTAAAATGGTCAAGCACTTCTAGGATTGATGCATAGCAGCTTGTTCTGATATCGTCTGAAATCGGCAAAGATTTCCATTCAGCTTTCGTAATATCCTCTTCGGTTTGGGGAATCAGCCTTTGACGCTGGGTGCTCATTCTATACCAAACAGACTCCTTCAACACCACAACCCCAGCTTCGGTGTAGAGATGAAAAGTCGAAAATCCCTCAGAGTCAAGCGCTACATTCCGAATTCCGCATTCTTCTTCTACTTCCCTAACGGCAGTCTGTTCGATGGTTTCTCCTGGTTCCGCCTTGCCTTTAGGTAAATCCCAGAATCCTCGTCTGTGGATCATGAGCAAGTCGCCGTGTTCGTCTTGAACGAATCCTCCTCCCGCCATTAAGAAAACGAAGTCTTGCTTCAAGCAATTAAGAGTGACTGCCAAATCATCCGATTTGAATAAAAGTGATTTAGGGGCATCCGTTGCTGGATTCAACGCCTTTAAAATAGAGGAATATGAATCTTGATCGCCCTTAGGCATACCCCGATACTCCTCGACGATAACGACCCTGTTCGTGATGAAAAACTTATACTTTTGAGGCATGAATTATAGCTTCAATTCCGCGCACAAGGTAGCAGAGTTTTTACTTCAGGTCAAAGCAATTAGTCTGCGGCCTGAAGAGCCTTTTACTTGGGCATCAGGGTGGAAGTCTCCCATTTATTGTGATAACCGAAAAACCCTATCGTATCCAAGAATTCGAACCTTCATTCGTCAGGAAATTGTCAAAACCGTAGATGAAAATTTCGGACGGCCTGACCTTATAGCAGGTGTGGCAACAGGTGGCATACCCCAAGCGGCATTGGTAGCACAAGAGTTAGGACTGCCTCTGATTTATGTCCGCCCGAAAGCCAAGCAGCACGGAACGCAGAGCCAAATCGAAGGCGTCGTTGAAAGCGGCCAATCGGTGATCGTCATCGAAGACCTCGTCTCTACCGGAAACTCGAGCTTGGTGGCAGTAGATGCTCTGAGAGAAGCTGGTTGCACGGTAAAAGGAATGATTGCCATATTCTCTTACGGTTTTGAACTTGCAAAAAAGAACTTTCTCGAACATAAATGTCCATTGGTCACACTGACAGACTATCCATCGGTGCTAGAGAAAGCCATGGAGAGCAACTACATTCAAGAGTCTGACCTAGAGTCATTGAACGAATGGCGTCAGAATCCAGCTGAGTGGAATCCACAAACTGCTTCATAAATGCCTGCATTTAACAGCGACGATCACGCCATTAACGCTTCTCCAGCACTAATTTCCACGTTCTTGGCACAACCCGTCAACCTCAAAGAAATTCTGCCTGGTGATCGCATTGAAAATTGGAGCGTGGAGGGTGATTCATGTGCTTTTAAAATCAAGGGGTTAGCGGAGATACAGCTGAAGGTAACCTCCATCGAAGAAAACCGAGTGATTTATAGTTCAACGAGCGAAAAGCCGTTCCAGTTCAAGTTGATCATTTCCATCACGGGCTCCGAAACATCCGTGGTGAATGTATCTTTTGACGCGGATGTCAATAGCTTTATGGCGATGATGCTCAAAACTCCATTGACCAATTTTCTAAATTCGCTCGCCGAATCACTCAAGTTGAAGTACGCAGCAGCCTGATCTCTCCATTGAAGAATTTCCGGTCCTCTTCTTTGACCGTCATCAGTAGGGCTCCGCTGGCCTCTACGCCTCTCAAAATTCCGTGCAGCGTCTTGCCATCGAAGCTAAAGGCTACTTCTTCACTTTTTCCGTAAAGCCAATGGGCATGATCGCGGCTCAAGGCGTTCGCATCTCGAAAGGATTGTGTCATTCTTAACCTAAGTTGACCGAGCAATTCATCCAATACATCTTCCAAATTAAAGCGCTTACCAGCTTCTGTTGTCATGGAAGTTGCTGGCCAAAGAAAGGATGGGAAATCAGTTTGATTTACGTTCAGCCCAATACCGAGCACGCTGGATTCAACGCGCTCGCCTTTCACCTGGTTCTCGATCAAAATGCCCGCTATTTTTTTTCCATTCACCAGAATGTCGTTTGGCCATTTGATGGACGGAACCATGCCTTGTGAAACCAGAACATCAACGATTGCCAAGCTCACAGCCATGGAAATGAGGTATTGGTCGCGTACCGAAATTTTTGGGCGAATGAACACCGAGCACAACAGGTTAGCCTTTGGTTCACTGTTCCAATTTCTCCCCCGTTGCCCCCTTCCTTCTACTTGATGATCACTGGTCACAACAGTCCATTCGGGAATGTCAGAATGGCTCAATAAATCCATGGTATAGGAATTGGTTGATCCAATTGCCGCTAAGTGTATTCTTTTGCCGTTCATATTCGTAAAACCTGAGGAAAGATAAACGCTACAAAGGACGGCATTGGAATGATTAACTTTGAAGCTCCTTGAAAAAGCACATGACAGCAACTCAATCCGTAAACTATTCGGAAGAATTGGCAGATTTTATCATAGAAGGAATTCGTGAAAAAAAAGGCCTTGAAATCGTACGAGTCGACCTCCGAAACATGCACAATTCTATTTCGGATTATTTCGTGATTTGCCATGCTACTTCCGATCGGCAAGTAGATGCGATATCTCAGTCCATAGAGGATGTCGTGCGGAAACGAAATGGTGACCGACCGAATGCTGTTGAAGGAAAACGAAACGCAGATTGGATCTTGTTGGACTACGTGGATGTAGTTGTGCACGTTTTCAAGGAAGAAATCAGACGCCTTTACGCCTTAGAAGACCTTTGGGCGGACGCACCGATTGAACAAATCGGCGATTAATTGATTATTAAGATTTAGATAGGAAAAAGAGATGAGTGAAAACAATCAACATAACCCGGAAACAGGTCTAGAATCCGACGAGGCAAAAAAGAAGAAGAAAATCAGCCCAAAGAAACCATTCAATCCATATTGGATTTATGTGGTAATCGCAGTGGTTTTGATTGGACAGCTGCTTGTGAGCTTCAGCTCCGGAAACAAAAAGGTTGAATGGAAGGGATTTGTCAACGAAATGCTACTCGAAGGCGACGTTGAAAAAGTAGTCGTCGTACGCTACGAGAACATAGCCGAAATCTACATTGAACCCGATGCCTTGCGCATCAAAGAAAAATATGAAGAAGTCCGAAAAAAGACCTTAGGGCAAATCAACAACCTCGGGCCGCACTATGTCATCGAAATCGGTACGGTGGAGCAGTTCAGCCAAGACCTGCAAGAAGCTCAAGCCGACCTTCCGGCCGATGAACGGATCAAAGAACAGTACGATAATCGAAAGAATTGGGGCGGAGAAGCACTCAGTTGGTTGATTCCTCTTGCCCTGATGGTGGGTCTTTGGATATTCATCATGCGACGCATGAGCGGGCCCGGTGGTGGCGGAGCTCAAATATTCAACATCGGTAAATCCAAGGCCGTACTCTTTGATAAGAATACCCAGGTGAAGGTTACGTTCAAGGACGTAGCTGGACAAGACGAAGCCAAAGAAGAAATCGAGGAAATCGTCGATTTTCTTAAGAATCCAGATCGCTATACCGCTCTCGGTGCTCACATCCCGAAAGGCGTGCTATTGGTAGGACCTCCTGGCACCGGTAAGACCTTGCTCGCCAAGGCTGTAGCAGGTGAAGCTCAAGTCCCATTCTTTTCGCTTTCAGGATCTGACTTCGTGGAGATGTTTGTTGGGGTCGGTGCTTCCCGGGTTCGTGACTTGTTTAAACAAGCGAAGGAAAAAGCTCCTTCCATCATCTTTATCGATGAAATTGATGCCATCGGTAGGGCTCGAGGCAAAAATGCAGCACAAGGATCCAACGATGAACGCGAAAACACGCTCAACCAACTGTTGACCGAAATGGATGGCTTTGGCACCAACAGCGGTGTGATCCTAATGGCTGCTACCAACCGCGCTGATATTTTGGACCGCGCACTTTTAAGGCCAGGTAGATTTGATCGTCAAATACACGTAGACATGCCCGATCTCAATGAAAGGCGTGAAATTTTTAAGGTTCACCTCAAACCACTAAAACTAGACGACAAGGTAGATGTAGATTTCCTTGCGAAACAAACCCCCGGATTTTCAGGAGCCGACATTGCCAATATCTGTAATGAAGCGGCATTGATTGCAGCAAGGAGAAAGAAAAAGCAGGTGGAAAAACAGGATTTTATCGACGCCGTTGATCGTGTCGTGGCCGGACTCGAAAAGAAAAGCCGCATCATCACACCAAAAGAAAAAAAGACCATCGCTTTTCATGAAGCGGGTCACGCTTCCATCAGTTGGCTTACAGAACACGCCTCTCCATTAGTAAAAGTTACAATTGTACCGAGAGGACGATCCCTAGGAGCGGCATGGTATTTACCGGAAGAACGACAGCTGACTACCGAAGCGCAGATGCTTGACGAGATGTGCGCTGCCCTCGGAGGGCGTGCCGCAGAAGAGATTATTTTTGGCGAAGTTTCTACAGGCGCCCTCTCTGATCTCGAAAAGGTGACCAAACAAGCCTATTCAATGGTCAGCATCTATGGCCTCAATGACAAAATTGGCAACATAAGTTTCTACGACAGCAGCGGCCAGAGCGACTATGCATTTCAACGCCCGTACTCAGAAAAAACGGCGGAGTTAATCGACGCAGAAGTGAAAACCTTGGTAGAAAATGCCTATGCGAGAACCAAGTCTATTTTGGTTGCCAATAAGGATAAACTCAATGCATTGGCTGAGTTATTGCTTGAAAAAGAAGTTATCTTCAAAGAGGACATGGAGAGGTTGTTTGGTAGCCGCACATTTTCTAAAGACGAAGAGCCGCTTATCCATGAAGAAGATCAAGCCGCAGATAAAACGAAAGGGAATGTATCTTCAGCTTCTGAAGTTTCAAAAAATGGGTCTGAGTCACCAGTCAATGAAGAAGATCCAAAAAAAGAATTGAAATCGGCCGACCCGAATCAATCAACAGCAAGCGACAACGAAGAAAAACATGAATCAGCCGCCTGAAAACTGGATATTGGTATTTAAGTCCACCTCTGAATATGAGGTGAACATTGTCAAAGCGATGCTCGCGGACAACGACATTACCGCCGAAATGATTTCGGAAGCGGATCACGCAATGGACTCATTGAATTTTAACCGCGAAGCCGCCTTGTACGTGCACAAACAGGATTTGGATAGTGCCGCTCGAATCATCAAAGAATCAGATCGGTGAGCAACCTTGCCAAACGGACGTTATCATCGGTTGCATTTGTGATCCTCATCCTTGGCCCCCTCTTCCTCAGCGAAAAGATCGCATACTCGATATACAGCCTGTTGGGATTCTTCACACTGAATGAGATTTTCAACCTTTCTCAAAAAACCGGATCCTCGGCCAATAAGCCACTTGGATGGGCATTCTACGCTTCTGTATTGTTATTAGTCTATCAACTCGTATTTGGATATGAAGATGCCGTTCGCCCCACTGCGCTGGCGGTTGGCGCGATAGGATTATGCGTCATCTTCTTCGAGATTTTCCGTCGCAATCAAAAACCGATGGAGAGCATGGGTGTTACCCTTGCAGCACCTGTTTACGTGTCCTTGTCCTTCTTAGGGATTGCCTATTTTCTGGTCCATCGCTCCGACCTACCCCAGCCGCTGATCGTCATCAGCGTGTTCGCTCTGATATGGATCAACGATTCTGGAGCCTATCTCTTGGGGCGCAAAATTGGAAAGACTAAGCTTTTCGAACGGTTAAGCCCAAAAAAAACAGTAGAAGGAAGCCTATCGGGGTTGGCCTTCTCTCTGCTTGTCGGAGCAGCGTTGAGCTACGTTGAAGGAATGCCTTCGCTTCCCATTATGATCGGGTTTGCCCTGGTGTGTGTTGTCAGCGGATCTTTGGGGGATTTGCTCGAGTCACGGTTCAAACGAGCGGCTAACGTCAAGGATTCTGGCGTGTTTTTACCAGGTCACGGAGGATTTTTCGATCGATTTGATGCAATGATGCTAGCAGTTCCCGCATCAATTCTTTTCTTTGAGCTCGCACTACCAAAGGTTTAGACAATATGAATTTTCACCGCGAGGGACGCGCCTCGATCATCATTGCAACCCTGGCTTCACTTGGGGTAATATTGTTGGCATATGTTGTGTTCGCTGATGTAAAATCAGCTCAACCCCTTGCCCTCATTTTTGCTGCAAGCATCATGTTGGCTATTCTCCAGTTTTTTCGGAACCCGCGAAGGCACTCATTGAACATGGAAGACGCCGTTATCGCTCCGGCGGATGGCAAAGTGGTGGTAATCGAAGAGGTAGAAGACACCGAATACTTCCATGCAAAAGTCAGGCAGATCAGCATTTTCATGTCTCCTACAAACGTCCACATCAATTGGTACCCAATTTCGGGGCTCGTGACCTACTCGAAGTATCACCCAGGAAAGTACCTAGTAGCTTGGAACCCCAAGTCTTCCACTGACAATGAACGACACAGCGTAGTGATAAAGCACCCTAAGTTTGGCGAAATATTAGCAAAGCAAATCGCTGGAGCCATGGCACGTAGAATCGTCAACTACGCGCACGTCAATCACGAGGTGGCTCAGGGTGAGGAACTGGGCTTTATCAAATTTGGAAGTCGCGTTGATCTCTTGCTCCCGTTGAGCGCCAAAGTAGAAGTGAAACTGGGCGATAAAACCACGGGAGGGCAAACAATACTCGCTTCCCTAGCTTCCTAACATCCCCATGATATCTGGTAGTCTCTTGACAGCTGGGAAAATGTGTGTAACCTCCATTTCGTTGTAATGAATCGCATCCCACCCAAATGCATGGGCTCCCTTGACATCGATTTCCAAGTTATCGCCGACCATCAACGACTCGGTTTTGAGCGCTCCAGTAACCCGTTCGGCAAACTGAAAGATCCGAGGGCTTGGTTTTTTAGCTCCCGCCTTCTCTGAAGTAATAACATTCTCAAAATGAGGCGCCAGACCTGAGCATTCCAGCTTAACGAGCTGGGTTTCATGAAACCCGTTGGATAAAATATGAAGCACGTGGTTCTTTTTCAGTTCTAGCACCACTTCCATAGCTCCTTCATTCAATTTGGTCTTACGCGGACATACATCTAGGTAAGCCATCCCAATTTGCTTTGCCAATTTTTTATCATCCAGCCCTACATCCTTAAGGGCAGCCTCGAAACGTGCTTTCCGCAATCGGGACTTACTCATTCGGTTCTTTCGATACATGTCCCACATCCTGTCGTTGTGGAAAATGTATCGATCTATAAAGTATTTGCTGGAACTCACCTTCGTAACGTTGCTCAAATCGAACGAAACGAATAATTCTTCGAGGGCCTCCACACTATTAGTGTGAAAATCCCACAGCGTATGGTCTAAATCAAAGAATATATGCTTGTACTTACTCAAAAAGCGGTCCGATTAACGCCGTTGCCGTGGTTAGTATAAGAGACCAAACCACGACTGCGCCAATCAGCATAGGCAACGTTCGTGGATCGTTTCGAAAATACCTTGCAGCCAAAAGACTTCCGATTGGAAGAGATAACAAACAAGGACTCAATAATGCGATTCCGAGTATTCCCCACGAAGACTTGATCCGAATTATAAATCGATTTTTTTTATTGAATGTTTTTTTCTCTGCATTCCCTCTTGAAAACCTATCCCGGATGTAAGTGAAAATTGCACTGCCAGTATAAAAGAATACGGTCACTCCCAATATACCGCCAACCATCGTGATCAGCAATGTCTGCCAATAGTTGTAGCCCGAAAGGTATACCGTAGATGGCGCGAAAAGGAACTTGACGCTGCTAAATAAGATTAAACCGGTGATGCGCAGAGCTTCAATCATGGCACTCAGTGCTGTAATTTCTCACCATACGACAAATCTCCAGCGTCTCCCAACCCAGGAACAATGTACTTCTGTTCATTGAGCTCTTTGTCCACCGCAGCTATCCAAAGATCAAAAGCACCTAAGGCATGGTCTCGGACGTACGAGACACCTTCTTCACTCGCGATTACCGCTGCAAGAATGACCCTCTTTGGCTCTCCGTATTGCCGCAGCACTTCCCAAGCAGTAATCATCGAGCTTCCGGTCGCAAGCATCGGATCATTGATGATGACCACTTTATCAGTCAAATCAGGGCAAGCCACGTATTTCACTTCAATGCTGAAGGAATCACCCTCGTGCTTTCTATAGGCAGAGATGAATCCATTTTCCGCTTCGGGAAACGCATCCAGAATACCCTCGTGGAGAGGAAGACCGGCGCGTAAAACCGTAACCACTACAATTTCATCCATCGTGACTCGCTGCTCGTGCCGAGCCAAGGGTGTTTGAATGTCAATTGTCTTATAGCCCAACGTTTTACTCACTTCGTATCCGATGAACCTCCCTATGCTTCGAATATTCTGCCTGAATAGAGAGCGGTTGGTTTGTTTAGACACGTTTCGTAAGCGCTCCATGAAGTCATGGATCACTGAATCACGTTCTGATAGATTGTGTATTTGATTCATTTGAGTAGTCGATTCAATGGCCAGATCAGTCTAGCACTTTCGGCCTGCAAATATATCTTCTCGCTACCGCCAAAGCTTCGGTAGAAAAATGCCAATTGTTCGTTGTCGCTTCCTTCGAAGTCGAGTACGCCATCTGAACCGCAATGCTCCTCGATGATTGCGTCCAAGATTGCATGCATGGCTCCCACGGATCTCGCTGCTTTATTCGATGCACTAAAAAATAGAAGCAAACGACGATTGGATATCAAAAGCATGACCTGCGCGCAGCATTTACCGTCAAAATGTGCTGCGTAAGTACGTGACTGCCCTAACGATTCAAATGCGCAATAGATGTCTTTGACTGCTCGGAAGAAAGCTCCATCCAGCTCTTGGATTCCTTTACCCCTTCCTTGTTTGAACGTACGGATTCCCCAATCGCTGAACGCCGTGTCCTGGGTCACCGTGACACGAAACTTTTGTGCTTTATTTAAATTGCTCTGGACACTTCGGTTGTATCTCATCCGCAAAGAATCAATGGACTCATTCAGCGAAAGTTCGATGTTGGTATGCCGTCGCTTGCTGAAGTCTAACTTGTGATAGCGGTCATTAAATTTAATGCGAACTTGCCGAAATGCGGTGCATATCCAGCGCCAAGCTGCGAGCATTTCACCCTCATCCAAGGTAGCACCATAGGGTCCTAATTGTTGTGTCAATAATGGCTGCACCACTCTATTGATAGGGAATCGTTTCAAAGGCAGCGGCCATACCCAAGCATACTCACCGCCGACCAGGCCCACCCACTCAGGTGCAGCGTGATCTAAGTAATAGGTCAATGGGTAATGACGGAAATTTGGATCACTCAGAACCGCATGGTTCCACTTTTCATCTTCAATTTGGCCGCGATTAAGGAGTCTAAAATCAAGCATGTTCAACAAACCGCTCAAAGATATTCCAAGTTGAATAGTGCTCGTCGCTTGCCGCCATAACATCCGGATGCCATGTAGAAACAAAATGCCCTCCGTGCGCCTTCACTGCGCTGAGCAGTCGATCCAATTCTTCCCAAGCATCTTGCTCGCGAGGGAAATTCCTAGTCGCAACCAAGTCCATCCATGCCATTGGGTACATGGTTAGTTGAATGGTTTCGTCTTTTTCGAGGTCGAAGAGGCCAAACGGTTTGCACGTGCCAGCCCTGAAACCATTTCGGTCATGGAACCCGATGCTGAAATCGTCCGTCACTCCTGACTCAGCCAATGTGCGAAAAGTTTGAGGCAAAATAAATCTCAAGAAATGCTGCCGGCTCTTGGAAACACCTGAGGAGGTAATTTGTCGCAATCGCTCCAATTCACGAGCAATCGTCCCATCGCGCTCGCTGCTATAGTAGCTTGGATGCAAACCAATTTCACCGCTCAAAGCAATTTCATTGATCCGCTGACGCACATCATACAGATGGGGTGGATTGTTGACGTCGTACCGAGAACTTTCGCCCACCTGCATGAAAAACACGGGTCGAAGTTGCTTTGGCTGCAAGATAGCATCTACACGATCGTATATATCATTCGGGTCAGACTTGCGTCCGAGCATCACCGAAGTGCGCTCCATCAACCTTCCTCTTAGGGCATCACGCGCTGTGGATACAACCGAACGAACCAATCCTTTTGCCTTCATGGAAAACAATTGATCCACGTCTAGCGTCACCCAAGGGGTATAGGAGCTTTTACTGCGTTTCAACGACGGATAAAAGCCCGCAAGCCATTCAAAAAGGCGATCAACATACAATTCAACCAACGGTACCTGATGGCAGTTGGCTTCAACGAGTACGCTCTGTTCGCTCAAAAACCGGCCATGTTCATCCTTGCGGTGCGGAAGGTACTCTTCATACCGACTCAGCAAATAAAAGATCGCCGCCAAAGGGTCAAATCCGAGGACATGATTCTGAATAGGAAAGAGTAAGTCCCCCTCCACACTCCACTCAATCTCATGGGGCTGAATGCGCTTTTCAAAAAGAATTCCCAAGGGAGCCAAAGTGGGAATCCCTTCGCTTACGGTTTGGGTACTGTAATTCAGTTTAGGTCCCGTATGGGCTTCAAAGTCATCGATGTCTGCGACAAGTACCGCGCTGATCCCCATCCTCCTCATGAAGATTTCGAAAACCGTGTATTGCAAGCGATGGTTGCGCTTCTCAACAAATAGGTGGATGCCAGGCGATGTCATTTCACATGAGACCGTCATCTGCAAAGCTGAAATACGAATCGCCAGCAATGATCAAATGATCGAGTATCGAAATTTCCAGCAATTTACCCGAAGTTTTCAAATTCTTGGTCAGTTGAATGTCAGCTTGCGACGGTTTTAGATTTCCCGAAGGATGATTATGGGCCAAAATAATACCCGATGCCAGTCGATCGATGGCGGCTCGGAATATCAGTTTAGCGTCCGCAACCGTTCCCGATACGCCCCCTTGACTGATCCGTATTTTGTCAATGACGTGATTGGCTCGATCCAAGAGGATGATGAAGAATTGTTCGTGGTCTAGATCAATCAACAATGGGTAGAGCATGTTGTAGGCATCACGACTGCTGGAAACCTTAGGTCTAGTCTCCTCGGACTTCTCCTTTCGACGCCTACCAAGCTCCATCGCAGCGAGGATTGCAACTGCCCTCGCCTCACCGATGCCTTTGAATCCTTTGAGTTCCGCCAGCGACAATCGGCTCAAGCGGTGCATGTCAAATTCGACGCTGGCCAAAATGCGCTTTGCCAATTCTACCGCTGTTTCGTTTTTCGTGCCCGAGCCAATCAGTATAGCGATCAATTCAGCATCCGACAAGACACTCCTGCCTTTGGTGATCAGTTTCTCTCTGGGACGGTCCTCTTCCGCCCACATCTTAATGTTCAATTTTGTTTCCACATCCGTAGTTTTAGTGGGTTTGATTGAACAAAATAAAAAAGGCCCTCCCAAAGGAGAGCCTCAATTTTTGCAACTTTTTAAATTCAGCTTACAACGAAGCCACGTGCTTCGTCAATCCAGACTTAAGGTTCGCGGCCTTATTCTTGTGAATTACATTGTTTTTCGCAAGCCTATCAAGCATGGAAATTACGGAAGGCAGTAAGGCACTGGCTTCTTTTTTATCGTGAAGACCACGAAGTTTACGTACCGCATTACGGGTAGTCTTGTGGAAATAAGCGTTGCGCTCTCTTCGAACTTCGTTCTGACGGATGCGCTTTAGTGCTGACTTATGATTTGCCATAGTTCTTTAAGTTGTAGCCCGTAGGGGAATCGAACCCCTGTTTCCAGAATGAAAATCTGGCGTCCTAACCCCTAGACGAACGGGCCTTCTTTTAAAAAGGACTGCAAATGTAACGATATCTGCATTTGACACAAGCAGCAGGTAAAAATTTTCTTAGAAGTCGATCATTTCGTCTTCGTCGGACTCAAACCTGAAGCCGAGGCGTTTAGCTGTCCGCAGCTTCAAATTTTGACTCATTTCCTGGATATCGCTCAGCAGCACTTGATCTACTTGCCTGAACGGAGGTGTAAAAAGTTCAAAATTGAGTGCATAGGTCAATGCTGTCGTGGCGATGTCTCGCAGCGCTGGCTTTTGAAGTGTACCTGCTCCAAAATCGTTGAATCTAATTCCAAGTTGGCCACGGCCTTCCACGAAAAATTTGCGTTCGCGATTGACAAATATTCTAGCGATCAAGTAGCCACTATCATTTAGGCGATGGTATTTGAATGAGTCGGATAAGAAGTTATATACATGAATGATTCCACAATACGCATTGTTTGAATCGCCTCTGACATACGAGTGCTTATGGATCACGTGGGCAGGTGGAAATGTGAAGACATTTGTGTGCAGATGGAACACTACCGTATCACCGCCAAGGATGATCTGGATCCTGAAATCGCCTTCAGAAGTCAATGAAACCGCAACGCGTTCATCAGTTTCTTTCGCGCATTTCGCGAGTTCTTGCGTCATCTCACTCAACACTTCTTTGAGGTCCAGGAAAGACTCCTTTGCTACCGCAAATACATCTTGTTTAACGGACGCTTTGGTGTGCACCAGATCCTTTAATCCTTTGAACTGTCCATTTTGGTCGCTCATCGTCAATAGGATTTTGCAAATACCACTCTCCTCTGTGATGGCTTACCAGTTCGGATGCAGGATCCTTGTTCCGACTCTCCATCCATTGGAATCAGGCGGATCGTAGCTTTTGTTTCTTGTTTAATCAAATCTTCGGTTTCAGCACTTCCATCCCAATGTGCAAGGACAAACCCACCTTTGGTATTCAACACCTCTTTGAAGGTTTCGTAGTCATCGACAAAAGAAGTATGCTCTTCACGATGCTTTAACGCCTTTTGATAGATATTGGCTTGAATGTCGTCCATCAAATTATAGACATGGTTTACAACCGCGTCTTGTGCAATAAAGGATTTCTCTAGCGTATCTCTACGCGCTACCTCCACCGTACCTTTTTCCATATCCTTGGGGCCGATCGCAATCCGCACTGGCACTCCCTTCATCTCGTATTCTGCGAACTTGAATCCAGGCTTGTGTGTATCCCGGTCATCGAACTTTACCTCAAGGCCCTTGCTTTTTAATTCGGCCTTTAATCTGTTCGCGTAAACCGATATTTCAGCCAGCTGGGCTTCGCCTTTGTAGATCGGAACGATTGCCACGTGAATCGGAGCCAACTTCGGAGGAAGTACCAAGCCAAAATCATCCGAATGCGACATGATCAAAGCGCCCATGAGTCTTGTAGAAACGCCCCAACTCGTTGCCCATACATATTCTTGTCCGCCTTCTTTGGTGGCGTATTTTACGTCAAAGGCCTTAGCGAAATTTTGTCCGAGGAAGTGACTGGTTCCGGCCTGAAGTGCTTTGCCATCCTGCATAAGTGCTTCTATGCAGTAGGTCTCAACCGCACCTGCGAATCGCTCGTTTTCGGATTTCACTCCTTGCAACACAGGCATCGCCATGAATTCTTCAGCAAATTTCGCATATACCCCAAGCATTTGCTCCGCTTCTGAGATCGCCTCGTCTTTGGTGGCGTGGGCGGTATGGCCTTCTTGCCACAAAAATTCAGCCGTGCGAAGAAATAGCCTTGTGCGCATTTCCCATCGCACCACATTCGCCCATTGATTCAACAGAATCGGGAGATCACGGTATGACTGGATCCAATTCCTGTAGCTGTTCCAGATAATGGTTTCAGACGTGGGTCTGATGATCAGTTCCTCTTCAAGCTTTGCATCAGGATCCACAACTACACTTTTCCCATCCTCTGAGGTCTTCAATCTGTAATGCGTCACTACCGCGCACTCCTTCGCGAAACCTTCTACATGCGCGGCCTCTTTGCTCAAATAGGATTTCGGGATGAACAACGGAAAGTAGGCGTTGGAATGCCCGGTATCCTTAAACATGCGGTCGAGCGCCGCTTGCATCTTCTACCATATGGCTATTCGATATGGGAGAAGA
>JAVKEP010000095.1:0-25203 GCA_040221375.1 Cryomorphaceae bacterium
GTCGCGAAGTATGGAGCTTAGAATCAACCCATCATTTACCAGTAAGCTTTACAAGCAAATTGACTACATCGCTCAGGATAAACCTGGAGCCGCTCTTCAATTCTATCTCGATTTAGAGGTGTACATCTAAATCAATAACTAGAAAATCTCTTTGAATAAACTTGTTCGAGCAATATTGTTAGTTCTCATTTGTACAGCATGTGCAAGTAGCAAACTGATCAAAAAAGAAGGGTTGTCTTTGGTGGCGATTTCAGCGTCATCTTCAGGCGGTGCGGTCGCGGGAGTGGGAATACTAATTTCCTTATTGCATATTGAATCTGAGCAGATCTATAAATCCGTCCCTTTATCGCCAGTTTCGGTTCATTCTGCAGTTCCAAACCTCCCTTGCGGCAAGTACCTTGTTATCGAATTGGGCTTGCCAATTGGTGGTGTTACTTATTACGCCGGTGGGGAGAGATTGGTCCACTATTTTGACACTTTGCATATCGAAGCTAACTCCAAGTACTACTTAGGGAAATTCATCGGAACTAAATATTTTGGACGGAAGAACTCCGTTTTTTTGGAGCTCGAAGAAGCGGATGTCCCAAAAAATCTGAAATCAATACTGGAGGGAGACCGCCTTCGTTGGACCGAGAATGACTTTAAACTGATACCCCCAAAATCAAAGGACAGGTTTACTGTATATTAAAACCGCACCCTACCACGGGTACAGAAAATGGCTAGATGCTTTTCTCCCAAATCCCTACTTTGGTTCAAACTGCGTTTGAGTTTTAAAAAGTTTACTCGTTAAGGCCACGCATGATGTGACTATACGTTATACTATATAACCAGGCCATTGATAATTTTTAAACCCAGCTTGCCATGAAATCCTACTATTACTTTATCCTAGCCATTCTCTTGCTCTCATCCAGTGCCCGTGCGCAATTAACGGATGTCCTTACGGGAATAATCAGCCCTCACGGAATCGTATTCCATGGTAGTGAGCTGCACATAGCAGAAGCTTCCTTCAATGGAAAAGTCTCGAAGATTGACGTTGAAGACCTGAATCCGACTCCTGTGGAGGTTGTGACAGGGTTAAATGGGCCATACGGAATTGAGCTCATTGGAAACAACCTGTTTATTGCTGAATTTTCAGGTGGAAAAGTGTCCAAAATCGATGTCACTGCCACAAACCCTCTGGCTGAAAATGTAGTAACTGGGCTTATTGGGCCTGAGTATTTGGCGAGGAAGGATAATGACTTATATGTTGCCGTTTCTCTCGATGATAAGATCATTAGAATAAGCGACCCTCATACCAATCCTGTCTCAACCGATATTCTAACCGGACTGAACTACCCAACCGGGATAGCTTTCAGCGGCGACGAAATGTACTTTGTGCAATTCTTAGACAGCAGTATCTCCAAAATCAATGTTTCAGAGAGTAACCCTGTCGTTGAATTGGTTGTAAGCGGACTGAATCAACCCGATGGATTAAAAATGTATGGGACCTTCCTCTATGTTACCGAGTCTGGTGGAGACAAAATCTCTAAAATCGATATTACAGACCCTAACCCTGTAGCGACGGAGGTTGTATCCGGCTTAGATGGGCCTGTTGATTTCGCAATCTATAACCATGAACTTTACATCTCAGAAAGATATGCCGACAAAATTTCGAAAATTTCAATCGCTCCTACCTCTGTAGCAGCTGTCTCTGAGATTCCCCAGCCATTACTTTACCCTAATCCGTCTGCAGGGTTTGTCCACGTTTCTAATTTGTTAGGAAGTAAAAAATTCAACATATACGATATGTTGGGAGCAGAAGTATTGAATGGAACTGTATCCGAACATGAGAGCATTGATGTGCAGGCTCTTACTTCCGGACATTACATTTTAAGCATAGAGAATCAATGGAGCTTAGAGTTCATTAAAGAGTAAACAAACGTTAGGCACTTATAAAAGTAAAGCGGATGTCCCAAAAAATTTGAAATCAATACTGGAGGGAGACCGCCTTCGGTGGGCCGAGAGTGACTTTAAACTGATACCCCTAAAATCCAATGTCCGGTTTACTGTGTATTAAAACCGCACTCTACCACGGGTACAGAAAATGGACAAATGCTTTTCTCCCAAATCCCTACTTTAGTTCAAATCACTCTTTGGCTTGATATACGTGCTTCGATTCAAAAGCCTCGTGCGATAGTCGAAACCGTTGCGTGCAATGTAAAAATCAGACGAAAATCCGTTTTACGTATATTCGCTATTGATGGCAATACTTCGAATACAGATCAGCGATAAAGTACTTGACAAAGTGCTTTGGCTACTTGGACATTTCTCCAAAGATGAGGTTGAGATCATTGAAGAAGATCTTGAGTTCCTCAAGCAAAAGCAATTCGTTCAAGATGAATTGAGGCGCATGGATAATGGAGAGGTTGATTTCATTTCAGTAGATGAAATGAATCGTCAGGTAAGAGAGCTTGTCGCGAAGTATGGAGCTTAGAATCAACCCATCATTTACCAGTAAGCTTTACAAGCAAATTGACTACATCGCTCAGGATAAACCTGGAGCCGCTCTTCAATTCTATCTCGATTTAGAGGAAAGGATAAATCAAATTCCCGATAATCCTTTCAAGTACAGACAGTCCATCTTCGCAGATGATCCGAACGTCCGTGACCTCATCTTTAAAGGGTATGTCATCACCTTTCGAATTCTTCACAAGGAAGAAATCATCGAAGTGTTTTCATTCTACAAGTACGAGAAGAAGTAAAAAAACACTGCACACAACTAACGGCTATAGCACATATTAAAAGAGCCTAATTAATTGATGGATTCACTGATTGAGGAAATAAAGAACTGCACTATTTGCTTACCCCATTTAGAACATGGAGTAAACCCTGTTATGACAGCTAGTCCAAAGAGTAAAATTGCTATTATCGGACAAGCTCCGGGAAGCGTTGTTCATAAGACTGGAATCCCTTGGGATGATAAAAGCGGTGAGAGATTAAGAGAATGGATGAATATCTCAAGAGATGATTTTTATAACAAGGATAAATTCGCTTTAATCCCAATGGGATTTTGTTATCCAGGAAAGGGTAAAAGTGGGGATTTACCGCCAAGGTCAGAATGTGCACCTAAATGGCACGACGACATATTAAGTCACATACATGATTTGAAATTAATTCTCTTGATTGGAAGTCATGCTCAAAAATATTATTTGAAAGACCTAGTGAAAAAAACGCTCACCGAAACTGTACAAAACTACCTTGAATATTTACCTGAGTATTTGCCCCTACCACATCCATCACCAAGAAACAACATATGGATTAAGAAAAACCCTTGGTTTGAAGAGTTTGTTGTTCCAGAACTAAGAAGGAAAATAAAAGACATTTGCTAACAATGTGTTTAGTGCATAGCACCCTGTGGGATGCAATGACACCATACACTAACCGTTGCAATTTGAAAATGCCGATTCTCATAATACTCATCCTATCCTCCTTTATTGGATGTGTCAATGAAAAAGCAAGGTCGGACAAAGTTGAAATTGATAATTCAACATCATCAGTCCAAACAGAAGAAGAAAAACTAAAATCAAGCATTAAGAAACTACAGAAATGTGATTTCAACTTTGACAGTTTGTACCATATCTATCGCGACAATGAACCATTTGAAGACTATTTGATCAAAGAAGAACATTCATGGCTATTTTCTGAACTAAAGGACAAATCAAGGTTCGACAAGGCTGACGATATTAAAATTCTTTGTAAGCTTTTTGAGAATCAGAATATTTCATCAATCGCATTCACGGATGTGTACGATTACAAACAAGCAATACATGTAATCAACTTCAAAAAACCTCATTACGAACCTGTTTCAAGTTTCATTCTATACTCGACTGGTGGAGATGCAGAGGACTTTTGGGACAGAGTACCTGAACGAATTTCTGACTCCAAATATCGAGTTGTTGATGTTGACGGATACTATAACGATATCGAGAGATTAGACACAGTAAACTTCAAAAGTAGAGTCATAACGGAAATCGAAATTGACACAAATAACGGAACGAAAAGAGAGACTAGAATAAGTAAAGAATCCGACTTTGTTGAAATAAGAAATTAAAATAACTGCAAGCAACATAGGCTAAGCAAACATCCACCATCGGGGGGACGCGGTGATCGTGAACGGTAAACATTCACGTATTATCTTTCAAACCAAATTCATCCTCACGAAGAACTTATAGATTTGAAAGCCTAACTGCAGTATGCAGGCCGCACGCTTAGCTTGAGAGCTTGCTCCACTCAGATCTAAACCAAACCGCAAGCGGTGACGCACAATGCTCATAGAATGTTCGAAAAGCTCAAAGCATATTGTAAAGCAACCGTTTCTTTGACCGAAGAGGAACTCAGTCTCATTGATGACTATTTTGAACTACGAGAATTAAAGAAAAAAGAACTTTTGCTTCAAGAAGGAAAAGTCTGCAACTTCATCGGTTTTATCGCTGACGGCACAGTGAGACATTTTCATAGCAAAGAGGGTACGGAAAAAACTTGCGATGTCTCTTTTGAACATTCGTGGGTAACAGACTTCCAAAGTTTTACTCATGATGCTCCTTGTATAATGAACCTGCAAGCATTGGAAGAATCTACGGTATACATCATCCGAAAAGCAAACCTTTATACCTTATATGCTGATTGTAATAAGTATGAAACGTTTGGAAGACTGATGGCTGAGCAAGTCGCTCAAAGGGCAACAGAAATTGCCATGTCATTATCATCGGACAAGCCTGAAGAACGCTTTCAGAATTTACTTAGAAATCAGCCTGACTTTTTTCGGAGGGTACCCCAAAAATATATCGCAAACTTTCTAGGCGTGAGTCCCGAAAGTTTAAGTAGAATTAGAAGTAGGGTTTTAAATAAATCAAAGTCTTAACTAAAGTCATCGTTTCTCGATTCATCGTCACTGCAACTTTGTATCTCATTCAAGAAAACAAAAATGAAATACAAACTATTCACCTTAGTCCTCGCAGCAATGACGGTTACAAACACTTTAACGGCGCAACTGGCTGACGTTTCAAAAATCAAAACCTATGAACATCAATTAGATGATGTGATGGAAATAATTGACACGACAAAATTGAAAATAAAGCTTGAAGAAGTCGAGCAGAACTACAAACAAGATCCAACGGAGATCAACAAATTACGGCTTGGAATTATTTATCACGAAACTGCACTAAATCTTGGGTTTATAGCAAAATCAGACTACAAGGGATATTCCAAAAAGAGTTTTAATGTGTTGACGGAATTACAGATGGATTCAAATACAAGCAATGAATTATTGCCCTTTGTAACTTCCTACAGAGCTTCCGCCCTTTCATTACTCGGTGGAGAAACCATGAAGCTCGGCTTGGTTCATGATGCATTTAAACTATTTGAGGCAAGCATTGAAAAATATGCCGATGTCAGTTACGCTCCTGAATTTTTGAGGGGCAGCGTTGCCGAAAATTTACCTTGGTTTTTCTTCTCTAAAAGGAAATTTGCCAAGATTGATATGCAGTCTATTATTGACAAACAAAACACTGACAATGAGTACGCTAATTGGAAAATAATGAGTTTTGTATACTGGGCTTGGGCGAATCAACATCAAGGTAAAAAATACAAATCTCAATCATTGGAATACCTAGATAAGGCAATATCATTGGACGTAAACTACGAAGCAGGTAGAAAAAGAGCTGAAAACTTGAAATCTAAAATTCTTGATAGGTAATACAGCAAACACCGAGTATGAAATCACGGCACCTTGCGGGTTGCAGCACTTCATATCAGCCGTTCAATGCTAACTGACAGGTCCGTTAAGAGGTCTTTTTTGTACACTCACTGAAGCATACTCCGTTCTACATCAGCCACCCCCCCCCGGAATCTCTGAGGGTAGAATCGCCAAACCTCGTTTTGCTTCTATTTTCAATGTTGTCGTCGGCGATGCACACCCGTAACTGTACACACGCAAGGCCCTTGTTCCTCCCCGAAGCCAGCGATCCTACGCCAGGTAATCAGTACCGAACATAACCACTCGCATTTAACCCAACATCCCTTCCACCACGCTCCGGTCGTTGCTTAAGCGGGGAAGCTTGTTTTGGCCGCCTAACCTTCCTACGCTCGCCATGTATCGGTTGAAGGCCCCTGGATTCAATCGGCGGATGATGAGGGGCTGCAGCACCTTGCCTTCGATGAGGTCCTTGTAATAGCTGTTAAGGCTGCACATTCGCTCATTGAGCTGCTGCGCCATAGCCGCTGGCAGGTCGTTTTGTGATTCTATGAACCATTCGTGGTAAGGGAGGCCGTCGGTTGGACTCACTTGAGGTGCGACATGAAACTCGTTGATCTCGATGCCCAGATTCTCGCACACCTCCGTCATGGATCGCTCTACTTCTTCCGCGATTACGTGTTCTCCGAAAGCCGAAATGAAGTGCTTAATGCGTCCGGTTACCACGATGCGAAATGGATTCAACGATGTGAACTTAACTGTATCGCCGATGATGTAACCCCACAGGCCTGAACTGGTGTTGAGGACGATGGCGTAGTTGACGCCGACCAATACTTCTTTGAGACCCAAACGCCTTGCTGACGGATCGTGGATCCCGTTAACTGGCACAAACTCATAGTAAATGCCGCCGGCCAGGTTTAGGAGCATGCCTTCCTCCCCTTGCCGGTCTTGAAATGCGATGAAGCCTTCAGACGCCGGATAGGTTTCGATGCTGTCTACGTGACCTCCTATGAGCTTTTCCATCGTGGCTTTGTACGGCTGATAGTTGACCCCACCGTGGGCGAAAACCGAAAAATTGGGAAAGAGCTCCTTGATCGTGGCCTTGCCTGTATGCTGCAGAAGGCGCTCAAAATACATCTGAACCCAAGGCGGAATGCCCGAGATCAGCCGCATGTCTTGGTCCTTGGTCTCCGCTACGATGGCGTCGACCTTTTGCTCCCAATCCTCGATGCAGTTCGTTTGCCAACTCGGCATCCGACTGCGCTGCAAGTAAGACGGTACGTGGTGGGCTACGATTCCCGAGAGCCTTCCGACGCCGATGCCTTGCAAATAGGTCATCTCTGGACTGCCTTGCAAAAAGATCATCTTGCCGTCTACGAAACGCGCGTTCTTGGTTTCGTCAATGTAGCAGAGCAATGCCGTCCAAGCCGCCTTGACCTGCGCTTTGATGCCGTGGTCGCTCATCGGTATGTACTTGGTGCCCGAAGTCGTGCCCGAAGTTTTACAGAAATAAGTGGGTTTTCCCTTCCAAAGCACATTGATCTCGCCTTCTTTGATACGCTCGATGTAGGGTTTCAATCCTTCGTAGTCGCGCAGTGGAACCTTGCGCGCCCATTCTTCTTGCGTGGTGCTCGCGGTAATGCCGTGGTCGCGCCCAAAGTCGGTCCCGGCGAGGACCCCGCAGAGAAAACGAAAGGTGCGTTCTTGAGCCCGGTGCGGGCCCTCAGACCAAGCCCTCACTGCCTTCATTTCACGCTTTGCCAACCACCTTGCCGCTGCCGTTTTTATGCCCATGGAACGAAGGTAGTCGCTTCTAAATTTTTGGACGAAGGATAAAGGAGAGAATGCCGACGGGTGCAATTACATCAAACCGAGGTTGGTTCTGAAGAGCTTCACTGCGATGGCCAATAAGATGATGCCAAACACCTTTCTCAGTACGGCGATGCCTCCAGGACCGATCATGCGTTCTATGCGCACGGTGTTCTTCAACACCAGGTACACCAAAGCAATGTTTAATACGATGGCTACGATAATGTTTTGAATCGCGTACTCGGCTCGTAGCGAAACCAGCGTGGTCATGCTTCCGGCTCCTGCTATCAGAGGAAAGGCCAAGGGCACAATGGACGTGCTGCTCACGTTGGCCGATTGGTTCTCATCGTCTTTGTATAGCTTGATGCCCAAGATCAATTCGAGCGACAAAAAGAACAGGATGAAAGAACCGGCGATCGCAAACGAATTGATATCGATGCCGATCAATTGAAGGATCTCGTCTCCCAAATAGAGGAAGGCAATCATGATCAACAACGAAACGATGCTCGCCTTCTCCGATTGAATGTGCCCGGCCTTTTGGCGCAATTGAATAATAATAGGAATCGATCCGATGATGTCGATGACCGCAAATAGGACCATTGTGGCTGTGCTAATTTCCTTAATATCAAACATTTAATTCTCTTTTTTTGGCTATTCGTTTCGAGCCGCGAAGGTACAGGGAATAATTCATTATCTGAAGATACCAAACCTCAATTTTAAGCTTACGTATACCTTTAAGACTAACCTTCAGAAATTCAATACGTGGCTGCTATATTTGTCTATAAGAGACAGCATTTTTTCGACCTAAGACCGAACGCTTTTTCTATGCCACGGAAATGGACCTCATCTTTCTTGTTTCTATGCTTTGTGCTGGTGTCCCTTCAGGGTTTCGGTCAATGGACGCTGTCTGACAGTTTACAACTGTATTATCCCTTCAATGGGAATGCGACGGATTTTAGTGGCAACGGTTACGATGGTTCACTCACAAACGCTCAGCCGACCACCGACCGGTATGGACAAGACAGTTCGGCACTTTACTTTGATGGCAATGGAGATTGGGTGGATTCTGAGACGACATTCGACTATGAATACAGAACCGTTTCCGTATGGTTCAATACCTACAGTACGTCAACGCAAAGAAGCCTATTGTCACATGACGCCAACTCGCTGACCTACGGTACTTTTTCAGCGTCGATCACGAGCACAGGAGGATTTAATGCTAGGGCTGGAGGGACCGGTTCCGTAGAACTGCTCAGTTCTCCTCCTTTAAATACTTGGAAACATCTGACGCTCGTGCGTGATGGGAATGATGTGCGTTACTACATAGATGGAACATTGAAAGCAACCGCTGCCGCCAGTTCTTCAGGAAGCATATCGGGCGCCAACGATGAGCTGGTAATAGGGGTGCATAGAACTGAAAACCAGCGATGGCATTTTGGAAAAATCGATGAAATCAGGGTATACAACCGAGCACTCAAAGATTGGGAGATAGAGAACTTGTATTGCAATGTGGATGCGGCCATCAGTGTAAGCGACACGACGGTTGTGAAAGGCACTGCCCTTACGTTTTACAATGACAGTAACACGGTCGAGTCGATCAACACTTGGATTGTAGACGGCGATACCATCCTCAACTACCCGGCCCTTACCTGGAATTTTAGTACAGCAGGCATCCATGAAGTTGTCTTAGTAACGACGGAAGGTTTCTGCTTGCAATTGGACACCACGACAATCTCCGTATTGGAAGGTTTAAGTCTTGATTCAGCCACATGCTTGGTCTTGAACCACTTTGTGAAGGTGTCTGATACATCCAGCAACTTCGGTGCACTGGGGGCTGGGGATTTCTTTGGATGGGATATGCAACCCATCGGCGACGTGAACGGTGATGGGGTTATCGACCTTGCCGTCGGCGCACCCTATGACGACGACGGAGGAAACAATCGAGGAGCAGTTTATATCCTGTTTATGAACATCAACGGGAGCGTCGATAACTACCAAAAACTATCTGATACCCAAGGCAATTTCATAGGAACTTTAGCAAATACAGACCTATTCGGCGTTGCCGTCACTGGAATAGGGGATCGAAACGGGGATGGTATTCCTGATATTCTGGTGGGCGCCTCTCAGGACGATGGTTCTGGTAGCAACGAAGGAGCTTGCTACTTGATTTACCTCGATTCCACCGGCCAAGCGAATGGCAGTGTGAAGATCAACAGCAATAGCGGGGTAGGCTTTTCCCTTCCTAATAGTGCTCAATTTGGTACGGCCGTAGGTAATGTGGGCGACCTCAATGGTGATGGAATTAATGAACTCGTAGTGGGTGCTCATAGAATGGGAGAAGGCGGTTCCGAACGCGGAGCGGTTTTTATCCTCTTCATGGACTCGGCTGATTCGGTGCAATCGGTCACCAAGCTATCCAACACGGTTGGCACTTTTTCTGGAAATACACAGGACTACATGCGTTTTGGAGGTGGAATAACGGCTATTGGCGACATCAACCAAGACGGTATACCAGACCTAGCCGTTGGTTGTCCTGGCTATTCCGGTACTTCTACCAATTCCGGTTCTATCTTCTTGATTATGCTGGACAGTAATGGAACTGAAAAATACCATCACCACATCCACTCAAGCAATTCGACTTTACTTAACAATACCACCTACTCAGGCGGTCGCTTTGGGCGGGACCTTAATTTTCTGGGCGCGAACGACGATAAACTCTGGTTTCTTGCAGGATCCTTCCGTGCAGATGTCGGCGCTACTGATGATGGCGCAGCATTCATTCTTCAAGTGGATACTGGCGGTGCATTGCACAGCATCTTAGAAATATCAGACAACTTGAGCGGATTTTCGGGGAACTTGGACGGAGACGATCAGTTCGGTTTTGGCAACTGCCCCTGGTACGATGCAAATGGCGATGGTTTGAAGGAAATTGTTGTAACAGCGAGAAAAGACGACGATGGTGGTACAGATCAAGGTGCGATGTATGTTTTCTATCTTGAAAATACGTGTTGCCAAGCTGGGGCGGAAGTGCTTACCTCCGATACGACCATACTCGAAGGCACCAATTTATACATGGAAGGAAGTACGGAACAACCGGATTCGGTACGTTGGGTGAATGATGGAAGCGTTCTTTCCTATGACACTGCATTCACAGAGTATTTCGGAGAGCCGGGATTGTACGAGATACTATTCATCGTTGAATACGGCCTTTGTGCAGATACCGATTCGCTAGTAGTCCACGTCATTCCCGAACCCAATTGTCTCGTGATCGATTCAGTTTTCAAGATTTCAGATACTCAAGGGAATTTCTTTGCCTCATTCACCGATGGCGATAAGTTCGGAATGGGGTTGCGGGGCATCGGCGACCTCAACAACGATGGTGTTCCGGATATTGCGGTATCAGCACCCCTTGATGATGATGGTGGTACAAATCGCGGTGCTCTCTACCTGCTGTTTATGAACAGCAATGGCACCGTCAACCATCACCTCAAGATCTCAAGCGACTCAGGAGGATTTGGATCCGGTCTAGCCAACGATGATGAGTTTGGAGTTTCTATTGCCAACATCGGAGATTTAAATGGAGACGGATACCTAGACTTGGCCGTAGGTGCTCCCTTCACGGACGACGGTGGTACCAATCGAGGAGCTGTATGGATCCTGTTTTTAGATTCATCAGGTGCTGTAGATTCCAAAACTAAAATTTCGGATACCCAAGGTGGACTGACGGAATCCCTCGCTAATGTCGACCGCTTTGGTTCGAGTATCACGAGCATAGGAGACCTTAATCAAGATGGCGTGACAGACCTTATGGTAGGCTTGCCCGTAGATGACGTGGGGTCTATCGACGACGGTTCTGTCATTGTCTTGTTCATGAATGCGAGTGGGGCGGTGATTGACGAACAAAAAATCGGCGACGGCTTAGGTGGATTTCCCTTTGACATCTCTAGCATGGATCGTTTTGGCGGTTCCTGTGCCTTTCTTGGTGACATCAACGACGATGGCTACATTGAAGTAGCTGTCGGCTCCCAGTTGTACGACCCAGGAGGTACTAACGTGAATGCAGGTGCCATATATACCCTTTCGCTAGATACTAATGGACAAGTAGTACATGCCGTTCTATCTACCGAAAGCGAAAACGGCGTGATTGGTCCCTTGGATGCTGGTGGTGCCTTTGGGTCGGACATGACATTCGTTGGTGACATGAACAACGATGGCTTTGTTGAAGTAGTAGTGAGCAATTGGCTTGACGATGACGGCGGAACCGAGCGAGGATCATTTTGGTTGATCTCTTTCGACAGCATTGGCTATGTCTTTTCTGCGACCAATTTCTCATACGGGAATGGAAACTTTCCGATTTCAATTGACAACGGAGATCGCTTTGGATATGGCATTACACCTATTGGCGACATAAATGGAGATGGTCTTATTGATCTCGCCGCTGGAGCTCGAGAAGATGATGATGGAGGTAGTGGCCGAGGTGCGATCTACATTATGACCATGCGTGACACGTGTTGTCTGCTAGAGGCAAATTTTGACATAGACGCAACAGACATATGCATTGGAGAGTCGATTTCAGCAACCAATACTACGCTGTATGGTAGTGGTGGGACGAGCTATGAGTGGTTTTTGGATGATTCACTGCTCTCAACATCCACAAATTTCAACCATACGTTCATTGCATCGGGTACCTACCAACTCCGATTGATAGCAACCGACAGTTGTCAACGCGTTAAAACCAAGACCATCACCGTCCATAACGATCCGCTTGCGGATGCGGGATCATCCCAATTCATTTGCTCTGGAGATAGTGTGCAACTCAATGCCAGCGGAGGAGTGAGCTTCCAATGGAGCAGCGGGGCAACGCTTTCCAACGATACCATTGCCGACCCTGTTGCATTCCCATCTTCCACAACCATCTACTTTTTGACCGTTACGGACCAGTACGGGTGTACGGATGACGATAACATCGCCATCATCGTGAATCCTTTGCCAACGTTTACTGTATCTGGAGATTCCTTGATATGCGCTGGTGACTCCACCATGCTGACTGCTAGCGGTTCTGCTGGGTTAACATACACTTGGAACCCAAATCAAAACCTATCATCGACAAGCGGAAATATCGTCTACGCTTTTCCAACCACTACTACGACCTACATCATTGAAGGAGAAGACGCGGCAGGTTGTTCGGATACAGCATCGGTTACCGTCGTGGTAGACACGTCGCTTTCAGCGATCATCGTAAGTGCGACGAATGTCAGTTGCTTTGATGGAAACGATGGCAACGCTGCGGCTAGCATTAGTGGTGGTTCTTCACCCTTCAGCTACCTGTGGTCTTCTGGATCTACTGCCTTAACTACATCAGGTCTTTCAGCTGGGTTGGTTTCCTTTACCGTGACGGATAATGAAGGCTGCACCGACACAGCTTCTATTCTGATTGCAGAACCTGATTCGTTGGATGTGACATGGAATGTGAACGATGTGAATTGTTTCGGTGAAAGCACAGGTTCCATCACCGCGGCTGTTACTGGCGGTACGCCTTCCTACTCCTATCTATGGAGTAGCGGAGGAACATCGAGTGGAATCTCCTTTTTAGCTGCCGGGGCTTATACGCTGACCGTTACCGATGCCAACGGCTGCACGTCGACTACTACAGGAGTCGTGGATGAGCCTGCCACCGCGCTCGATGCTTCCATCGATTCAAGTGCGAATATATCATGCTTTGGAGGTAGCAATGGACAAGCAACCGCCGGGGCCAGCGGAGGCACCTCACCTTACTCCTATGTGTGGAGTGACGGTTCAATTACCACAGCAATCTCCGGAATGACGTCTGGTACTTACACTGTCACTGTGACCGACGCAAATGGCTGCACAGACACGGCTCAAGTGACCATGATTCAACCTGCTACTGCATTGAGTACGCTCACATCGGTTGACAGCAATGTCTCATGTTTCGGAGGAAACGATGCATCTGCTCAGGTAAGTGCTTCTGGGGGCACTTCACCTTACAGCTATATTTGGAGTCAAGGCTCAACTACCACAGTACAATCGAGCCTCGATGCTGGCATCCACACGGTTACGGTAACGGACGCTCAATCATGTACAATCATAGATAGTATTGCAATCTCAGAGCCGAATCAACTGGTGGCTACTCCAACAATCACCAACAATGTTTCTTGCAACGGTCTGAACGATGGAGCAGTAAATGCATCGATCAGCGGCGGTACTGCTCCCTACATCCATCAGTGGAATAATGGCACCACTACCTTGGTGAATACGGGGTTATCTGCTGGGAGCTATACTATTACGATAACAGATGCAAATGGGTGTTCTGACAGCGCCTCTGTAACGGTATCTCAGCCCAATGTGCTATTAGCCAGTGGCACCGTGGTTCAAAACGCTTTGTGCAACGGAGACAGCAATGGAATTGCCGCAGTTACACCTTCAGGTGGAACACCTCCTTACTCCTTCTTATGGTCAAACAATAGCTCTACCGATACGATCGACAGCTTACCCACCGGCACCTACACAGTCACGATCACAGATGCCAATGGATGTACTGATGACGTATCTGTATTCATCAACCAACCGTTTTTCTTTTTCGCGTTTGGAACGAGTCCCAGCGGAGATGTCACATGTTATCAAGGCAGCGATGGCATAAGATCGGTAGGCCACACAGGGGGTACCTATCCGCACACCTATCTCTGGAGTACCGGTTCCACATCGAACACGATCAATAGTCTTTCTGCAGGTACGTACACGGTTACCGTGACGGATGCCAATGCTTGCACAACTACCCATACGACCACTGTGACACAACCTGCAGAAGTGGTATTGAGCTATTCCATTGACAGCAATGTGTCTTGTTTTGGAGGCTCTGACGCTTCCATTACCTTGGCTACGACAGGCGGTTCCTCACCCTATTTCTATTCTTGGAGTACAGGAAGTACTAGTTCTGTTCTAAGCGGATTGTATGCGGGAACCTATTCTGTGTCTGTAGAAGATGCATGGGGGTGCGACGGCGACCCGGTGAGCATCACAATCACCCAACCAGACTCGTTGATTTCGCAAGCCTCGTTAGTTCAAAACGTATCTTGTAATGGAGGGAATGACGGGAGCGCAATCGGATCGGGAATTGGTGGATCGACCCCATATAATTATCTATGGAACGATGGACAAACAAACGCGACGGCAAGCTCACTTGCAGCTGGTACCTACTCGGTGACTTTGACGGATGCTAAAGGCTGTTCAGACACTTCTACCGTTGAAGTAGCTGAACCATCAAGCCTCATCTCATCGATAATTTCATCTACCAATGTATCGTGTAACGGCGGAAATAACGGAACAATCACCGGCGCAGCAAGCGGAGGCACGGCTCCCTACACCTTTGCTTGGTCTTCGGGTAGCACATCTGCACTGGCAACATCACTAGCCGCTGGGACCTATACCCTCACCGTAACTGACTCAAACGGATGTACAGACACTTCGATAATAACCATCAGTGAACCAACGGCCTTGACAAGCACTGTGACATTCCTTGCATCTACACTCTGTTATGGAGATTCAACGGGATCTGCAGACATCTCTGCTTCCGGGGGCACTCCAGGATACAGCTACCTGTGGGAAAGTGGCGAAACAACCGCTGTTGCGACGGCTTTGTGGGCCGGATCGCGAAGTGTTATTGTTACTGATGCTAATGGATGTACGACCTCCAACACGGTAGCAATTAGTCAACCTACTCCCGTACTTGCCTCAATCGATTCTTCCGATGATGTGATCTGCAACGGATTCTATAATGGTGCCGCCTATGCGAGTCCAAGCGGAGGTGTAGGAAATTACAATTATGTCTGGAATTCTGGAGAGACCACCCTAAACATAGATAGCCTGACTTCAGGAACGTATATTATCGCGGTTTTTGACAGCAATGGATGCATGGATACCGCTTCGGTCACAGTCATAGAACTAGACCCGATTTTGACGAATCTATCGCAAGTGAACGTCACCTGCCACAACGGAAACGACGGTTCGATTTCAAGTTCAGTTTCAGGGGGAGGCACTCTCTTCAACTATGCATGGAGCAATGGTACAAACACGACCAACATCACTAGTTTGGAATCTGGATGGTACAGTTTGACCATCACTGATGAAAACAACTGCTACGGCATTGACTCTACTTGGGTATCTGAACCCGATTCAATCACCTTCGATTTTACCGTTGCTGACATCACATGCTATGGCTTGAGCAACGGTGCAATTTCCTTCAATTCTTCTGGAGGAACTCCACCCTTTTCCTATGCCTGGTCAACGGGTGGAGTGGATACAATCATTTCAAGCTTGGATGCGGGTTGGTACACGGTGACTTTGACAGACAGCAATGGCTGTCAAGCCGTGGATTCTAGCTATGTATTTGAACCAACATTGATCTCCTCAACATTGAGCTTGCTGGATTCGGTGTCCTGTTTTGGACTTTCTGATGGCAAGGGACTGGTAACGCTGACTGGAGGGGTGTCAAACTACAATTACCTCTGGAGCAATGGAGATACAGATGACACTTTGAATGCGGTGAGTGCAGGAACCTACACCATCACTGCATCCGACTCTAACGGATGTCTTCACATTGATTCGCTCGAGATTCTTGAGCCAGAACTCCTGCAAGTAGTCTTGGACAGCTTGGCGGCTGTTACTTGCTACGAGGCCGCCGACGGTGCTTTAGTGGTTAACTTTACTGGAGGCAATGACACCGTAGGCTACGAATGGTCCAACTCTTCCATTAGCAATTACGTGTACAGTCTTGACACAGGTGTATATACCGTTACCATTACCGACCTAAAAGGGTGTACCGACTCAGCTGCCTATACCATTACCCAGCCTGATACAGGCGTATATATCGGAAACGCATGGATCACAGACGCCTATTGCCTAGGTGGTGAAGTAGGTAGTATCCTTGTCGAAGGTGCAGGAGGAACAGGCCCTTACACTTACGCTTGGAACAGTGGATCAAATGGGTCTTTCATCGAAAGTCTCGGAGCAGGTTCTTATGTAGTTACCATTACCGACTCGTTAGGTTGTTCGCACGATACCAGTTATACTGTAAATGAGCCAAGCACACCGGATACTGCATTAATCACGAAATCTAATGTTCTGTGTTATGGCGATTCAACGGGAAGTATGACTGCAATCTTTATCGGCGGCTCTGCCCCCTACTCCTACTCTTGGTCTAACAGTGTATATACAGCATTGAACGACAACATTCCCGTCGGGATTTACGAAGTGACACTCTACGATAGCGCCGGATGTGAACAAGTTGGGATTGACTCAATCACCCAACCGACAGAATTGATCGCCTCAGCCTACGTACTGGATTCCTTATTGTGCTTTGACGACACAAATGGAAGCGTCTATACGACGGTCGAAGGTGGAATAACTCCTTATTCCTTCGTTTGGAATCAGGGATCCACCACTGACAGCCTTAGCAGTCTTAGCGCAGGTTACTATGCAGCGATCGTTACAGACAGCAATGGTTGTGTCGATTCAGCTGTAACTGTTCTTTCCCAACCGACGTTGCTCGCCGTAGATTCAGTATCCATCCAAAGCGTTCTATGCTACGGACTAAACAACGGTGCAATCGCGCAATGGACAACTGGTGGAACGACGCCTTATGCTTACGCATGGTCCACCGGAGCGAATACGACTAACATTGACTCACTCAGCGCTGGTAGTTACACCTTGACATATTCCGATGCGAACGGTTGTGTACATGACACCGTATTCTCAGTGGATCAGCCAGATTCTATCGAAATAAACCTAAGTGTTTTAGCGCCTGCAAATTGTGCTAACAGCAACGATGGAAACCTGTTGGTAGAAGGCTTCGGTGGCACCTTCCCTTACTTCAGCTACTTGTGGAACACTGGATACGATCAAGACAGCTTGTTCAATGTGGGTGCTGGAGTATATCACGTCACGCTCACGGATACCAATGGATGTATGGACAGTGCCATGATCGCTCTTCCCTACTTGTTTGAATCACCACAATCTGGCTTGGGTACTACAGAACTATTCTGTGATCAGGATTCAGCATTGATATACGCATTACCAGGAGAAGCTTCCTACGTTTGGAGCAACGGGAGCCTCACTCCACATACATATGTCTCACAATCAGGGACCTACACCGTGACGATCCAATCTGTGGAAGGATGTGTGACGGTGGATAGCTCGGCGGTAACAATGGCTCTTTCAACGTCCATGAGCCTTGGAAGCGATACTGTCATTTGCCTGGACGATGGACCTTCTACAACAGAATTGTCACCATCACCAATGAATTTTAACAGCTACCAATGGAATACAGGGGACACAACGCAATCAATCATTGTTAACGCTTCTGGAATGTATCGCTTGACAGTGACCAATGCAGCGGGCTGTGCATCCAGCGACACAGTCTTGGTTGTATTCGACGATTGCTACAACATTGGTATGAATGAACTTCTAGCAAAGAGCAATTTAAAACTCTATCCTAACCCAACACGATCATCCATTGTTTTGCAATGGCAATCAGACCCCGATCGTATTATTGAGTATAGCTTGACTTCTATGCACGGTGCATTGGTCCAATCGAAGAGATCTTCCGCATTAGAGGTGCGCTTTGATCTGTCTACCCAAGCGGCGGGAGTGTATATCTTGAAGGTAGAGGCAGAAGGTGAGGCGAAGCACTTCCGGATAATCCGACAATAGACGCCATTCCCTCATTTGCTAATCATAGCAAGTTTGCAATGTATTTAATTTGGTCAGTGAACCTACGTTTGAGCTTTTTCCTTTTGCTTTTGTTACTCAGCAGCAGTGCGCAGTCACAAATCCTTCCTGACTCCATCACCGTTCGGGAACGAAGGCTGGGCTACGACCTATTTCAAGGCCCCATGCAGATCGGCAACAACCGAACAAAGGCGATGATGGCCAAATGTCCGGAGTCGCTGAACTACTATGGCAACGGAAAGCGCATCGAGAACGTAGGTGTTTTGTTCACCGCAATCGGTGTGGTAGCCGCGGGTACGGCAATTGGAAACTATTACACAAATGGAAAAACGCCCGAGCAGTCAGCACTCATCATCCCTGGTGCTCTCTTGGTAGGACTGGGGATTCCAATTTATTTCTCGGGAGTGAAGAAGGTGAAATTAGGCGTTGCCTTATACAACCATCGCTGCGTAGAACCTTAGTCCGTCGACGCGCTTCCTCCCGCCATGAAAGCTTCGATCTCGCTGATGGTACGCGGCGAGTTTGCAGACAACACCTTCGCAGGCCCATCGGTGATCAATATGTCGTCTTCGATCCGTACGTAAATTCCCCACCATTTGGGGTCACACGGCGATCCTTGCGGGATGTAAATGCCTGGCTCGATGGTGATGACTTCGCCCGGTTGGAGGGCGCTGTAGATTCCTGAATCGTGCACGTCCAATCCTAGGTAGTGGGAGGTGCCATGGACGAAGTAATCGGCAATCTCAGACCACTCTTTGATGATGCCCAACTTGATCAGTCCCTTGCCGATGGTTCGGTAGGCTTCGTCGTGGGGCGTCCAAAACTTGTAGCCCTTGGTCGCATACCGGATCGCAACCGTCTGGGCGTCGAGTACGAGTTGGTATACTGCGGCTTGTTCTTCGCTGAACTTTCCGCTCACCGGAATGGTTCGGGTAATGTCAGCGGCATAGCCTTGGTACTGTGCGCCGATGTCCATAACGACGAGGTCGCCTGGTATGAGTAAATCTGCATTGTCTGTATAATGCATGATGCTTCCATTATCTCCTGAAGCGATGATCGATGGAAATGCAATTCCGTCTGCTCCGGCGAATCGGAAGGTGTATTCAACGATCGCTTCGAGTTGGTACTCGGTCATACCCGGCGCAATCATCCGCATGGCATTGTTGTGGGCCATGCAGGTAATGTCGATGGCCGTTTGCATCATTCTGATTTCATCGCTCGACTTCGTTTGCCTCAAGTAGCCAAAAAGGTCTTCGCCCTCATCGACCAATACAGGTACAGATGCGCGCTCGGCTTTATTAAACAAGTGCTTCACCATGCTGGCGAGGTCACCCGGGTGGGTTTTGTTATCTCGCTCGATGAACAAGCTTCGGTTGGCCAAAATGCGATTGACCGACTCCCAGTCGATGTCGAGTGTTTTAAATGCCGTATTGTGCATGACAGCGCCGATGCCGCTCACTTCTTGGGCATCTTCTTCGGTCAGCATGGTGCCGGTCCACATCTCTTTTTTCTCTTGCCTCTCTTCGATAAACAAGATTTCGCGGTACCATTTACCTTCGATTTGGGTCGGGCCATCAAACAAGATGAGCATGGCATTTTCGGCGTCGATGCCTGTGAAGTAATAAAAGTCAGGATCCTGCTGGTAGCGGTACTCAATGTCGTTGGTTCTGAATCGCACTGGGGCTGAAAACAAGACCACCATCGAGCTATCGGCCAAGGTGTCGCGCAGGCGCTCTCTGTTCTGTGCAAAAAATGACGGGCTCAGTTCTTCCGACAGTTCAGGCAAGGGAGAGACCTTAAACAAAGGGGCGTGACTTACTTCAACGGGACTCTCTTGAGCGACGGCTCCAAGCGCAGCAAGGCCCACGCACAAGGTCAATAGCATTCGGTTCATGGTGCAAAGCAACGCAGACTGAGGCCGCACCGAACTACCGTGCACGTTGTTTTATAAACACCGCTGCGTGTGAATTGGACATAAAAAAACCCCGCTGCGGGGCAACGAGGTTCAATTTTTTTTGTGGAAGAGGCCTACTTCATGAAGCCTTTCGCACGAGCGTCTTTCAAACAAGCAGCCAATCCGAGCTTGTTGATGTTACGAATACCCGCAGTACTCACCCGCAAGGTGACCCACTCGTCGGTTTCTGCGTCAAAAAACTTCTTCGTTTGAAGGTTGACGTCAAATGTTCTCTTGCTCTTTCGGTTTGAGTGTGAAACGTTGTTTCCTACTTGAGCGGTCTTTCCTGTAATCTGGCAGATCTTCATGTTTCCTTCGAAAATTGGGCTGCAAATATATGTCTATTATTCTTTTAATCCAGTGCTTCTAGGAGAGAAATTCCAATCTCTTTCAAAATCTCTTTACGAACCAACTGCAGGCCTTGCAGGGCGGCCTTTCTGATGTTTCGTTCTCGGTGGTTGCCCATCTGAAATTTCTCTGCAAACACACCAGACGGTCCGGCGACGCCGATCCAAACGGTTCCTACGGGTTTTTCTTCGCTGCCTCCATCGGGGCCTGCGATGCCGGTCGTGGAAATTGCAAAATCAGAGTGGTAAAGCGTCCGCGCACGTTCAGCCATTCGCTTCGCAACGGCCTCGCTCACGGCGCCGTGCTCGATCAGTAATTCAGGCGACACGTCCAGCACCTCGGTCTTTGCCTCGTTTGAATAGGTGATTGCGCTTCCATTGTAGTAGGCGCTGCTTCCTGGGACGGAGGTGATGAGATGGCTGACGTATCCCCCAGTGCAGCTCTCGGCGGTGGCCAAGTGCATGCCGTGGTCTTTTAGCAGCCTTCCAACCGTCACCTCCAAGGCTTCGTCGTCAAAACCATAGGCAAACTCGACGATCAGTGGCAGCACTTTCTTGACTTCCTCTTCGATTTGCCGCTCCAGGGCCGCTTGATTTGTTCCCGTACCAGAAACGCGCAAGCGCACAGATCCGACCGACGGCAAATAAGCCAACTTGAGTCCCGATGCGCGCAGATGCTGTTCCCAATCGCTTATGATCTCCATCAATGAGCTCTCGCCGATGCCCTGTGTCATGATGGTTTTGTGCACCATGGGCGCCTTCTGAAGGCGTGCCTGAATCAAGGGAATCGCCTGATCGGTGAAAATCGATTTCATCTCAAACGGAACGCCGGGCATGGAAATGAACACCGTACCGTTCTTTTCGAACCACATCCCAGGCGCAGACCCGAAGGCGTTGAAGAGCACCTCGCAGTTGTCTGGCACTTCCGCCTGGCCTCGATTAACCTCGGGCATCGGAATTCCCCGCATGGCAAAATGCTCGGAGACACGTTCCAAGACCATGTCGTCGGTGCGCCAACCGCTTTCGAACCACTCACCTAAGGACGCTTTGGTAATGTCATCTTTCGTAGGACCGAGTCCGCCCGTTAGGATCACCAAGGCAATGTCTCGCCCTACTTCATTGAGCGCCTTGTGGATCGATTCTCGCGTATCTGCTATGCTTTCAATGCGTTCAATGCCAATTCCAAGCTGGTGCAGTTCCTTCGCAAGCCATGCAGAATTGGTATCGACGATCTGTCCGATGAGTATCTCATCTCCTATGGTAATGATGCGTGCTTTCACAGGGCATAAAACTATTTAAATGTCCTAGGTTTGGAAACCGATTTTTTCAACGATGCATTCTAAAGAAACAGAACTGGTCCTAAATGCCGATGGCAGTGTCTATCATTTGAAGCTTAAACGAGCGCACATCGCAGACGATGTAATCCTGGTGGGCGACCCGGGTCGCGTAGCGATGATCAGCGATCTCTTTGACACGGTAGAACACCGAATCACCAACCGTGAATTTGTTACGCATACGGGTACGTACAAGGGAAAGCGCATCACTGCCTTGGCCACGGGAATCGGAACGGACAACATAGACATCGTCGTAAATGAACTCGATGCTGCGGTCAATTTCGACCTGGAATCCCGTACACCTCTCCCTAACCCTTCTTCGCTGAATTTGATCCGAATCGGAACTTGCGGAGCCCTGCAAAAAGATTTGGAAGTAAACAGTACAGTCATCTCACAATGGTCGATCGGTTTAGACGGCGTCCGTCATTTCTACGACATCGCTGAACATGCCGATGAAGAACGCATTCGGATGTCGTTAGAGGCCTTTTTAGGCGATGACATGCGCATGAACCCACCTTACGTAGCCCGTGCTAGCGAGGCCTTGCTCTCGAAGTTTCAGCATTTGGGCAAGCGGGGCATTACGTTGACGGCGAATGGTTTTTTTGGTCCCCAAGGACGTTCACTCCGCTTGCCGCTCGCCTTTCCGCATTTCAATGAAGAAATAAGCAAGTTCGAGACGCACGGAGCGCGGATAGAGAATTACGAAATGGAGAGTTCGGCGCTCTTTGCATTGGGCGGCGCCCTCGGCCATGACTGCCTCTGCCTCTGCATTGTGGTCGCCAATCGCAAGGCGATGCAATTCAGCAAGGATTACCAGCCGGCCATGCGCGCGTTGATCACCAATGTACTGGATAGCTTAGCTTCCGACTGAGGCGCTATTCACAAACGCAGTGTTGATAGCTCTCTAAAAGCCAAATCTTCCGGGCACCCTACCCCCGTAATTTTGAGCATCAATGAAGAACGGTCCTGACATAACTGCGCTGATCCACCTCTTAGACGACCCTGACGAATCTGTTTACAGCCACGTCAAGGTGCAATTGATGGCCTTTGGTGCCGATGTGATTCCCGACCTTGAAGACGCTTGGGAGTCCAATCTTTTTGGCATGGTCTTTCAAGAGCGCATCGAAGAATTGATCCACGAAATACAGTTCGACGCGTTGAAAGCCAGCCTCGGACAGTGGGCCAGCGACGAAGGCAACAGCCTGCTCGACGGCGTCATTATCATCAACCGGTACCAATACCCAGATTTCGACGAAGAGAAGCTCCTGAAGTCATTAGAACAGATCCAACAAGACATTTGGATTGAACTCAATACTAACTTGACGGCCTTTGAGCAGGTGAAGGTGATCAACCACATTCTCTTCGAACTGTACGGTTTCAGTGGCAATACCAGCGACTATCACTCGCCGAAAAACTCATTCTTGAGCGTTGTACTGGAAACGAAGAAAGGAAATCCACTCAGCCTGAGTTTGATCTACTCGATCATCGCACAAAACCTGGACCTTCCGATCTACGGCGTCAATCTTCCCCACCATTTCATCTTGGCCTACCTTGATCGTTTCAGTCTGTACAAGACCAACGACATCTACAAAACGGATGTTCTCTTCTACGTCAATCCATTCAGCAAGGGAACCGTATTCAGTCGAATGGAAATCGAGCATTTCTTGGAACAACTAAAGCTGGAACCCCGCGAAAGCTTTTACCAACCCGCTACCAATGCTGCCATCATCCGCAGGGCGCTTAGCAACCTTGAGCACAGCTACACCAAGCTCGGCAACGAGAAGCGCGTGAATGAAATCAAGGAGCTGATCGCGGTTCTAGAAGCCAAGTAGACCATTTTACTCTACCCGTATTAAACGCACCGAGAAAATCCAAGGCGCTACGTCGAAGTTATAGCGCAGTTCGGATAAAAGAGCCTAAACTACGCCGATGCTAAAATCAAGAAGAAGTATATTTGCATTTCAAAGAAGCGGTTTCGTTTTTAAAGCCGATTCTTCCCTGTTACCATCTTATCGTTTTCTATGATCATCCTCATTTTCTTCGCTGCACACTGGTACCTTTCGCTGTTTACGCAGACCTTTTTTCACCACCGCTATGCAGCGCACCAAATGTTTACCATGGGCAAAGGATGGGAGAAGGTTTTTCAAGTACTCTCCTTCGTCTTTCAAGGCTCGAGTTACCTGAGTGCCAACACCTACGCAATTCTTCACCGAATGCACCACGCCTACGCCGATACCGAGTTGGACCCGCATTCACCGAAATACGACAAGAACGTCTTTGCCATGATGTGGCGCACCAAGACCATCTATTCTGACATCCATAAAGGACGTATTGAAGTTGAAGACAAGTGGAAAAAAGACCTTCCGAACTGGCCTGCATTGGAACGCGTTGCCGACAATTGGTTCGTTCGCATTTTATGGGGCCTTTTCTACATCTGGTTTTATGTAACCTTCGCTACGCAATGGTGGATGTTTTTGCTCCTCCCCATTCACTTCATTATGGGTCCATTTCACGGTGCCATCATCAACTGGTTGGCTCACAAGGTCGGTTACCGAAATTTTGAGATGAAAGACACGTCGATGAACTTCCTTCCGTTCGATTTCTTAATGCTCGGTGAGAGTTACCACAACAACCACCACAAATACGGAGCACGGGCCAATTTTGGTGGCGTCCGCTGGCACGAGATCGATCCGGTTTACATCGCGATCAAGTTGTTTGACAAGGTGGGCATCATCAAACTGAAGCTGCAGCCGACCCCTGAGCGTTGATTGTATTGATCAGCGCGGAACACAGCCTTCGAGTTGTTTCTTTACCTCGCTGATGACAAACGGCTCCGACTGCTGATTTAAGTCTACAAGGATGTAGTGGATCAGGTTATTGATTTCAACCTCGGTCAACTGCTGATCTCCAGCCATTTCACCTTCGTACTCAATGCCGTTTACCGTGATGGGCCCTGACATACCGTAGCGGATGATGCACGCCAGTTTTTCTTTGTTCTGCACCACATAATCTGCATTGGCCACGGGCGGAATCAATTGCCTCAAGCCCTGCCCGCTCTCCATATGACAGCTTTGGCATTTTCGTTCGTACAAAACCTTGCCTTGGTTGCGCGGTTTATAGTCGCACGCAATCGCCAAGCCGATGAGTCCGAGAACCAGGATGGAAGATCTATTCATGCAATAAGAATTGGATGTCTTCGATGAGCCCATCCACTTCTTGTTGATTCGTACCGTCGTAGATGCCTCGTATCTGCTTGTTGCGGTCGACCAACAAAAATGCGCCGCT
>JAVKEP010000096.1:0-5872 GCA_040221375.1 Cryomorphaceae bacterium
CATTTGGGGTTCAATCGTCCCTTACGGCATGAGCAATCCTGGCTGGGGAACTGCCACTTCTGCACCATGGAGAGCGGGTGCAGATGAAAACACGGTCATTTCCTTTTCTACTCCTGTCAAGCTAAATGGTACTCCCGTAGAGGCCGGCTCGTATGGCCTGTTCATGGTCATTGAAGAAACAGGTGCGGTCGAAATCATTCTTTGTTCCAATAAGGACAGTTGGGGATCCTATTTCTATGATGAAAAAGAAGTGGTGGCGCGTGCAAGTACATCTTGGCAGGAACACACATTCACCGAATACCTCGAATACGCGTTTGATGACTTTACAAAAAACAGTGCGTACTGTGCGCTGAACTGGGAAACAAAGTCGATCCCGTTCGAAATCGAAGTGGATTTGAATGCCACGGTTGTTGAACCATTGAGGAACGACCTACGCGGCACTGCACGCTTTTCGTATCTAGGACTTTTAGAAGCAGCCAATTGGTGTGTTCAAAACAACACCAACCTCGAAGAGGCACTGGGGTGGGCGACAACGGCGGCCAACATGAATCCGCAATTCGCGACGCTTCGCGTTAAATCCGATGCGCTGAGGGCCTTGGGTAAAATTGAAGAGGCAGATACAGAAATGGAGAAGGCTTTGCCGTTGGCATCCGTCTTTCAACTGCATGGCTACGGAAGGCAATTGATTACCGAGGGCCGAGAAGACGACGCATTGAAAATCTTTCAAGCTAACGCCAAACAGAACCCAAACACATGGCCGGTAAACTATGGCCTGGCAAGAGGATACTCGGCAAAAGGAGAGTATGCGAAGGCATTGACCTACTTAAAAAAGGCGGAGAAGAATTGTCCGGACGATATCAATCGAAACCTCTTGAAGGAAAACATCACCAAGCTGGAGCGCAAAGAAGACATCAACTAGCATTTGTCGGCGACTTCAGCCGTTTCAGTGTACTCTATCAAGAAAGTAGACTATCTTAGCCGTCCATGCTCTCGAAAAAGGCTAAATATGCGATGGTTGCGTTGGTTCACTTGGCAAAACACGGGAACGACGGACCCGTATTGATCTCCCGTATTGCAGAGGCTGAACACATACCTCAAAAATTTCTTGAAGCCATCCTACTCGACTTGAAACGCGACGGTGTTTTGGCGAGTAAAAAGGGGAAAGGTGGCGGATACTACTTGATCAAGGACCCAGCTGATGTGAACATGGCGGATGTGATGCGCTTATTCGATGGGGCAATTGCCCTTTTGCCTTGTGTGACGTACAAATACTACGAACGGTGTGAGGAGTGCAAGGACGAAGAGACATGCGGAATCAGGGAAACTTTTTTACTCGTTAGAAATGAAACCGTCGAACGGCTTAAGGCCGCTACCCTAGCCCACATCATTCAGACAGAGCAAAACCTCAGCGGCAAGAAAAGATAATACTCTAGTAAGCTTATAGACTTAATATATTTAATTTTGTACTTCCTGCTAGTTTTGAATAGAAAAATGCGTTTTGGCTTCTCCATACCAGCCCAGTCATACTTAGGTTCGCAAACCGATCTCTTTCACGTATCGAATGCTTGAATCAGTGCACATAGACATGTACATCACCCTTGCGGTGATCATAGGAGCCGTGATCCTTTTTATTACCGAAAAGCTCTCTGTGGACCTCATCGCCTTGTTGATCATCGGAGCCTTGGTAACAACCGGTGTCATATCGCCGGCCGAAGGCATGCTTGGTTTCAGCAACCCAGCAACAATGACGGTTGCATTCATGTTTGTGATTTCAGGTGCGATTTTGAAAACGGGTTCACTGCAATACGTGGCTGGTCAATTGACGAAGACGTTCAAGAATCACTACCAACGTGGCGTGGTTTTGCTCATGCTAATGGTCAGCGGAGTGAGCGCTTTTATCAATAACACCCCTGTAGTAGCTGTGATGATTCCCGTTACGATACAGATTGCCAAGAACACCAACCGAGCTGCGAGTAAGTTATTGATTCCTATTAGCTACGCTTCCATATTTGGCGGGACTTGCACCCTGATCGGGACATCGACCAACATCTTGGTAAGCGGTATCGCTGAGCAAAACGGTTTGGATCCGTTTGGTATGTTCGACTTCGCACCGATGGGATTGGTGTTTGTGGTGGTCGGATCGCTTTTTATGATATTCATCGGGCAGCGATTGCTTCCAACCCGTGTAGAGAGCAATGAAGCCGAATTAGAAGAAAGTCTGATCGATTATTTGGCTGAAATTGAGATACTTCCCGATTCAGACTTGGCCAATAAATCCATCCTCTCCTCCCCGCTTGTCAAGTTGCTTGAGATGGAAATTTTAGAACTCCGCAGAGGAAGTACGGTCATGAATCTACCCCAAGGCGACACGCGGCTCTTAGCAGGCGATATTTTAAAAGTGAAATGCAACGTCGCGAAAATGAAGCAGCTTAAGGATCAACTCAAGGTAAGAGTAATGCCTTTCGCAGACGACCTCGAAACCGATGAAGGCGATGATAAGAATTCGTTCGTGGAATTGGTGATACCCACGAATTCAGCGCTTGAAGGAAAAACGCTGCGCGAATTTGACTTCAGAAGAAGGTATAGGGCGGCTCCATTGGCCATCCGGCACAGAGAAGACGTAATGCACGACCTATTACAAGATGTGCGTCTGCGTTCGGGCGACGTGATTCTCGTAGAAATGAAAACGCATTTTCTTGAGCAGTGGAGAAGCAATGCCAGAGACCAGAACATTCCCTTCATTATTCTCAGTGAAGAAGGTATTCTCAGCTTCGATCGTAAAAGCTTTGCCATAGTGATCTCCATCATTCTCGGCGTTTTGGTCACCGCCTCCACCGGTCTTCTTCCCATCGTGATTAGCACCATGCTTGGCGTATGCTTGCTCGTAATCACTGGCTGCCTCAACATGAAAGAGGTTTATCGTAGCATCCAATGGCCTATTGTATTCCTCCTTGCAGGTGCATTGAGCCTCGGGGTTGCCATGGAAAATTCTGGTTTGGCCCATATGATAGCGATGACCATCGTGGACAACCTTCATTCCTTCGGGCCCATCGCCATACTTTCTGGCATCTACCTATTGACTAGTCTGCTCACTGAAACAATGAGCAACAATGCAACGGCTGCGCTTATTGCACCCATTGCAATCGCGACGGCCCATCAATTGGATGTATCGCCGGTTCCTTTCCTAATGGCCGTGATGTTTGCCGCCTCCGCCAGTTTCATGACACCCATAGGTTACCAAACGAATACGATGATCTACTCCGCAGGAGGATACCGATTTCGCGACTTCTTGAAGGTTGGAATATGGATTAACCTCCTCTTTTGGTTGCTTAGCACACTGCTGATCCCGGTCTTCTTTCCGTTTTAATCTTTCAGCTCACCGCAGTCTTCTATCACAATTTTCTTTGACGTCTGACCGCTTCTGGAACCAAAGGACTCGATTTGCTTGACAATGTCCAGTCCTTCTGTCACTTGGCCAAACACTACGTGAGCCCCGTCCAACCAATCCGTCGGAATCGTACAGATAAAAAACTGGCTGCCGTTCGTGTTGGGTCCTGCATTGGCCATGGATAAGATCCCTGGGCCCGTATGCTTCAAATCGAAATTCTCATCGGGAAAGCGCTCCCCATAAATCGACATTCCTCCCGTGCCATTGTGGTTGGTAAAGTCTCCGCCTTGCAACATAAAATCAGGAATCACTCGATGAAATGAGCTGCCTTTGTAGCCCATTCCTTTTTCTCCAGTACAAAGGGCTCTAAAATTCTCGGCTGTTTTAGGAACCGCATCTGCGCGGAGTTCAAATACAATGCGTCCTAGCTTTTCGCCATCTGCAGACACATCAAAGTAACATTTAGGGTTGCTCATATCATTAAATATTGAACTGCGAATGTGGAGAATAATTCATGGAGGTCAAGTGTATTTATATTCGTGGCCATGAAAAATGTACTTAAGATCCTCGCCATGGCTACGTTCGTCCTATTCACGAGTCTTCATTCTGGCTGTAAAAAAGACGATGGACCTTCGCAACAGGAGAAGGATGAGGAGATTATTCAATCTTACATCTCCGACAACAGCCTAGATGCGACTGCCACAGGCACAGGTTTGTACGTTGTCATCGACGAGGAAGGTTCGGGCAACCACCCTACCATAAACGATGAAGTGGCCGTTTACTATCGCGGATACTTACCCAATCAAGAAGTATTTGACCTTACAGGCGTAGACCCAGCTGTGTTTCCGTTGAGTCAAGTCATCCAAGGATGGCAGGAAGGAATTCCTTATTTCAAACCTGGAGGATCTGGAACCTTGCTGATTCCTTCACACCTGGGGTATGGCAGCCAGCGTGCTGGATCCATCCCTCCTAACTCCGTTCTAATTTTCGACATCACCTTGGTGCGGGTGAATTGATTTCCAATCCTACGGACTCGAGTTCCACTGTGCGGTGCTAGCCGGGAGCAAGTGCTTACAAACACTTGTTTTCGATTGTAAACGCTTATCAACCGACTTGACTATCCGATACGTTGTTGGTTTGCCCCATCGTTCTTTTGATCACTCCACCTCAACAGGAGCTCACAAGAAGTAATTGAAACGGCAAACAGCCACACAACAGGATGCATACCCATCAAAGGGTGGAGTGTGATGAAGGACGGTGAAATTCAATACATCATTCATTTTAATAAGCAATCATGAACGCATTAAGAAATCGAGTTCAGCTAATCGGACACTTGGGAATGGACCCTGAAGTAAAGTCTTTTGAGAAAAACCGCAAAATGGCGCGTTTCTCAATCGCTACCAACGAAAGTTACAATAACAACAAGGGCGAGAAAGTCCAAGACACGCAATGGCACAACGTTGTGATGTGGGGGAAAGTAGCGGAGATCGCTGAAAAGTACCTAAAGAAGGGGCAAGAAATCGCTGTAGAAGGAAAGTTGGTGAGTCGATCTTGGGAGACCGAAGAAGGCGAAAAACGCTACATCACTGAAGTCGTGGCCAATGAAATGGTCCTTCTTGGAAAGAAAGAAGCGGCTGCGTAATCGTGCGCGTGCTTCGGATGGAGGAAAGGGTGCACTCAGTGCGCCCTTTTTTATTGTCATTTTAGAAGTGAATCACTCTTCAATTCAGTGCTTGGATTTGAGCAGGCGAACCGAATAGCCGTAGCCTTTTTTCACGTCGACAATTCCCCATGTCCCGGTGTGAGACAAGACGTAGGCATATGCTTTTAACTTGTTGCTTTGATCTCTCGTCCACCAGGCTGTGGATTCCAGGCCATTTGACAAAAGCGGGTCCAATACTCCGCCGTTAATGAATTCACCGTTTGGTGTTCTAGATCCCGCTGGCAATCCTGCAAAACCAGATTCGTTCGTGATGCCTTCGTTTCGAATCCACTCCCCTTTGGCTTTCATTTTAACCGGAACATCCTCGCAGCCGATTGCACTGCACAAAGAATCAAAATCAATCTTAGTAGGAACCCACCAGCCTTTTGGCGCAAGACCACGCTCATCATTCACTGCGTACCAATTGTAAAGTATGCCGTATTTATCGCCGTAATCTTTCCTGTTTTCGAAATAGCACCACGCCGGCTTCTCTTCCTTAGCTGCGATTTTCCACTCCTCTGCCGACACCGCTTGTGGTATTTCGTCTCCATTTGAAAAAGACGTCACAGCAAGGTTGGTCAGCTGCCAAGTTTGTGCCTCAATCTCAATGGGGTAAATCACTTGTTCAACGGTGTCTTGACCCCAAGCTCGTCCATGGAGACATATAAACGAAACGCAGACAATTGCATTACAAAATCCAGACTTGACCATAAGTTGACAGCTTTGCTGCAAGGTAAGAATTGAACGCATATGACAGCACGGGCATCACTCAGGCTTTCAGG
>JAVKEP010000097.1:0-53817 GCA_040221375.1 Cryomorphaceae bacterium
ACTACAACCAAGAGACTTCATTTGAAGATCTCCGTGACAACCTGAACCTTAGCAATAAGATCGGGAAGCGCCACACCAATCTCATGTTGGCCTTTTGTGATACCAACATCCGTAACATTTACTATTACGAAAAGAAGATTAAGAATGAAAACAATTGGCGCGATGCCTATTCCGTTCTTTCCATTTTGCTTGTGATCGGTATCCCCATTGCAATTTTCGTCTTTACGGATAGTACCGCCAAAAACATCGAAATAGGAGGTATACAGATACTGCGGTCCACGGAGAGTATGATCATAGCCTTAAGCGCCGCCGTGCTGGGTTTTCACAAGGTGATCAGCTCCTGGATAGAGAAGCGCAAATTCAGGGCGCAGTTCCTACAAGCTAAGGTGGATCTGATGAACATCACCTACAACTTGGTGGAAGATCATCGATGGATCGATGACGACCAAGTCAAAAATGACAAAGACCACCACTATGTGACCGAGGAGCTTCAGGATGCACTAACAAAAGGCATCAAGGATTCTAGATCCGTCGTGGACAAAGAGGCTAAGAATTACTTTGAGTTGAGCGCGAACCCGGCCTTCGACCTCGCTTCCACGCTTTCCAACGCTACTACCACAGCTGCTTCATTATTCAACGGCTTGAAGAGCAAGCGCTTTGAAGCGGAAATGCGCTACCTAGAAGAAGAGGAGAAAGAACAGCGCACTGCCGAGAAAGAACGGAAAAAGGAAGAAGCCAAAAACGAGCTCGACTATCACCTTTTATCCCGAAAGCTCATCAGATTATCGGCCAAAGAAGCCGAACTCAATGAGAAGTATGTTCCGTTGCAATTGAAAGAAATCAAAAACGAACAAGACAAAAAAGAAATTGACGAGATCAAAGAACAACTTGCGCTCCTGGAAGCAGAGGTTGAACCTATTGAAGAAAAGTTAGAGGAACTAGAGATCAAAATGCAGCTCCATGCCTTATCCTGACCAAAGCAAACCGGTTCGCCAACTGCTCGTAACCGCGGATGATTACGGGGTGCATGACACCATCGACAATGGGATCCTCGAATGCCTTGAAAACTTAGACTGCATTGATATCATCGTAACGCATGCATCTTCTGAAGCGAGAATCAAAGCGCTGATCCAAAGAGATGATGTAAAAGCGCGGCTTGCAGATGGCACATTGAAGCTAGGGCTGCATTTGAATTTAAACGTAGGAAAGCCCATGTACCGTGACACTGAGACGTCTGAAGGAACTAAGTACCTGAGTGCTATTTCAAAAATTCATGGTCGGTACTCGAAGGAAGGATCCAATTTCAAGCACAAGTCCGCTGCAGGCATCCTGTTAAATATTACGAGGATTTCTTCTCATCACAACGCTCTTAAAAAGGAAATCAAAGCGCAATACGATGCCTTCAGATCCTATGCAGGTAGTAAACCTACGCATGTAAGTTCACATAGTGGCGTGTTTTCAGGGCATCCTAAAATGTACCGGATCCTGAAAGAGGCATGTAAGGAGTTGGATAACCTTGCCATTCGGTGCCCGTCCATTATAAACTATGATGCAGATCTGACGGGATATGAAGACATCAAAAAATGGGTCAAATTCGAACAATACTTGCTTACAAGAAAACAACTCAGGCAGATGCTTGCATCACCAACCCCCGGGAGTAATCGCATTAGGAGTTGGATGTTACGAAATCAACGGAAGGCATTTGATATGGATCGCTCGAACAATGAAGTGCGCTCTACGGATTTCTTCGTGACCCAATTGTACCTCCAAGGTGAACCTTCCTATTTTAATAAGATCATAAAATTCATCGAAGCCAAAGGCCCAGAAGACAACAAAGACTATTCGTACGAGGTAGTGGCGCATCCTATGTCGTTTGAAAGAAAGTCAGAATACGCTGATATGCCAGATGGTATTCAAATAAATGACGTGTTCTTCAACAAAAGGAGAAAAGAGGGTAGAACACTGCGCTCCGAAAAGCACTCACTTTGGAAGCATAAATTGGACCACGCGGGCATTACAAAATTCGAGCTGTAAACCCATACGCACATCGACCATTTTTCTGGTGTTAGCAAAATCTTTCGATCGCTGACAGCGAGTCCCGATGCCTATGGGGTGGACGTCAAAGAAAGGGAGGTCCATGCGAGCCAAACCGTATCTTCCGAAGCTTTTCAATCAGCAGAAATGTGCAGTGGATCCCTTGAGGGCATGAAGTACCGTTAAGGCCTTGTGCATTGAAAGGCTTCGCGTGTAGCCGCGTATTTGGATTGCCTACCTCTTTTGGTTGGTCGGGCTTGAAAGGCGAAGGTGTTTCCGGATGATTTTGCCATTTCGGTATTTGTATAACCGCTTTTTAGGATCCTCTGTCTCTGCAACAAGGTAGATTCCTTTAATCTCTGTGACCTTTCGTTTAGAAATGGCCGTAACCAAACTCCTTACCTTCTCGTCGGATTCCTTTTTGACGAATACAATCTGCTTCAGCTTTATTTGATCTCCACTTCCTCTAAAAGGCCTGAGCCACCACGTAGCGAGTTCTGGTCCCTTACCAATCACGTGCATTCGATCGGATGTCTTTTGAAAATCCAAACTAAAATTCTCAGAGAACACTTCATCAATCACAATGCTCTGCATCGGAGCTTGGAGGTCTTGCTTTCCCCTGTAAAGCACATCGCTTTTGACCTCTTTGATGCACAGTTCATGCTCGCCATCGGACATTTCCGCTATGAAAACCATCTCAGCCCTACCCTTTTCGTCCCAGAAGGTGATCTCGTATTCCTCGCCCCTTTGCTTGTAGCTCCCCATTTGAAGTGACTCGAAGTTGGATACGTAGGTAGTATCGAATCCTTGAAACCGCTTGTTCATATCCGCGAACTTTAAAAAGAACCGTGGCGTAATGTAAATGGCCAGACCATCTGGAAGCAAGGCCAAGGTATGTTCACCAACTACGCTTTGATCGAGCCTCGTCTCATCTGACTTGAAGATAGGCTGCGTTTTAAATACCCTTACCGCAAGGTCACCGCCCAGGATCTCATACTCCATGACGGTTCGCATGGTATACAACTCTACTTCATCCCAATTGTAAGCCTTGTAAGCAACACCGTTTTCATTGTCAAATGTCCTATCAGACACTCCCCTATAACTGGCACAAGACGTGACGAGTACGATCAATATGAGCTGGCTAATTCTTCTCATCTCAGCAAAGCATTGGAGTATTGATAGGAGACCCTGAACATGCTTCGTCTTCCAAGCACTGCAGGATGAAGCGATTGATCCAAACCTACGTGGATGTAATTTTGAATGTCAATGAACGGCCTGTCCAGAAACCCGTACGCAAATTCAAACCCACTTGAGAGGTCAATCACCGAAAACTCAACGAGGGACTTATTGTACAAAAGCTCGGCTTCATCTTTATAAGGCGTATAGTCCAGACCCAAGTGTATCCCTAGCTCGAACTCATCTTGTCCGTGTCCTGTATACTTCTGAAAGGCGTAAGCATATCGCTTATTCCACTCGGGATGCTCAACGGTAATAAAGCCTCCACCGGTGTGGTATCGATCATATCCATCTCCCAAATTCCAAAACCACATGTTAAGCGGTGGCGCTCCATCATTGATGTACGAAAATGTCGTTCTTCCAAACGAGCCGACCAACATGCCTCGTCGCTGACTGTGACCATGGCTGGTCCAAGAGAAAATCACGCCCAACCCAAGCGAATTATGGTATGGATTTAAAAGGGGCGTAGCATGACTGTAGTCATTGTGGAAGAGGGGTTTTACCCAATCGTACTCGTTCCCTCCAAGTTGAATATTTGATGCGAGGGAATGATGAATTTCAAGGATGAGATTGTCTCGAATATCGGACGCGGAGCTAGCTCCCATTCCACCGCGATAAAGCTCCACATCAAGGTGATACGTTGGCATCGCATCTACCGTAAACTCGCCAACAGGATCGGTTTGCACACGAATCCATTTCGAAACGCCTCCGACTACATTCAGCCGAAAAGAATTGAAAAAACTGTTGGAGGTGAAAATTACCGTCCCACGTAACGCACCTCCCCATTGCCAGGTTCCAGGCTGGAAATTCGCTGCGCGCTCATAACTTGCTAGCCTTCTGTGATCAAACCCTGGTTGCGCTCGTAATCCTAGATCAATTGCTAAAAAAGCAAGCAGAAGAAAAATTGGCAACGTCCCGATTCGCAAACATGAGATTCTCATAATCAACCTATAGGTGCAGCACAAACATGCAACACTTGAAACCAATACGCAATAGCGGAAAACCACCAGTTTTGCTCTTATTACTACATTTTGAGATCTTCTTTTAGTGGCGGTGTGCGTGAACTTCAACGGCTGCCGAGCTTAGCTCGGCAGGTCGGGTTTTAATTGAGATTTGGCGTGGGGGGTGAACGTTAACCCCGAACTTGGTTCGGGGTCTGTTGGGGTTTTTGTAATCGACATTGAGAATATATGCTCGAAGCTCCCCCTAATCTTTCATCTTCAATCTTTCTACACCCCTAGCTCCAAGCCCCTAGCCCCTAGCCCCTAGCAACTAGCACCTAGCCCCTAGCCCCTAGCCCCTAGCCCCTAGCACCTTATAAATCTCCACCATCGCCAAGGTATCCCGCTCACAATACTTCCTCAGGGCTTCCATCTTCGCCTTGGGTTCCCCGGCGAACTTGCGCTCTGCCATGGCCTGCCACACGTCGCTTGCTGTGCCTCCTTCTTGGATCTCTAGGTCTTTGTAGCTCAGGCTGGTAAGGGCTGGGAGGACGGCTTTGATGCTCGCCGAGCCGTTCATGCTGGGTTGGTAGCACCATTGATTGCGGAAGGGAATCAAGAGGTCAACTATCCTTTTATTGAGGGCCAACAAGGCGTCTTTGTGTTCGGGAAAAGCATCGGCTAGGGCAGTGATCTTTCCCTTCTCGAAGCTCATGTTGTAGGTGACGATGGAGCCGCGCTTCTTGAGGTCGCTGAGCATTTGGGTGATCAAGGCTTGCCTTGGGTCTCCGGCCTCTGGATCGGCCAGGAACTCGACGTGGGTTAGCTCGGCGTCTGGTTTGGAGAGGATGTGCAAACTGTACTGAAAAGGCAAATGCTCGTACGGGCGCGATTTGTCGTACAACGGCACGGCCGGACCGATGGTCTCGAAGTCGAAGAAGTACAACGGAAATTTCCACTCGCCCAGGAACTCAGCAATTGCCTCAGCGTTGAAGACTTCCTTGTCTTTTTGTACGCCTGCCACTTGGTTTCGTTGCTTGTTGGTGAGGGTGTAGTCTTCCGGTACATCTTCAATGGCGAGTAGTCCTTCCTCATACATCTTCCATGCATTGCTGCCGATCCGCGTGAGATTGAAAACGCTTTGGTTAGGAACATGCTCCCAGCAATGGCATTTGAAGGGACATTCAAACGGTTCGCCGCAATGCGGACCAATGCCGATTTCGGGGGCGGTGTCCTGCTCGAGCAAATCCAAGAAAATCCGCAGTTTGTCTGGTATCTCCGACTGCAGCGGCCGCACTTCTTCGAGCAGCGACGCGCGGTTAAACAATCGGCTCACGTCCAAATCGCCCTGGCGCACGTACTCGTTGTTGATGTGCATCAATTCGATGTCTACCAGATCAATGCCCGCCTGGGTGAGGACATAGTACTGCAGCGCCACGTCGTAGATGTGGTAGCCCTTGACCCCGGTGGAACTCTTCACTTCAATGGCGCGCCACTTCTTTCCTTCGCGCACCAAGATATCCATGGCGGCATACACGCCGTTGGCTACAAAGGCCGCCTCGTAGATTACATCGGCTCCGTTGCGTACGGCTTCTTTGGTCATGTTGAGTCCAATGGTGATCCCTTTCCGATCCGCTCGCGTGAAATCAGGGGTGCAATCTACCCCGCCGGGAAAAAGGCTTTGGGCCAACTCGCCCACCCGCGTGCCCTGGGAAAACAATGCCTGCTGCGCATCCGAAAGCGGGTCGCGCAGGTCGGGTTGGTGCTTTTCCAGCCACAATCGCTTCTCGCATTGGAGTCCGCCGATGAATTTAGATTTACTGAGCATGGGGTTGAGGGGGATGGGTTATCCTATGATTTGTTTGACTGACAAAGAAAAGGGTTTGTTCGGAGGATTTCGATGAGGGTCTAGGTTTGGGTGAGGGGCTAGGGGCTAGGGGCTAGGCGCTAGGGTTTGGGTGAGGGGCTAGGGGCTGGGGGCTAGGGTTTTTTGGGGTGCTGCTTCGCAGATGGGGATTAGCTCGCTTCGCTCACTGAGCTCGACTTTCCTCTTTTAGGGATTCATTACTTTCTTTCCTCATAATCGAAGAAAAAAATCGGAGCACAGCAAGGCTGGTGATCTCGCGAAACTTAAGTTTGATGACGGCTTATGAAAACTTCCACCGCTGCCGAGCTTAGCTCGGAAGGTCAGGCTTGGATTGAGATTTAGAGTGAGGGGTGAACGTGGTCCTCGAACTTGGTTCGGGGTCTGTTGGGGTTTTCGAAATCGACATTTTAGGTCTTACCTAAATTCTTCCATTTCTGTAGTGTCGTACTTTCTTTTGGCTTGACCCAAAAGAAACAAACCTGCCTGCCGGCAGGCAGGGAGTCAAGGCTGTGGAAACATTCCGCAACCTGCTCTTCCCGAAGCCTAAGTTCCAACGGGTGATCTGCTCCACTCCGTTACGCAGCTTCCCGGTGTCACTAAGGCTTCGCTTTGATCAGAACACGGAATCTTTCCAAGGCCGGTCGGGCTTTCCTTGTCGATTCGGTTTTTATGATTGTTGGTAGCCGGGAAGTGATGGTTGTTCTCGATACATCCGCGCCTTCGGCGTAATCACTCGAACTGACATGCGGTTTGGGAGTCGCGCCCTCCAAAGCTGTCACTTCGAGTGATCGCACTTGACTCGTCCAGATTTGCAAAGACCTTGCGCGATTGTATCGAGAAGCCACCCCTAGCGCCTAGCCCCTAGCCCCTAGGTACCCCCACTTCACTCCCGATCCACGGGCCGAGCCAAAAACAAGCCCTTCCTCACTCCTACGGCTTCTACTACTACGTGCACTCCTTGGTAGACGTCCTTGTTTCGGATGCCCAGGTAGAAATGGCCTCCTGTGCAGCAGGTTACTTTGATCTTGGCAGAAGAGATCGCCTCTCGAGTGCCTTCTTTGATGTAGACAAAGAGTTCTTCGGCGGCGAATTTTTGGGCGTTTTCATACGTGAGCAAATACACGTCGGCGGTGGTGGTGCCCTTGGGTTGCTTGATCGACTTCATGTCGATGTTGAAGTGCTTGGCTTCTGCTCGGGTCATGGCTTTCTTGTCACCGATCGCAGCTTGGAGGTCTTGCATCAGAGAAAACTGACCTAAGGTCTGGTTGGCGACTACCTCATCCTTATCGATGGCCACGGTGTAGTACCATTCCATGATGTCGGGCGTGATGTCGAGCGGAATGCTGGTTTCATTCTTTCCACCCTGCCATTTTTCGTGGGAGGTGCTGTTGACCGTCATTTTGGTGGGCTCTAGCAGCGGAACCAGTTCAAACAACGAATACTTCTCCGTGTGGGTTATGAAGTCCTTGGTAGACGGCGCGGCCGGGATGCGCTTCACGTTGAGTTTGACCATCTGGTCTTTCCCTGTGGTAGAGCCAATACGTAAGATGAATATCTCTGTGCGCTCGATCGGTACCTTGATGCCTCTCTCACTACCGCGCACTTCTTTGAAGGCGACGGGTGTCCAGTCGGTGTAGCGGATTAGCTCCACGAAAAAGGTTCCGTCCTTGGTTTCAGACGCAACGTCGATGAGGACGGTATCTCCTCGTGAAAAGGTGAAATAGGCCTCAGATACTTCTTTGAACGTGCGGGATGAACCTACGTTGAACGGCACGAACGATTGCGCTTCTATCCGCGTGGCCGTCACCACTATCGGGTCGAGGACTGCCTTCTTTTTCGGAGGCGGCGGAACGTAGGCCGGAAATTCGATCTGGATGAGCTGTTGCTTGCCTTCAACCACCGTAAAGCTTCGATCTAATGCAACGCCGTGGCTCGAAACCGCGTGCAAGGTATGCTCCCCAGCAGTGAGCTCCACGCGATGTGGCGTGTAGGCTTCCAGCACCACTTTTTCCTGGCCATCGATGATCACCGTGGCGGATTCAGCCGTCGCCAACATGACGCTGCCTTGGGCATATCCTACGACAGTAACGAGCAGGAGTAGGATGCTGACTCCGAGGGATTTTAAGATCATTTGATGTGGTGATTTCAAGCGGCGAGCAAGATAATAGATTTAAATAGAAAACTACGGGTTCGGAGCTTGGGATGTTGTATAAATTCTTCTTCTTATACCTAAGGCAGGTTGCATGGATTGAGGGTTCTGCTTTGAGGGGGTGATGGCTTCTCGATACATTCATGCCACTGGCGTGATCACTCGAAGTGACAGTTGCGTTGGTTGTGTGATACTTTCTTGTGACTTGTGCGATCACTCGAAGTGACCATTGTTGGGTTACATGGGTTTCGGTAGGCTGATTTCGCTTTGCATTACTTGCTTGGGATGCTTACGGTTTAGCGGGGTTTGCAGGCCGTACCATGTGGCTTTGATCTCGTATTTATCTTGCCTGGACGATATGCAGATCACGCACGCATTGAATTGCTTGTGGTAGATATTTTTTCGCTTGTAGCCATAGCTGTACCCTTCGGTTGGCCAGGATGCGCCTTCTGCTTCATGAACGTGTGTGTGCTTTCCTTTCCGCACAAAAGCCCATCTTCCATTTACGTTGACTTGTCCCAGTGGACCAGCCATGAACTCATGGTGCATGACTTCTTCGTTGGTGGCTGTATTGGTGAGTACTTGAGTCCAGTGCACTGCACTGTGCACATCGCCGGTGATGAAAAAAAGATTCCTTGCTCCCTTTTCCAGCATCGCCGCATTGAGTTTTTTGCGCTGTTCGGCAAATGCTTTTCCTCCCCATTGATCTTCCCGAGAAAGAACCCTTTCGCTTACTTGGATGATGAAGGGCACACCCGAAACCACAACTTTCAATCTTGAGGCATTGGCGTCGAGCCAATGTAAGAAGGCCTTTTCCTGCGCATCGCTTAGCATGTAGCCCTCGGCGCTGTTTCGCTCTGCCCTGGTATCCATCACAAAAAAGGCAACCGACCCATAGTGAAAGGAATAGAAATAGGCGTTGTCTGATGTATCGGGATTGTGGTCGTGTTGAAAGGCCTCGTACGCGTCTAGCCCCAAGGTCCGGTACTTTTCTAGGCCGAGGGTGCTGTTGTCAAAATCGTTTTTAATCTCGTGGTCGTCCAAGATCATGTAGTTGACATTCGACGCCAAAAACTCCGCGGCGCCTGGCAATGACCAATTTTTCTCGTACTCGGAAAGGTAGTGGTCAAACAAAGGAGGCGAAGGCGCACTCTTGTCAGTGGTGTCTATGTAGATCTGGTCACCGCAGTGGAGCATGAACCTCGCTTTCGTTGCCTCGCTGATTTTCTGCAAATTCTGGAATACTTTGTCTTTCGACGGAACGTATCCTCGGTTCAGCAAGCAACTCGAAAACATGAAACTGAACCCGTTGTCTGAATCTGTGTTGGGAAAGGTTTTGAATCGACCGGAACCTACCAATTCTCCCTTGATTCTTAATCGCACACGATACGTCGTTTCTGGAGCGAGGTGTACCACTTCCACCGTGCAGGAATTGGCCTTCAATCCATCAAAATCCAAGGGGTATTCTCCTAGCCTTTGTTCTTGATCGGTCAGTACCTCAAGCATTCCACCCGCGCTTCCATCACCCCGCGTCCAAATCTTTGCTGAAGTTGAGGTGGTATGGCCGATGATCAAGTTTGTCTCCATGTGGGCAATTTAACCATGTTTATCCAAGCGACTGCAACACCGCCTCGATGTGCCGGGTCACTGGCTTGGTGAAGTCATTGTCTGTCCAGTAATCGGTGTGAGAAGCTGGATTCCACGAAGTGGCTATGCCGCCTACGTTGATTTGAATGTCAGCGGTTACTGCTTGTTCATACGACGTGCTGATCGGTTTCAGTGGAAATCCCAGTACGTCGTCCTTGTCGTAATAATTATACCACTTCGCCCCTTCAGGCAAGGCGATCGCTACCGGCTCTGCATAAGCAAATGAGAACAGAGGAAGGTTGGAACCGAAGGTGACTAAGGTGTTGAGTGTTTTGAACGATGTAAAGTCGTCCAAATCTGGCCATTTGCCCCGTTGCACGTCCCAGATGTAATTGGAAGCCACTACGCAACCCAAGGAATGGGCCATGACAATCAAAGGTTTGTCAGGATCACCCAACGCTGCGCGCAACCGCTGCATCGAGTGGTTGACACGTTCGTTGATCTTTCTATAGGCGTCGTTTTCAGCGCCCTGTGGCTGCTGGTAAGCTACCGCATCACCCAAGGCCTTCACGATGAATTTTCTGAGCGACCAGAAATCGAGTCCTTGATCATTTACTTCCCTCAAGTAACGCAGTTCGCTTTCTTCCACGACATCTGCGTAATAAACGGGCTCCCAAGCAATGCGGGCAGCGTTGTCACCGAGGCGACGCTTTACCTCTTTGATCATGGGTTCGGCGTAGTCGGTGGCCTGCGACCCCATGCCGTGGAGGACGAGTATTCCTAGTTCCTTTGGCATCATTGAACGATTTAAAGCGTTGGTTTATTAAGAAGCAAAGCTCAGTTTGATGCTATGTGCGTTTGCTGTAGAAACGCCTGCGCCTGCCCCCGCTTCCACTCCAAACAATTCGAAGCCAATGCCTCCCTCGGCAGCCTTCTTCACGCTAAACGACAGCTCGATTACAATGTTTTTTGCCGCCAATCCTGAAATGGGATTGTTCTTCATCCGCGCATAGCTTTTGGCGGCCTCGACGATTAAATTCTTCAAGCCTTCTTCGATTTTTATAGGGTCGATCCCTGCCAATTCTTTCGTCATCGCGATATCATCTGGTGGACTGAAGGCATAGGTGATGGATCCCGACGATGACTTTGTCTGCGAACCTCCCCCTTTGATCACCCAAAACTTGACCGAGCCGTCCGTGGTTTTCTCTACCGTGGTTTTCAGGGTGATGGATGCACCGGTTAATGTTACGTTGGAGCTGTTGATCTCTGCCACCGAATTTTCAAGGCTCCTATTGACGGCAGCGACGATCTTTTCGACATTGTACTTCTCCTCTTCTTGCGAAAAAGAAAGAAAGGAGCATCCCAAAAGGAATGCAAGGCTTAGCGTGAAGTTTTTCATGGCTAACGGTTTTTGTTTCAAGCAAATAAGGACTAAAACGCCTCCGTGAACACTAGCGGAAACCCACCAATCTTCCGAACGTGTCGATTGCGCCATTAAACGTGTCGATTCTTCCAATGAACGAAGTAAACCGTGCTGAAAATCAAATGAATACCTGTAATCTGCTTTCCACCGTCCGGGGAGAAAGCACTTCGTCGTGCCTTCGCATTCATACCTTTTTCACTTGTTCGTAGTTTCTACGACTCAGGAAATCGACGCATGGATTTCGGCTCGTCTGGATCTTTATTGTGCGTACACTTTTCGGGCAGGTGAGCCTACCTTCGCCGCATGCCGAAGCACGACATTTCTGGACGAGGGGACATTGAATTGCTGGTCGATGCTTTCTACGCGAAGGCTACCAAGGACGTGCTCTTGGGCCCCATTTTCATTCCGATCATGCAAAGCGGTCGCTGGGATGAACACGTGACGCGCATCTATGATTTCTGGCACAGCCTGCTCCTGGACGAACCCAAATACCAAGGAAACGCCTTTGCACCCCACGCGCACATGCCGCTGGAACAACGCCATTTCGATCGGTGGGTCGCGTTGTTTCACGCTACGGTGGATGCTCATTTTGCCGGAGCAAATGCGGACAAGGCTAAACTGAAGAGTACCGAGATCGCCGCCATCTTCTTGCATAAGATCCATTTCTTAAAAAAGTGAGCCTCCTTTCTATGTTTGCCCATCGATTAATCCATTCCAAGCTCAACCCATGAAATGGACCCTTAGCTTTCTCTTTTACCTAGCCAGTTTGGTCTGGGCCTTCTACATCGGTCGCTTTGAAGTCATCTACGGGGCAGGAGCGTCAGTAATCATCTACTTACAGGCAATTGGATTGGCGGCCATGTTGATCTATTTCGCCATCACCAAACGCTTTGAACAAAGCCTATTCTCGACATTGACCTTGCTCACGGCTTTGCACCTCCTTTTGATCATTAGCCACGAAATCAGCAACTACCAACCCACCTATACGCTCCGCATTCCAGACAACTACCAAGGCTCGTTGTACCTATTTGGGACGATCGAATCTCCCGATGACCTGGGAACACCTGTTGACGGAATTGGCTATTTGCCGCATCCAGGGAAGTATACCATCGAGATCGAACAGGGTGGAGACGACATTTCAAGCGCGTGGCAAACCAGTAATTCAAACGAGATTGTGTTGTACGAAGACGACTCCACCGTGATGATAGCCTACGACGTAGCGTGCATCGATATCAACCTAGAGCGGGACTACCCCGTCGACTACTCGCGTACCTACGTGCCGTGCATGGATCCCGATGAATTCAAGGCCCTGGTAGCGGCAGGAACAGTGGATGAACGACGCTTGAGGAAGTCTGTCTATACCCGAAAAAACAAATCGAGCCCTTGGCAATACAGCCCAGAGCGATCGAGGCGCAGCCCCGACTGAACCGAACATGATGACCGATGGACAGCACGGACCTGCTGATGGCTGAGATCGTCGCATTCGTCGAAAACACTGGCACTCAGTATACTAGAATCATCGAATTGGGGGTTTCTGAACAAACCTCCCTCAGATGAACCCAGCAAACAACCTCAAGATGGCGCCCCTCTTCCTGATCGTTGGACTGGCTCAACCTACTTTGGCCAATCTACATTCCCTCGACGATTTGATTGAAAAAGGCATCGTCCAGCTCAACTTTAGCGGAAATGGTGGACATACCGAAGATTGCATTACCCTGCGTGCGAGCAACCTCGGAAGCGAGTTCCTCACCACGCGCATAGAGCCCGGCAGAACACTCATTGCCGCGGATGCACACGAACAGAACATCGTCGTCACCCAGGAATTGATCTTGGCCATGCAGCCGAATCAAGTCTTAGAGAGACAGGTGTACGGTTTCTGCTACCAGAGCTTAGACGCCGGACCGGCATTCGGTTCGGAATTCACACTGGGCGCCGTGGATCAAGGAACATTGGCAAAAGTGGCGGATTTTCTCAATCGCCACCGCGACATTCCTAGCGCAACACAACAAGAAGCTATCTGGGTAGTGAGCGATTGCCATCCCTTGAGCTCGATCCATTCATATGATGAAGCAACGGAAGCCTTAGCCAACTATGTGGCCGATGTGCTAGGGCTCGAAAAGCCTTGGTACACCACCGACCACGTCAAAACCGTAGATGCGCTCTTCACGCGGCAAATCGAACGCGTTTACGGCGAAATTCCATTCGACGTGGGAAGCTACGCTACCTTGACGATCAGCATTTTAGACCAAAATGGAAGGGTGATGAAACGCTTAGTGCGCGCTACTCGCTACGGCCCTGGTCAGTACACGCAACCCGTAGACATCCAAGTGCGCAATTGGCCAGCTGGCGAATACGCGGTGCGATTTGAAGAAGATCAGCAAGGCCTGGTAAAGGAAGAAACATTCGTGCTTTAGCAGAGAGGCGCGCTTTGCGAAGCTTCAACCCCTCTTAATCGAGTTTGTCCAGGTAGTCCACCGTGAAGTAATCCGCTGGAAGGGTTGTATCAAACTTGTAATTCGAATATTCAACCTGCTCGAGCAAACCGCGGTCATCGTACACTTCAATCAACATAGGAAGCCCGTGCTCGGCTGAGACATACAATCTGATCTTCTTGCCGTAATAGTTGGGTAGCAATAACTTCTTTCCGCTGCAATCGTCTTGGTACTGATCCACGCCCTCGTTGCGCTCGATGATGAGGTAGGCCGAAATGCTGAACTTCTTTGCGATGTCGAGCACGGTCTCCCCTTTTTGGGCAACGTAGGTGCGAAAGGCCCAATCATCTGCCGATGCCTCGATCAAAATCTCTTCCTTCCCTTTGCGCATGACATGACTGCATTGAAACTTGTCTTCCAACATCATGTATTGCTCACGGATGATGCTGAAAATGAAGTTGCAGCCGGCGTCTGAAATCGTGTAGTGATTGAGTCCCCGAAACATTTTTCCATTGATGTCCAACGAAAGGTTCGTGAATGGAAATCCGTTAGAAATATACCATGCTTGGGTGGTGGAGGCTTCCGTATCGTACAGAATGAAATGGCCTTTGTCTCGCATGCGGCCCGCCACTTTGAACGGTTCGCGTTGGATGGTAAAATCGAAGGAGGCCGTTTGAGTTTTGTTCAGATGTCGCTCTACCTTGGCGGAGCTGTACTGCACAATGGACGTCTTTTCCCACTGGTCATAACTGAAGTCAAACACCTTTTTGCAATCCACCGTTTTCTGAGCAAACGCACTTGTCGACAATCCGATCAACACCATGCCTAAAACGAGAATCCTAGTCATCGGGCGAATGTAACAGCAATTTCAAAGCACAAGCTGCCCTTCGCTGCCGATTTTCTAGAACCATCGCATTCCTAGTTTGAATCGCCGAGCATTTCCCGAAGTCCTTCCGCGGTCCACTTACGCATTCCTTGCGAACGATGGATGACGGTCCCGTCAGCGCTGATCACGAAGGTAGTTGGGAGCGACGTGTACTGCAGTTCGTTCACAGGTTGCGCGTCGATGAAGTACACCGGCGCATCCCACCCCTTCTTCTCGAGGAAGGCATCGACCACTTCTGCACTTTCTGCCGTGGCCAGGATGAACACTAGCTCATCACCCATTGCTTCGATCATCTCTAACATGTAGGGCATCTCGGCGTTGCACGGCGGACACCACGTAGCCCAAAAATTGAGGAAGATGGGCTCGCCTTTGAAGTCAGAAAGCAAGTAACGTTTTCCATCCGCATCGCGCACCGACCATTGCCAAGTATCCGTAGCTATAGGAACCTCAGCGTTGGCTTCCAGGCTGCTGAACAAACCGGACATCAACATGCCGCGTTGCAATAAAATTCGTCCATCCTTGGTCAAGAAGGCAAGGATTAGAAGAAGGAACAACACGTCGGTGATCTTCCCCCACAGGCTCTTTGCCTTGAATTTTTCCCACTGTTTTTTGAAGTAATTCACGCTGCAAAGGTGGTAGGAATATATCCAATGCTGCGTGCCATTCATCACATTGACAAAGCATGCAAATCGACGCCATCTTGCCGGTAAATTCTCTTGTCCACATCCTATTTCTCAGTTCGGTTGGCTCGGTTATCTTCGTCGCATGGCTAACCCCACCCTTCACCGATTGCGTCATCGGCTCTCTGATCCTAGGGAGCAATTGATTCAATTGAGTGCGAGTGCAGTGATGGCCTTTGATGAAAAACTGCATTCGGTTGGCGTCGAAACCTTGCGGTCGAGCGGTGTAGAGGTCCTGCAGGTAAATGTGGGCTACCAATGCAACCAAACCTGCAACCATTGCCACGTAGATGCTGGCCCTGACCGTAAGGAGGTCATGTCAAAAGCGACCTTGCAGAAAGTCGTTGACGTTTTGTCTAAAAACGCCATTCCATCGCTCGACATCACAGGAGGCGCCCCTGAAATGCACGCCCAGTTCCGTTGGTTGGTCGAACAAGCCAGTCCTTATGTAGACGAGATCATTGTACGGTCTAACCTCACCATTTTTTCTGCGCACGAACGCTTTGCAGACCTGCCTGCATTCTTTGCAAAGCACCGCGTACGGGTCATTTCCTCGCTGCCCTGCTACACCGAAAAAAATACGGATCGACAACGCGGACAGGGTGTGTTTGGTCGTTCCATCGAAGCGATGCGTGCGTTGAACCGCGCAGGCTACGCGCAACCGGGAACCGGATTGGTGCTCGACTTGGTGTACAACCCTCAAGGCATTTCGATTCCAGGCAATCAAGCCGCATTGGAAATCGACTACAAGCTCACGCTAAAAGAAGAGTACGACCTCGATTTTGATCGGTTATTCTGCATCACCAATCTCCCCATCAGTCGATTTCTTGAAAGCCTCTCACAGTCGGATCAACTGGAAGCGTACATGAACAAATTGCTCGAAGCGTTCAATCCGAATGCCGTAGAAGGACTGATGTGTCGCAACACGATTTCCGTGGCATGGGATGGTCGATTACACGACTGTGATTTCAACCAAATGCTGGAACTGCCAACGAGCAATGATGCCCCGAGCCATATCGATGATTTCAATCTGGCTCAACTCACTGGCCGTGAGATTGTTGTTCACCAGCATTGCTATGGCTGCACCGCGGGATCGGGTTCTTCTTGCCAAGGAACATTGGTTTAACTTTGTCGCGTGACGGACAACGATCGACTCATCATTTTTGTCAAAAACCTAGAAAAAGGTAGGGTGAAGACGCGCCTAGCAGCGGATGTGGGCGACGAGAAGGCATTGAAAATCTACCACAAGCTCTTGTTGTACACGCGCGAGATCACGAAGCAACTCAATGCAGACAAGGCGGTATACTACTCTGAGGGCATTGACAACAATGACCTGTGGGACAATATGAACTTCTCCAAGCATTTGCAACAAGGCACTGACCTAGGAGAGCGCATGCAAAATGCCTTTGCCGAAGCGTTCGCCCAAGGGAAACAACGCGTGATCATCATCGGGAGCGACTGCCTTGAGCTGGAAACTTATATGATCAAAGAAGCCTTTGCCGTGCTTGAAAACAACGATGTAGTGCTCGGTCCGGCCAAAGACGGTGGCTACTACCTCCTGGGAATGAAAAAATTTCTCCCCACGCTTTTCGAAGACAAAGAATGGAGCACCCCGGACCTTTTGATGGACACCATCCTCGACCTGAAGAAGATGAATGCCAAGTATTATTTGCTCAAAACGCTCAACGATATCGATACAGCAGCCGACTTGGAAGGTCTTGATAAATTCCCCGAAGAGAAAGGGGAAGACTGGTTTTAAATCCGCTTCTTTGTACGGATGTGTGGCATACTCGGACGCATAGAATTAGGGAAAGATCCTTCGGCTTTCAAAAATTTGAAGGGCCTCACAGACACGCTTTCGCACCGCGGACCTGACCACCAGGCACACATCATTGACCCCCCCGTCGCCCTTGGCCATGCCCGCCTTTCGATCATCGATCTCGACGCGCGCTCACACCAACCGATGAACGACCTCAGCGGTCGGTACACGCTCGTGTTTAACGGGGAAATCTACAACTACAAAGAACTGCGGCAAGAATGCGAGCAGCTCGGCTACGCATTCAACACCCAAAGCGATACGGAAGTGCTCCTCGTGCTTTTCCTCCACTTCGGAGAGGCCTGTTTACCTAAGTTGAACGGTTTCTTTTCCTTCGGCATCTTTGACCGCAAAGAAAAATCCCTCTTCCTGGCCCGCGATCGGTTTGGAATCAAACCCCTCGTCTACTACGTCGACGAAAAACGCTTTGGCTTCGCCTCTGAATTGAGGACCCTTATGGCCATGGGATTCGAAAAGCAAATCGACAAGGTGTCGCTTTTTACCTATTTCAAGTTCAACTACATCCCAGCCCCCAATACCATCCTCTGCGATCATTTCAAGTTGGAACCGGGTCACCAACTCACCGTCACGTGGGAAGGTGGGACGATCGACGTCGCGAAGAAAAAATGGTATAGCATTCCATACGACCCCGACGAGGAGAAAGATCTGAGTGCCTATGACTACAAGCAAGCCCAGAAAGTGCTCAAGCGTTTCATGCGCGAATCAGTTCGGCGCAGGCTCGTCGCTGATGTACCGGTAGGAACGTTTCTCAGCGGCGGCATCGACTCGAGCATCATCACTGCCATCGCTGCCGAGGAGCAGTCAAGCATTGAGGCCTTTAGCATCGGCTTTCCAGACCAGCCATATTTTGACGAAACCAACTACGCACAGCGTGTAGCCAAGCATTTAGGAGTAAAGCACCAGGTATTTAACGTCCGAAACGCCGAACTCTTGGAATCTGCTTCGGAGGTGCTCAATCACCTGGATGAACCCTTTGCCGATTCATCGGCGTTGAACGTAAACATCCTGGCCAAACGTACGAGGGCCCACGTCAAGGTAGCCTTGAGTGGCGATGGTGGCGACGAGCTTTTCGGGGGCTATCACAAACACGGCGCTGAGTTTCAGCTGAGAAATCCGAAACTCCTCGAACATGCCATGGGCAATATGAAAGGGCTGTTGGACCTCCTCCCCGCTTCTCGAAGTGGTTTTTTCGGAAACAAGTTTCGACAGCTTCAAAAATTTGCGGATGGTTACCAGCTTTCGGCCAGGGATCGCTATTGGCGCTGGGCGGGCATACTGACCGAAGAAGAAGCGAATTATTTTTTACGCGAGCCAATGCTGGCGCGTGACCAACGGCTATCAGATCATGCACATGCATTCAAAAAGCGCAAGGACAAATTGCTCCAACACCTATCCAAGCACGGCACATTAAACGACGTGCTCCTGAGCGATATGCTGATGGTCTTGCCCAACGACATGCTCTACAAAGTAGATTCGATGTCGATGGCGCATGGCCTAGAAGTGCGGACGCCGATGCTCGACCAACACGTAGTGAAGCACGCGTTTCGTTTGCCGGTAATGTTCAAGGTAAACCACGGGATGAAGAAGAAAATCCTCCAAGACAGCTACCGCGATCAATTGCCAAACGAAGTGTTTTCGCGCCGCAAGAAGGGCTTCGAAGTACCGCTGCTGGAGTGGTTCAAAGGCCCGATGAAGCAGGAATTCATCGGCTTGTGTGAAGACGCTTCGTTGATCGAAGCGCAGGGATTGTTCAATCCGACGGCCGTCGCCAATCTTCGTGAAAAACTCTATTCCAACAACCCCGGAGACGCACCGGCAAGCGCCTGGGCGTTCATGGTCTTTCAGTCGTGGTACAAGCAATACATGCAATGAGCGAAGAAGGAGAAACCATACGCGTGCTGCGGATCATCAACCGATTCAACCTCGGAGGGCCGACGTTTAACGTAGCCTACCTCACGCGGTACTTAGAGGCGCCGTTTGAAACCCGATTGGTAGGTGGAGTGAAAGACGAAAGTGAAGCGTCGTCTGAGTTCATCCTAAAAAGCCTCGAGGTGGAACCGATCATTGTTTCGGAAATGAAGCGGAGCATCTCTCCAGTGGATGACCTCAAGGCGTACCGAGAGATCGCGTCGATCATCAAAACCTACCGTCCTCACATTGTCCACACGCACGCTTCAAAAGCAGGAACCCTAGGCCGAATAGCAGCGTATTTCAACGGGGTTCCGATCATCTTGCATACGTTTCACGGACATGTGTTCCACTCCTACTTCAATCGGTTTAAAACCGGACTTTACAAGCAGATTGAACGCTGGTTGGCGACACGCTCTACGCGGATCATTGCCATCAGCGACATTCAACGCCACGAGCTGGGTTCGGTGCATGGCATTGCGCCGCCCCACAAGATCGAAGTGGTGCCCTTGGGCTTTGACCTCGGTCGCTTTCAAGAAGGGCAAGCAGAAAAGAGAGCCGCTTTTCGAACGCAGTATGGATTGAGCGAATATGAAGTGGCCATCGGAATCATCGGTCGCTTGGTCCCGATTAAAAACCATGCGATGTTCATCGACGGCATCCGTCCGCTTGCCACTTCCTTTCCGAATGCACGCTTCTTCATTATAGGCGGAGGTGAATTGGAAGAAGAACTCCAGCGCTATGCAAGCCAGCAAGGAATTGGAAACACTTGGATGCAACCCCCTTCGCAGGCCAAGCCCCTGGCCTTTACTTCTTGGATCAAGGAAGTAGATGTCGCGATTGCAGGGCTCGATGTGGTAGCATTGACCTCGCTGAATGAAGGTACGCCCGTGAGCTTGATCGAAGCCCAAGCTGCGGGAAAGCCGGTTGTTTCTACCCGCGTCGGCGGCTTCGAGGACATCGTCGTAGAAGGCGCTTCAGCCCTGCTCTGCGATGTGGATGACCAGGAACAGTGGGTTGCCAACTTGAAACGCTTGATCCAAGACCCAGCGACTCGAGCTGCCATGGGACGAGTGGGAAAAGCGCATGTGTCAGAGCAATACAGTTTCAATCGCCTCGTGAAAGACATCACTCACTTATACAACACCCTGCTCTGTGAAAAAGGAATTCGGTAGTTGACATTCAAAAAAACACTTACTTTGCAATTCAAAGTGCTTTCTAATACCATGAAATTCAATCGCAACACCCTCGTAGCCCTCGTTCTGTTCGCAGGACTTATGTCGAGCTGTAGACTGCTCGACCCGAGCGTTATGTTAAAGACCAAGAGAGATTATCCATTTGGGGTAGCCTCAGACACACTTCCGACCGATTACATAATGCAAGCGGGCGATGTGGTCATGTTCAGGTTATTTTCCAACCAGGGATTCAAGATCATCGACCTCACGTCACTGGACGAAGGTTCGCGTGTCAATGCTGGCTTGAACAACCAAAACACCTTTACCTACCTCATTGAACCCGACAGTTCCATCAACCTACCGATCATTGGGCGGGCCAAGATTGCTGGGCTCAACCTCAAGGAAGCCGAGGCGTTTTTAGAAGATAAATTCAGCAACTACTACAACGACCCCTTCGTGATGCTGCAGGTAAACAACAGAAGGGTGGTCGTATATCCGGGAGCCGGCGGCGCCGCCAAAGTCATCCAAATTGATAATCAGTACACGACGGTCATAGAAGCCTTGGCTTTGGCAGGCGGCATCTCAACGGGAGGAAAGGCGCACAAAATCAAGGTACTGAGGGGAAACCTCGACCATCCGGAAGTGTTTAAATTAGACTTGAGCACGGTGGAAGGAATGAAAGAAGCCAATTTGGTCTACGTCAGGGCAAATGACATCATCTACGTAGAACCTTCGTATTTCGTAGGCAAGCAGATCTTGCAAACGACGTCTTCGTTGCTCGGCTTGGTCTCTTCGCTTATCGTCACCTACTTCCTAGTCGTACAATTCACTGCGCGATAATCAGTCATGGATCACCTCAGAGAAAATCCTTCGCACCAAGCCCCTGCGGGAAGCAACGAAGACGGGAGTCAGCGCACCGACTTTGACCTCGGACTTCTGATCCACATTCTGCGCAAGAGTTGGTATTGGATGCTCTTGATCCTACTCCTCTTCTTGGGGGGCGCCTACACCTATATCCATTACACCGAGCCGGTATACGAAGCATCCAGCATCATCCAAATCGTAAAAGAAAACCAAGCCAACCGGCTCTTGAACGTACAAGAGTTTTACGAATCCGAAGACATTTCAAAAGACATAGAATTGATGCGTTCGGAGGAATTCTTCAAGCGCGTCATCGAAAAGCTCGACCTCAGCGTCAGTTACTTTGCCGAAGGTGAGATCCTGAGAAACGAACGCTTTCGCAATAGTCCGTATGAAGTCCATTACTCCGATCTAGACCCACTGCTTTTCGATCGCCCGATATACATTGAGTTCACGACAGATAGTTCTGGGCACATCGTGCTTCCGAGGGTACAAAATGCCAAGATCAATTTTACCGTCGGCGATACGACGCGAGCGGGAGGCATCGAATTCGTGGTCACGGATCGCTTCATCGGCAGCTTTCTCAAATCGGCCAACTACGGCGAGAATTCCTATTTCTTTACCATCAACACTCCCTTTGCGAATCTCCGCTCTCTCTACCCTAACTACCGGATCGACCTGTTGAATTCGTCGGCGAAAACGGTTCGCATCACGGTTCAAAACAACGACGCCATCAAGGCCGCTACGATCGCTGATCAGATCGCCAATGAGTACATGGAGTACGACAAGGAGCGGCAAAGTCAAGGCGCGCTAAAGATTTTAAAATTCATCAACGACCAGTTGGGTGAGGTGTACACGCGGCTCAAAGATTCAGAATCGCTCATCAGGGATTTCAAGAAAGAAAACCGATTGGCAGACAACGAGGACATCGCCAAAACCTACATCAACCGTCTCACCGATCTTGAAAAGGAGTTGGCCGTTGTTCAGGTTCAATTGGATCTGCTCAGGGAGTTGAAGAAGAACATCGACAAAGAAAATACAGGCTTGGACATCAATGAGTTGATGCCCGTATTGGCGGGTTCCGAATTCGAGCAAAAAGTAGAATCGCAAATCGTCCGCCTCCAAGACATGGTGATGCGTCGAAACAATCAACTGACCTCAGCGACCGAGGTAAATCCAACGATCATGATCTACGATCAGCAGATCGAAACGCAAAAAACCCTCATCATTCGCAGCCTAGATGCATTGGAAGAAAAGTTCATCCGCGCCGTACGCACGATCGATTCCAAGATCAAAGAGATCGAGTTGAACTTTGTAAACCTCCCGAGCAAGGAAATCGAATATGCCCGCCTCGAGCGCGTTTTTCAATCGAATGAGAAGTACTACACCATGCTTTTAGAGAAGAAGACCGAGTACTCGATTTCCGAAGCGGGATTTGTTTCTGAAAACCGGGTACTGAGTAAAGCGAAGATTCCTCAAGATTCGGTGAGTCCGCGCAGGGTCGTGATCTACCTTTCGGCTTTTTCGGGTGCATTGATCTTCATGTTGTTGCTCGTAGCATCGCGCTATTTGCTCAACAACGAATTGAACGGCGTCCACGACCTTTCGCGCTTGATCAATCCGCAGATCAGCCTCTTGGGCGTTGTGCCTCGTTACAGCAAGAACATTCCGCTTTCTCAGCTCATCGTAGACAAGAACCCCAAGTCGGTCATGGCCGAGTCGTTCCGAAGCCTGCGAACCAACCTCGACTTCTTCGAATCGAAGGGCGAAAAGAAGGTAATCGCCGTTACTTCTACCATCTCGGGTGAAGGAAAAACCTTCGTCGCCATCAACCTCGGAGGAATCTTGGCCTACAGTGCAAAGCGGGTCATCATCCTCGACCTCGACATGCGTAAGCCTCGTATCCACCAAGGGTTCAGCACGACCAACGAGTACGGAATGAGCACCTACCTCAGCAACCGCGACGAACTCAAGCAAATCATTCGGAAAAGTGAGCTGGAAGGCTTGCACTTCATCACGGCAGGCCCCGTACCTCCGAATCCCAGTGAATTGATGATCAATGGTAAGTTGAGCGAAGCGATCGTTGAATTGAAAAAAGACTACGACATCATCATCATCGACAATCCACCGGTGGGATTGGTGACGGACGGCATTACGAGTTTGAAAATGGCCGATTATCCGCTCTACATTTTCAGGAGCGAGTATTCGAAGAAATCATTCGTTCAGAACGTCAACCGCATCTTTGTAGAAAACAAAATCAAGAACCTTTCGGTGGTGCTAAACAGCGTCAACCTAGAGCGCGCTCGGTACGGAGGCTATGGCCGACGCTACGGCGGATACGGCTATGGCTACGGATATGGGTACGGATATGGGTATGGATACGGCTATGGCTATGGCTACACTTCGGGCAACGGATATTACGTGGAAGACGAAGAGTCAGACGATAAGTCAGGAATTCTGCGAAATTTGAAGCGTAAAACCGACGAATGACACTTACAGAGACCCCACTTTCAGGACTTCTTATTCTTCAACCGACAGTCCACGCAGATGAACGGGGTTACTTCTTCGAAAGTTTCCGGGCTTCCTTGCTCCAACAACGCGGGTACGACTTGCGCTTTGTGCAAGACAATGAATCCAAAAGCAACAAAGGTGCGGTACGCGGTCTGCACCTTCAGGCCCCGCCGTATGGGCAAGACAAGCTCCTGCGCGTAGTACGCGGGGCGATTTTCGATGTTGCCGTAGACGTCCGCACCGCATCGCCCACCTACGGAAAGTACTTTGGGATCGAACTCAACGAAGAAAACAAGACGACCCTCTTCATTCCGCAAGGATTTGCACACGGTTTTTGCTGCCTGGAAGACAACAGCATTGTTCAGTACAAGTGCTCTAACTATTACAATATGTCATCTGAGTGCGGCGTTTCTTGGAACGACCCCGACATCGGCATTGACTGGCCCGTAACCGATCCGATCGTTTCGGAAAAAGACGAGATGCTTCCCCGTCTGAAGGATTTCAAGTCCCCTTTCTGAACACAACTTACTCACCCGTCCGGATTTACGCCATCGCCTGTTTACAACTCTGAACAAGGCCTAGCGCGAGTGAGTACTTCTCTTTTAATTTCGTTGCAGCACTAAGGATTCATATGTCAACGCTCAGTCTCTTCATCATTTTCGGAATTTTTGCGGCCATCAGCGTGCTCTTTAATTTCTTGTTCTTGAAGTGGACGAAGACCTTGGGCACTAAAAACCTGGCACCGAGTGAAGAAGAGCGTTGGAGTGCATCGTACAAGCCAGCGATTGGGGGCATTTCCTTTTACATCATCTTTCTGGTGAGTTACGTCGTTTACCTCTTCATTCACAACCCTGAACTGCACACAGACGAAGAACTGAGCCATCTGGGCATGCTCATCGTAGTTACCTTGGGCTTTTTCACCGGTTTGGCGGATGATGCCTTCAACACGCTACCCTGGCTAAAATTGAGCGCTCAATTGTCCTGCGGCGCCTTGCTCTTGCTGTTTGACATCCGCATCGAATTTTTTGAACTCGCTTGGGCCGACGGATTGCTGACCATCTTTTGGACCGTAGCGGTCATGAACAGCATCAATATGCTCGACAACATGGATGGCATCACCACGGTGGTAAGTATTTGCATCTTATTGGCAGCTGCTGTTTCTGAGAATCCATTGGCCAACTATAATTTCTTCTACACCTTCATCTGCGGCGGAACGGTGGCTGCGTTATTCGGGTTCTTGATCTTCAACTGGCATCCATCCAAAATTTTCATGGGCGACACGGGCAGCCAAATGATCGGAGCCTTGTTGGCTGCAGTGGGCGTGCTATTCTTTTGGAACAACGAGTACGTCATGGTGGAGCACACGTGGTATTCCAAGCTTGCAATCGTGGCTACGGCCTTCGTCATACCCATAGCCGACTCATTGACCGTAACCATCAATCGCCTCCAACGCGGTCAGTCGCCCCTTGTCGGCGGAAAAGATCACACCACACACCACCTCTCCTATGCAGGTTTGAGCGATCCACAGGTGGGCTACGTCATGCTTTCCATTGCTGTGGCCTCGGTCGGATTGATTGCGATGCTCCGCTTCGTACCCTCTGATGATCAATGGATGCTTCAGACCGCCCTATTGGTATTTGCCGTCCTCGTAATCGGCCTGCTCTTCAGCACCACACGCTGGAAAAAAGCACGTAAAATCTTTGAAGAAAACCATCTCTTACCCTAATCGTACATGAAACGCACGCTCAACGCAGCTCTTATTTTCCTAGCAATTGCAAGTACTTCCGCGCTGGCCATCCAGCTTTTCACCGCATCTACCTTCGAGGGGAAAGAAAATGAAAAATTTCACGAGAATTTTGAGAATAGCTACAACATATTCGCCTTAAACCTGCCGACGAAAATGGACTTTGCAGGAGAAGAAGTGCCCTTAAACCTGATCGACGTCCGCGAGAAAATGGACCGCGAACTTTTGGTCAATACCTATTGGCAATCGCAAACGCTGCTCCTTATAAAGCGCAGTCACCGCTGGTTTCCTGTTATCGAGCAAATCTTAGAAGAAGAAGGCATTCCCTCCGATTTCAAATACCTAGCCCTGATGGAAAGTGGATTGACACAGGTCGTGTCACCAGCAGGTGCCACAGGGTTTTGGCAGCTGATGAAAGATGCCGCACGTGAACGAGGCCTTGAAGTCAACAACGAAATAGACGAGCGCTACCACATCGAGAAATCCACTTACGCTGCCTGCGACTACTTACGAGAGGCAAAAGATAAGTTTGGATCATGGACCCTGGCTGCCGCGTCGTACAACATGGGCATGACTGGAATAAAATCACAACTCGAACGCCAACAAGCGACGAACTATTACGACTTAGTGCTCAACGAAGAAACTTCGCGCTACATATTCAGGATCCTCGCAGCCAAAACCTTGTTGACTAATCCTAAATCTTATGGATTCAATTTTCGTGAAGACCATTTGTACAAACCGCTGAAATACACTGAAGTTACCGTGGATAAAACAGTGCCCAACTTAGCCGAGTACGCCTTTGAAAATGGAATCAACTACAAGACACTCAAGTACCTAAACCCTTGGCTAAGGGACAATCACCTTCCGAATGGTTCGGGCAAAGCCTATGTGATCAAGCTACCAACTGAACCTCTTTCCATGGAATTAGTGAATGACAAGGCGCAAGTTGCTAATTTCGCGCGCTCAAGTCAAGACGGCACCGATGAAAGTGGAGAAGGAAATAAAGCTAAATGAGGATCAAATAGAAATACTTGGTGCGCGTGAACACAATCTAAAGGACATAGATTTAATCATCCCGCGCAACAAGCTCGTGGTGATCACAGGCCTCAGCGGCAGCGGAAAATCTTCCCTCGCATTCGATACCATCTACGCCGAAGGACAACGGCGATACATCGAAACCTTCTCGTCCTACGCCCGGCAGTTCATCGGCGGACTAGAGCGCCCCGACGTGGATAAAATCAACGGTTTGAGCCCCGTCATCTCGATTGAGCAAAAGACGGTGAATAAAAACCCGAGGTCTACGGTTGGCACCATCACTGAGATCTACGACTTCCTCCGTCTCTTATACGCCCGTGGTTCTGAAGCGTTCAGCTACGTCACCGGAGAGAAAATGGTGCGGTACAGCGATCAACAAATCATCGACCTGATCCTAGAAAAGTACCTGGGCAAAGAGATTACCTTGCTTTCTCCCTTGGTCAAAGGCCGCAAAGGGCATTACCGCGAGCTTTTCGAACAGGTGGCACGTAAGGGTTTTCTCAGGGTACGGGTGGATGGAAGCGTCGAAAAGATCAAGCACCGGATGCAGGTAGACCGGTACAAAGTGCACGACATCGAACTCGTAGTTGACCGTTTGTCGGTCGACAATACCAACCTCAACCGCCTCAAACAATCCATCTTGACTGCGCTCAAGGAAGGAAAAGGGCAACTCATGCTCTTGGAATCTGACGATCTCACCCTGCGCTACTACAGCCGTTCGTTGATGTGTCCGACCAGCGGTATTTCCTACGACGAGCCCGCCCCCAACCTCTTTTCATTCAACAGTCCATACGGTGCGTGTCCCAAGTGCAACGGCCTCGGAGAAGTACGTGAAATCGATGTGAATAAGATCATTCCCGACAGGAATCTTTCCATCAAAAGAGGCGGTCTTGCTCCGCTGGGTGAATACAAGCGCAACTGGATTTTCAAACAGATCGAACTCCTCGGAGAGAAGTACGATTTCAAGCTGAACACGCCCCTCAAAGACATCTCGGATGAAATCGTGCAAGTCATCTTGTACGGAACCAACGAACAGCTCGAAATCAAGAGCGAATCGCTCGGATTGACCAAGTCCTACGAAATCAAATTTGACGGCGTTGCCAACATCCTCATGGATCAATTCGAAGATGGGGCGACTTCGAATTACCAACGGTGGGCTTCCGCATTCATGAACAAAGTGGAATGCAGCACGTGCCACGGCACGCGCTTGAAGAAAGAATCGCTCTATTTCAAAATCGACGACAAGAATATTTCCGAAATAGCAGCGATGGAGATGGCCGAACTCGGTCCGTGGTTTGCTGACGTAGAAACGCGAATGAGCCAACGCCAGCAAGTAATCGCCCAAGACGTACTAAAAGAGATCCGCAGCCGAATCCGCTTCTTGCTCGACGTAGGCATCGATTACCTGACGCTGAATCGATCTGCGCGCACACTGAGCGGTGGAGAAGCACAACGCATCCGGTTAGCCACGCAAATCGGGTCTCAGTTGGTGGGCGTCTTGTACATCCTCGACGAGCCGAGCATTGGCCTACACCAGCGAGATAACAACCGACTGATCGAAGCATTGAAAGAACTGCGTGATTTAGGTAACAGCGTCATCGTAGTGGAGCACGACAAAGACATGATGATGGAAGCCGACCACGTCATCGACATTGGACCGCGCGCTGGGGTACACGGTGGAGAAATTGTGGCGCAAGGAAGCCCACAGGAACTCCTGGCTTCGGGATCCATGACCTCAAAATTTTTGAGCGGCGAAGAAGAGATCGCCATTCCTGCTAAACGAAGAAAAGGAACCGGAAAAACGATGAGTTTAAAAGGAGCGAATGGACACAACTTACAAGACATCGATGTAGATTTTCCGCTGGGTAAGTTCATCTGCGTAACCGGCGTTTCTGGCAGCGGCAAGTCGAGTTTGATCAACGGTACACTCTACCCTATTCTTACAGCGCATTACACGAATTCGCAAAAGAAACCGCTGGCTTACAAAAGCCTAACGGGACTGAAACACATCGACAAGGTGATCGAGATCGACCAGTCTCCCATCGGCCGTACCCCTCGCTCGAATCCAGCTACCTACACAAATGTATTCACCGATATCCGCCAGTTGTTTACCGAGTTGCCTGAGGCGAAAATCCGTGGTTACAAGCCGGGGCGGTTTTCGTTCAACGTGAAAGGCGGAAGGTGCGAAACTTGCCAAGGTGGTGGCGTGAAGACGATAGAAATGAACTTCTTGCCGGACGTATACGTCCAATGTGAGACGTGCAATGGAAAGAGGTACAACCGTGAAACCTTGGAGATTCGATACAAGGGAAAGAGCATCAGCGACGTACTCGACATGACCGTAAATCAAGCCGTGGAATTCTTCGAACACATCCCATCGATTTTTAACCGGATCAAAACCTTGCAGGATGTAGGACTAGGCTACGTACGGCTGGGCCAAAGCTCTACCACCCTTTCTGGTGGCGAAGCGCAGCGAGTGAAATTGGCTACCGAACTCGCCCGAAAAAGCACTGGTAATACCTTTTACATACTGGACGAGCCTACGACTGGACTTCATTTTGAAGACATCCGTATGTTGCTGGATGTGCTGAACACTTTGGTAGACCAAGGAAATACCGTTTTGGTCATCGAGCATAACCTGGACATCATCAAGGTAGCCGACCACGTCATCGACATCGGTCCAGAAGGCGGACGCAAAGGAGGAACGCTTTTGGCGGCTGGCACACCCGAACACATCGCGACCTTGGATTTCAGCTACACGGGCATTCATTTGAAGAAAGAACTCGATTGGCATTACGCCAAGTAGTAGGCTATAATCGGATCCCTACACCCAGCCCGATGGCCATGATAGAAATCGGTTGAACCACCGTCTCTACTTGCTCATTCACGACTCCGTAGACGTTCACCACTTCCATTCTGGCCGTTGATCGCTGGACGTCCCAGGTCATGATCACGTCAATGTCCTCATCCAAATGGAAGCGAACGTTGCTTCCAAATCCAACCACCATCGCACTCGTAGTCGTCGCCTGTTGGAGCCACGAATATTTGAAATAACCCGTGCTCGCCTCAAAACCCTCAAGCAAGATCTCGGGTCGCTTGATGTGAGAGTAGCCCAACCCAAAGCGTAGGTCGAGGTCTGCGACTTTTCCGGGAAGGACTCCCACCAAATTGAATAGGGCCGTGTGGACAACCCATGGATCGTCGGATCGGACGAAGAACGTTGTGTTGGGCACACGGACTTGGAACCATTCCGAGATGGCCTCGTGGGCATAGCCAAATTGATGCCGATTCCAACGAACGCCTAGGCCTACGTTTTTACTCAAAAAGTGGGCTGCGTCTAAAAAATTGATGGTGAACCCTGTTTTGGCGAATCCAGCCGCTGGATCTTGCACTTCCTTGAAGCTGAAACTTCCCAATGGAAAACAGAACCCGCCCGAAACGGCCAATAAGCCATAATCGCGCTTTTCGATCTCCGCTTGTTCTTTGCGCGACATGGGCACAAAGTCCGACTCCTGACCAACCACGGTAAGGGTGGATAGGGTACACAAAACGACTATGAAATTAATCTTCAGCATCCTTCGATAATGCGCTGGCTTACACGGGCCTTACATTCAAAGCGAAGGAAGGATATTTGCTTGACTTTTCGAAAAAGGCACAAGGAAGACCAAAAAAATGCGATTAATCCATTGAGTTTTGTTCCATTTGTACCTCACAGAACCACAAAGCATGAGCAACGACAAATTGAAGAATAAAATGCGCCCCGAAAGTTTAATGATGTCCTACGGCTACAAGCCTGAACTTTCGGAAGGTGCCATCAAATGTCCCATTTTCCAAACCTCCACATTCGTATTCAAAAGCGCCGAAGAAGGAAAGGGCTTTTTTGAAATTGCCTATGGCTTGAGGGAGAAAGGACCGACGGAAGAGATGGGCTTGATCTACAGTCGCCTGAACAATCCAGACTTAGAAATCCTCGAGAACCGATTGACGCTGTGGGACGGCGCGGATGATTGCGCGGTTTTTGAAAGTGGGATGTCGGCCATCAGCACGGTCATGCTAGAATTTCTGAATCCTGGGGACTACATGCTGTACAGCAATCCCCTCTATGGCGGCACCTACCACTTCGTCAAGGCTGTGCTCAGCCGCTTCGGAATCCATTCCATCGCTTTCAATGCGCACGAGTCCGAAGCTAACATCGACAAGATCATTCAGGAAAACGGCATCCAAGACAAGGTGAAGATGATTTACATTGAAACCCCTGCCAATCCGACCAATGCACTTGTCGACATGGAAGCTTGCGCCAAGCTTGCGAAGAAGTATTCCACCGAAGAAAGCAAGGTGATTTTTGCAGTAGACAACACCTACATGGGGCCTTTGTGGTCACAGCCGTTGAAGCACGGTGCAGATGTGGTGCTCTATTCAGCCACGAAATACATCGGAGGGCACAGCGACTTGATTGCCGGTGCCGTGCTAGGAAATCAAGAGGTCATTACACGGGTGAAGACATTGCGTACCTTTTTAGGAAACATGGCGGGCCCATGGACCGGGTGGTTATTGATGAGAAGTTTAGAAACCCTCAAGGTGAGGATGACCGAACAAGCATTAAACGCTAAGAAAGTGGCCGAGTTCCTCCGTGACCATCCAAAAGTGGAAAAGGTGCACTACTTAGGTTTCCTAACCGAAGAAGAAGACCCAGAAAATTACCGGATTTTTAAGCGACAACTCAGTTCAGCCGGGGCGATGATTTCGTTCGATATCAAAGGCGGTGAAGCCGAGGCCTTTCGTTTTCTCAACGCTCTTGAATTGATTCATTTGGCCGTAAGCCTCGGAAGCACCGAGAGCCTAGCGGAGCACCCATCTTCAATGACCCATTCCGACGTGACGCCCGAAGACAAAGTATTGTACGGCATCGGTGACTCGCTGATCCGTTTGTCGATCGGTGTCGAGAACTACGAGGACCTAAATGCTGACATCGGACAGGCCTTGGATAAGGTGTAGTCCAGCGTAGTTGTGTAGCCGGGTATAAAGACGAAGCATGCCTACTTACCTAGACAAGTAGCGTACAATCAGTACGATGACGCAAATCAGGAACATGAAGATCGAGATCCGATTGATCCCGTGCATCATGCGTAAGTTGATATTCTTCTCGCCTTTCTGAAATAAGGTCAGCGGGTTGAGGTATGTGAGAATGCGCTTGATGAACATAGATACAAAGTTGTGATTTTAGAACATACGTTGCTCCACAAAGTTTAGGGGTGTAAGTTTGTGGCTTGCACTAATTTGAACCACTGAATTGGAATTCACACTGCGCTCTGACTTTTCGCCCACCGGTGATCAACCGGCGGCCATTCAACAATTGGTAGAAGGGCTGAATCAAGGCGTCGAACATCAAACCCTCCTAGGAGTAACCGGATCGGGCAAGACCTTTACGATGGCGAACGTCATCCAACAAACGCAAAAGCCCACGCTGATCCTCAGCCACAACAAAACCCTAGCGGCCCAGCTGTACGGCGAATTCAAACAGTTCTTTCCAGAGAACCGGGTCGAGTACTTTGTGAGCTACTACGATTACTACCAGCCTGAAGCCTACATGCCTTCTTCGGATATGTACATCGAAAAGGACCTCAGCATCAACCAAGAAATCGAGAAACTTCGGCTGAGCACGACCTCTGCCCTGCTCAGCGGACGGAGAGACGTGATCGTAGTCAGCTCTGTTTCGTGCATCTACGGCATGGGGAATCCGAGTGACTTTTATGAGAACATCATCCAAGTAAAAACTGGAGAGACCATCGGAAGGAATCAACTCCTCCACCGCCTAGTCGAATCGCTCTACTCAAGAACCACCGCCGATTTTCAGCGGGGCAATTTCCGCGTCAAGGGCGACACGGTAGACGTCTACTTGGCCTATGCGGACAATGCATTCCGATTCCATTTCTTCGGCGATGAAGTGGAGACCATTGAGTCCATCGATCCGATCAACAACAGCATCATCGAAGAATTAGCAGAAGTGCGGATTTACCCGGCGAACATTTTCGTTACGACGAAAGAACGGATGCGCAGTTCGATGGTGCAAATCCAAGAGGACCTTACCGAGCGATTGGATCAGTTTGTGAACGGCGGGCAACCCTTGGAAGCTAAGCGATTGGAAGACCGGGTGAACTACGACTTGGAAATGATGCGCGAACTCGGGTACTGTTCGGGCATCGAAAACTATTCGCGCTATTTCGACGGAAGGGAACCGGGGTCCAGGCCATTTTGCCTGCTCGACTACTTTCCGGATGACTACCTTATGATCGTGGATGAAAGCCACGTGACCATGCCACAGATAAGCGCCATGTACGGAGGCGACCGCTCGAGAAAGGAAAACTTGGTGGAATACGGATTCCGGCTTCCAGCAGCCATGGACAACCGTCCGCTCAAGTTCGAGGAGTTTCAAGGGCTACAAAACCAGGTCATCTACGTAAGCGCAACGCCCGCGGACATGGAGCTCCGACTCTCAGAAGGCGTCGTAGCTGAGCAGGTCATTCGGCCGACAGGGCTTTTGGATCCCATCATCGAAGTGCGTCCTACGAGCAACCAGATTGACGATCTCTTGGAAGAGATTCGCCTACGCATCGAACGCAACGAGCGGGTTTTAGTCACGACCTTGACCAAGCGCATGGCAGAAGAGCTCGCCAAATACCTCATCGATCTCGACATCAAGACCCGCTACATCCACTCAGATGTCGACACCATGGAGCGCGTTGAAATCCTTCGGGAATTGCGCGTCGGACAAGTTGATGTGTTGGTAGGCATCAACCTTCTGAGGGAAGGATTGGACCTTCCAGAAGTATCCCTTGTCGCCATTTTAGACGCCGATAAAGAAGGCTTTTTGCGGAGCAATCGTTCGCTGACCCAAACCATTGGTAGGGCAGCGCGGCACATCAATGGCCGGGCGGTCATGTACGCCGATAGAGTAACGGACAGCATGGCCCGCACGATCGACGAGACCAACCGCAGACGCGCAAAGCAAACTGCTTATAACGAGGAGCATAATATCACCCCGACGGCAATCAAGAAGAGTTTGGACGCCATGATCCAGTCGCAAGCTTCGGTGCGCGGGCGAGCCTATACCCCATCGGAAGAAATGGAAATGGGCATCGCAGCAGATCCGGTCATCGCGTACATGAGCAAGGAACAATTAGAAAAGGCTATCCAAGAGACCAAGAGGAACATGGAGAAGGCGGCAAAAGAACTCGACTTCATGCAAGCGGCCCAATACCGCGATGAATTATTCACGCTGCAAGCGAGCCTCGAAGGAAAAAAATAATTACTCCTTCCTATTCAAAATAGCTGATCAGTTGAATCAATTTCTACGATTCTTGGTCGACAGCGCCTGACTCGCCTACCTTTGCACTAGGTAAAAGGTGAGTAAGGATGCTCGGGTCACGGATTGCATCATCATAAATTTGAAAATTATTCGCTGACGAACCATCTTATTGACTTTCCATTCGTCTTAACCACAACAAAATAAAATCGATGAAAAAATCTTTACTCCTTTTGCTTTCTGGAATCTTGTCATTCGGCGCATTCGCCCAGACAGACCTCATCACGAACGGATCTTTTGAAAACAGCACATCACCTTGGACCGGTTGGTCATCTTCCATCATCAATGGAGACCTATGGGCTGGACTAGGAAACTGTGGCGGCGCTACAGGTACTGACTACGCCTGGGCGGGCGATCAAGACGAAGCGAGCGGCGTCAACAACCTCTCGGAAAACATGTACCAGCAAGTGACAATTCCAGCCAATACAACGGCTGCGGTCCTCTATTTTGATGCATCCATCAACACAGCGGAATCCGGCGCCACGGTGTACGATCAAATGGAAATTCAAATTCAAAACACCAGCGGAACGGTCTTGCAATCGCTAGGTGGACTGAGCAATACGAGCGGTGATGCGGGAATCTCAGGATGCCAAACCTGGGCTGGTTATTACGTGAACATCCCTAGCACCTATTGGGGATCTACAATACGGGTGGTCTTTGAGTTTTCTACGGACAGTTCACTACCCACCATTTTTCGCGTCGATGACGTTGAGCTGTTGGTGACCAACTCCAATTGCTCTTATTCCCTTTCAAACAGTACTTATACCACCCCTGATCACACAGCCAACACCTACAACGGAATCGTATCCGTAACTGCCGGAACCGGTTGCGATTGGACTGCATCGGTAACTTCAGGTAATACATGGCTTTCTACCAGCTCTACTGGATCTGGAAACGGCAGCATTTCGATCAGCGTGATGGAGAACAGTACAGGTGCACCACGTTCTGGGACCATTGTGGTACAGGGTCAAACCCTGACCGTCACCCAGCCAGCTTTGGTTTGTGACTACACCATTTCTCCTGAGATTTACATCTGTCCTGACTACACATCGGGAACGCTTACTGACATTGCAATCATCAATACATCGAGCAGTTGCACTTGGGATGCAAATGTTTTGGAGGGAGGAACATGGTTGATTTCCAATTCCACCGGCACGGGAAGCGGCACGATCAACATCACCGTTCTAGAAAACAACAGTGCAACTCCGCGCAGTGGAACCATCGTAATTGAAGGCGAGACCTTGTTGGTTCAACAACCCGCCAATCACTGGTTGACTGGCGTTACGAATGCGGAGAGTCAGAGCGTGCAAGTCTTTCCGAACCCAGCGTCCGATGTATTGCACATCCAATCGACGCATATATCAGCCGGCGCTTCTTTCCGCATCGTTGACCTTATGGGTAAAATGGTGAAGCAAGGAAGCCTTGCTCAGCGCCTCGAATCCATTTCCATCGATGACTTTCCCGCTGGATCCTATGTGCTGCTCATTCACTCCGATGAAGCGCAGTTCAGTCGGCATTTCATCAAACGATAATTGTAGAACTTTGCCTACAAGAAAGGGACGCATAGACGTCCCTTTTTTTTTGACCATTCACAGAAACAGGCTTCCTATCTCGGATTTGAACATAATGGCCCAATGATTGTAAGGATTTGCACTGTCGTTCTACAACAACCATACAACCAAAGGCATGAAAGTATTTCAATCCCTCGTAGTCATTTCCATCGCGGCCTTGTTCATTCAAGCTACGCCCATCAAAGAATCGGAGCCAACTGGGATTCAATTCTTTGACGGAACTTGGGAAGAAGCCCTTCAAACCGCAGAAGCAGAAAACAAACTCATTTTTCTAGACGCTTACGCCAGCTGGTGTGGGCCGTGTAAATTGATGAAGCGAAACGTATTCTCCAATGCTGAAGTAAAAGCCTATTTCGACGCCAATTTTATCAGCATGGCTGTAGACATGGAGAAAGGCATGGGAAGGCAGCTCGCCCAACGTTACCGCGTAACGGCGTATCCAACCCTTTTCTTTCTCGATGCTGAAGGAAACGTCGTCAAAAAAGCAGTGGGTTACCACAACGTGCAGCAGTTTCTCGCGTTGGCAAAGTCTGTTGAGGGCGCTGACTCGTAACAAAGATCATAGGTAGTAGGTTAAGGTTGAAAAGCCGGTTGTTCAATTGAGCAATCGGCTTTTTCTTTGTGCCATGCGTTCAATGGTTCTACTTTCCATTTGCGTCGTAGCACTTCTCGGTTCGTGCAAGCGCGCACCCATGTCTGCCCAAGACATAATCGATGCTACCATTGAGCGTGCCGGTGGCGAGCGATACCGTAGGTCGGTCATCACCTTTGACTTTAGGGAACACAGCTATCGTATTCGGCGCGATCGAGGATTGTTTGAATACACTCGATACACGTACCTCTCAACCGATTCCACGCTGCGTGACGTATTGGAAAACTACGGATTCAAGCGATTTTTAAACGACTCCATGATCTCTATACCGGATTCCATGGCTGCGAAGTATCAGTCGTCGGTTAACTCGGTAGTCTATTTCTTCAGCTTGCCGTATGGACTGAATGATCTTTCGGTAAAAAAAGAACTCGTTGGTAGTAAGTCAATCGGGGGCGAAGATCACTACAAGATCAAAGTGTGGTTCGATGAGCAAGCGGGCGAAGATCACGAGGATGTCTATTATTATTGGATCGACAAAGACTCGTTTCACATCAATTATTTAGCGTATAGCTTTCAAGTCGATGGCGGTGGCATGCGCTTCCGTGAGGCGTACAATCCACGAAGTATTCACGGCATCCGCGTAGTGGACTACATTAACTACCAACCTATGGATGGGAAGCTAGCCCTCAGTAAAATCGACGACGCTTTCGCAGACGGAAAGCTCAACGTACTCTCACGCATCGAAAATGACAATGTAACTATCTCGTTGCTAAGCGAATAAAGTCTATATTTTCTTCATGAAATTGGAGCGACGGTTCGCATTTTGGATTAATCTTGCACCCCATTTAAAAATGACATCTTCCATCGAAATGAATTTGACTCCTCAGCGATGAACATCTGTTTCATCATGTATCCGTGGGAACGCGTAGAAGCCCTCACAGACACCACACTTCGCATGATTCACGAAGCCTATGTGCGCGAGCACAACGTGGGCATCATGACCCCGAGCAATTTGACCATCCGGAACAACGATGTCTTTGGCTTCGTCAAGATGATTGAAGGAAGCCCCCGCCTCCAAAAAGACACGGTAAAATTTCACAAGCAAGTCAAGTTCAAAGAAGAACTCCTGCCCATGTCAGGATTTGACGTGATTTTCTTGCGCGCGAATCCACCGGTAGACAACACCATGCTAAATTTTCTGGACGCGATTAAGGACGAAGTCTTCATCGTGAACGACGTGGATGGCATCAGAAAAGCAAACAACAAGTTGTACACGGCAGCGATGTTTCATGGAAAGACAGGCATCATTCCAGAAACACATGTGTCTAAGAACAAGGAATACTTAAAGCGCGTCATTTCAGAATCGAAGTCGGAAAAAATGATCCTGAAGCCACTCGACGGGTACGGTGGAAGCGGAGTAATCCTATTGGAACGCAAAGCCTCAGCCAGCGTGAGTTCATTACTGGACTTCTACATCCACGGCCAAAAGGAGCAGAAATACGTCATCGTTCAGGAATACATCGAAGGAGCAGATGAAGGCGATGTGCGCATCCTGATGCTCAACGGAAAGCCCATTGGCGCGATGAAACGGGTACCCGCCAAAGATGAAGCACGCTCTAACATTCATACCGGCGGCACTGCCATAAAGCACGTATTGAGCAAAGTAGAGCAACGAATCTGCGATTTGATTGGCCCTCGTTTGGTGGCAGACGGACTTTACTTTGTTGGACTCGACGTGATCAATGGCAAACTCATCGAGGTAAATGTGCTCAGTCCTGGAGGCATTACCCGCATCAATAAGTTGAATCGCGTCAAGTTGCAGCAGAAAGTACTGGACTTTGTTGAGGACGTGGTTGTAGCAAAAGAAGCTGCGTTGAGTAGGAAGTTAGCACATCAACTTACGGTGAACAATGCAAAAGCTAAAGCTTGAGGAAATCATCGCCAACATTGAGCAAGGGATTTGCTTTGAGGCGAACCATGAAGATGGATTCTTTATAAAAATCCAAGAGTATGTTCCTTATGTCTGCACGGCCATCCACGCTGGAAACCGGCTGAGGAATGACCTAGAACAACTTTGCTTGCTTTCAGAAGAAGAGCGCTTTTACGAAGAAGATCCGTACACCGAACAATTCATTCAATCGCTCCCCATCACCTTAGTAGGCAACGATTCTAGGTACGAGTACGACCTAAACCGATCGCCTGAAGAGGCCATCTACGACATCGCTTGGGGGAAAAAAGTGTGGAAACGCGAACTCACCGAAAGTGAACGCGCCGTTTCCCTGCGCAAACACGCGGATTTCTATGCCGTGGTGCGCGCCCTACTCAAGAAACTCGAATTGGACTTCGGAGCTGCAGTTGTCTATGACATCCACTCTTACAACTACAAGCGGCACAAGACCTCCTACCTTTTCAACATCGGGATAGAGAACATCGACGTCAGGCGGTACAACAGCCAGCTCAGTTTTTGGAAGAAGGAATTGGTGAAAATCAAGGTGCGCCGACAAACGACGGACGTTTCTGTGAACCACATTTTCTACGGACGGGGTTACCTCCTAAAATTCGTTCAGCAAGAATTCGATCATTCCCTCGTTTTGGCGACCGAAGTGAAGAAAATCTTCATGGACGAAATCACCGGAACAGCCTTTCCACTCCTCATTCAATCCCTTGCGAAAGGCCTTAAAAACGCCATCATCAACCACGCACAACATTTTATCAACGAGATGGCGACCATTGATGTCCGCAAAAAAAACACCTTGCTCCACGGCGATCTGCAGCCGGAGCTGATCCGACTGGATAAGGAACTGTATCGACTCGCGAAAGACTTTGAAGTCTTGGGGTATGTGAACCCATTGAACGTGGAACAAGAACGCAGCAAATTCTACCGCTCAAAATTCACCCGAAACCCAGAATTCAGGTACAAGCCGCTGACCATAGATCCCCACCTGTTCAAATCGTCGATGTATCGGCTGGACGTGGATGCGTTGGAGGACGTACACATCCGGCAGGTCTATATAGACATCATACGATCCTATACCGACAAGGTGGATATGCTGAACAGTTTAGGAACAGAGAATTTCTTGTACAACTCCTTGCGCTACTTTGGAGAACCCTCCGCCCAGGACATCGCAAATGCCACGTTCTTGCTCTACACGAGCGAGTTACCACAATTTGAAAACGAGGCCTTCCTCGATACCGAAGACGTAAAGGCTGCCTTTATTGATGAAGGGAAGCGCTACGGATTTGCATTCAATGTGCAGGAAGTGAGCCACATTCCTTCGGATGCCTTGGTCATCAATTCGAAAAAACTCTTGATGCTCAAAAAGGGAGCTCGATTTACCCAAACCCGTCTCAACGCCCTACTGAACCATGAAATCGGCGTGCATATGGTTACGACGATGAATGCCCAAGAGCAGCCTTTGCGTTTCCTCAGCTTAGGCTTACCTAGAAATACCTACACACAAGAAGGATTGGCGATCATGAGCGAATTGCTCAGCGGTTGCCTCTCAATCGGAAGGCTCAAGGAGTTGGCGCTGCGTGTCTTGGCGGTTCATTCCCTGACCCAGGGAAACGACTTTAGAACGACCTACGAAATGCTCAAGGATACCTACCAGGTCAATGAAGATAAGCTGTACTACCTGGTCACCCGCGTATACAGAGGAGGTGGTTTCACGAAAGACTACCTCTATCTCAAAGGATTTCAACGGGTGTTGGCAATGCGCGATCAGGCGGTGAAGTTGGACAACCTTTTCATCGGGAAAACCTCGCACTCCCACTTGACCATCCTCAATGAATTGGTCGATCGGGGAATACTCAATCCACCGCGCTATCGCTGCGAAGCGTTCGAACACCCCATTGAAATGGATCCCATCCTCAAATACCTGACGAGCAGCCTCAAGTAAATTGGTATTTCCGCGAGAAGGTGTAACATTGAAGCGCCAGCGATAATCCCGCTCTTGGGACGCTTCGTGGCCTTTACAATGCAACAAGACATGAGCACACCCAATTGGAAAACCGTTAAAGAATACGAAGACATCACCTATCAAAAAAGCGGTGATGGAGTCGCGCGTATCGCCTTCAATCGACCTGAAGTGCGAAATGCCTTTCGTCCGAAAACCGTTACCGAACTCTATCAAGCCTTTCTCGACGCACGCGAAGACACCAGCATAGGTGTAGTCCTCTTTTCTGGGGAAGGGCCCAGCGCAAAAGACGGTGGATGGGCCTTTTGCAGCGGGGGCGATCAAAACGCTCGTGGACATCAGGGTTACGTAGATGACGACGGAATGCCGCGGTTAAACATCCTAGAGGTACAACGGTTGATTCGCTTCATGCCCAAGGTGGTGATTGCCGTGATTCCTGGTTGGGCCGTCGGTGGTGGACACAGCCTCCATGTTGTTTGTGATCTTAGCCTTGCGAGTAAAGAACACGCCATTTTCAAGCAAACCGATGCAGATGTAACCAGCTTTGACGGAGGGTATGGCTCTGCCTACCTTGCCAAAATGGTCGGACAAAAACGCGCGCGTGAGATCTTTTTCCTCGGCAGAAACTACTCAGCGCAAGAAGCTTTTGACATGGGAATGGTCAACGCCGTTGTTCCTCATGACGAGCTTGAACAAGAGGCATACAATTGGGCGCAAGAAGTACTTCAGAAATCACCTACATCCATCAAGATGCTCAAATTCGCCTTCAACCTTACCGACGATGGAATGGTCGGCCAACAAGTGTTTGCAGGTGAAGCTACGCGGCTTGCCTACATGACAGACGAGGCCAAAGAAGGACGTAATGCATTTCTCGAAAAGAGAAAGCCTAACTTCAAGGATATCAAGTGGATACCGTAACAGTATTTTACATGAATTGAGGCGGCTGTCGACGAATTGGATTGCTTCTAATTCATCATTGAACACCATTAGTGGACCCAACTACTTGGATGGAGGATTGCATGGTTTAGCACAAAAGACACCCCACCATACCGATTAGTTTCGGTAGGCCTCGCCGTTGGCCTTGAGGATCATAACCACCACTCCGATGACGACCACCAAGGCTTGAATCATGGAAATGGACACACCCAGTTCCAACGATTCTCTGAAGTACTGGAGTGACACTAAGATCAACGCGATGAGGAAAAAAGTATTCCGAATCAAACGGGCGACCGCGTCTATGTTGATGTTCGCCTTTTCTTCAGGAGGAAGGTTATTGTACCCCGCGATCAACCCATAGAGCTTAAAGCGATCAATCGCCCAACCGAGTACTGCTAGAAATAGTGCAACGGCATAACCCATGCTCGAATTTACCCCATTCATTTCAACCTTGAAAGGCGTGCTTCACACTCATCCCCCCAACGGCTAAAAACCCTAAAGCAAGCAATAGGTGAAAAGGCAGCAGCCCGGGATTTCCAGATAGCACACCTTGAACCACCGCCCAAAAGAACAATCCAGAAAGCCCAAGCTCGATCCAAACTAGTCTGGAAATGGTCCGGCCATGGTATCGGCTACCTATCCAGCCTCCCTCTCGGTTTACGATGTTGAATTTAGGGGTCCGCACAAAGGGAGACTTCCGGCCGGCGTATCCTTCTACCACGGCAATGGCATTATGCAGACTCATGCCCATAGAAAGGGACAAAAAGGAGAAGAAACGGACCAAGAACGAGCCAATGGATGCACTGCCCTCTAGGGCGCGCACGGAAGTCCAATAAAAGCCCATCAACATACATAGACTGATGATAAAAACCACCCCACCAGCCAGAAACAAGGAATCGAGCCCCTGCCGTTGACGGATGAACATGAGCGGTATGCTCAGTACAGCCGAAGCAAAGACGCTGATGAAGATGAATGAATTCATCAAATGAAACACAGCGTGCAGCTTGGTGCGAGCACTCAAGTTCTTTGAAGCAACTACGGCCGGCAGGTTCTTCACGGCGCACTGGGCTGCCCCCTTTGTCCAGCGGTATTGCTGGGTCTTCAAGGCATTCATTTCTGCTGGAAGTTCTGCCGGAGCGCCGACACCCTCACAATAAATGAATTTCCAATCTTTCATTTGCGCTCGGTAACTCAGGTCCAAATCCTCGGTGAGCGTATCACTGCTCCATCCTCCTGCGTCGACGATGCATTGCTTGCGCCAGACACCAGCCGTGCCGTTAAAGTTGATAAAACAGCCTCCCTCGCTCCTACCTCCCTGTTCAACGGTAAAATGAGCATCCAACCCAAACGCCTGCATCTTGGTCAAATAGCTATACTTCGCATTCAGATGTTCCCACCGCGCCTGAACCATGCCCACTCCAGTATCCTCGAAGTACGCCGTGGTGGCGGTTAAAAAATCTCGTGCCGGTACAAAGTCGGCGTCGAAGATGGCAACGAGTTCTCCTTTAGCCGAACGGAGCCCATCAGCGAGCGCCCCAGCCTTGAATCCAATTCGATTGGCCCGGGTTAGATGAACGATGTCCACCCCTTTTGATTTCCAATGATTCACACGTTCGCGGATGATGTCGCTTGTATCGTCAGTACTATCGTCCAGCACTTGGATCTCGAGGGATGACTTGGGGTAGTTTAGCGCAGCGGCATGATCGATCAAGCGGGCGGCGACGTACATTTCGTTGTAGATCGGAAGCTGGACGGTTACCGTACGCACCTTGCCCCCACTCAACTTCCTTGCTTCTACACGCTTTCGATAGCGACGCACAAGATCTAATTGAACCAAACTGTAAAGGAAAATGAACAGCAGAAAAAAGGCGTAGAGTCCAATCACACCCCATTCGAACCACATCCATTCTTCTGTCTTAGGCATATTTGAGCAGGGTTGCAATGATCTTATAGCCCGCTAAGATACTGCCCATGAATGTCCCAGACACTTTAGAAACGCCGATCCGTTTTCGGTAATGTGCGGGAATCTCAACGCAGCTCATCCCATGCTTAGCCGCTTTGATCTGCATTTCAATCGTCCAGCCAAAATTGCGATCCTCCATCTCCAAAGCGAGCAAAGACTCCATGCGGATGGCGCGAAACGGACCCAAATCCGTGAACTTCGCCTCGTAAATCATCCGAAGCATGGTGGTGGCAATGGCATTCCCAAATCGCTGATGTGGCGTCAACGACCCCGGGGCGCGCTTCCCAAGCGTTCTACTTCCAATGACCAAATCGGCACGACCTTCGAGAATCGGCGCAAGCAGTTCAGAAATCTGATCGGCGTGATCCGCATGGTCGCCATCCATGAATATCACCACATCAGAGGGCACACCCAACGCGGCCAAATAAGCAATCCCTTTTAGACAAGCAGCACCATAGCCCTTCTCATTCTCCCGCAACACAACTGCACCTGCTGCACGGGCAACTTCCTCCGTGCGGTCGGTAGAATCATTGCTCACCACCACGACATGACGCACGCGCTCTTCAAGCGCGTCTGAGACTACCAGACCTATGGAATCTTGCTCGTTATAAGCGGGAATAATTACATCAATAACAACATCATCAATATTCACTACACCAGTATTTTACACTACTTCAATTAACTTATTAGTATAACATAAATAATTACTCCGCTTCACGGCTAACAACCCCAAGAAATCGGCACCCAATTTAGGGAGATGGATCGTTCTCAATGGATGGCCTTAGCCTACGCTCAACCAATTTTCAATCATCTTTTTTCCATGCGATGTCATCACGCTTTCAGGGTGAAATTGGACCCCACACAAGGGAAGCGTTGTATGCTCAATGGCCATGACATATCCGTCGCTGCTCAGTGCAGAAACCGTGTAGTCATCGGGCACGTCTTCAGGTTGGAACGCCCAACTGTGGTATCTGCCTACTTCGATAACGTCGGGCAAGCCCTGAAACAAACCTTGGTGAGATCGAACCTCGAGTTGATCTTGTGCTCCGTGTTGTACTTCTGGCATGTTTACCATCTCAACGCCTTCGTGGGTGAGGATGCATTGCATGCCTAAGCAGACCCCAAAAATCGACCGCACGTGTATGTAGGTTTCGATTACTTGCGGAACGATGCCCGATTCGGCAGGAATGCCGGGTCCAGGACTGATCAGGATGTGGCTATACGTTCCGACTTGTTCGAGTGAGATGGCATTGTTTCGATAGACCTCGACGGACACATCCAGCTGCTGGAGAATATGAACGAGGTTGTACGTAAATGAATCGTAGTTATCGATGACCAATATGCGCGTAGGACCTTGCATGTACAGGGGTTCAAAAATCTATATTTGGAATGGAAGAGAACCGCACAAAACCACATCAGCATGAAAAAGATCATTGAAAGCAGCGCCGCGCCCGCACCGATTGGACCTTATTCCCAAGCTGTCCTGCATGGGGACGTCCTGTACGTCAGCGGGCAAATCGCATTGAACCCTGACACAGGAGCGTTGGAAAACGATTCGATCGAGGCAGAAACTGAGCGCGTAATGCGCAACCTTGAGGCGGTGTTGGCGGCGGCAGAGATGGATTTTAGCAACGTTCTCAAATGTTCGATTTTCTTGAGTGACATGGACTCGTTTGGAGCGGTGAATGGCGTGTATGCGACCTACTTCAACGAAGACCCACCCGCCAGAGAGACGGTTGCTGTGCGCACCCTTCCAAAGCATGTCAACGTAGAGATCAGCTGCATAGCGGGGAGATAATCACATGGGAAGGCTCTGAATAAGCCTTTGCAAGTAGTCGTGGCTGCGGTTTAGACTTCCAGTGTGGCAGCCATTGCCACCAAAAAAGAAAGCGACCCCTTGCGAGATCGCTTTCAATTTTTCATTGCAATTCGTTCGATTTGCAACAAGTGTCAAGATTTCCAAAATTCAGCTACCGATCACACCGAAGTGTGGTACTTGGTTCATTGGCCACAATCATCGACCGAAATCTCCGATTGCCCCTTCCGTTCCGATAAATCGGTCGGGAACGATGACACCTACTTTACGCAGGGTCGTAGCCACTTGCCTGGGACGGTGTCCCTGGCAACTTTTGCAGTTCAACCGAAGTCTACCTGCGTTAGGACTTACGCCATCCTCCGCCCTCTTTTCATCAAGCGGCCTACTCTGCAACGCCCTTCTGTTCCACTTTACCCTTTACTATTCTTGCGAATCTAAAGTTGCGGACTTTCAGATCTCAGTGCCGTAATCTTCCCGCGAACGGAATAACTTGCTGTCTAAGACCCCTTCGGAATCGCTTCAAAGAACGTTTGTCCGTGAACCCATCACCCGAAGGTGAGTCGCTGTCTTTCTTTCACGTTGACAATGACAATTTTAGAACATAACTGCTTGACCACAAAGAAATTGCACCCATATTCCATGAACATGTTATCAGCATCTCTTATGAACAATTGTTCAAAACGCATCAACCACTTGACGCACCTGCCCAACGGCTTTGAACAATTTAGCGCGGAATGTTCATAACCCCATCTGCCGTTCCCTCAATCGATATGGACATTCGCCTCGTGCTGATTAGCTTTGAAAAAAAATGCGCCATGAGGTATTTCTTGCTCGTTACGGCACTTTTCATGTCCTTGAGTTCCCAAGCATTGGACGCTTACTTCAACCACGCCGTCTTCCTCACCCCCGAAGAAGGCCCCTATGTTGAGACGCAAATGCTGTTCAACGCCTCATCCTTGCGTTACGCGCAAACGGCGGACGGTTTTCAATCTCGGGTTGAACTGACCTACATTTTCGAAAGCGAAGGAAATGTGGTGGATTTTTCTAAGAACGTCATCAAAAGCCCCTTTACGGCAGATTCACTCAATGCCATCGTCGATTTCCTCGACCTACAGCGCTTCTTTTTAGCACCGGATGTATACGACCTTACGATTCGTCTGCGCGACTTAAACAATCCGACCGACACCGTCTCACTTTCACAGCGCGTGGTCATCCCACCGCCTTCTGAAAAAGCCTACTTCAGCGACATCGTCTTCATGGATACGGTCTACGACAACGGGGGTAAAATGGGGAAGTTTTCCAGGGGCAACGTGAATATGATCCCGAGAATTTCTGGGTACCAAGGTCCAGACCGCGATAAGCTGTTGCTCTATACCGAGCTCTACAATACCGAATTCAGCCTGGGTGGTGCGGTGGACTACTTGATTGTGCTCGATATCTTAGATGCGCGCGACGAACGGGTCATTGGAACCTACCACGCCTTGAAACGGGTAAAAGGAAGCGAAGTCCAAGCCGTCTTCCATACATGGGACATCACAGGATTGGGAACCGGGAATTACATCGTTCAGGTGGAAGCGCGCAATCGAAACAACGAGGTCATTGCCAGCGCAAGGAGCGACGTGCAGCGCCACAACATTGTGCCCTCGGTGAGCGAGATCAACGAATTCCAACTCAACGAAACATTTGTAGGCCAGTTGCGGGGAGATACGCTTCGAGACATGGTCTATTGCATGCGCTACCAAGCGTCGCCGACGGAGGAACGCTACATCGACGACAATTGGCAAGAAGGAGACACGACCGAACTCCGGCGCTTCTTTTACACTTTCTGGCGCGACCGCAACGCGATCGACCCCGCTTACGAATGGAAGAAATACCACAAAAACATTCGGTACGTCGAAAATGAATTCGGGCTAGGAAACCGAAGGAAGCACGCCTGCAGAACGGATCGCGGACGCGTGTATTTGTTGTACGGAAAACCAGACACGCGCGTACAGCGCCACCGTGAACCCAGCGCATCGCCTTATGAAATATGGCATTACTACAAAACGGCCAAGAAATCTGACGCCAAGTTTGTCTTCTATGATCGTACGCTCGTCACCAACGATTTCGTGATGTTGCACTCCAATGTTCCTGGAGAAGCCGTTGACTATTCTTGGTATCAGCAGCTTTCTACGCCGGCAATTGCTCCCTCAGGAAATGATGAACCGATGAACAGTCGTGGCGAGGTAACAGACTACCGTAACCTTAGGGGAATGGACATGGATGAGGTCGGAAGCCGTGCACTCGACTATTGGAACAATCCGCGTTGATCAAAGTGCATTTTCAATTTATTGCAAAAGCATTTGATTCTCTAAAAACTGCGGCTATATTTGCACCCCTCAAAAATGAGGACTCGGTAGCTCAGCTGGTAGAGCAATACACTTTTAATGTATGGGTCCTGGGTTCGAGCCCCAGCCGGGTCACGAAGTGACATGAAAACCTCAGCGTAAGCTGGGGTTTTTTGCTTTTGAGCCAAGCGATAAAGCACTGTGGCGAGAAGTTTACCCCGCCCGTGGCGGGGAGCCCCAGCCGGGTCACGAAGTGACATGAAAACCTCAGCGCAAGCTGGGGTTTTGTCGTTTTAAAGCACGGTTAACTCTATGGGCGTTTCCCTAACGTGAAGCCAAAATAAAACTCAAAGAATAAGTTTCCTGCCTCTCTCCCTTCGAATCGCATGAATGGATAACCCACAATCGTTGCCCCACCAAACATTCCAGCCCCGGTATTCTTAAAACCAAGAGTTTTCTGTGCGCCAATGCGATAACCCACTCGTATGAATTCCGGTTGCTCATAGTCCGTCTTCACGCGCTCGTAGACGTCGTCTCGATTTTCATCTTCGATCAAATAGACAGGGTAAAAACTAGCAAGTGCATACGTGAGTTGAGCAAAGACCTTGGCTTGATTCCAATAGGCATACTCATTACCATCTGTTCTATATTTTACACTTTCCAAGAACTCAACGCTCACGCCCGCTACTGCCGATAGGGCGTTCATGGTTCCTCCTTGGTATGGGTGGGTCTGGGTAGATCCAGGAAATTGAGTACTATCCTGCGCACCGAAACGAAGCAAATTCGACTGTCTATGGTAATTCAACCCGAAGTCAAAATCCAGCGTTCTAGATGAAACTCTTGGTAACTCAGCATTATAGACGTAAGTGACATCCTCGGAATACTCGTAATCTACGCTCACTTTCTTGACAGTTTCACGCCTATCAGTCAGAAGGGTTAGATGAAATACAGGATGAACATCTAACAGCGTCCTGTACAGTTTTACGTCTTCGGGATTATGGGACAGTGTGCCATCAAGGTCGCCTGTGTAAGGTGAAAAGATGTCTGCGCTAATCCACAGCTTCGGATTCAGGTGGTAAATAGGAGTTAACGTAAAACCCATCACAACCTCGTCATTTCTGACATCGACACTTGGATTGAAGAACCTCGCCTGAACCTGAAATTTGGGTTGATGCAGAGGGTCATCGTAAATCAGTGTGAATGTTTTGGTTTTGTTTTTAAACTGAATTTCGTAGCTGATAGGGGCGTCAGCGCCCTCTTCTTTTTGAGCCGTTGCGCTCGCTGCTATCACCAGCAAGGCCAATAGGGGAACAATCCGTAGCATGGGATTAGTCATTTAAATTTTCACATAAATAATGAAAAATATGTTTTATCCAGCCTCCTGTCTACAATGAATCGTAAACAAACAAGCCCCGCCAATGGATGACGGGGCTCGCTTTTTTTAACTAAACCTACCCTAAGATATATAACCTACTGTGTAGACGTGCAGTTTGGGTTTAGGGTTGGCTTTTCGGGTAAAATTTTATCGGATGAGCTCGATGAACCCGTGCAAGACGTGCTGGTTGTCGTCATAAAACTTGACTTTGACGATGTAGGCATACGTATCCATTTGCTGTTCGGCTCCATTGAAGGTTCCGTCCCAACCTTGTTTTAAATCATTGGTGCTGAATATTTCCTGTCCCCACCGATTGTAAATGGCAAACTCTTCTAAGGCCTCAATCCCCCAACCGCGTACAAAAATAGCATCGTTTAAGCCGTCGCCGTTGGGTGAAAACAGCTCGGGCACATCCACAGAATACTTCTCGATTACGTCGACTTTGAACTTGTACGTTTCTTCAAAACACCCATAAATATCGCGAACCACGACGGAGTACCAATCGGATTCCTCTGCTTTGAACCATGGGTTCTTACACGTATCACAGTCGAATGCGTGCGGGGGACGCCACAGATAAAGCAAGCTGTCAGGCGTAGAAGGATTCAGCTTAAACTCCTCGCCGATGATGACCGTCGTGTCCACGATCAAGTCCAAATCGGGCGGGTCTTGTACGACGATTCGCACCGAATCACGTCCTATACACCCATTGCTATCAACCGCCGATGCAACATAATAGCGCGTGGTATCCGGCGATACGAACGATCTTCTTTCTGAAGGCATGGCAAGCCCTTGAGCCGGCGACCAGCTCCAAGTCAACGGCTCCATATTCGATTCAGCCTCGATCATGGTGCTGTCGTACAAGCAAATCAATGTATCACCAAACGCATTGACCTCGGGTAGCGGGAATACAACAAACGGAATGACCATGGAATCTTCGCACCCAATGGCGGCATTTTTAACGTACAATTTCACTGGAAACAAGCCCGGTGAAGGATAGTAAATGGATGGGGACTGCTTGTTGGACGTTCTCCCGTCTCCAAAATCCCAATGGTAGCTGTCATCCCCTAAGCTTTTATTGATCAATCGCGTATTCAAATTGCCGCACCCGATGGAGTCAGGAAAAAAAGCGTAGCGGGCATAGACGGCATGGATGTACACTGAATCTACGATTGGAATTTCACAGGCCTCAGAACTGTCGTAGTACACCACCACCGGCGTCCTCCAACCTACGGTGTCGGTGTAATGATGGTAAACTGTATCTACGCTTCCGTTGACTACGGTGTCTTCACCATCCCCAAACACCCAGCGATACATCGCCATGCGCGAACTCTCCTCTACAAAAAACGCGATTCGATCTCCCTTGCAGGCAGAGTCTGGCGCAACGCCAAAATCCGCATAAGGTCCGTTGACCTCTATATATTGCGGTTTGTTTTGGTTGCCTTTGCAACCGTATGTGGTGGTCAACTCAAGAGAGACATCAAAAATGCCAGGAGTTATGTAGTTGTGAAAGGCCACATTGGTATCGAGCTTGACCGAGGCACTTCCGTCTCCGAACGTCCACTTCCAACTCTCTACATACGTTGAGCGTGTGCTATCAATAAAAGCAACGGGCAAGGGCAGGCAAGGCGAGAAAAGCGTATCAGCATAAATATCCGGAACCGGTTTATTCTGGACATGTACGCGATGAATGACGGTGTCCAAACATCCTTGGCTGTCTACCAATGCCAAGCGTATGTCAAAGTACCCCGTATCCACGTAAAAAGTCATTGGATCTTCGAGCTGGCTCGTTGTTCCGTTGTCGAAATTCCAGTTGAACTGCAAGCCTGTTCCGTTGCTGGTATTTTGAATGTGAACAGGGGTGAATTGACAAAGCGTGGAATCCACATAAAATCCAGGAAACGGAAAGCTGATGGGCAAATACTGAATCTCTAAATCGGAACAACCGAAACTGTCGGTCACGATGAGGCGTATTTGATAATTTCCTGGGTCGCTATACGTATGGACAGGATTCTGCTCGTAGTGATACCCGGATGCATCGCCTAAAAACCACTGCCAACTCACGATGTTAGTATCCGAACTCGACGAGTCGTTGAACGTAACCTCAACGGGATCGCATCCTGGGGAAATAGCAAAATCAAAATCGGCTTTTGGTTTGGAAACATACACGTTCTTAGAAAGCGAATCCACACAGCCATTGACGTCCCACACGCGTAACTTGATGCTTCGCACCCCGGATGTCGTAAACTGACGGCTGATCGTTCCAACATTCGAATTGGGTAAGAACATCCCGTCAACGTACCACTCGTAGAAGTTTTCGTGGTCTTGACAATCCTCCTCAAAAAAGAATGTCACAGGCGCACAGCCAGTGGAATCAATAGGGCTTGAGCCGTTGTTATCGATTCCAAACTGCGCGGATAGGTCTCTTACGTATACAGGAAAGGAATCGATCATGCTACAGCCTGCGGAATCGTTGAACGCCTCAAGAAAAACCCAATAATCGCCTCCTTGAGAATAGGTATGGCTCGGTGAAAGATTGACGGAATCGAGGGGTGAACCGTCTCCGAAATCCCAATAGAAACGTGTATGACCAAACAGGGTGCTTTCAAACGTTCGAACCAAAGGACTATCGCATTCATACAGAACGCTGAATTGCAACACGGGACCGTTCACGTAGATGGAGCTGTCGTAGTAAGTGGTGTCCCAGCAACCATGCTGACCGACGACGTATTGCAGCGATATCCATCCGGTGTCCATAAAGGAATAACTAGCGAAGGTTTCCTCTGTAATTACGCCGGAAGGACGAATGGTATCGTCGTCGAAATTCCACAAATAATCCGTGATGTACTGCTGGTCAAACGACGTGTCGTAAAAAACGACTTGCATACCGGCACAAACTGTGTCGGGCGTAAGGCTGAGATCAGCGCCCGCTTGTTGCTGAGCCCCGTAGCACAATGCCAAGCCGTTTCCAACGGTGTAAAAAGCCGTATCGGTGCATCCATACGAATTCACGATTACCTGGGTGATGTTGTAGCAGCCGGTATCAGTGTAATTGACGATCGGATTTTGTGCAATGGAAGTATCGCCATTTCCCAAGTCCCACCAATAGCCTGTTATCGGATAAGACGGCGTTGGTGTGCTGTTATCGGTAAAAGCAACTTGCTGGGGTGCGCAACCAGACGATGGATTAGCAGAGAAGGAAGGGATCATGTCTTCGATCAAGACATTATGGACTTTTATTTCTTCGTCGGTGCACCCCAAGGTGGACCAAACCCTCAGCGTATCTGAATAAACCCCGTGAAACCCACGTGCGATAGATATGACAGAATCGTATCCGAACATCGCATAATACGGCCCATTCACAGCTCCACGGTTGCCCAGTTTCCAATACCATGAGTCGATCTGTCCCATGTTCACGGTCGACTGATCTGCATAATTCACGACATGAGGAACTTCACACCCGTAGTGGCTAGAAGTAGAAAAATCAGCCGTCACTTTTTGTACGTGCACCGTTTTGGTGTAGGTATCTGAACACGTACCTGACACTGCGGTGAGGGTAATCACATAGGTACCCCCATTGTTGTAGACCTTGTTCGGGTTTGAACCAAATCCAGTGCTCCCATCGCCCCATTGCCATTGAAAGGAACTCGCTCCTACGGTGTTGTTTTGAAGCCCGATGTTTTGTCCAGCACAAACCGAATCGTTCAAATCAAACGCGGCTTGCACAGCTGTGATGGCTACGTAGTCGTTTTCGATGATGGTGTCTTTGCACCCATATGCATCCGTCACGGTCAGGGCTACATCGTAAAATCCCGCACTCGTATAAGTAGCCGATGGGTTTTGCGCAGAACTGTTGCTGACACCTAGGTCCCACGCATAATTCATTGGACCGATACCGGTCGACTGATTCGTGTAGGTAACCGTCAGAGGCGGGTTGCAAGCTTGGCTGGTTGAAGATGTAAAGGCCGCAGTTGGTCCGGATGAAACATTGACCGCCCCCTGCCCTGATGTTTTGTGGCAGCCAAAGCTGTTCGTCACTTTTAAGGTCGGCGGATAGGTGCCCCCAGAGATATAGGTATGGGACGGATTGGCTTGGGCTGAAAAGCCACTTCCATCGCCGAAGTCCCATTGGTAGCTACTGATGCTCCCAGAACCCGCACTCGAGCTGTTGGTGAAATTGACGAGTAGCGGGGCGCATCCGCTGTTTGGGCTGAACGTGAACGACGGCGTGGGCTTCGCATGCACCGTGATGTAGTTGGTCTTGACGATGGAGTCGATTGTTGTCCCGTTGCTGATGATCAACTTTACCGTAAACGTACCCGGAGCTGGATACGCGGCGGATGGATTTGGATTGTTGTTGTTGGAGATGTTTCCCCCGTATCCAAAAATCCATTCGCGCGAGGTGATTCCGCTTCCTGTGCTCAAATCTGTGAAGTTCACCACCAAGGGCTCGCATCCAGAAGTTACGTTTGCCGTAAAGTCTGCATTCAGCTGAGCAAAAGAGGGCAAGACACTAATTAAGGTGATCAGTAGACTTATCGATCGTAGCATTCGTCTTAGATATCAATACCTTTAGTCGTAAAAGTAACCGAATTGGTTGACTGGCAAATTTTGTCTACGGAAAGAAAATATCTACTAGCGCTTTTACTTATAGTATGGACGAGTTTTCTCGTGAAAGGTCAAGACATTCACTTTTCACAAAGCTTTCATTCGCCTATCCTGCTGAATCCTGCGCACACCGGAAACTACTTTGGAGACTGGCGAGTCGTGCATAATTATCGGCAGCAATGGACCCAAATCGGGAAGCCACTTTCTACGATTGGCCTCGGCTATGACCGCCAGTTTTACATCTTTCGTCAAAAACTCTCGCTGGGCATTCAAGCCGTGCACGACGAATCGGGTGACTTTCGATTGGTTCATCAAAAAATCCTTGTCTCGGCGGCTTACCACCATTCTTCTGGACCCAATGAATGGCACGCGGGCGTTCAAGGCGGATACGTACTCAAGCGCCTCGACGTGAATGGAGCCACACGGCCCGATCAATTCGATATCAACATTGGACTTTTCAATCCAGCACTGCAATCCCAGGATGTGCATTTCAATAACAGAGAGGAGTACGCAGACATCAACCTAGGTGTTGTCTACGCGAGGCGTTTTGCTCGCTTGAAGCCCGAAGTTGGGTTTGCACTGTACCACATCAACCAACCCAATGAAACGTTCAACGCTGACATCAACTACTTGGCCATACGGCACGTGGTTCATGCAAATGTGCATATCCAACTCAACGATCGATTCAGCTTGGAACCGAGAGTGCTCTTCATGCACCAAAGCAAAGCGCGCGACCTCGTCTTCGGAAGCCTAGGATACATGACCCTTGCTAAAAATGGCTTCAAGGCTCAAAAAGCGTTTGCCGGACTCTATCTAAGGGATGGGCTCACGCGCAATTGGGATGCCTTTGTGGTTCAAGCCGGCCTGGGCTTTAAACAACTGCAAACCGCGCTGAGCTATGACATCACAGTAAGCAAATTACGCTTGGCTAATTCTTACCGGGGAGCCATAGAATTTTCGGTCATCTACACGGGACTCAGCAGCGTCTTAAGCAAACGAGCCATACCCTGCAAACGAATGTGATGAGAAGAGTTGCTGGCCTTATC
>JAVKEP010000098.1:0-67439 GCA_040221375.1 Cryomorphaceae bacterium
CATCATGAACGATCGGTTTGGAAGCTATCCCTACCCGCAATTCAGCGTAATACAAGGCGGCGATGGCGGGATGGAATACCCGATGTGCACGATGATTTCTGGCAGCGGTTCGTTCGGTGGCCTTGTTAGTGTTACTGTGCACGAAGCCATCCACAATTGGTTCTACGGCGTGCTGGCGACCAATGAAACGAAATATCCTTGGATGGACGAAGGCTTTACAAAATTTGCCCAAGACATCGTGCTGGACTCCCTCTTTGAACGGGGAAAGCTCAATCCACACAAACGCAGCTACGATACCTACATACGCAACGCTATAAAGGGCAATGACGAACCGCTCTCTACCCCTGCCGATCACTACGAGACGAATGAAGACTATGCGGTAAACGCCTATTACAAAGGCTGCGTATTCCTAAACCAATTGAGCGGTATCGTTGGCCAAAAAAACTTCGACCGAGGAATGAAGGCTTATTTCAACCAATGGAAATACAAGCATCCGACGCCCCGCGAATTCAAGCGAATCATGGAAAAAACTTCGGGGCTAGAGTTGGATTGGTACTTTGATGCTTGGATTGGAACTACCAAGACCATTGACTACGGCATACGGTACGTCGCTGCCAACAACGGCAAGTCCGTCGTCGAACTAGAGCGCATCGGCAGCATGCCCATGCCCTTGGAACTGTTGGTAGTATCCGGAGGAGAAAACCACATCTACTACATCCCGCTGCAAGCCATGCAGGGTGCGAAAAGTGCACCGGAGAGTTGGGGTGCGAATTGGCATGAGCAAAAGGCCTGGCCGTGGACCTACCCGTACTACCAAATCACGTTGGACGTCCCGATGGAGAAAATAGAACGAATCAGGATCGACCCGTTTGAAAAATTGGGCGATATCGATGAGAAAAACGACGCTTATCCAACCGCCATCCTCAGCTTTCCCGGGGGTGATGCAAACACAAATTGAAAGGGATGACGACCAGAATTCACTTCGTGCTCTTGTTCACATTATTGGCACATCTATGCCAAGCGCAAGAAATTCCAACCAATGTACTGATCCACGCTCAGGACAACGCCGGTGGATACCCTCCCTGCGAGCCGAGCATCGCCGTTGATCCGGCCGACCCGTCAAAGCTTGTCGGAGGCGCAGTGTTGGATTACGTTTTTACTTCTTCGGACACGGGAAAGACATGGTCGGTGGATCGGCTGTCATCAGAACATGGCGTGTACGGCGATCCTTGCGTTATTCCGGGTGAAAAAGGGCAGTTTTATTACTTCCATTTGAGTGATCCATCTGGCAGGGGTTGGGCTTCGGACGACATTCTGGATCGCATTGTTTGTCACCGACTTAAGAAATGGGGCGGCAAGTGGGACAAAGGATGGGGCATAGGCCACAACCCGATAAAAGACCAAGACAAAGAGTGGGCGGTTTGGGACCCGATCCAAAAGAGATTGGTTGTGACTTGGACGCAGTTTGATGCCTATGGAAGCGATGATTCGTCCTGTGAATCCAACATCATGCTGGCAAGCTCAAAAAATGGAAAGCGATGGACCAAGGCCGTGGACATAAGCAGCGTTTCTGGTAACTGCATTGACAACAGCGGAACCAATGAAGGCGCGGTACCCGCGATCTATACAGATGGGTCCATTTGTGTGGCTTGGTCCCTCAACGGCAACATCCATTTCAAACGTTTGAAGTCGAGCAAGGCGGGGGTTTCCGTCATTGAGGAGAACATAGCCGTGACCGGCGGAGCGAACTGGTCATTTGACATCCCCGGGCTGGGCAGGGCGAATGGAATGCCGATTACCTTGGTTGATCTCAGCCATGGGCCCCATCACGGAACCATTTACATCAACTGGGCCGACCAACGCAATGGAGCTGACGACACAGACATTTGGGTAAGCGCATCTACAGACGGTGGAAAGACTTGGTCTGCGCCCACGCGCGTCAACGACGACCCGCCTGGAAAGCAACAATTCTTCACTTGGATGGCCATCGACCAAAGCACGGGGACTTTGCATTGCGTTTTTTACGATCGAAGAAACTACGAGGACCATGGAACGGATGTGTTCATCGCCACGTCTTCTGACGGCGGAACAAAGTGGGTAAACAAGAGGATAAGCGAGTCTCCCTTTTTCCCAAAAGAAGGCGTGTTTTTCGGCGACTACAATAACATCTCTGCCGCTCAAGGGGTGGTGCGCCCGATTTGGACACGCTACGATGATGGGAAGTTGAGTGTTTGGACGGCGTTGATTGATTGAACATGGAAAAAGCCCGCTAAAAGCGAGCTTTTTAATCGTACCCGGGGCGGGAATCGAACCCGCACTCCGTTGCCAGAACTGGATTTTGAATCCAGCGCGTCTACCAGTTCCGCCACCCGGGCAAATCCCTTCTGGGGGCGCGAAAATAGATAAAGTTTCGATTCACAAGCGCAACCCTTTCTTACTCTCTTTAATTCTTTGGCGTTATTTTTTACCGCCCCAGATGTAGCGTACACCTAGCGCTGCCCCCCAACCTAAACCGGAGTTATCGCCCAGTAAATCCCACATGGGTCGTCCGTCTAAGCTGAGGAGAATGGGGGCTCCCTTGTCCTGAAAATCATATTCGATCCCGATCTGTCCACCCACCGCAACGTTGATCCCATCTTTCGAGTTGTCGTATTCATAGAATCCTACACTCGCCCCTGGGCCTACGTACCAATTCAAGGCGTCAGTGATGTTCCAGTCCCAGTGATAAATGCCAGCCAAATACATGCGGCTATGCCCATTTCCCGTTCCAAATCCCAAGTCAAATTCAAGCCTGTTCTCAGCTGATAATCCCATTTGATACGAAATCTCTGCTCCGTTTACGTCGCCGTTTCCCCCGAGTCGCAGGCCGATGGCATTGTCGTTCACCTGAGCCATCCCAAGGACAGACAAGAGGACGATAAAAACTGTAGTGCTTAATTGCTTCATGATCACAAAATTTTGTATGCATTTATACGCAAGCAACAAAGGTGGAGTTCTACTAAGTCATAAACGTCTCCTTTTTTCTGATTCTCAACTAGTTCTCAACAATCCATTCATTACATTTGCAGCCCTTAAAAGGTAGGATATGTCACACCAAGTCAAGATCTGCGCTGGAACAGCATCCCGAGGCTTAGGCGAGCGAATCGCTGAGCATTACGGCTTGCCGCTTGCCAATGTCAATATTCTTCGATTCAGCGATGGTGAATTCCAACCTTCTTTTGAAGAGACCGTGCGTGGTGCCGATGTATTCATCATCCAAAGTACCATGCCCCCCGCTGACAACCTAATGGAGTTGCTCCAAATGGTGGACGCAGCCAAACGGGCTTCTGCGCGTAACATCATTGCCGTCATGCCGTACTACGGGTATGCCCGTCAAGACCGCAAAGACAAGCCCCGTGTATCGATCGGTTCTAAGCTCGTCGCAAATTTGCTGAGCGCAGCGGGCGTTACGCGTGTAATGACCATGGACCTGCACGCCGATCAAATACAAGGCTTCTTCGAGGTGCCGGTTGACCATTTGTTTGCGTCTACGATCTTTCTTCCATACATCAAGTCGCTCGAGTTAGACAATGTGATTATGGCAGCGCCAGATACCGGTGGAACCAAGCGGGCCAACGCCTACGCGAAGTTCCTCAACTGCGACCTTGCTATATGCTACAAGCAGCGGAAGGTCGCGAACCAAATCGAGTCGATGACCGTTATCGGGGATGTAGAAGGAAAGGATGTGGTGCTCGTTGATGACCTGGTCGATACGGCAGGCACCCTGACAAAATCAGCCGAAATGATGCTGGAGCACGGCGCCAAAACGGTGCGCGCGCTGATCACGCATCCCGTCTTAAGCGGGCCTGCTTATGATCGAATCAATGCTTCCCGCCTGACCGAATTGGTTGTCACCGACACAATTCCCATCCAAGAGAATCAGTCCGATAAAATAAAAGTGCTAAGCGTGGCAGATCTATTTGCGAACACCATGCGCAGCATTGTAAGTCACGAATCTATCAGTTCGCAATTTTTAATTTAACCGTTTTATTCATCAAAATCGAATAATGAAAACGATCGAAATCAATGGGCATTTGCGAGAGGCTGTAGGCGGAAGTTCCGCTAAGCAGTTGCGCAGAGAAGGCCGAGTTCCATGTGTAGTTTATGGCGGAGAAGAAAACCTCCATTTTCACGCAGACGAACGAGAATTAAACAAACTGGTCTATACGCCAGATGTATTTCTAATTACCCTTAAGCTGGGCGACAAAGAGGTGAATGCCGTGTTGAGAGACGCGCAATATCACGCCGTTGGAGACAACATCCTCCACATGGATTTTGTAGAAGTTCTTCCGGGCAAGTCGGTATCACTGAAGCTTCCGGTGTCCCTCGATGGGAACTCCATCGGGGTTCGGAATGGCGGTGTACTACGTAGAAATGCCAAAGTATTGTTTGTCCGAGGAATGGTCAATGACCTTCCAGACGCGATCACCATCGACATCGCCAAGATGCGGATCGGTGACTCCGTCAAAGTCGGCGACCTCAACATTCCTGGAGTAGAAATGCTAGAAGCAGCGAACCGCGTGGTAGTTGCTATTAAAACATCTCGTAAGGCGATTGCTGACGAAGAAGCTGAAGCGGCTGAAGCAGCTGAAGGCGAAGCAGCTGAGGCAGCAGAAGGCACTGAAGGGGACGCTTCAGCGGCTGAAGGCGAAGGAGCCGAAGCTCCTGCTGAAGGATAAGCACTTCTATGAAGTATTTGCTAGTTGGACTCGGGAATCCTGGCGCAGAGTACGCGGAAACCCGGCACAACATAGGATTCAAAACATTGGACGCTCTAGCCAGGGCGTCCAATGTTGTTTTTAGCCCCAGCCGTTACGCTGAGCTTGCGGAAATCAAGCACAAGGGACGTACCCTCATGTTGATCAAACCGCAAACCTTCATGAACCTTAGTGGCAAGGCAGTGAACTACTGGCTGCAGCAAGAAAAAATTCCTGTGGAACGGATGATGGTCATTACCGACGACATCGCGCTTCCGTTTGGGAAAATCCGCATTCGCGCTAAAGGCAGCCACGGCGGACACAACGGCCTGAGGCATATTCAAGAAACCCTCGGAACTCCAGCCTATGCGCGCCTGAGGTTTGGGGTGGGAAACGACTTTCACCCCGGTGAACAAGTCAAGTATGTGCTTGCACCTTGGAGCCCGGAAGAAGCACAAGCGTTGGATGAGCGTCTGAACATCGTAAGCGAGGCCCTCCTTTCATTTGCAGGCATTGGCTTGGAGCGGACCATGAACTTTTACAACAATAAGTAGGACTAGTCTTATCTTCGAGAGGTGAGAAGGCATGCTAATTTTGGCCCTACCATCGGCGAAAGCCTTGCGGACTGCATAAGAAACCGCTCAACGGCATCTCAGCCTATACGGACTTCGTTGTTGCCTAATTGCCTCTCCGAAACTTTATGAAATATGCATATAGTTTTACGTCCCCTCGATTGGAAGGATCTTGATGCCTTGGTGCTCCACGCCAACAACGAGCAAATATCTGCGCGACTCACCGACGCGTTTCCCTTTCCTTACACAGAAGCACACGCAAGAGGATTCATTGAAATGACCATGGCCAATTCGCCGAGAAACATCCTTGCCATAACGTTGGATGATGCGTTCATCGGGGCAATCGGAATTCACCCTAAAGCGGACATCGATCGCCTCAATGCAGAGATGGGGTATTGGCTAGCAGAACCACATTGGGGAAAAGGCTATGTTACTCAAGCCATTGGGGAGATGGTAGATTACACCTTCGCGCAATTTCCAGAAATCGAACGGATTTTTGCTCGCCCTTTTGGCGATAACCGACCCTCGCAACGGGTCTTGGAAAAGGCGGGGTTCACGTTAGAAGCGCGCTTTGAGGCCACCTTGATCAAGCGTGGCGAACGAAAAGACGAACTCGTCTATGCATTGCGGAGGCCTCAACCTTAAAAAAGGACCCGAACAGAAGCTTGAAAATTTCTTCCTGGAGCGGTAACCCCCGATGAATATGGACGGTAGCGTACGTCCAACAAATTCTCTACTCCACCGGTCAGTACCACATTATCATTCACGGTATACATGCCCCGCACACTGAACGTGTACCACGCTGGAGAATACGGAGCACCCTCCTGATCCAACGCATAGAGATAGTCCTTTGCCTGCTCGGAAGGCGGCATCTCACTAGCTAGAATTGCCGCGTTGTAATCTGCACTGAACTGAACGCGCAGCCGTTCCCTTTCATAGGTTAATCTAGTCATGCCAAACACAGGGGCAGCATGCCTCAAGGGGGCGTACGACCCGTCGTCCAACTGCTCTTCTCCGTCCTGGACATTGATGCGACTAGCGAGCGAAAATCCTGAGCCCATTTTCCATTCAAACCCCGCTTGAACACCATAGACCCTTGCCCACGCCGCATTCTGAATGGCTTGAACACGACTCAACTCCCTGTCGTAGATGATGCTGTCTTGCCCATTCAGTTGAAAATCCCTTCTGACCATCGCGTTTTCTAAGATGGTATAGAACCCCGTGGCATCCACCTTGAGTGCCTCGCCAAATACTTTGGTAATGCCTAGGTCGAGGTTGTAAGCATACTCAGGCCGGAGATCGCTGTTAGGAACAACCACCGCACCCGGTTCTGAATCGAATACCTTTCCAATATCATCAATGTTCGGCGCTCGAAAACCGGTCGCAAAATTCAGATTGACTTGCAAACGTTCGGTAGGGCGGTATGCCAATCCGGCGCTTCCGTTCAATGCCCCCATATCCAAGGAGGTTTCGGTCACCGGAAGGTCGTAAAACGTGGTATCGAAAATGGCGTCAATTCGCACGATGTTATAGCGAATTCCCGAGAGCACCGTGAGGCTTTCGGTCAGCCGAAATCGATCCGTCAGGTATCCGGCTGCACTAGTCCAGGCGGCGTCATTTGGGTAGCGTGAAGGTGCGGCAAAGGTCTGTCCGGTAGTGATGTCCTTATCCATTCCTCTCGAATCTATCGTATTGGTAATCCATTCTGCGCCGTAAAAGAGCTCGTGCCTAGCGCCTAGGTCCTGCTCCATGTCTATGTTGAGTGAGTACGCGTTGACACGCTCAGTACGACTTGTGAGCCGGTCAGACCCAAAATTCCGGTCGTGCCGACTCTCTTTGAAGAATTGGTATGCCATGGTCACCCTCATCTTGTGATAGAAGAAATTTCGGTTGTCATTTTCAATGCGCAAGGCATGCATCATCCATTCTTGTGGCCCATAGTACCACTCGGCCGATCTAAGTTGATCTCCTTGATGGCGTATCAGACGGTCGTAGCGTGGAAGGTCGCTCGTGTTTGCATAAATGAAACTGTAGTTGACTTCGGTATGCTCGGATGGTCGTACCTTAATTTTCTGGAGTAGGTTTACTTGGTTGTATCCCGTGGGAGATTGCACCTCGGGATCAGGGTTGGGAAGTACGGTATCGACTCCATCGATTCGAACGGCGTATTCAGGGCGTAAATACGCTTCGGGGCCGCTAGATCCCATGCGGAGATCGTCGTAGTCGGTGTAAGATACGCTTGTGGTAGCCGCCCATCGTTTTCCTCCAACCGTCAGGTCGAAGTGGCCCGTCTTTTCAAAATTTGCTGAAGAGGTAGGCAGCAATGCACTTCCCTTCACCAAAAGTTCATCGTTCTGCGAGAACCTAGGGTCCAGGGTGTAAAAGCTCATCACTCCACCCAATGCATCGCTGCCGTATATTACTGAACCTGGGCCGTAAATCACTTCGCTGCTTTCGATCGACAATGCATCAATGGAAATGACATTTTGTAAGTTTCCCCCTCTGAAAATTGCATTGTTCATTCGCACCCCATCTACCGTAAGCAGAACTCGATTGGTCGCAAATCCACGAATCATTGGGCTTCCGCCCCCGAGCTGTGATTTTTGGACGTATACCTCGCCAGAACGTGAAAGCAAATCTGCCGCCGTCTGGGGTGCCTGAAACTGTACATCTTCTGGCGTTATGGTAACGACCTTGACCGGAATATCTCTCTTCTCTTGCTTCCACCGCGCCGCGCTGATTACGACCTCGTCCAAGGCGAAGGGCGATTTTTCTAAATAAACCGTATACCGCTCTCCTGGCCCAAGCGAATCAAAGTGAAAGCTCTTAGAGCGGTAGCCTATTTGGCTAAATACGATGCTGTCTTGGTGGTTGGCTACAAACGTTTCCAGCTTGGCGTGCCCCCTAGTATCCGTTGTGACGACCTGGTTGGTTCCATAGCTGGCGACATTGACCATCTCCATGGGTAAATGAGAAAGTTGATCTTTCACCTGCACAATCTGCGCTTGGCTTATCGTCGTCAAACCCAGAATTCCAAAAATGGCTCCCACCGAGATTTTAACCCCCATTATCTCACTTTTTCGTTCCTCCACTTTACCAAGTATTGCGCCACATAGTGTTAAATCCCCCGACGCAATGTTTGTCAATCAGTTATACTTTTTCGCTTGGACTGAAGTCCCTGAAATCCAAGTCCATTCATCAGATCGTAGTGCGGAGCGAGCAGTACGGCAAAGCTCCCGTTTGACCACGTCGGCGGGCCCAACACGTCTTCGTCGTATTCCCAGGCCAGTTCTACCAAGGCCGAATGCTGCCAATCAGCATTGTATCCTGCAGTGGCCTTTTTACTCAAGGCAGGTATTCGGTCGTGGATGGGCTTGTTGCGCGCTGGGATCTCTCCATTTGCATAAAACATGACTTGCCACTGCAAGCCCGCATTGATGGTAAATACGGACTTTACCTCCTCCGATTTCAAATATTGCACCAGCTCTGTTATGCTTCCACGCGTGTAGTCTTCGTAGGTAACCTTGCCACTTTGTGACCATACCACCGCGGACAAGGCGATCAGGGTTGATAGGAAACCCATAGCCAACCGCCGTGAACGTTTGTCAGCATACGCCTCTTCCAACAAAAGCAACATCGTGGGAAAGAGAAAGCCAAAGAGCGGCAATGCGTATCGCGGCGCGGCCGAAACCAAGAAAAAGGGAACTACAAAGACCGTTGCCATGGCTCCAATACCAGCTAGGTAAAACAGACCTCTCGCTCGTTGCTTGACCGCTTGAACTACCGCGCCGAACCATACACCTACAACCAATAACGCCAGTACAAGAACGTAGGGCCGAGTGGCCCAAAAGCCAGCATAGGCACGTCCGTGCAGATATAGACCGTTGAAATTGCGCTCAAAGTAGGAGAGGTAAATCGATGCGTTGTTGGACACTCGCGCCCCTGCCACCGTGAAAAATTGCGGATCATAAAATAGGTAATCGGGTTGTGCGAGGTGTGGTGGGATCCAAGCTAGGCAAATGCCTGCAATCAATGTGAGGGCTAACCTTGGGTTCAAAGCGTCTCGATTCATTGCTGCCAACGCAAAGAATGCAGTTCCTAAAGACCACAGTGGATGCAAATGAAACAGCAACCCTAAGCCTACGCCCATCATCAGGGAAAAAAGCAAGGTACTTCTGTACTTGCATACGGCTAGGTAAATCAACAAGTTACTCAAGGCGAAGGCCGGAACATATCCGCCTCGGATTCGGATGCCCCACAAGAACCAGGTTGTGCATGTCACTAACATGATTGCTAGCGTCCATGCTAGAACCGGTGTCGTCTTGTGTTTTGCCATGAGAAAAAGAAAGTACACGCCGAGGACAAACCAGAGCAATTGTGGAACCTTGATGGTAAAGGGCGTGATCCCACCCAGTAAAACAGCAGGAAGCGCTGCCAGCAATTCAGGAAAAATCAGCCCGTATTTCTGTCCCGGGAAAATCCAGTAAAAGATCCCATCTTCCACCCAAAGTCGCGTGCAAATTCCCAACACGGATTCATCGGAGTCGAGTACGAAATTTTCGCTGAGCACGTGGGGAAGCCTAATCAATACGGCCACGACCAATAAAGTGAAGAAGTTCCTAAGGTGAATCAGCATGCTAGGAACAAATTAATGCGTTACGCGCCGATATTCTCCCGTAACAAGCCTTGGAGTTCCGAAACACTTACTCTTTTCTGTTGCATTGAATCGCGCTCACGCACGGTTACAGTGTTGTCTTCCAAGGTCTGGTGGTCAATGGTCACGGCATAAGGAGTGCCGATGGCGTCTTGCCTTCTGTACCTCCTTCCAATCGCATCCTTTTCGTCGTATTGACACATGAATTGCATCTTGAGCGCGTCGATTACCTCCCTGGCCTTTTCAGGAAGTCCATCTTTTTTTACCAAAGGCAAGACCGCTACCTTATAGGGCGCAAGCTTAGGGGGAATGCGGAGCACCGTTCGTTCCGATCCATCCTCCAACTTCTCTTCTTCGTACGCTTGTGATAGAATTGCCAAGAACATGCGGTCGAGGCCAATACTGGTCTCTACCACATAAGGGACGTAGTTTTTATTCTCTTCCGGATCAAAGTACTGCAGTTTCTTTCCGCTGTGTACTTCATGTTGTTTCAGATCAAAGTCCGTCCGCGAGTGGATGCCCTCGAGTTCTTTGAAACCGAAGGGGAAATTGAATTCAATATCCGCTGCGGCATTGGCGTAATGGGCCAGTTTGATGTGGTCATGAAATCGATATGCTGACGCCGGCATCCCCAAGTCGAGGTGCCATTGCATCCGTTGATCCTTCCAGTATTCGTACCACTCCATTTCGGTTCCTGGCTTGACGAAGAACTGCATTTCCATTTGTTCAAATTCCCGCATACGAAAGATGAACTGCCGCGCAACGATTTCGTTCCTAAAGGCCTTTCCAGTTTGGGCTATCCCAAACGGAATCTTCATCCGGCCCGACTTCTGAACGTTCAAATAATTGACAAATATGCCCTGTGCGGTTTCTGGTCTCAGGTAGATCTTGCTCGCACCTTCGGCCGTTGAACCGACTTCAGTGCTGAACATGAGGTTGAATTGGCGCACGTCGGTCCAGTTTCGCGAGCCACTAATCGGGTCTACGATTTCCTCATCGATGATCAGCTGCTTCAGTCCTTCAAGGTCTTCATTTTCAAGGCAGCTCTTCATTCTCTCTTCGATTGCACTGATGCGATCTACGTATCCTTTCACGCGTGGATTGGTCTCCTTGTACATTGCGGGGTCAAACGATTCACCGAATCGCTTTGCCGCCTTGGCTACTTCTTTGTCGATTTTGGACTCGATTTTAGCGATATGGTCTTCGATCAGCACATCCGCTCTGTATCTCTTCTTAGAGTCTTTGTTATCGATGAGCGGATCATTAAACGCATCGACATGTCCCGACGCCTTCCATGTCGTGGGATGCATAAAAATCGCTGCGTCAATGCCGACGATGTTTTCATGCATCTGAACCATGCTTTTCCACCAATGGTCTCGAATGTTCTTTTTGAGTTCTGCCCCTAGCTGTCCGTAGTCATACACCGCGCTCAACCCGTCATAAATCTCGCTCGACTGAAATACGAATCCGTACTCCTTGGCATGCGAAATCACGTTCTTGAATTTATCCTCCTGATTCATGCTGCAAAAGTATGCAGTCAATTGAACGAAAGGAGGGAAAAAAGAAAGCCCCGAACCTTTCGGCCGGGGCTTCCTGTAACCAAACTTCTAAGGAAGTTAGTTCACGTCCCAGAATACTTTGTCCATGACGTTGTCATTGCCGCTATTGGCAGCACTTACATTGTCACTGTTGACCGAATATTCATCAACGCTATAATTGTAACGAGTTGGAGGTACGGTACCAGCCTCAGCTGCGACAGCCATTGTAGGAGCATCATAGAGCCTCCATGTTGACCACGCTTCAAAACCACGGTTGTACATAGCAACCCACTTTTGCGTTCCAATGACGTTCTTCCAATTGTTGGCGTCATAAGCGGTTTCGGCGAGGAAGGTAGAATCACTTGTACCTGCTCCCGTCCACAACATCACGGACTCTTGAAGAGCGTTGTTGTAGTGATCTTCAGCTGTTCCGCCTGCATTCCAACCGCGAGCAGCTGCTTCTGCCTTCATGAAAAGGACCTCGTCGTAAGACATGATCCAATGTGCCATGGTTGGGTCATCAAGCATATCTCCTGGCTGCGAGAAGTTGTTGTAAGCCCCTCCAGCTCCGTGAGGGTTGCCCACCACGTTGCCCAAGGAATCCAATGCGCGGAAGTAATACGCTCTACGAGGATCGTTCTGCGTATTCAATATGTCTCCCAAGGTTTGGGATGCAACGAAGTCAGTCCGTCCGCTCTGAACCAAATCTTCCCATAACGGGTTGGTATTTGGTACGCCGCCCTCAAAATTGATGACTGCGTTTGAAGAGCTTGAGGACAACACACCCGAACTGATGGCAGCTTCTGCCCATCCTTGTGCATCTCCAGCAGCAACATCCGCCATGCGCAATGCAAGCTTCAGTTTCAGAGAATTTCCGAATTCTGCCCAGCTCATCTCCGATCCGGAATAGATCAAGTCTGAGCCTCCGAGATCACCGGATGAACCACTTCCATTGAGCGCACTTACCGCCCCATCGATTCTTGAAATCAAATCGCGGTATACCGACTCAGCGTCGTCATACACAGGATTCAATTTCTCTAGTAAGCCAATTGCTTCCGTATAAGGCACATCATTGAATAAATCAACGAGGATGTGATACGTATAAGCTTCCATCAAGGTGATCATTGCACCCTGGGTAGCTTTGTCAGCATCAGAAAGCAAAGCGTCGGCTTCAATGAATATTCGCGCCTCATTGAGGTCGCGTAGAACATTGGTATATAGCGCGTTAAAAACTCGACCATTGATGTTACGCTCAATCAGCTCATAGTTGGACTCGTCCGTATAGGTCGTTTGTGTCCAATGCTGAGACCAAAGTCGAAGCGTATTCTCATTGACATTGGGAGTTGCGTCATAGCGAAACAGCTCCTTTTGTGCATTAGCGAACAGCATACCTGGTGGAACCTCTTCAGGAGCCTTGGTATTTTCGTTCAAGCTGTTGATATCCTTTGTACAAGAAGAAACTCCTAAAAGGACAACGGTTGAATAGATGAATAACTTTTTCATGATGTTTCTTTTAGAATTTTAGCGTTACGTTGAATCCGTACTCACGAACTGCTGGGTAAGCTCCCGACTGATAGCCTTGGATGTTACCCGCACTGAGTCCAGCTTCTGGATCCGTGTAAGGTGAGTTCTTGTGAAGGATGGCAAGGTTTCTACCGACCAAGCTCACCGATAGACCACCGATTGGCCAATTCTCTGTAACAGAGCTTGGCACCGTGTAGGTGATGGCCAACTGACGAAGCTTGACATAAGTAGCGTCATAGATGTGAAGCGCATTTGGAGCAGTAGCCCAACCAGAAGAGTTTGCGTAGTTACCATAGTAACCGTACACATCATTGGCTGTTCCATCCGATGTGAAGTTTCCGTCATCATCTAGGATGTAATCTCCATTCTCATCGATGGCAGCATTCATACCTCCGATTGGAAGTCCTCCGCCGTCTTCAACTTCTGCACGTACAGGGTTGCCCTTGTCGTTCGTACCAGCTGTGAAGTCGTAGATACCCGTTCCGTATCCGTACCATGTATCGAGAGAGAAGAAGTCTCCTCCTTTCTGAACATCGATCAAAGCCATTACAGAAATGGTCTTGTAGCTGAACGTGTTCGTCCAACCTCCCGTCCAATCTGGAAGCATGTTTCCGATCACCTCTGTAGAAGCCGAGCGAGCGTATCGCTTTCCTCCGAATGGATGGTCGTATACAATCGGCTCGCCGTTGTCAGCATAAACGAAGTTGGTTCCTTTGATGACACCAAACGGCTGTCCGATTTCGGCTTCAACCGTAATACCACCCTGCATTGAAGTGAGCTGGTAAGCGTCTAGGCCTTCGGTCAATTCAAGAACCTTGTTTCTGTTCAACGCCCAATTCACACGTGTTTCCCAACGGAAGTCGTCGGTCTTGATAACGTCGGCATAAGCAGAAAGCTCGATTCCTTGGTTTTGAACATTACCAGCATTGATCGCTTGGAAGATGGTTCCAGTAGAACTAGACACGCGCGCCAATAAAATTTGGTCGATCGTATTCGTTCTGTAGATGGTGAGATCCAAGCCCAATCGGTCTTTGGCGAATTTGTTTTCAAAGCCAATCTCGAAGGTCTTACTCTGCTCAGGACGCAACAATGCGTTCGGGTTCGTATTCGGCGCTGTGGCCAACGTAACCCCTCCGAATGTAGACTGGATGTTGTAGTTGGTGCGGAGCGACTGAACTGGCGCATCGTTACCTACTTCAGCATAGTTTACACGGAACTTACCAAAGTCCATGAAGTCGAGGTCCAACAACTCAGAGTATACGAGACTGGCAGAAATCGCTGGGTAGTCGTACACGTTGTTGTCTTCAGGTAGTGTTGAACTGATGTCCACTCGGTAAGATAGATCGAGGTACAAGAAGTTCTTGTATCCCATCGTAGCCCGACCGAAGTATCCATCAACTGCTCGTTCCCACTCTCGCTCATACGGACGGTCGAGGATCTTGTAGTCGTTCGTCGAAGGAAGGAAGGTTGGAGCAATGACCCCATCCACACCATTCGAAAGAGCATAAAGGCCAGGAACGATCAAACCGCCGTTGGTTTGTCCTTCCGTTTCACGGCTTCCTTGTCTTCTAAGGTTGGTTCCCAAGTTACCATCGAGCTTGATGTCTTCGTTCAACGCTTTCTCAAACGAGAGGAGGAGATCATAGTTGCGCTCGTAGTATGCTCGTGTATACTTATAGTACATAGGTACGTCGACCGAGCCTTCTGCGATTCGCTCTTCTCTGGTTTCATCGTAACTATCGTTGGTCACACGGCCCATTACGCTCAACCAATCGGTAAGCTGGTATGTAGCTGCGATGTTTCCAATCATTCGATTACGCTCATCGTTCTGGAAGCTCTCAGCTCTCATGAAGTATGGGTTATCGAAGTAATGAGGTTGGGTTCTAGTGGCCTCAGGGAAGGTGAAACCGAGCGGGTTCCATGTAAGGTTTTTCCCTGTCAGTTCATATGCTTCTCGTTGCTTTTGAAGATCTGTACCTACACCGTACCATTGTCTGAACGACTGGTTAGGGTTACGGCTATCGTACCCGGTTCCAAATCTACCCTCTCCAGTAGTCAACGCAATTTGACTCGATGCAGACATCGAAAGCTTATCAGACAATCGGTAGGTCAAGTTAATTGAAGCGTTGCTTCGGTTCAACTGCGAATTTGGAAGGATTCCCGTTTGGCGCATGTCGGTCAAACCAACGCGGTAAGAACCATTTTCATTGGCACCTTCTAATGCAACGCTATTGTTGAGCATTACTGAAGTCTCATAGAATGAAGTAGGATCATTCTCTGATGCTTGGTAAGGCTGGCGCTGTCCGTAAGTCTCGAGTTCAGGGTAGATAGACTCCCATGTTAGGACTTCATCTACTTCGCTAAATGCAAGGCCATAGGACGCATCCTCTCCTGCAGGAGTAGCGTAGTTGTCGATCGTGCCGTCTCCATCAAAATCAACTTCTTCTAAGTAACCATTGGCTACGATTCCGTTAAATAGAGTGTCAGGTCCATAATACTGACCATATCCTGCACCGTATTCGTTCTGGTAGGAGGGCATGGTGTTCTTATTGATCTGGCCCATGGTAACACCGGAAGAAACCGTAACACCGATTCCTTTCCCTTTACCCTTGGTGCCTTTTTTGGTAGTGATGAGGATCACACCATTTGCTGCACGTGAACCGTAAAGGGCGGTTGCGGCAGCTCCTTTCAATACCGATACCGAAGCAATGTCTTCAGAGTTGATGTCCATTGCAGCGTTACCGTAATCATATCCCCCTCTACCCGTGCGTTGGTTCTGAGAGTTCGTGATTTCGTTACTGATCGGCACACCATCCACCACATAGAGCGGCTGGTTGTTGCCTCCGATGGAAGTATATCCTCGGATAATTACGTTAGCAGAACCGCCCATGGTACCGCTGTTCTTAATCTGCGCACCCGCCACCTGGCCTGATAACGCACTCATGAAATTGACATCCTTTACACGGGAGATGTCCTCGCCACTCACGGATTGTTGTGAGTAACCAAGGGCCTTCTTCTCTCGCGAGATGCCTAGGGCTGTTACCACCACCTCGTTCAATTCCACGCCTGAGGCCATGGTCACGTCGAGTTTGGCGTTGGCTCCGACTGGTCGTTCTACGCTCTGCATTCCGATGAATGAGAACACGAGAACAGCGTCGCCGTTGGGGACTTCAAGGGAATATTTCCCGTCCATATCCGTAGATGTACCGTTGGTTGTCCCTTTGATCACGACCGATACCCCAGGAAGGGTTTCGCCGTCATCAGATTTGACAACACCTGATACCTTTTGCTGCGCGAGTAGCATCCCACTGGAAAGGAGGAATACTGCAGCAACTGACAATAGATGCTTAATCATAGGTTAATTATTTAGTTTGGTTAACATGACAAATAAATAATATTTTCTTGTGTTTTCGTCGATAAATCGCTTTTATTCTCCGACGAACATGTTGTTTCGGTTGTATTAAATGCGGAAATTCACCGCACTAAATCCTAAAGTGACAGCCTTTTATGGTACAGATCGACGATCAATTAATATCCTTAGATGTATTCGAAGAGAGCTTCGTTTGCGACCTAAAGGCGTGCAAGGGCGCCTGCTGCGTGGAAGGCGACGCGGGAGCTCCTCTGACGGATGAGGAAATCGACACCATTGAAAAAGCCTACGAGGGGGTGAAAGCATTCCTGCGGCCGGAAGGTGTGAAGGCGATCGAAGAGCAGGGCACCTCTATCCAGGATGAAGATGGCGATTGGGTAACTCCGCTGATCGAAGGCAAGGAATGTGCGTTTACTCTTTTCGATGAGAAAGGAACCGCCATGTGTGGAATTGAAACGGCTTGGAAAGCAGGCGCGACCGAATTTCAGAAACCGGTTTCATGCCACTTGTACCCGATTCGAACCAAACGGTTCAAAGAGTTTGAAGCGGTAAACTACGAGCGTTGGAGTATTTGCAGTCCTGCATGTTCCTTAGGCAAGGAGCTAAAAACGCCCGTTTACCGATTTGCCAAAGACGCCTTGATTCGGAAATATGGAGAGGAATGGTACGGCGCATTGGAAAAAGCTGCTGAGGAGCTTTCTAAAATGGAACAGAATAAGTGAACCACCAAATGAAAGTTGTCATTCCCGTTCTAATTAACACCCCAGTTTGTGTCAAACCTACGCTGACAGGGAGGTGAGATTCAACAAATTATTTTTTGAACAAAATCACAAATCACCGAGTGTTCAAAAAGTCGTCCAATTGTCAATAAAAATGGTTTGACTCGGGAGCCATTTTTCTCAAGTTTTGTTGAGCAGAAAATCAGAAGGGGGTGCAGGCCCCCTTCGACGCCTAAAGGATAACCTTCCTTTAAACCGCTGAATTTCATTGGGTTAAACTAAATCGCCCGTGGGCGACACTTGGATTTTTTGGCCCATATTGAACCTGACAAAAACGACCTAGAGACCGCACCATGGCAGAGAAAGAAAAGACTAAACCGGAAGTTAACATCGACCAGGTGCTTCCAAAAAATACATCCCTGGAAAACGAAAACAACATGCAAGAAGAGCCCATCCTCACCGAAGACCCGAACCGCTTTGTTCTATTCCCAATCAAACACGATGACATTTGGGCGTTCTATAAAAAATCGGAGGCGAGCTTTTGGACGGCAGAAGAAATTGACCTGGGAACGGACCTGCACGATTGGGATAATAAGTTGAACGACGACGAGCGGTATTTCATAAAACACGTATTGGCCTTCTTCGCTGCAAGCGATGGCATCGTCAATGAGAATTTGGCTGAGAACTTTGTTTCCGAGGTTCAATACACGGAAGCTAAGTTCTTCTATGGTTTTCAGATTGCCATGGAAAACATCCACTCCGAGACGTACTCCTTGCTCATCGATACGTATATCAAGGATCCAAAGGACAAAGACAAACTTTTCAATGCGATTGACACCATTCCTTGCGTTAAGAAAAAGGCGGACTGGGCGCTTCGCTGGATCGATAACGGCAATTTCGCAGAACGCCTAGTGGCCTTTGCTGCAGTAGAAGGAATCTTTTTTTCGGGGTCATTTTGTTCGATCTTTTGGTTGAAGAAGCGTGGCTTGATGCCAGGCTTAAGCTTTTCGAATGAATTGATCTCACGTGACGAAGGGATGCACTGCGATTTTGCGTGCCTCCTTTACAACGACCACTTGGTCAACAAACTTTCGCCGGAACAAGTCACGGACATCATCAAAGATGCCGTTGAGATCGAGAAGGAATTCGTTACCGACGCACTCCCGGTATCGTTGATCGGAATGAATGCGAAGTTGATGCAGCAATACATCGAATTTGTTGCTGACCGCCTGCTAGCTGAGCTTGGATGTGAGAAAGTATACAAGAGTGAAAACCCGTTTGATTTTATGGAGATGATCAGCCTGCAAGGCAAGACCAACTTTTTCGAGAAGCGCGTTGCAGAATACCAAAAGTCGGGTGTTGCCGGCGGCTCTGAGAGCCAAGTATTTAAACTAGACGAAGATTTTTAAGAAACCCCTACCTATACAAACCCTCAATATTTCCATCCCATGTACGTAGTAAAAAGAGACGGTCGAACGGAAGCGGTCAAGTTCGATAAGATCACCGCACGAATTAAAAAGCTCTGTTATGGTTTCCATGCCAGTGTAGATCCCGTTAAGATCTCGATGAAAGTGATCGAAGGCCTTTACGAAGGCGTTGCGACTACCCAACTCGATGACCTCGCAGCCGAAACGGCCGCCTCGATGACCACCACCCACCCTGATTACGCCTTGCTCGCATCGCGCATCGCTGTATCTAACCTGCACAAGAACACTGAAAAGTCGTTTTCCGCCACCATGGAAGCGCTTTACACTTACATCGATCCAAACACGAACAAACCGGCGCCCCTGATCGCAGATGACGTGTATCAGATCATCATGGATAACGCCGAGATGCTCGATAGCCACATCATTTATGACCGTGACTTCGGGTATGATTTCTTCGGTTTTAAAACGTTGGAGCGTTCTTACCTACTCAAGATGAACAACAAGGTGGTTGAGCGCCCACAGCACATGTTAATGCGCGTTGCCCTCGGAATTCATAAAGAGGACATCGACGCGGCGATCGAGACGTATGACTTGATGAGTCAGCGATGGTTTACGCATGCTACGCCGACTTTATTCAACGCGGGCACACCGAAACCTCAGATGTCGTCCTGCTTCTTGTTGACTACGAAAGATGATAGCATTACCGGTATCTACGAGACACTGACCCAATGCGCTAAGATCTCTCAAAGCGCCGGAGGGATCGGCCTTTCCATCCACAACATTCGCGCTACTGGGTCCTACATCCGTGGCACAAACGGCACAAGTAACGGCATCGTTCCGATGCTTCGCGTCTTCAACGACACGGCGCGTTACGTCGATCAAGGCGGCGGAAAGCGCAAGGGTTCGTTTGCTATCTACGTTGAACCATGGCACGCCGATATCTTCGACTTCCTCGACATGAAGAAGAACCACGGTAAAGAAGAAAACCGTGCGCGCGACTTATTTTATGCACTTTGGGTTCCAGACTTGTTCATGAAACGCGTAGAAGAAGGCGGAGATTGGACGTTGATGTGTCCTGACGAATGTCCTGGCCTTGCTGATGCGTGGGGAGCGAAGTTTGAAAAACTCTACACCAAGTACGAAAAAGAAGGAAAAGGGAAAAAAACCATCAAAGCACAGGAGCTCTGGTTTAAAGTCCTTGAGTCGCAGATTGAGACTGGAACTCCGTACATGCTTTATAAGGATGCTGCCAATTCCAAATCAAACCAGCAGAATTTAGGTACGATTAAGTCTTCTAACTTGTGTACAGAGATCATCGAGTACACCGCTCCAGACGAAGTTGCCGTTTGCAACTTGGCCTCCATCGCCCTTCCACTCTTCGTGAAAGACGGCAAGTTCGATTTCAACAAGTTGTTTGACATCACCTACGTGGCGACGAAGAACTTGAACAAAATCATCGACAGGAATTATTACCCTGTGCCTGAAGCCAAGAATTCCAATATGCGCCACCGTCCTATTGGGCTCGGTGTTCAGGGTCTAGCAGATGCGTTTATTTTGATGCGTTTTCCATTTGATAGTCCAGAAGCTAAGCTGTTGAATAAGCAGATTTTTGAAACCATCTACTACGCCGCGCTTACCGCATCCAAGGACCTAGCGAAAGATCTCGGGCCGTATGAAACCTACAAAGGCTCACCGATCTCAGAAGGTAAATTCCAACAAGATCTTTGGGGGGTAGAACCAACGGATCTTTGGGAGTGGGACGTGTTACGAGAAGAAGTGAAAAAGCACGGCGTACGCAACTCATTGCTGCTCGCTCCAATGCCAACTGCATCCACTAGCCAGATCTTGGGCAACAACGAGTGCATTGAGCCATATACTTCGAATATCTACACCCGTCGCACACTCTCCGGTGAGTTTGTGGTCGTGAACAAGCACCTCATGCGAGATTTGGTCAAGCTAGGCCTATGGAACGAAAACTTGAAAAACAAATTGATCGCGGCCAACGGTTCGGTTCAGTCAATCGATGAGGTTCCAGACAATATCAAAGAATTGTACAAGACAGCATGGGAAATCAGCCAGCGAGTGATCATTGATCTCTCCGCCGATCGAGGTGCGTACGTAGATCAAAGCCAGTCCTTAAACATCTTCATGGAGGATGCGAATTTTGCCAAGCTCACGTCCATGCACTTCTATGGCTGGAAAGCAGGTCTCAAGACGGGTATGTATTACTTACGAACCAAAGCTGCAAGAGACGCAATTAAGTTTACCATCGATAAGGCGAAGCTCGAAGAGCCCGTAGCCAAGGAAACGGCGCAGCCACAAACGGAGGCAGTCAGTAAGGAACAGCGAGAAGCAGAAATCGCCTGCTCCATTGACAATCCAGATGATTGTGAGATGTGCGGAAGTTGAATTTAACCCCTCTACATTGGAAAAATCCTGGCCTTGTCGCCGGGTTTTTTCATTTGTAAACAAGGACGAATGGCGGTATTTATTGGATTAATTCCCCATATAAGCCAACCAATTAGGTAAAAACAACGTAATTTGCTTCAATTGGACCAACTGACCGTGTGCCTGTGATAACAATTCTACGATCAACGCTCTTATTTCTCTTGACTTTCTCCTGCTACGTGGCATTCCCACAGGCGGGTCAGACCGTCACGTTTAATTATACTGGCGCTGCGCAGACCTTTACTGTCCCAACGGGCGTCACTTCGCTGATTGTTGACATGGCCGGTGCGCAAGGTGGGCCATCGAACTACAGTGGTGTTGGTGGCCTCGGCGGAAGGGTTCAATGCACACTTTCTGTTACCGGAGGTCAAGTACTCAATTTATATGTCGGTGGAGCGGGCGCTAGTCCTGCTGGAGGTTTCAATGGCGGTGGTACGGGTACCGCGCCAGGCAACAACGGCGGCGGTGGTGGTGGCGCCACTGATATTAGAGTTGGAGGAACGGCACTTGCCAATAGATCTGTTGTGGCCGGAGGCGGAGGCGGAGGCTCACAAGGAAACGGTGGTGCAGGCGGTGGACTTACAGGCGCCCAAGGATCAACCAACGGAAGTGGTATATGGGCCACTGGCGGTACGCAATCTGCTGGAGGAAGCGGTGGGCTTTACAATACTGGAAGTTGTGCACCAGGTGCATTTGCCAATAACGGCTCCCTCGGCGTCGGGGGCAATGGAATCAGCGGTGGGGGAGCTTGCACAAATTATGGAGGAAGCGGCGGTGGAGGTGGATACTACGGAGGTGGTGGAATGCAAATCAATGGCGCCGGTGGTGGGTCGAGCTATTCTGACGCTTCCGCATCAGGCGTAGTGCATACCCAAGGCTACCAATCGGGCAACGGCTTTATTACATTCACTTATGACGCGTATTGTGCTCCTTCATATACAACGGGCTGCTCTGTGGGTGACCAAGTACAGAACTTCAGCACTACTGGTGGTACAACGAACATCACGAACAACGGATCCGGATGCAGCGCCAATAACTACGGAGACTATACCAGCCTTGTACATACACAAGCCTTTGGTGACACGGTAAATTTTTCCGTGCAATCTGGAGCTACCTATGCGCAAGGATTCACCATATGGGTAGATTGGAACGAAAATTACGTCTACGAAAGCAACGAACTTATGTGGAACAGCGGCACCGCCAGCACAGCTGCTTTCACTGGCTCATTTGTCATCCCATTTGCAATAAGCCAAGGACCACGCACCATGCGCGTCAGGGCCGTGTACGCTGGAGTAACATCCGACCCTTGTGCGTTCTTTAATGCATATGGTGAGGTAGAAGAGTATACCATAGATGTTACCTCACCCTACTGTTCGCCTTCTTTCACAACGGGGTGTGCAGTTGGCGACCAAATCGAGAATTTCAGCACAACCGGTGGAACGACCAACATTACCAACAACGGGTCGGGCTGCAATGGTCCAGTTGGCGACTTTACTAACTTGATTCATACTACGCAGCAGGCCAGTACTGTCTCGTTCTCCGTTCAGTCAGGTCCGGTCTATGCACAAGGATTTGGCATTTGGGTAGATTGGGACAAAAATGGCATCTACGACTCAGGAGAGCAAATGTGGAACAGCGGCACTGCAAGCACGACAGCATTCAGTGGCTCCTTCACAGTCCCTTGCGATGTAGACACGGGCCGTACGATCATGCGCGTTGTGGCAACGTACGCTGGCCTCCCATCTGGGCCTTGTATTTCGGCCACTTATGGGGAAGCTGAAGAGTATACGATGCACATCACTTCCGAAACGACCGAGCCTATTTCTGCTCCTTTTGCTTCAGTTGCGGCGACGCTCAACGAATATGGATCGGTAATCGTAGATTCTGCGTTGGTGGACTCAGCGAGTAGCGATAACTGTTCTGTCACCGTGCGGGTTGCAGAATCCATCATTCCTGGATTTGAAGATCAGGTAGAGTTACTAGGCACGCTCGGTGGTCATACGTATTTCCTCACGAACGCCATGATGTCAAAGGCTGCTGCACAAGCTCTGGCCACAAGTATGGGAGGGTACTTAGCCTCCATTTCAAGTCAAGCTGAGAATGACTTTCTACAACCACGTGTAAGTGGTTCTTTTCCATGGATTGGCCTCACAGACGGCGCGGCAGAAGGGACTTTTGTGTGGGACAACGGTGAGGCCTTCTCCTATTCAAACTGGAGTGGCGGTGAGCCAAATAATGCTGGTAATGAAGATTGCGTTCAATATTATTATACGACCGGTTTTTGGAATGATGTCCTTTGCTCCAATTCATATCCCGGGATCATAGAGATCAATCAAGATATGGAGTTCAGTGAAAGCATCTACTACGGGTGTTCAGATACTGGATCCCATTACATCTATTTAGAGGCGCAAGACAACAATGGCAATACGGACTATGAATATTCCTTAGTAACCGTGTCTGACGTCACTGGGCCCACTATTCAGGCGGACGATTTTAATGTCTACCTCGACGCCTCAGGTCAAGCTGTCATTCCCGCTTCTATGTTAGACGGAAGCATCGCCAAAGGAATTCTCTATTTTGCTTCAACCAACAATCCACGCATTTGGCAAGTCGACATTGATTCAACTACTCCAGCTATTCTATTTGACAATGCAGGAGGAGGTTCAGGAGGGCCGGTCGGTTTAGATTATTCTTTGATCTTGGATTCGATCTATTTTGGTGGTGGTAACTATGATTCGGTCTATCGAATCAATGCCAATGGGTTAGGATCACAATACGTCTTACCCAATACTGATGGTTCCGTATCGACGAATAATCGGCACGAAGTTGACATCGACAGAAGTGGCAACCGCCTCTTCTTCACGGCGGGTGATGATGGCATTTTTGTGGGTAATTTAGATGGGACAGGAACCTCAATCAATATCTACGACCCCCCCGGAGCCGGTTCTTCAGGAATGGATTTTAATCCGAGAAATGGCCGCGTATATATCAACCAAACAACGGGCAATACCATTGAGTCCTTGAACGACGACGGTTCTGATTTCCAAACGCTGTTCAATTCTGGTGATGGGGTCAGCTCGCCGAGACAAGTCGTCGTCGACCCGATTGGGGAGAAGGTGTATTGGGTTAACCGCGGAACGGGTTCGATCATGGTTGGAAACTTAGATGGAAGCGGCTCACCTTCCAATGTCTATACCAGTCAGCCAGGCATCTACGGCATCGATTATTATGCCCCAGCGGACATGTTGTATTGGACCCGATTCGGTGCATCTGATCAAATCTATCGCGCTCCTGCTGATGGAAGCGGAACACCCGAATTGCTTTACAATAGCAATTTTGGTAGCGTTCGTGGAATCACTACCTCTGGTTTATATCCTGCTGGAATTTACGTCACGGACAATTGCGGCCTTGCTTCTTTTACCGTTAGCGGTGATACATTTTATTGTGGAGACCTGGGGGTCAACGCCTTGACCATTAACGCAATTGACGTCCACGGCAATACTAGCTCTAGTTCTGTCAACGTCTTTGTGCTTGACACGCTGGCACCCACCGCTGTAGCTGCTGGCGATACCGTATTCTTAGATGCATTAGGCAATGGCTCCATCTCCTCTGCAGCCCTCGATCTCGGAAGCACGGATAATTGTGGCGTCAGTATTAGCGTGAGTGATTCCGTCTTTGACTGTTCCCACCTCGGAAGCAACTCGATCTGGTTTTATGCCACTGACCCTTCAGGGAATGTCGATAGTGTGCAATTGACCATCGAAGTTGTGGACAACATCGCCCCGACCGTTGTGACACAGAACATCAACGTTTTCTTAGACGCAACCGGAAATGCCAGCATCCTGCCAGGTGACATCGATAATGGCTCTGATGATGTTTGTGGAATCGAAACGTTGGCCCTTGATGTCAGTACCTTCACCTGCGCAAACATTGGCTCCCCTGTTACTGTCACGCTCACTGCAACCGACTCTTCTAACAACTCGGATACGGCATCGGCCGTGGTTACTGTGTTTGACAACATCGCTCCTACGGTAATTACAAAGAACATTACTGTAAACCTTGACTTCACAGGAAACGTTACCATCCCATCTGACTCTTTGGACGACGGTTCAAACGATGCGTGTGGAATTCAATCCATTGTATTGAGTGACTCTACCTTTGACTGTTCTGATGTAGGCAGCCCCGTTTTGGTTTATATCACCGTTACCGATCAACAAGGCAACTCAGATACCGGCCAAGCGTATGTCACGGTTCAAGACTTGATTGCTCCTGTTATCTTCACCTTTGACACCCTTGTGATTCCGTTGGATACGAATGGGCAATACACCCTGACTCCGGCCGAAGTTGATTCCGCTTCTTCGGATGCCTGTAACCCGGTTACCTATGGATTAGACATATCAGCTTTTGACTGCGATGACCACAACACCCCTATTATAGTAACCTTGACGGGTACTGACCCCAGCGGCAATTCAGCCACGGGCACTACCGTCGTCATAGTTCAAGACACATTTATACCTGAAGTCATCACCCAAAACATCACGGTTCAACTAGATGGAACAGGAAATGCGAGCATTGTGGCCAACGATGTTGACAATGGCTCCAATGACGGCTGCGGCATAGCGTCTCGTTCCGTTGACATCAGTGCTTTCGACTGTTCGGATGTTGGGTCTCCAGTAACAGTGACGCTAACCGTCACGGACTCAAGTGGAAACTCGAGCTCGAACACGGCCACTGTAACCGTTGAAGATAATGTTGCTCCTTCGGCTTTTGCTAACAACCTTACGATTCAATTGGACAGCGCCACCGGCCTTGCTTCCATCACTCCTGATTCCGTTGACAATGCGTCAAGCGACGCATGCGGCATCGCTACACTCTCGTTGAGTCAAAGCACTTTTGATTGCACCGACGCCTTGGCGCCCGTGCAAGTCGTACTTACAGTTACTGACAGCAATGGGAATTCGGATACGGCACATGCCTACATTACCGTTCAAGACGTCACGGCTCCAACGATGATTGTGTACGATACCATCGAGGTGCTTTTGGACGCCAACGGCCAACACATACTCGCGGTTTCCGAACTCGATTCAGGAACGTTTGACGCTTGTCCAGTTACGTATACCATTAGCCCGCTCGGTTTGGATTGTGACGATCACGGCAATCCTATGAATGTCACCCTCACCGCGACGGACCAGAGTGGTAACACAGCCTCGGCAGTCATCGTTGTCATTGCCTATGATTCCGTGCCTCCGATCGTAGTAACACAGGACGTTACGGTTTTCCTTGACGCATTTGGACAAGCGAGTATTACGGCAAATGACATCAATAACGGCAGTTCGGATTCCTGCGGAATCGACAATATTGGAATCGACACGTCAAATTTCACTTGTGCCAGTTGGAACACACCGATTACCGTCACGCTGTATGTTGAAGATGTAAATGGCAACTCCAATACGAACACAGCCACCGTTACTGTAGTTGACAACCTGCCTCCAACCGCATCGACCATTGGTTCTGATACGGTTTACCTCGATATCAATGGCAATGCCTCAGTAACCGCCTTAGGGATCAACAACTCAAGCACTGACAATTGCGCCATCGAAAGTTGGGTGCTGAACGACAGCACATTTGACTGCAGCGACGTAGGGGCTCCAGTTCAAATTGTGCTTACGGTAACCGACAGTAGTGGAAATTCGGATACGGCGCACGCCTATGTCACCGTGTTTGACCTCATCGTACCGACCATCAGCATACAAGACACAGCAGTCTATTTAGACGTTTCTGGTAACGCAACAATCACTGCGAGTTACGTCGACATCGGTACCAGCGATGCGTGTTCGTTGAGCTCGATTGCGATCAATGATAGCGTCTTCGATTGCTCGCATCATGGCGATACCATTACTACATGGTTCATCGCCACGGACGTCAACGGAAACGTCGATTCGCAAGAAGTCGACCTCTATATTCTTGACACCGTTCGACCCGCAGTAATCACGCAGAACTTGACCCTCTCGCTCGACAGCTTTGGTGACACATCGATTACCCCTGCTATGGTAGACAACCTGTCGTCCGACGCTTGCGGCATTTTATCATACGCATTGGATGTAACTGAATTTACTTGCGGCGATGTGGGTGCCAACACAGTGGTGCTTACAGTTACGGATTCCAACGGAAACGCGGATTCAGCCACTGCCATTGTTACGATTGTAGACGACATCGCTCCGGTGATAGCCATTCAGGACGTCACCTTGGGAATCGACACCTTCGGCACCGCAATACTCACGCCTTCGATGGCCGATATCGGAACAAACGATGCATGCGGTATAGCCAATTTGGTGCTCAGCGATACGCTCTTTGACTGCACCGATATCGGTAATACCTATACCATCGGCTTCATCGCGACGGATGTAAACGGGAACGTTGCAACTGACTCTTTCGACGTGACCATAGTCGATCTCTTGCCTCCGATCATTCAAGCGCAAAACATTACCGTCCAACTGGATTCGTTCGGCAGTTTTAACATCAATCTCGGCATGGTTGACGTGGGCACATTTGACAATTGCGGTTTGGATACCATGTGGATTACCGATACGACCTTCGCGTGCGCTGACTTAGGCCCTAACGTTGTAGAGTACATTGCCATTGATATTTATGGTAATGCTGACACAGCGGACTTCACGGTTACTGTGGAAGATGTGCAGCCGCCCGTAGTCACCACGGTACCACTAACGCTGATGCTCGACGCTTCTGGTCAAGCCATCATTGACGCGGATTCTGTCGACAATAATTCAAGCGATAATTGTTCAATCACGGCAACATGGCTGAGCGATTCGATATTCGATTGCGATGACACGTCAGCGGTGCAAATCATTACACTTTATGCACAAGATCAAAGCGGCAATATAGACTCCGCAACAGCGGCCATTACGATCATAGATGACTTGGTACCGATTGTCATCACGAATGATCTAGCCCTGTCGCTTGATTCATTTGGAGATGTGTCCATCGTGGCCAACGACATTGATAGCAACTCCAGTGATAATTGTGGCATCCAATCCATGACCCTTTCGAAATACGACTTTGGCTGCGGCGACGTATTCGCTCCAAACACGGTCACGTTGTACGTCCAAGACGTCAGTGGAAACCTCGATTCCGCTACAGCAGTGGTAACCATTTCAGACGACATTGCTCCTGCATTGTTAGCTCAAAACATCACCATTGCACTCGATAGCTCGGGGATTTGGACGATCGACTCGAGTGATGTGGACACGGGTTCTTGGGACGCCTGTGGCATTCATTCCCTTTGGTTGGAGCAGGATACGTTTATGTGCGCTGACATCGGTGTAAATACGTTGTGGTACTATGGCCTCGACATTCATGGAAACGTAGACTCCATCGAACTCGACATCACTGTGATCGATGCCATCGCCCCTGCAATTTCGATCATGGATACCTTCTATGTTTACTTAGATACGTTTGGCCTTGCCACGATGACAGCAGATAGCATCGACATAGCAACGGCGGACAATTGTTCGTTATTGAGTATCTCTATCGACACCTCGGAATTCACTTGTGCGAACCATGGCGACACCCTTCAGGTCACCTTTACGGCGGAAGATGCTTATGGAAACGTCAGTACCGACACATGCATCTTCATAATCAATGACACATTAGCGCCCCTTATTTTCGCCCATTCTGACACTTTCTATCTGGATTCAAACGGCCAATTCACGTTTGGAGTTGCTGATCTGAATGACAGCACGCAAGACGCCTGTGGAGTTGATACCATGTACCTCTCAGATACAATCGTAACCTGTTCTACCGTCGATTCTACCTTGGAAATTCAATTCAACGCCATCGACATCTACGGGAATCAAAGCGCTCAAAATCTGAACATTACGGTACTCGACACCACTCATCCTGTCATCGTTTGCAATGATTCAATTGTGCAAGACAACGACATTGATCAATGCGGCGCAATTGTAAGCTTCTCTTGGCCAACTGCCACGGATAACTGCTCGATCGACACCATCGTGCAAATCGATACCACCGGTTTAGATACGGGAAGCTTCTTCCCTGTGGGTATTACGCAATTGACATACGTAGCGTATGACCAATCCGGCAATACAGATACGTGCTCCTTTATCATAGAAATAATAGATTGGCAAACGCCTCAAATCCTGTGTCAGAGCGATACGCTTATCTGCGATACTACGTATGTTTTCACCTATCCAGATTACTTAGATAATTGCACTGGATTCGACGTTGTGCAAATCGCTGGAATTGCAAGTGGAGCGTTCTATCCTGTAGGTGCGACGGTCAATCGATTCGCCGTAACCGATAGCTATGGAAACTCAGATACGTGTGAATATGAGGTGTTCCGCTATGACTTTCCAAGCATTGCCGATGCGGGTCCCGACCAAGAAAAGTGTGAAGAGTACTCAACCACATTGGTGGGCAATGTACCTACCGTTGGATTCGGATTTTGGAGGCTGGTATCTGGAGGGGCGACGATTACCGATTCCACCGATGCAAGTTCAGCAGTTACAGCAATCGCTGTCGGCACAACAGAATTGGAATGGAGGATAGAGAACGGCGTGTGTCCGATCGAACGCGACACGATGCAGATCAGTGAGTACCTGAATCCGGTAGCCGCCAATGCAGGAATTGATATCGTGCTCTGCGATACATCGGAAGGTCAGCTTGCAGCGATCATCGATTCCATTGGCATTGGAACCTGGCTTCCTACCAACAACGGAACGGAGATTCTTGACTCAACCGCATTTAACTCTACATTGGCCGGCCTTAGCCTTGGATCATTTAGCTACGTATGGAGAGTGGTGAACGGTGTATGTCCGATCACATTCGATACGGTATCCTTGGATGTTGTGCCCTTCACTGAAGTGTCTGCAGGAGAGGATATTTTCATCTTCCACCCTTCGAACACCGTTCTCAATGCAGCAAGCACGTTGCCGTCCACCTTTACTTGGTCGCCGGCCTCCGCCTTGCTCTCTACCACGGGAGATTCGGTCATCGCTGCTCCTCGTGAAACAACTGAATTTGTTGTCACGGCAGAAACTGAATTTGGCTGCAAGACCCGGGATACAGTCATGGTTGGCGTGAACATCGGTCCCGTTTTACCCACCGCTTTCACCCCAGATGGCGACAACTACAACGACCGCTGGAATTTGAAGGAACTCGCCAGCTATCCTGGATGCGTCGTGAGCGTTTACAATCGCTGGGGACACAAGATTTTTGAATCCGACGGATACGGAGAGTCTTGGGACGGAACGTACAATGGAGAGCCGTTACCCAGCGGAAGTTATTTCTATGTCATTGATCTGAATGTGGATGAAGTTCCCCCTCAAACCGGTTCCGTAACGATCATAAAATGAAACGAGCATTAGCCCATATCGCCTTGATTATTCTGGTCTGTTTCTTCGCCATTGGTGCCCGCGGACAGCAAGTTTATCAGTTCAGTCAGTACCTGCAGAATCTGTACATTCTCAATTCTGCCACTGCTGGTCTTCACGATTATACCGAAGTCAACCTCAGTTATCGAAACCAATGGGTTGGCATTACGAATAGTCCGACTACCTATTACGTCAGCGTCACACAGCCCATCGGAAAACGCATCGAGATCAATCCTCAGAATTCTTCTGTCAGGATAAGTTCTCCAGCTGCCTACACATCCATCCAACGAAAGTCTTACCATGCCATAGGTGGCTACGCCGCCCGGGATTCTTACGGTCCTTATGGCCTCACGATGGCCGGCTTGTCCTATACCTTTCACCTGCCCATTGCCAAGCAACTGAGCGTCGCTTTTTCACCCAGTGTTGGCTACACATCTGTGACCTTCGATCAAAGCAAAGCAGTGGTTGAGTTCAGTGGAGATCCGACGTACATGAACTATGTGTCCACTAGGGCCGCGAGTTCGTTGATGGACATCAATCTGGCATTCTGGATGTATCATCCCAAGTTCTTTGTAGGTTATTCAACCGATCAGCTGGTCCAGGATAGATTGAAGCTTTCGAATCAGATTACCTTGGAGGAAATCAAAGCACATCACAACTTAATCGCAGGATATCACTATCGAATCAACAGAAACATGACCCTCACGCCAAGCGTGCTGGTGAAATATGTCGGGCAGGCTCCGATCTCTGCCGATCTGAACGTCCGATTGGATTACCAAGATCGCTTCTGGGGTGGGATTTCATTCCGCAATTCGAACTCCCTTGTAGGTATGGCTGGAATTCATTTGTCGAATACGCTTCGGTTTGGATATGCATTTGACTTCACATTGTCTTCTATTCAAACGAATAACATCGGCAGCCATGAGGTTATGCTAGGATTGAATTTGTTCAACAAAGAGAAAGCAATCTTTTAACGCTCCTGAATGAACCGCCTACTCCTAACCACTACCTTCTTTCTCTTTTTAGGCCTCGCACAGGCTCAAATTGGTTTTCGATTTGAATCGGTAGAAGCCTTGACTCCGCTGATCAATGGCGAGTACGAAGAGAGCAGTCCTGTCTTTGACCCTGTGGGCCAGCGCCTCTATTTCTCCCGCACATTGCACCCGGATAACAAAGGAGGCAAAACGGTTGGGCAGGATCTGTGGTACAGCGACTTAACCGGAGGTGCGTGGGGCGCTCCATCGAATGACTTGGGAAAGCTGAACAATTATCTCAACAATGCGACCATTGGACTCTCAAAGGACGGACAGCGCATGTACATGCTCGGCACCTACATTCGAAAAGTGGCCTTGCAAAGTGGGTTTTCGATGACCGAAAAGGATGAGGAAGGTGCTTGGCCTCGTCCTGAGGGGCTGGACATTAATGGGCTGAACATCAAAGGAGATTTTTACGGTGGATTCATGAGCGCTTCTGAAGACGTTCTTGTGATTTCGATGGAAAGCAATAATTCAAAAGGTCAAGAAGACTTGTACGTTTCGCTTAGGACCGCAGATGGTTGGGGCAAGCCCATCTGGATGGGCGACAGTATCAATTCTAGCGGCTACGAGATTTCTCCCTACCTCTTTGAGGATGGCAAAACACTGCTCTTTGCTTCGGACGGATTGGGCGGGCGAGGAGATTGCGACATCTTCTATTCATATCGGCTGGATTCTACCTGGACCCGTTGGTCAAAGCCAGTAAACGCTGGCAAGAAAATCAATTCTCCCGGCTTTGATGCCTTTCCCTTTGCCAGTGGTGAGACCTTGTACTTTAGTTCCAACCGCAACGATAGTCTGAGCAACATCTACACGGCATTGAACAAGCTTTATTTCAAGGAAGCCGATATGCTGCGTTTGGTTTTCGAATCATTTGATTCGCGTATCTCGGATTTGAAGGTTGAGGTGCGCGATGAAAAGGGCGAGCTCGTCGGTGCGTACTATCCTGGTGTTGACGACGTCATTTCCATCGCCGGACTTAGAGAGAAGAAGGAATATACCTTGACTCCTAGTCACCCAATGATCGACCTAAAGCTATTTGACCCACAATTATTGAACGCCGATGGGGCAATCATCGAATTCTTGGAGTACAACGACGACGGAACGCTGAGGCTCACTCCACGACTCCCAGAGGTTGTGGCGGAAATGCCCGCGCTCGAAAACCCAGCGTTTAAAACAGGAATGAGGGGTGTATTCGAGGTCGATCGCACGCCCGTTTCAGGCATCATGCTGGCATTGGTTGATGCCGATGGTAAGGTCTATCAGTACACCAAAACCGAAAACCGAGGCGCCTTTCTCTTTGCAGATACCCCCGACAGCCTTGACCTCCAAATTCAGATCGTCAGCGATCTGGAATACATCAAGAAAAACGGTGCCATCTACTACACCGATGAACAGGGAAAGAAACTGTTCAAAAGCACCGTCGATAAAGACGGTAAGTTCAAGTACCAAAAAATCCAAGCGCGAGAAATGGCCCAGCTCAAGTCGTTGAGCTCCTTGGACACAAAAATGACAGAAGCAGCCGCTCCTAGTGCCGGTGTGTTTTCATATGAAAACCTACCTCAAGACGGAATCACCCTTCGCCTGTACGACGAGAATAACCAACTTATTGAAGAGGTAGTGACCAATGAAGCTGGTGAGTTCATGTTTACCAAACTCCGCGCCGATCAAAATTTCAGTATTCGGCCTGCTGATGAGGCGCTCGCCGGAGGTAATCTCGCCTTTCTAGACAAGAATGGCAATGCCGTGACAAACCTCGAAGACAGTGAATACGGATTCCGCTACCAAGCCTTGCGTCCCGAGTTAATCGCAGGTCTTCGTTTGCTTGAAGAGGACTTTGACGACAACCGCCTTTCACAGAATTTTGTTTTCACCATTGGTTTGTACAAGTATAAAAACCTGCCAACCGATGGTATTTCGCTCAACCTGATCGATGAAAATGACAACATTATTGAAACCGTAACCACAGACGCAAGTGGTCACTTTGTGTTCTCGATGCTGAAGCCAAATCAAAATTATCGCGTTCAAGTCGCTGGGGTGAGTGACGCTGAAATGCCAGAAACACAACTCTACTTTGTGGACAGTGACGGAACCGTTAATACCGCTTTGATCGATGGGGAGAACTTCTACACCTTCGATCAATTAAACGAGGAGTACTTTTTCAACATCTCTCAAATCAACTCTGAGGAGGCGAAAGAATTGGTAACTGAGAGCTTTAAAGACGTGAAGGGTCGTTTTGACTTTCAGAGCCTTGGCAAAGAAGGTGTCAAGCTAGAGTTGCTGGATGAAAATCAGAAAGTAATCGAAACCGTTTACACCGACTCAAATGGAAACTTCATCTTCAACAAACTGGCCAAAGAATCGGAATACTTCGTTCGGCTTGCTGAAGAAGACCAAGGTTTGTTGGACGAGGCCCGGTTTGTTTTTGAGAATGAAGAAAACGAGGAACTGATACAAGAAGGTCCTACAGAGTCTGGTTTCAAATTTGTGACCTTGGCTAGGGAAGATGGCTCCTTCGCTGGCATGCGCTTGACCGAGAATCCGGAAATGGACATCACCCGATTCTTGCCGAAAGAGCCTAAAAACATCAACTCTACCTCGCCAAAAGCAGGACAACCCACCCCAGAAGGTGAGGAAATAGATCACAACGACCTCAAGCTTAAAAGCATTTACTTCAACTTCAACAGTGTGCGGTTGAGCAACAGTGATCGCTACCGCCTCAATCGGGTCTACCCTCTCATAAAGAATTCTGCACAGCCTGTCTTGGTCGTCGGACATTCTTGCGACCTCGGAGATCCTAAAGTCGCGGCAGAAATTTCCAAGATGCGCGCGGAGATCGTGAAAGAATACCTGGTGAACCTGGGAATGGATCCCGAACAAATCTTAGTCGAAGGAATAGGTGCACCGGGAGATAAACTCACCTACGGTCAACGCCTCGAGATGCGAAGGGTGGATATATTCCACTTGGCTCCCTGACATTTTCATGACACAATCTTTGGTCAATGGCTAGACTTTCGTGCTCCATTTGAAGCACTTCAAAGTCATAGCATTAACCCACCGCCATCTCGGTTTAGATCTCGTGGGAAAGTTTCACGTCGAGCCCGACCAACAAAAGCTTCGATTTGAAGCGGCGTTCGTCGATCTCGAGATTAAGGAATGCATGTTTCTCTCAACATGCAACCGGGTGGAATTCTTCTTTCGAACGCCTAATTCGCTCACGGTGGACTACGTAGACAAACTTCTTGCTGCCTGTTATCCGCATCTGAAGCCAGAAGAAATTGAAGCCGGGGTGCAAGCAGCTCGACTGCACAGTGGTGAAGAAGCGATTCGTCACATCTTTCATGTGGCCAGTTCCTTGGATTCATTGGTCATCGGCGAACGAGAAATCATCACCCAAGTACGGACTGCCTTTGAGCGGGCTAGTTCAGATGGGTTCACCGGAGACTACATACGACTCGCTATTCAGAAGGCCGTTGAAACGGCCAAACAAGTGTATACTGAAACGGCGATTGCGACCAAACCCATCTCGGTGGTCAACCTTGCCTACCGAAAGCTTTTGGAATACGACTTATCAAGCGAAACAGCCATCATCTACATCGGTGCAGGTCAAACCATAGAGGCCATTGCTGGGAATCTTCGAAAGCATTCCTTTAAGTCGGTTAAAGTGTTCAATCGCACTGCGAAAAAGGCAGAAAAGCTCGCAGAAGTTTTGGGCGGTCAGGGCTATGGTTTAAATGATTTGGTAGCGCGTGCTGGTGAATTCGATGTCATCGTTACATGCACAGGTTCGGATCGATCCATCATCAACTCTGACACTTTCAAATCGATGGGGGTAAAAGGGAAAAAAACGATCGTTGACCTTGCCATTCCAAATGATATTGACGCTTCGGTGCTCACTCATTTTGACGTTGATTACATCAGCATTGAGGATCTGAAAGGGGAAGCGAAGCTGAATCTAAGAGCGCGCGAAAAAGAAGTTTTCCGATGTGAGCAACTGGTAGAGCAGCGCTTAGAGGAGTTCGAAGACGCATTCAAAACACGTAAGCTCGAGCTCGCCATGCAGGAAGTGCCTGCATTAATGAAGGAAATCAAACTTCGCGCACTCGACAAGACCTTCGCAAAAGAAATCGATCAAATGGATCCTGAGGCGAGAAAAACTCTGGAAAAAGTCATCGACTACCTCGAGAAAAAATACATTTCTCTTCCAATGAAAATGGCCAAGCAAGTTGTGTTAGAACAAGACCTTAAAGACCCCATCCTTGAGCACTAAAATTCGAATCGGAAGCCGTGGAAGCGACTTGGCGCTCTGGCAGGCAAAGTTTTTTCGTGAGCAGCTTGAGCTGATCGACGTTGCCTCTGAGATCATCATCATCCAAACAAAGGGCGATAAAATCCAACATTTGAGTTTCGACAAAATCGAAGGAAAAGGCTTCTTTACGAAAGAAATCGAGGATTCGCTTTTACGGAATGAAATTGACATCGCGATACACTCGCATAAGGATTTGGAGACGCAGAACCCTCCCGGCCTTACCGTGGCTGGCGTTTCGTACAGGGAGGATCCCTCGGAGCTCTTGTTGATCAGGAAAGAGGCGTTGGATTTCAGCCAAGTTTTAAACTTCAAGAAAGGGGCTGTCATCGGCACATCCTCTGCCCGCAGGAAAGGGCAAATTCTATCGATGCGCCCAGACATACGCATTGAAGACATCCGTGGAAATGTGCCTACGCGGATCAACAAACTCAGGTCAGGAAAATTCGATGCAATCCTCCTCGCTTATGCTGGCGTTCACAGACTGCAAATCAATACGGAAGATCTGCACGTGGAAAAATTGGACCCTCGCTTTTTCATCCCGGCACCAGCCCAAGGAGTACTGGCCTTCCAATGCAGAGAGGAGGATCACCGAACCATTGACTTGGTGCAGCAATTGCACCACTCTGATGTAGCAGAGGGCGTTGCAATCGAACGTGGCATACTGGCTGGTTTCGGTGGCGGGTGTCACATCCCGATTGGCGTCTATGCAGAACGCCACATCGGCGGGTTCAAGGTTTGGGCTACCTACGGCAAGGAATGGGAGCGGTTTCCAGCGCGGGTACAATTCGATGCCTTGGACAAGGACAGCGCCCTCAAAACATTTGATCGTATCAAAGAAGGGGCACTTCCTCCTCGCGTCTTCATATCGAGGACATTATCCCCCGGTAATTTCTTTTTTCGTGCCTGTAAGGAGGTAGGGCTTGAAGTCACGGCCACGTCGTTAATCGAAATCCTCCCTCAACATTTCGAGGCTGACCCGGATCACTTCGATTGGGTGGTTTTCTCTTCTTCTAATGGGGTACGGACGTTTTTTGAAACGGTGTCTAAGAGCAATTGGACGAATAAACAATTCGCTGCCGCAGGTGAATCCACTGCCAACGCCTTGGCATCGTATGGCATCAAAGCAAGCTTCGTCGGTTCGGGCAGCGATATGCAACGTATTGCCAAAGAATTGGCGCGCGCAATTGGCACCCAAAACGCACTATTTCCGAGTTCCGATCGCTCTATTGGATCATTGGCTGAACGGCTTGATCCAGGTCAATGCACCGTCATCACTTCTTACAAAACCAAGCCCGTCGAGCAAAAAGTCAATCCGCACGACGCCTATGTATTCACCAGCCCGAGCAACGTTGAGTCGTTTCATAAAGCTGGCAATTCGATCCCAGCCGACGCTCATGTAGTAGCGATTGGCCCAAGCACATCAGCCGCCCTACATGAATACGACATAGCGCACGTAACGGCCTCCATTCCGTCCGAGCCTGAGCTATTCGCGCTATTGGCAAAGCAGAATGGATAACTTTTACCACCAAACCTCAAGGTGTTTTTTTTCGTATCTACCTTCATCAGCTAAACTCTAAAACCTTTTTCGCATGCAGCGAATCGCACTCGCCTTAGTTATCGCCCTGACTTCACTGGGCTCTTACGCACAATTCTCCACTTTTGTCACATCACAAGACGCGTCCTGCTGGGATGCTACGGATGGGAGTTATACCATCGATTCTATCCTTGGCTGCTATGCGCCGATTTCGATTCAAATTGACTCAACCGTGTTTTCTTTTGAAAACCTCACCAGCCCTCCCTATACCTACCTAAACCACGGTTCGGGCACAGGAAACGACAACTCTTACTCGGTTTGGGCAGGACAAACTTCAGCTGGCGCGGTTTACATTGCTACAGGAAACTACACAAATTCGATCACCTTTGATTCGATCACACTCACGGCAACCGCGCCTCAAGAAATGTGGGTAGCCTGCTTCGACGCCGCTACGAGCGACGTGCTTTGGGCAATCAGTGGAAGCGGGGGTTCGGGCACCTACTCAGCTGGGTACGCTGTTACTGGAGAGGGAGACAAGGCTTATGTTACTGGATACTTTACCGGAACCACCCAAATTGGCAATGCGTCCATTACTTCCTCTGGAGGTTATCAAGGTTACGTGGCCAAAATTGACCTCCCCTCGGGTAACGTTGATACGATTATTCAGGTCGGCGGTTCAGGGGCAGATGAAGGATACAACATCCAGTATGCAGCTGGTCGCATCTATCTACTTGGAGATTACCAAGGATCCATCAGTTTGGCTGGAAACAGCTTTACCTCAGCTGGAAATTCTGACGCCTTCGTTTTGGTGATGGACACAGCGCTCACTACAGAGTATTGGTCAGCTGCAGGCGGAGGAACCTCCTTCGATGTGTTTACAGACATTGTAGCATATGAAAACACTGGCATCGTGGAGAAGGTGTTCATCACTGGCATTTTCGAAAACAATGCAACGTATGGAACCACTACTTTATCTTCATCAGGAGACGTTGATTTCTTCGTCGGCACGCTCGATACCAATGGAACCTTCGGCTGGTTGACCCAGGGTGGTTCTACCGGTGAGGACTATTGCACTTCGATCGACATCAACGCAAATGGAGATCGGTTGTACGTTGCAGGTTCTTGGGAAGGGTCCATGAATTTTGGAGGCCAATTGTACACGGCAAACGTCGTCAACGATGCCTTCATCGGCTACCTGGACACGGCTGGCACCCTTGACACACTTTACGTCTTGAGCGGAACGGGACCTGATTTTATTTACGACTTACAGAGCGTTGACGATGATTACTTGGTTTTTGCAGGTAGGTTCGGCGGCGATTTGGCCTTTGGCGACACCACGCTTGTCTCCAATGGAAACTACGATGCGCTCGTGGGTAAAATTGGTCCGAATCACACAGAAATTTGGGCCAAAAATTTAGGCGGTACAGGCAATGATATTTACAGCTCGATTAGGCTGGGCCCAGGACAACGGGTACACGCCGCTGGTTCATTCCGAAACGATTGTTCAGCCTACCAAACCGGATTGGTTTCTGCTGGAGGCGACGATGTCATCGTAACCAATGACAACCTCCTCGGCATCGTGGATACTACCATCACCGTCACCGGGCTTTCAAGCGGTACGTATACTTATGTTATGTTTGATTCTGCAGGCAATGCTTGGGTGGATACCATCATCATCGGTGCTCCGGATTCATTCGACATTTCTGGAACGGTGGTGAACGCTTCATCTTCGACGACCCCGGATGGGTCCATCGACCTCACGGTGAGCGGCGGCACCCCAGGATACGTTTACGCTTGGTCCAATGGTGCCATTACCCAAGACCTTGACAGCGTGCTCTCGGGAACCTATTGTGTCACCGTAACGGACTCCATCGGTTGCAGCGATACGGCGTGTTTCTTCATCGACTCCTCAACCGTTGTGGGTCCCATGACCGTCGTAGCCATGGTAACAGACCTCGCCTGTTTTGGGGATAGCAGTGGTAGCATAGATCTCAGCGTCACGGGTGGGCTTTCCCCCTATGCATTCGCCTGGAGCAATGGAGCAACCACTGAAGATTTAATTGGGATCGGCAGTGGCACTTATGCTGTCACCGTTACAGACAATGACACTGCGGTATACATAGACAGCTTTTTAGTGATTGAACCGTCAGAGATCATCATCAGCGGCACCATTACTCCACCATCCAATGGCACGTCAAACGACGGCGCAATCGACGTGACGGTGACGGGCGGTACTTCACCTTACACGTACGCTTGGAGCAATGCGGCCACGACTGAAGACCTTACGGGCTTAGGTGTGGGTAACTACACCCTCACAGTAACGGATACCACCGGCTGTACTGCCATCAGAAACTTTTTTGTCGATACCATTGCGAGCCTCAGCTTGGTCAGCAGCTCAGGCGATGTAACCTGCTTGAATACGTCCAATGGATCCATTGATCTAACCGTTATTGGCGGAGTTCCTCCGTTTGCCTTTGCTTGGAGCAATGGCGCAACCACCGAAGATATTTCCGGCTTGGCAGCTGGTGTGTATACGGTTACCGTAACCGATAGCGCAGCACAATCTGCGACCCTCACCGATTCGGTTGGGTCCAATCCAATTCACCCTGATCCCATCGTCGGGCCCATCACGGGTTCTGCCTCGGTTCAGGCTTGGACCAGCTACAACTACAGCGTTCCTGTAAGCAATGGTTCTGTTTTCACATGGACCGCGACAGGCGGAATGGTTACGTCTTCTGCGAGTAACGCTTCCAGCATTCAGTGGAACGCCGGGCCATCAGGCATGGTCCTCGTTTCAGAAACCGACGTGAACGGTTGTACAGCCAGCGACTCCTTGGCTGTGAGCATTCTCTTTGTCGGTGTGGATGAGACCCATGAGAACGCAGTCTTGATTTTCCCCAATCCTACTACAGAATTGTTGACCATCCAACTTCCAGATAGCATGGAGTCAACCCAGATCGATCTAATTGACATCAATGGGAGGGTTTTAAAGACGGATAATACACGTAGAAGGACAATCTCCCTCAACGTGTCTGATCTTCCTTCAGGGACCTACGTAGTGCGCTTGTCTTCGGGTCAGACGCTTCTGCACCATTCGATCATCGTACGGTAAGGCCGACCTCCAATAAAATACTATACAAGGCCACGGTGCGCAGAAGCTACCGCGGCCTTTTTTTGTGGGTTCAGTTGAGCTCTCCTTTGTAGGACAAGGCCAGTAACAGACTAGAACCCGACGATTGCTATGCTTTGTCAACGAGGTGATGCGCCAAACAAAAAGCCCCATACCAAAAGGTACAGGGCTTCGAATGCTTTGGTCGTTGACGTTATTTTAGGTACACCTTCTCTGTATACAACTTACCATTGACCGTAACGCGGGCGACATACACTCCGCTGGCCAATTGCTCCGATGAAATCAAGACAGAGTTATCTCTGTTTTGAACGTTCATCACTTGTTCGCCAAGCAAATTATACAGTTGCACCTCGCTAATCGTAGACGCAGAAACAAATTCTATTTGCGACCCTTGGTTCAAGACTCGAATTTCTTCTGAAGCATACTCGCCAATTCCGAAAGGTGTGCCAACGAAGCAATCATCCACATTGACCGTAACTGTCTCAACACCTTTGCATCCATTTGCATCAATCCCGCTGATGGTAATGTTGATCGCCCCAGGCACATTTGGCGATACTACCTGCGTGTTTGAAGTAGTGTTCAATGTAGAACCCGGAAACTTCCATACGTAAGAAAGGCAATCAGGACAAGTCACTGTGATCTCGTCAGTTTCATCCAAACAAATCGAAGCACCTCCTGAAGACTGTGTTGCCGAAATCGCCGGTGCTGGTATCACGGTGATGGTAGCCGTACCTGTCTTAGAGCAACCCAGCCGCGTTGCGGTGACCGAATAGGTCGTTGTAGAGGTAGGTGATGCAATCACATCTTTCGCCGTAGGATCGTCCAGCGAACCCGAAGGAGACCAAGAAAAGGACGTGCCGTTTGACTGGCATGATATCTCGGTACTCGTTCCGAAACAAATGGTATCGTCAGCTATGTTTACCGTCAACGATGGCAGCACGCTGTTCACAACGATTTCGAGCGATGTAGACCCTGTGCATCCATTGGTATCCGTTACGACGACTGTATAGGTTGTAGTAGCGGTTGGCGTAGCTTGTACGCTCATTGAAGTGCTGTCATTCAACGTTGCGGTTGGCGACCATTCATAGGTAGCAATGCCCGATGCGTTGGCTGTCATAGTAGCGGTATTTCCTGAGCACAAGTAGCCTCCTGTTGCCTCAACAGAACTTGAAATGGTCACAGTTGGCCCGCTGGTAACGTCGAGGTCAATGCTGTCCATCCCCATACAACCATTGCTATCCACTATAGTAACATAATAAGTAGTAGCGGCCGTAGGAGAAGCGATCACAGTATCCGTAGAGTCGTTGTCTAAGGTTCCTGATGGTGTCCACGAATAGGAAGCGTGCCCGCTCGTAGCGACAAGCTCAGAGCTAGATCCTTGGCAAAATGACGACCCCGCGCTGGAAGTGATAGACACCATGGCGTTGGCGTGGACCAGAATGGAGATGGTAACCGTATCTGTGTCTACAGGTACGAACGTATATCCCAATACGGTAATGGTGTAGTTTCCTGGTGTGGTGGTGCTGAAATTGACGGAATCGACAAAATTGGTGTCGAGATTTACGGTATCGCTCCAAGCATATACTGTCATGCCTGATGCCTTCAGCCACACTGACTCACCTGGACAGACTGTGCTGTCTTCCATGGTAACCGACAATTGCGCAAACGACGAAAGGCTGAGCGCCAGTAAAACGATGAGGGTAGATAATCTCGCCATAATTAGATTTTTAACGTAAACTCGCAAATCTACCTGTAAATACTATACCCACAAAACCAAATACTCACTCAGGCCTTTTAAACCGTCAATTCAATCATGGAGCTCCACGTACTATCCGATGAACATTTCATGAAGCTTGCCTTGCAAGAGGCCAAATCTGCATTTGATCAAGGAGAAGTTCCTGTGGGGGCGGTGGTAGTATCCAAGGGAAGAATCATAGCCAGGGCGCACAACCTCACCGAGCGCTTGAATGATGTAACCGCCCACGCTGAAATGCAGGCGATCACGGCCGCCGAGAATTTTTTGGGTGGGAAGTACCTCAACAAATGCACCTTGTATGTCACCCTCGAACCTTGTGTCATGTGCGCAGGAGCATTGTACTGGTCGCAAATTGGCAAGGTTGTTTACGGCGCGCACGATGAGAAAAGAGGCTTTCGGGCTGTGTCTGAGTCGTTGCTCCATCCGAAGACCGAATGGGTGGGTGGAATACTCCGCGATGACTGCTCTTCGCTAATCAAACAGTTCTTTCAAGAGCGACGTCAAGATTGACGAGTAGTCCCCGCATTGAACTCTTTGTGAGACAAGATGTTACCTTTGTAACAAATTAAAAAGTTATGTATCCAGAAGAAATCGTAGCCCCGATGAAAGCGGAGCTAACCGAAGTGGGGTTTGATGAGCTGTTGACTGCAGAAGAAGTAGATCAGGTGATGAACAACATGGAAGGAACTGCCTTGATCATGGTAAACAGCGTATGTGGTTGTGCGGCAGCTAACGCCCGTCCTGCGGTGCGTATGTCGATCAATCATAGCAAGAAGCCATCAAAGCTCATGACCGTATTCGCAGGAGTTGACCAAGATGCAGTTGCGCAAGCCAGAAAGTATTTTCTCCCTTACCCTCCTTCCTCTCCAAGCATTGCTCTGATGAAAGATGGTAAGTTGGTTCACTTCATCGAGCGCCATCACATCGAGGGCCGACCAGCCGAACTCATCGCAGAAAACCTCGTCGCCGCGTACGACGAATTCTGTTAGAATTCTGCTGAAATCAGACGACAATAAAAGCCTTTCCGCCATTTGGAAGGGCTTTTTTTATTAGCGCGCTTTGTAGAGCCAGTAACTGGGGTCCTGCAAGTCCGTCCCTTTCCAAAGCTGGAATTCGGTTTCCGTTTTTCCTTTGTCGGTTAGGATGATTCCTATTTCCTCTTTCGTTTTCACATTGTCGCCCGTATTGACGAATGTCTCTTTGAGGTTGGTGTAGATAGAGATGTATTCGCCATGCCTGATCATGACCACCTTTCCGGCTCCCGGCAAGATGATGATCCGCGACACTTCGCCGTCAAAGGCTGCGCGCGCCCTGCTGTTTTCTGTGGTTGAAATGGTAAGGCCGTCCTTTTTTACGACGATGCCTTTGAGAAAGGGATGGGGCTGTTCACCAAACTTGGCCACGATCTCACCCTTGTCTACTGGCCACGGTAACTTGCCTTTATTCGCGACGAAGTTGTTGCCCAATTCTCTCGCTTCGGGGGTCAATTGATAGGTAGAACCTGAAGTCCCTGCCGCCTCATTGCGCGCAGCGATTTCTCTTTTAATGGCTTCCGTGATGGCCCTGCGCAGCTCCGACGCAGCCTTTTCGGCCGCCGCCAATTCTTTCTTGTATTGGGCTTCTTTACTGGACAAGACCTTGAGCTCTTTCTCCTTTTCTTGCCGTTCTCTGTTCAAGGTTAACTTCTCCTTGTTCTGGTCGTTGAGCACGCCATTCTTTTCTTTCCGCTGCGCTTCCAGTGCTTGGTGCTTTCCTTCCAAGCTGCGCTGTGCTGCAAGGATCGCCTCGGCTTGCCGCTGCCGGTAGTCGCTCAATTGCTGGAGGTATTTCAGCCTCCTGTACGCCTGTCCGAAGTCGTCGCTGGCAAAAATGTACATGAGTTTCTGACTTGCACTCCTCGTCTTGTAGGCCTGTACTACCATGCGGGCATATTCCTCTTTGAGGCGGGCAATGTCTGACTCAAATGCCTCGATCAAGTCTTCGTTTTCTTCGATCTTCTTGTCGAGGAAATTGATCTCATCTCGGATGGAGGAAATCAGCTCTTCGCGCTGATTGATCTTCTTGCTGATCAACACAATCTTCGTGGAGGAGCTCTTGCTGTCTGCTTCGATTTGCTTGAGCAGCTTTTCTTTGTATTGTATATCCTCCCGGAGCTGTTGCTGCTTCCGTTTTAGTTCATCACTCGTTTGTCCGAATCCAGGGAGGACCGAAAAGACAATCAGGATCAAACTAAGGCACCAATGCTTCATACTTATCAGGGATGGTAAAGGAAAGGCTAACTTCCTTACCCGTTGTTATCTTCATCACGGATGTTTTCACCTTTGCTTGTTCATTCGCTGATTGCACAGAATAAGTGGTAGTGTAAGGAAATGAGGAATTGCAAACGTCTTTATAATCAGCATATTCCGCGATTAAGTTGCGGCCCGACTCAAAATCCGTAATCGACGTTTTTACTAGGCGAAAGCCATCTGGATTTACCCAAAGCCCAATATCCAAGTCGAGATCACTGTTCTCCCCCTCCCTTCGAAGGGCTCTTCTGAGCTGACCTTTCTTTAAAAAACTTAAATGGTACATGCCGTCGTCCTTAGAGGATCTGATCTTCCCTTCTTCCGCCTCGATTTTGAGCAATTTCAGGCTGTTGGAAAGCACCAGAGACTCCAAAATTTCGAAGCTCGCCTCTACCTTAAATCGGTCTTGGATATAGTCGTAGCCTCCCACATAGAACTGGTTGTTTTTGCGATCCATGAATTTCACGGTGTCGGGCAAAAAAAGAAAACGGGCTACCTCAACAGCGTAATACGTAGCCGATATCCAAATGGCACTGTCTTGCTTCAATCGGATGTACATCTTGAAGCTGTCGTCGATTTTTTCAGACTTAATCTCAACGTCGTATTTCACACTGAGCCAGTCACAAAAAAGCTCTCCTTTGCCCATAGATTCCAGGATTTCATCCGTTTTCCTATGAGGCACCGCCCTGTCCGAGGCGGTTTCTCGTGTAGTCTTACAACCAGACAGCGTCACGATACCTATCATCGTTGCTAGGAGATATGTGCTACAGCTATTCATTTCCTTTTGCCGCTTCAATTTTTTCATGCAATCGATCGGCTTGGCCTTGTTTTTCCAGCGCCCGTTTCCAATAGCTTATCGCCTCCTGCGTGCGATCCAGTTCGTTTAAAACATCCCCGAAATGCTCCAACACTTCCGCCGAATTCTCACCGCCATGTAAAAGCGCCTTGCCCAAGTATTCTTCGGCAGCTACAAAATCTCCAAGTTTATAAAGCACCCAGCCATAGGTGTCTAAATAGGATGCATTGTCTGGTTCCATCGCAAGCGTTTGGGCTGACATTTCTTTTGCTCGCTCTAATTTCTCCCCTCTCAAAGACAAAAAATAGCTGTAGTTATTGAGCACATACGTATTGTTCGGGTCAAATTGCAGCGCGGCTTCGTAGGCACTGTCCGATGACTGTACCCTTCCCAATTCGTTGTATGCATCTCCAAGACTTGCGAGCATTTGAGCCGATAGGGCGCTGTTTCCGATAATCATCTGGGCTCCAATGCGTAAACTTTTCACTGCCTCTCCCCATCGCTCGAGCTGGGTATTGGCGATTCCGTTGAAAAAGTAAACCGTGGGTTGGGCTGGGAAAAGCTCGAGCGCCTGCTTGCTATCCCTCGCTAAATCCTCGGTGAGGTTCAACTCTGATTCAATCAAAAGAATTTGGGACCAAACGGCGAAGCGAGAAGGGTCAAGTTCAATCGCTTTTTTGAATTGTTCCAACGCCCTCATTCTTTCCCCTCCCAAGTTCAAAAAATCTCCATAAATCGAATGCGCCTTAGCCTCGTCTGGATGGGTAGATTCCACCGCCTGGCAAAGCAAAATCGCCTTTTCCAACGTGGAAGGATCTTGATCGGCTTTGTCGTACAAACGAAGCAGCACGCCCACTTTTCTATCGATGCCAAGGTTGGGGTTGTAAAACGCTCGTTTGAGGCAACCAAAGGCCGTGTCCGCCTTGCCCGCTTGATCGTAGTAATCAGCGAGTGAAAGCTGAAATATTGGATTGGAAGGATTGACGCGACTCGCTTCTTCAAACATCTCTATGGCCTCGTTCAGCTTTCCTTGGGCCTTGTACAATTCACCAAGCATGCCATAAAGCTGCGTGTCTTCGGGGTATACGGCGATCAACTTTTTAAGCTCTGCCGCTGCGTTCGCATACTTGTGCTGGCTTATGAAGTACTCTGACTTACGCAAATTGATTTCGTGGCTGGGACCGGTTACTTTTTCAATCTCGTCGTACACCTGCATGGCGGCCTTTTCCTTGCCTGCAAACAAAAGCGTATTGGCATAATCCAATTTCATTTCTGTATCATTCGGGTAGTTGGCTGAGACAGCCTTAAACACCTTCGACGCTTCTTTGAACTTAAGCTGATCAATGAGTACTTGTGCATAGCTTAACGCATACCACTTGTTCTCTGGGTCGAGTGCGTACGCTTGTTCAAACTCGAGCTCTGCCAATGCGAATTGTTCCCTTTCTAGGTACACCTTTCCTTTTCCAAAATAGACCGCATCATTCTTAGGGTCCGTCTGGAGGCAACGATCAAATAAATCAAGCGCGGCTTGGTAGTTGCCTAGATGCCTTTCCTTCTCGGCATCTACAAAGCGTTCGGCGAGCTGAATCTCTTCTGCCGTTGGATAAATCTTCTCTTGGGAGAATCCCATCGGAACTTGCCACAACACAAAGAATGCCGTCAGTACAGCAGAATATTTCATCGGATAAATCAATCGACAAACGTTGAGAAATCTCCTAAGCTTAGGTCCAATGGGCGCCTAGAAATGTGGGTGTTAGTACCAACCAAGGAGTTGTCGATGACCGCGTTATCTATGCTTGCGTCCGCCCTTACAATGCTGTTGGATATCCTTGCGTTTCGGATGGTGGTATTCTTTCCTACACTCACATGCGGCCCCACGACACTGTTCTCAATAACCGCGCCCTCCGAAATCAATACCGGCTGAATCAACGTGCTGTTGGAAATTGTCGCTCTAGAAGAAACTTGGTCCACTCCTTTCTCAAACTCCAGAATCATCTTGTTTGTGTTGACGGTGGCATTCTTGTTGCCACAATCCATCCAGTGATCTACCGTCCCCGGCCGGAAAACGACACCTTGCCTTTTCATGTTCTCCAAGGCGTCGGTCAGCTGGTACTCCCCGCCTTTGACGACCTGATTGTCCATGAGGTACTTGAGTTCTGATTTCAGGTGTCCCCCGTCTTTGAAAAAATAGATGCCTATGATGGCCAGGTCGCTGACATAGGTTTTTGGTTTTTCAACAAAGTCAGTAATTGCTCCTGCTTCGTTCACCTTGACCACTCCAAACTGGCTTGGGTCCTCGATTTGCTTGACCCAGATGGTCCCGTCCTGCGTAGGATCAATTTTAAAATTGGCGCGGAACAAGGTGTCTGCAAAAGCCACAATCACAGGCCCGTCTAGCGAAGGTTCCGCACAGTATATCGCATGTCCAGTACCGAGGGCCTGGTCTTGGTAATAGATCTTCCCCTTTGCGCCGAGGCTCTCCGCGATGGCGATTAACTCCGCTTCTACAGCGTCTCCAAAATCTCCAATGATGAATCCAATTTCCTTGATCGGCTCGTCACACATGGCGGCGATGTCTTCTACAAGTCGCTGTACGATTGGCTTTCCTCCGACCGGTATCAATGGTTTCGGTGTGTATAGTGTATGCGGGCGCATGCGCTTGCCTTGGCCTGCCATGGGAATGATCAAATTCATCTGTATCAACTCTTTGTGGCGCAAAAATGCGAAAACCTAAAGAGGCGGAGGAAATGTGAATGAGAATAAGCCTTAATGTCCCCCTTAGGCGCTGCTTATTTCAAGCCGGTACTTCCAAACCCGTCTTGACCTCTGTCCGAATCAGGCAATGATTCCACTTCTTTCCAAGCTACGGTTTCATAACGGGCAATTACAAGTTGAGCCACGCGTTCACCGTCAGCCACTTCAAACGCTTCCTTGCCGTGGTTGATGAGAATGACGCCTATATCGCCTCGGTAATCCGCATCGATTGTTCCTGGCGAATTCAGAACAGAAACGCCTTTCTTGAACGCCAGTCCGGATCTCGGCCGGACCTGTGCTTCAAATCCCTGGGGCAGGGCCAAGTGCAGACCGGTGGGCACTAATTTTCGCTCGCCCGGCTGAAGTATAAAAGCGCCCTCAGGTAAAAATGCACGTAAGTCCATGCCCGCTGACATAATTGTGGCATAGCTCGGCAATGGATGGTGACTCTTGTTTACAATCTCAATCACTTGGGGCATCTCTTCTTGCTTTATAGAATTCAAAATAGTACACAATGATCGCGAATAAACCGGTCAAAAGCCCATGGACCATGTACTTCAAACCAGGTTCGAATTCGGGCAAATAGCGCGCGCCAAAGAATATCATCATCGCCAAAGCGAAGTATCCCCCGAGTTTATCGAGCTGATAAGGAACGGGGTAGAACTTTTGGCCGATCAAATAGCTGGCGGCGGCCATGGAGAAATAGCAGAGCAACGTTGCCCAAGCAGATCCCCTGAATCCCAATACCGGGATAAGCGCCAAGTTCAACCCGATGGTCAAGAGCGCCCCTCCGATCGCGATGAAGGAACCGTATTTTGTCTTGTCCGTCAGCTTGTACCAAACGCTCAAGTTGTAATAAACTCCTAGAAACACGTTGGCCAACAAGAGCACCGGGACGATGTCTAAGCCTTCCCAATACGCCTTGTTGGGAATAAAGTACTTGAAAAAGTCGATGAACAGCGTAACTCCGAGAAACACGAACAAGACGAAGGCGAAGAACAAGTGCAACATCCGGGCATAGGTAGCCCTTGCCTGACTGCTTTCGGCCTGGTCAAAAAAGAACGGTTCGGCGGCGTAGCGATAAGCCTGAATGCAGAGGGTGATGACGATGGAGAGTTTATAGCAGGCTCCATAGATGCCGAGTTGGGTCATGGTCATGAGCTCGCCTTGCTCACCGATCAACATCCATTTCAACATGGCGCGGTCGAGGGTCTCATTCACGATGCCAGCCAACCCCGCGACGAGTAAAGGCAGGGCATACAAGACCATTTTTCTCCAAATCACTTTGTCGAATCGGAAGCGTCCCTTGAGCATGTCTGGCAGCATCAAGACAAAACGCACGGCGCTAGCAATTAGATTTGCGATGAACACATAGCCCACTCCAGTTTCGGGATCATAGAAGGTCTCTACAATCCAATTGATATCTCCTGACTGATACTTAGGCAAGCAGTATGCGAGGAAGAACAAATTCAAGCCAATGTTTACCCCAATGAAAGCGATGTTTATAAAGGCAAAACGGAACGCCTTGTTCTCCGCACGAAGCTTTGCCAGTGGAACTGCCACCAAAGCGTCCAAGCCAACGATGATTCCAAACCAAGAAATGTACTCTTGATCATTTGGGTAACCGAGCGTCTCGGCAATGGGCTGAGCGAACGCAGAAACAATTGCAATGAAGGCGAAGGAGGTGGCGATCAGCGAGACAAGAGCGGTAGAAAACACCTTTTGGTCACCGTTCTCTTTTTGCGCCGAGAAATACCGGAAGAATGCGGTCTCCATGCCATAGGTCAGCAGCACGACGAGGAACGCCACGTAGGCGTACATCTCGGTAATGATTCCATACTGGTCAGGTGAAAACACCTGCTCGCTCGTGTATAGCGGAGTGAGCAAGTAATTCAGGAAGCGGCCCAGTATGCTACTGAGTCCATAAATCGCCGTTTGTCCGGCAAGCTTCTTGAGTGGGGATGACATCTTGGTGAACAAAGAAACGTCGTACCCGCATGACATTGCTCAGCGTCTGTTAAAGATTTCAACCTTGCAATGGTGGCTATGCATACGCGCAACGTTTAAGAACGACGTACGCACGTCATATTTGTACAACTTTGGCCGGCATGAAATTGAACCCTGCTTCCACATACTTTTTATTGTTCGCTTTCGTATTGGCAGCAGCCCAGCTTTTTTACCTCTCCGATGACACCTGGTCGCTCGAGAAACTCGAAGTAATCACCGGGGATGGGCGCGGCTACTATGACTATTTGACTTCGGTTTTCATCGATGGCGATCTTTTTGACCAAGCCGTCAACGGTCGGTACATCCTCGACAGCAATGGTAGAGGCGTAAATAAATACTACGTAGGTACTTCCCTTCTCATGCTTCCGTTCTTTTTACTGGGCATGGCGGCCGCGTGGTTGCTCGGGGCGCCGATGGATGGGTTTTCGATGCCATTTCAATTATCAATGTGCGCCGCTGCTTTTGCTTATGCAGTAGGTGGCGTTTACTTCATGCGCCGCTTCTTCGCTACATTTTCGATTCGACCGCCATTGATTGACGTGCTGTCTTTTACCGTAGTCTTCGGCACCAATCTGCTCTATTACTCGGCCTTCGACCTGACGGCTTCACACGTCTATTCTTTCTTTACGATCTCCGCCCTCGTGTACTATGTGCGCCACTTTTTCCTCAGCTCGCGCTCTGAGCCTTTGCTATGTGCCGCATTTTGGTTCGGAATGACCATGTTGATCCGCCCCGTGAATGTGCTTGTGATTTTTGCATTCCCTCTTCTTGCGGGGGATTCTCCAACATTTCTGAAAGGAATCCAATCCCTTCGAAGCAGACTTGGCTTGCTCCTCACGCTAGCGATGATTGTCGTCGGCCTGGGGTTAATCCAACTGATTTTGTACAAACTGCAGTCTGGATCTTGGATTGTTTGGAGTTACTCGGGCGAAGGATTCTATTTTCTTGACCCCGCCTTCTTACCATTCCTTTTCGGATTTAAGCGCGGGTGGATCGTTTACAGTCCCCTATTTCTATTGCTGATTCCCGCACTTTGGACGTTAGGAAGCAGGTCCCGATGGATGCTCGGTTGGTTTCTCCTGTTCTTCGCCTTTAGTATTTACATCCTGAGTGCTTGGTGGTCGTGGCATTATGGGGGGTCGTTCGGGGCACGGCCGATGATCGATTTTTATTCCATTCTTCTGCTACCGATTGGCCTTTGGTGGGATGGGCTGACGAAACGAAATTTGAACATCGCTCTTTTGGCATTCGCTGTTCTTATGTCTGCGTTGACCCTCGTTCAGGTGCATCAAATGAAACACGGCATTCTTTCATCCTGGCACATGAATGCCCAGAAGTATTTCTGGGCTGTTGGCAAACTAAACCCGGATAAGCATGCGCATTTGCTTGGCGGTAGAGACGATACGATGCCCTACCACGAACAAAGCGAACTCCTGTATTCGGGGACACCAAAAGATGCGGACGGGCATTGGAATGCAAAGCACCGTATTCCGGGAAAAGCAGATGCGGTTTTTGACGCCGACGTAGAATTCAGTCTCGGTTTTCGCTATGCAGTCGAAGGGCACAAAGTCCCCAACATTTTCCTTAACATAGAACTCGAACGAACAGAGTTCTCCCCGGATGCGGCAACCGATGCTTTCTTGGTCATCGAAGTATTAAACCCTCATGGCGAGTCCACATGGTACGATGCATTCAGGGTCAATGACCACCCTGGCTCCGAAATCGGCCAGCCGCACTCCCTGCGTTACGCATACTCGCTGAAAGACAAAGTGCATCCGGAGGATGTGATCAAGATGTATTTCTGGAACAAGGGAAAGGGCTCGTTTGAAGTGACGATAACGTCGTTTGAGTTGAGGCAATTGCACTGACGCAATCGTTAAGACCCTCCTTTAAAGTCTGGCTTTCTTTTTTCTAAAAATGCCGTCGTCCCTTCTTTGAAGTCATCCGTTCCAAAGGCTTCTCCGAACAAATGAATTTCTGCTTCAAATCCATCGAGTCCGCCTTCGTCGCCCGCATTTATTGCGGCTATTGCATAAGCAATTGCCGTAGGTGAGTTGTTGCCCACCTTGGATGCCAGCTGCCGGCATTTGTCGAGCAATTCGCTCAATGGTACCACATGGTTAACCAAGCCCGATGCGTGGGCAGTCTTTGCGTCGATCATCTGTGCCGTAGTGATCATCTCTAATGCAAGCCCGCGTCCGACGAGTCTCGGAAGTCGTTGTGTGCCGCCATACCCAGGGATGACCCCTAGTGATACTTCTGGCAGTCCCATCCGAGCATTTTCCGAGGCTACGCGCATGTGGCAGCTCATGGCCAGTTCTAATCCTCCACCCAATGCAAACCCATTGATTGCGGCAATTACGGGCGTCTTCATCCCTTCGATGAACCCGAACAACTTGCGATGACCTTCTGCGCTTAGATTGCGGCCTTGCTCCACGCTGAACCCTGCAAATTCGCTGATATCGGCACCTGCGACAAAGGCCTTTTCTCCGGCACCGGTTAGGATAATGCAGCGGACATCCTGATCTGCGTCTAATTCACTCATGCAAATGCTGAGCTCATCGATGACCGAAATGTTCAGTGCGTTTAGTTTGTCCGGACGATTGATGGTCACCTCGGCTATGCGATGGTTTTTTTGTACTAGGAGGTTGGTGTATGCCATGGCCTTGGAATTTACGACGAAGGTAATGGACCCTGCTTAGTAATTCAGCGAATTCAATCCTCAATAAGCGGGAGCGAAATTTCGAACTTTGTTTCCCTGCCTAACACGCTTTTGAATGCAATGGTTCCGCCCGCTGATTCTATGATTTGCTTGCAGATTGCCAAACCCAAACCCGTGCCGCTTGATTTAGTCGTGAAATTCGGCAAAAAGACTTTGTCACGGTCCTCTTCTGGAATGCCTATTCCGTTGTCGAGTACGCTTAGCAACGCTTTTCCATCCTGCTTGCGAACGGTGATTGTAACGATTGGTTCCGGCATGACTGAAACGGCGTGTTTTGCGTTTTTCAGAAGATTGTTCAACACCCTCCCCAATTGTTCCGGATCGATGTTCACGGAAACCTCTGGCGCCTTCGTCTCAACGATAAGGTGGAATGGCACGTCTTCGAACAGTTGAGCCGCATCCTGTACAGACTTGTTTAAATCTACGGTCTGTACTTCTGCCTTAGGCATTTTAGCAAAATCTGAAAACTCGGTTGCAATATTGCTGAGTGAATCGATCTGTTGAATGATCGTGTGCATGGTCCGCTTGAACTTTTCACGCCATTGATCGTCGTCGTAGGCCGCCGTCGCTTGTAAGTGCTGAACACTTAATTTCATCGGCGTCAAGGGGTTTTTTATCTCGTGTGCTACCTGCCGAGCCATTTCTCGCCATGCGGATTCCCTTTCACTCCGTGATAACTCAAGTCGGCTCTCTTCGAGTTTTTGGAGCATGGCGTTGTAGGCGTCCACCAAGGCACCAATCTCGTCGTCGGATCGCCAATCGAACGGTTCGTTCTTGATGTTGAGGTCTACCTGCTGCATGCGCTCGCTGAGGGCAGCGACGTTTTTCGTGATCGAACGCGACAGGAAAAAGGTCATGGCGATTCCGCCCAAGAAAATGAATAAATACACCACACCAATGGAGCCTAAAAATGCCTCCAGGTCGCCTTGGCTGATGGCTGGGTCTTGTAAATAAGGTATGTTCAGAATGGCAATTCGTTCGCCGCTGCCATTGTAGAGGTTGGTGTAATCGGAGAGGTAACGCCGCTCTTCCTCCTCTTCTGGAATGATGATCCGATCTAGGGTCTGGAGTTCGACCAACGCCGAAGCGGGTACGCGTTTGTAGATATATTTGGAATGAATGGAATCGGGCCGTGCGGCTACCAACATCTCTCCCGAGGTGTTGAAGACATTGATTTCGAGCTGGTGCACGGACGCTAATCGGAGCAATTCCTCTTCGAATTCTTTTACAACTACATCGAGGTCTTCTTGAAGCTCCACCTCTTTTGAGAAGTAGGCCATCTCTGTCTTAATGGCCCGCTCCTTTCTCTGAAGCCGTTCTTGATGGTATTCGCGGTTCTGATTGGTAAAGAACCAAATCGTAACGATCCCGATTACCAGCAGCGAGGCAATGACCAGTGAGAGCATGGCCAGCGTTATTCGGGTACGTAGTTTCAAGGGACTAAATGTAGACAAGAATCTTGCCTGAATAAAAAAGGGCGAACCAATTGGTCCGCCCTTTTCTGAATTTTTAGACTTCCATCAACCGTTGAGCGCCTCTGCGCCTCCAACGATCTCTAGGATCTCTTTGGTAATCGCTGCCTGACGCGCCTTGTTATACGTCAATTTCAGTTCCTTCAAAAGGTCCCCTGCATTGTCGGTCGCTTTGTGCATCGCCGTCATTCGTGCTCCGTGCTCTGAAGCGACACTGTCTAAGAGCGCCTTGAAGAACTGTGTCTTCAGCGACTTCGGGATGAGGTCAGCTACAATCTCTTCCATGTTTGGCTCGAAGATGTAATCCGCGCTGTTCGTTCCTTCCACTTTGGCCGGTGGAATGATGGGTAAAAACTGCTCTGTGCGAACGATTTGAACGGCCGCATTTTTGAATGAATTATACACCAAAAGCACTTTGTCGAACTGCCTGGCCTTGAAGGCTCCCATGATCTTCTTGGCCGCTGTAGCTGCATTCTCGTAGCTCAGGTCGTCAAAAATTTCATTGGTGTGCCTAGGTAGTAGCGTGCCCTTAATGAAGTGATCTGTTTTTCTGAATGCCTCTTCCGCCTTCTTTCCAAAGGTCAGAACGGTTACCTTCTTGTCTTTGTAATCGTTGGCGATCAAATGCTTGGTTTGCTTGATCACTTGAGAATTGAAGGCGCCACAAAGACCTCGATTAGAGGTGATGACAACGATCAAAACGCTGTCTTCCTTGTTGGCTCGCCCATAAACATTCTCACTCGTGTCAAGACCCGCACTCACTCCTTGCAAGATCTCCTGCAATTTTTCAGAGTACGGACGCATCTGTGTTACTGCATCTTGTGCCTTTCTCAATTTGGCCGCAGACACCATCTTCATCGCAGAGGTAATCTGCATGGTGCTGTTGACCGAACTGATACGGACCCTTACTTCTTTTAAGTTAGGCATGCCTTAGCGATTATTTTTTCGAAACGATGTACTTGGCAGACATTTCAGCTGCGACTTTTTCCAAGGTGGACGTCACTTCATCGGTCAACTTACCTGCCTTTAGCGTGTCTAGTACATCCCGATGATTGCGATCCATGAAATCGAGGAATTCTACTTCAAACTCCTTGACCTTATTGACCGGTACAGAGCGCAACAAGTTTTTCGATCCGCAGTAGATAATGGCGATCTGCTTTTCAACGGCCATCGGCATGTTTTCTCCCTGCTTCAAGATCTCAACGTTTCGCACTCCTTTGTCGATCACTGATTGCGTCGCAGCATCGAGGTCAGACCCGAATTTTGCAAACGCCTCGAGTTCTCGGTATTGCGCTTGATCAAGTTTGAGTGTTCCAGCAACCTTTTTCATCGACTTGATCTGGGCATTACCTCCAACGCGCGATACCGAAATACCAACGTTTATCGCAGGGCGTACACCCGACAAGAACAAGTTCGCTTCCAAGAAAATCTGTCCATCAGTAATCGAAATTACGTTGGTCGGGATGTAAGCAGATACGTCACCCGCTTGCGTTTCGATGATTGGGAGTGCAGTCAGAGAACCGCCACCTTTCACCTTGCCTTTCAAGGCCTCAGGAAGGTCGTTCATTTGAGAAGCAATCGTGTCATCGTTGATGATCTTCGCTGCGCGCTCGAGTAAGCGGGAGTGTAGGTAAAATACATCGCCTGGATACGCTTCACGTCCTGGAGGACGACGAAGCAATAGGGATACTTCACGATAGGCTACGGCTTGCTTTGAAAGGTCATCATAGACGATCAAGGCTGGACGACCCGTATCTCGAAAATACTCGCCGATTGCTGCACCTGCCATTGGAGAATAAAACTGCATCGGTGTAGGATCAGAGGCGTTTGAGGCCACAACCGTGGTATAGGCCATAGCTCCTGCATCTTCTAATCGCTTAACGATACCCGCTACCGTAGACGCCTTCTGTGCAGAAGCGACATAGATACAGTACACAGGCTCACCCCGATCGTAAAATTCCTTTTGGTTGATGATCGTATCGATCGCAACCGTTGTCTTACCTGTTTGGCGGTCACCGATGATAAGTTCTCGCTGGCCTCGGCCTACGGGAATCATCGCATCGATCGCCTTAATTCCAGTTTGAAGTGGTTCGTTGACCGGTTGTCTGAAAATTACCCCCGGCGCCTTGCGCTCGATTGGCATTTCAAAGAGCTCTCCTTCGACCGGACCCTTGCCGTCGATCGGGTGACCCAATGTGTTTACGACTCGGCCTACAATTCCTTCGCCTACGTGAATGGATGCGATGCGTCCTGTACGCTTGACCGTATCCCCTTCCTTGATGTCGGTAGAATGCCCGAGCAGTACCGCTCCGATGTTGTCTTCTTCAAGGTTCAATGCGATGGCCTGAAGCCCGTTTTCGAACTCGATCAATTCGCCCGCTTGGACATTGCTTAGTCCGTAGATGCGCGCGATACCGTCTCCGATTTGGAGTACCGTTCCTACTTCCTCGAGTTCGGCCTCTGTCTTTGCTCCGGATAGTTGCTCTCGGAGAATCGCTGATACTTCTGCTGGTTTGATTTCTGGCATGACTTTATCTGATTATTTGCTAGAAAGCTTATGCGTTATGGATGTCGTATTTCAATTCGTTCAATTTCTTGCGGTAACTGGCGTCAATCCGCTGGTCACCTATTCGGACCTTTAAGCCCCCTAGGATCTTTGGGTCGATGTGCTCAATGAGCTCGATCTTTTCACTCAGGGAAGCGAGTACGTCCGCTACCTCTTTTCGTTGTGCGTCGGTCAGCGCAACAGCAGATGTTACATCGGCAGTAACGATGCCCATGCGTTCCTGATAAATAGCTATGTAAGCGTTGACGACCACTGGAAGCAATGCCTCTCGGCCCTTAGCACATACTAATGCAACAAAACCCATGGTCATGTCTTGAACGTGCGCGCCAAAAACGGCCTTGAGAACCGCTTGCTTCTTGTCGACCTTAATGATTGGAGACTGCAAGAGCAACTCCAGGCCGTGGTTCTCAGCAATGGTGGCCGAGATCAGCTCCATGTCTTGCTTCACCTGCTCGAGCTTATTTTGCTCGGAAGCAAGTTCGATCAAGGCCAAGGCATAGCGTCCGGCTGACTTCGTTCCTTTCATCAGTTGAAGTTGATTTCTTTCAATGCAGCCTTGACAGAATCTTTCTGCTTGTCTGAGTCGGTCAATTTCTCGGTGAGGATGCGTTCTGCAATCTCAAAAGAAAAATCAGCTACTTGGTTCTTAAGTTCTTCAATCGCCTTCGCTTTTTCGTGCTTGATCTCTTCGCGTGCCGATGTGAGCACCTTTGCAGCCTCTTCTTGCGCCTTGCTCTTCGCTTCGGCGATGATCTCATTCTTGGTCTCCCGCGCCTCTTTCATCAATGCGTCGCGCTCATCTCGCGCTTGCTGAAGCAATTCATCGTTGCTTTTCTTCAGCTTTTTCATTTCTCGGCGCGCTATTTCAGCTTGCTCGAGTGCCTCTTCGATCGACTTTTCACGTCGGTTCACAGCGATCAACATCGGCTTCCATGCATACCTTCTCAACAAGAGGAGGAGCAGTAAAAACAATACGGTCTGCCAGACGAAAAGGCCTACCGAAAATTCACTGATTAACTTTTCCAAGGTCTATAGATTTTAAATGAATGTCAAAAAAGAATCAACAGCGACAGCCAACCGCGGCCGCTGTTGATGTACAATTATTAAACAGCGAAGAGCGCAGCGAAGCCGATACCTTCGATAAGGGCTGCAGCGATCAACATCGCAGTTTGGATACGGTTAGTAGCTTCAGGTTGACGAGCGATCGCCTCCATTGCAGAGCCACCGATATTTCCAATACCGATGCCTACTCCGATTACTACCAAACCTGCTCCTACCATTACTGGAATTTCCATGTCCATTTGTATTTAGAGGTTAATAATTCAAATCAATGATCATGATGAGGCTCTGCCGCGGCGCTGCCGAAATAGAGCGCGCTCAACATGGTGAAAATATACGCCTGCAGCGCAGCCACAAGCAATTCTAGAATCGCGATGACAAACGCCAACCCGAAAGAGAGAGGACTTCCAATCCAACTCTTAAAAATGAAAATCAATCCGAGCAAACTCATCAGCACGATATGCCCTGCAGTGATGTTTGCATAAAGTCGAATCATCAAAGCAAAAGGCTTGATGAACATTCCTAGGATCTCAATAGGAACCAACAGGGGGTAAATGCCCAATTTACCATACCACGGCATGGACTTTCCGAGTGGGTCGAATATGTGAAGCCAGTAGGTTTTGGTGCCGCTCAAATTCGTGATTAAGAACGTAATCAATGCCAAGGCAAACGTGACGGCAATGCTGTTGTTGATGTTCACCCCGAGCGGAGTCAAACCAAACAGGTTTACGATCCAGATGAAGAAAAATACCGTGAGTAAAAATCCCATGTACTTTCTGTAGCTCTTTTCCCCGATGTTGGGTCGGGCAATCTCATCGCGCACAAACAATACGATTGGCTCTAAAAATTTTGCGGAGCCCCTAGGTACGAGGTCGTACTTATACTTGCTGGCGGCTCGACTAAACAAGACAACCATGAGCAAGCCGATGACGATGATGTGAAACACATTCTTGGTAATCGACAAGTCCAAGGGCTTGACGTTTGTCGGGTGGTGGTGATCGTCAAACTCAAGGGTTCCCTCCGCATCCGTACGGTAGATCTTGTTGTGATGAATCGCGTAAAATTTCCCGTTGCTCTCTACGATCGATTCTCCGTGGTGAAACGCAGACGACATGAACACGTGCAAACCTTCGTCGATGAGGACGACGGGCAACGGAAAACCGTAATGACTTCCGGTAGACTCATCACTGAATAAGTGGTAGTCATGACCGTCCTGCAAGTGATGCAAGATATCTTGCTTGATCTCTTCTTGCAAAGTCAAGCTATCCTCCACAACTTCAGCGTGCTCGGCGTTTCCAACGAACGGATTGAAAATCAGCGCGAAAAGGACGAAAGAAAAGACAATTTTTGAACGCATACTCCTCTGCGAATAAGGGTTTTAAAATCGGGTGCAAGAGTACGCAATAATGTTAGAATTGAAAAGCGAAAAAGCAATTGAATTTGAGGGAATTACCCGTTCCTTGATTCATTGCTGTTTGTTGAGTCGTCGGATGAGGTAGCAAACCTCGATGATCATGGCCAATGCATAGGGGATAAAAAAGGCGACAAACTGGCTCTTTCGGGCGGATTCTTCCTCGCTCAGCGCTGGAAAAAACGCAACGAAAAACACGGCGAACTTCAACAAGCTTCCGCCCATGAAGGTGAATCCGGTAATGTCGGGTCTTGCCTGCGACAAATAGAGCACCAACGCGCCGACGCACAGTCCGATGACCGCATTCATGAGATAAAAGCCCGGAAGGAATGATGCGATGTCTGCCTCACTGTCAACCACCAGCGCCGCGTGAACGTAGTAAGCGAGTCCCATCGCTGCACTGAGAATCACACCAAACGTCCCGATCTGACGGATGAGGTTCATTCTTCGGACTTGTTGAGTTGGCGGATGACATTAAAAATGGCACCACCGGTTGCTAGAAGTGTTAAGATGAGGGTGTAAATGCGTCGCTCACTGATGGGGTAGTTATCGTCAAGGTAATCCCCAAGAGAGGCTCCTATAAAAATGGTGGCGGCGAGCTGAATGCCCATGCCCGATAATGCCGCGACCTGTTCAAGCGGTTTTTTCGGCAAGTTCAGTCTTTTCTTGGTGGGCGATGTCTTTGATGACCCCTCCCATGCTGCAACTACCGCTAAACGTAGCCCCTGGTTCAATGGCGAGCTTGCCAGCCGTGATCTCCCCCTGCAGTTTGGCCGAGGCCTGAAGCGTCAGCAACTCTTTGACAATGATCTTCGCCTTAACCTCCCCACTGATGTTCGCAGAATTGCAACGGATGGAACCTTCTATTCTTCCTGAAGGGCCTACGACCAATTTTCCTGTAGATTCAACGGAGCCAATCAATGTCCCGTCAATGCGAAGCACGCCTTCGGTCTTGATATCACCTTGTATGCGCGTTCCCTTTGCGATCTGGTTGTGCGCACCAAACTCACCGTCTCCGTTCTTGTTCATAGGTTTAGAATTTCTGCCCATCATTCTGAAAAGGTTTGTGCAAAGGTATACGATTCCTAAATACGATCGGAGAAGCCGCTATCACTCGGTTTTCAAGTAGTTGGCCGTAAAGAATTGATGGTATGCTTCCGTATTCTGATCCTTGTAGAATGCGGCGTAGTTGTCGTACGAGATGACGAAAGGAAACGTGGATTCAGAGATCAAACTACGCACGTCCGTAGATCCAGTAAATGTCCCATAGTAGTCCATCGCCTTGGAAGCATATCCCACATTCGAGACGATGATCATGGTGCGGCCGTCTTTCATCGGAATGGATGACGTTTTGAATCCTTTGGTGCTGAAGTATTTTCGGTTGAAGTCAGAGACCTTCACTTGCGCGGCTCCTGCTTCCATGGTATCGGCTATCACAAGGATAAAATTATGCGATGCTCCGATGTCGTAGGCGTACTTTCCTAAGGCTCGCTCAACGGCTGCTTCGTCTTCCTTTTCCTCCACCTCTACCAAAGCACTTTCAATTTTTCTCCCATTCTCGAAGTAGGCGATGATGTCCGCCGCCTCTTTTCCCACTTCAGACGCTCCGTACTTCTTGTTTATAGAGCGCAACTCATTCAGCATGCGCGTCTCGCTGTCTATGTATCCTAAGCACAACGCCTCTAAAAATTTCAATTGCGGCTCTAGGGCAGAGTTCGGGTAAGCTTCGAGCGCCTCTGATACCAAGGCATACGATTGGCGATAAAACCCTTGGTCAAAGTAGATATAGGCCTTTTGATAGGCCTCGGACACGACCTCAATCGACTCTTCAGCGTTGGCTGCATACTCAGGATTGAGGATCACTTTGGCGTATTCTGAGGTGGGGTATTTGCTGAGTATCTGCTCTTTGTGGAAGTCCGATTTGGACATGTTTCCCATCTCTTGGTACATCAGATAGAGCTGGTAGTGGCTTGTAATGTGGTACTTAGAAGTGTCGTATCGAGAAAGCAATTCTTCGAAGGTTTCTGCGGCCGGTGGAAGGTCCTTCATTTGCTCTTTATACACCAAGGCAAGGTCGTACAAGGCCTCAACTATCATGGCGTGCGACCGGGCAATTTTTTCGTCAGAATCAGGAACCGATTTCCAATAATAATTGGGGTTCTTTGGATCATCCGCACCCTCGATGGTGTCTTCCTCCAACACCCCTCCGTCTTCAGCGATGAGAAGTGGGGCCGAAGAAGTCTTGTCTGCCCTTCTCCAATCGTCTTCGTTTTTTCTGTTGCCTCCCCATATCTTTTTAAACTCGGACACTCCGAATCCAATGGCCCCCGGATTATAGAAGTACCAATCGCCGCTTTTCATGTTTCGGTTAAATTGGTTTCCCTGGTCGAACTTCGATTGCTGGCTTTGCATTTCCTCCAGCGCCTTCTTTCTCTTCTCGTCGTCTTCTCTTTTGATAACCTGTTCGATGCGCTGTTCGATCAGTTGGTTTTGTTCCTTTTCTGACAGCTGAGCAAAGGCTTGAAGGCTATCCTCCGTAGCGACAATCTCGATGTCCCGCATCATTTGGGTCAAACTATTTGCCCGCGCCAAAATCATCTCGTAATCAGGATGCTCGGAATTTAAAAATGCCACCGTGCTGTTATAGTAGGTCTGCGCCACTTCGTACTTTGGTTTCTCAAAGAAGATCTCGGCCAACCGGTAATATGCCAAGCCCTTTGCATTGCCATTCCGTACCGACTTGCGCGTGGCTAAGTGCAAGTATTCTACGCCCTTTTCTTCGTTCCCTTCTTTCAGTTCCAGCTCTGCCATGGCGTAGTAGATCTGATCCAGGTACTCCTTGTTTTTGTCGTCCTTGATCATGTTCGCCAAGATGCCTTTGATTTCGTCGGTATTCCCAGCCGATACGTCGTAGGCCAGGGCTCGGTTGATCTTGGCGTAAAAGGTCATTTCGTATTCTGGATTACGTCGAATAACCTCGGCAAACAAGTCGCTCGACTTCGTCCCGTCACCGATTCGATCATACAACTGGGCCAGAATGAACATCCTCCGCGTTTTTTCATCGCGTTTTCGGGTGTAGTACACCGATTTTTCGAGCTCTTCGATGGTCTTGTCAATACGGTTTTGCCTCAAGTAGTACTCGGCTTTGATGGCGTGAAAGAGCCCCATGTGCTTTTCGGGCATGCCGTCTTCCAAGCTGACCTTTCTGAATTGGTCCCCTGCCCGTTCGTATTGTTCCTCCTCCATGTAGATCCGACCCAGCCACATATAGGACAATTGCTTGGTCTCTTGGGAAGGGTACTTCCGCTTGGTAAAATCAAAAATCTGTTTAGACAGGGTGTACTCTCGCTTTAAAAATTGCGCCTCTCCCATCACCACCCAAGTATCATCGATCCACTTGCAATACTCCTTTCCGCTGATGTCCATGCTGTGCCTTTCCACCACCATGGATGTCTTTTGAATGGCGCGGTCGAGTTGCGGATACGCTCCTTGCGCTACTTCGTCTTTCTTGGAAATAAAGATGGGGAGCTGAGCCGAATAATCCTCTTGGTATGCCTCGGCCATGGCTTTGTGCGCATCCTGGAGGGCCAATCTCCCATTAAAAAGACCGTTGTACCGCGCAGTTACATTGTGATAGCTCCGGTTGAGGATGGTGTTTTTTTCTTGCGAACACCCCGCCAACAGGGCGGCAATTAACAGAATGTATATGGTGTTGCAGTGCTTCAAATTGTCTGTCGCCTATTCGATTTCCAAAGGAGGGCAAAATTACCTTAAATCTAAAGAGTTATAAACGCGTCGATGGCCACCGGTATTATTAAGATATTTGACCAAATTTATCATGGCCAAGAAAGGAGAAGATAAAAACGCAAGGGCAAAGCTGTATCAGCGCTTGAGAAATCACTACAAGTTGGTGGTCCTCAATATCGACACCTTTGAAGAGCGGTTCTCCCTTTTACTGACTCCTTTAAACGTAATTGTTCTGGTCGGGGCTACGGTAGTACTAATCACTGGCCTCGCATTTGCCTTGCTTGGCTGGACCCCCTTGAGGTATTACCTTCCCGACTACGCAGAAGAAATCCGTGTTCGAAAAATGGTCATGGAGGCGTCCATCAAAGCAGACTCCATGGAGATTGCCTTGGGCCGGCGCGACGCTTACATCTCCAGCATCCGAATGCTCATCGAAGGTCGCGTCGACACGATGATCGACTCCTCCGCATTAAAGGTCGTTGATCCATTGGAGGTTAATTATTCGCGAAGTAAGGAAGACAGCATCCTCCGAAAGGAAATCGAACGCGAAGATTTGATCAATTTAAACCCCAATTTCAATCGCGACAAGAAGACGGCCTACTTGCTCTTCCCGCCGATCAAAGGAACCATCATGGATCGGTTCAATGTGCAGCGCAATCATTTCGGAGTGGACATCGCCGCGCCAAAGAATGAAAGCATTAAAGCCATTGACGAAGGCACGGTCACGCTTGCGGCCTATACGGCCGAAACAGGATACATCATCCAAGTGCAGCATGACAACGACCTCATTTCGGTGTACAAGCACAATTCTTCCTTGTTGAAAAAAGAGGGCGATAAAGTACGCGCAGGGGAAGCTGTGGCGGTAATTGGCGAAACGGGAGAATTCAGTACAGGGCCCCACCTGCATTTTGAGATGTGGCGAAACGGCGTGCCTTTGAACCCCGAAACCTTTTTTTCCTTCGAGTAAATGGCACGGATTATCGTCTATACGGATGGGTCTTCCCGAGGAAACCCAGGGCCAGGTGGCTATGGGGTCGTCTTGATGTCCGGCGAACGAAGGAAGGAGCTCTCCGAGGGTTTTCGGCACACTACGAATAATAGAATGGAGTTGCTCAGTGTCATCGTCGCCTTGGAATCACTGAATGGTTCTGGCCATCATGTACTGATTTACTCAGACAGCAAGTACGTCGTTGACGCCGTTGAAAAACGCTGGGTATTTGGATGGCAGAAAAAAGGCTTCAAAGGAAAAAAGAACGAAGACCTCTGGCAACGATTCCTGCGCATTTACCCGAAGCACGAAGTCAAATTTAAGTGGGTAAAGGGTCACGACGGGAACGTCCACAATGAGCGCTGCGACACCTTGGCTGTAGAGGCGGCCTTGGGCCCTGATCGGAAACAGGACGTCTTTTTTGAACGTGAGTCTGGGTTTAGTGGCTAGACCCTTCTTGTGCCTCGGCTTCCAGTTCCTTGGCCTCACTTATCAAGGCGGCTAAATTTGCCTTTTTATTCCGGAGCAGGGCCAGTCGTGTGAGGTCTTCTTCAGAAGGCGATGCCATCTGTTCAAAACCCTCCAATTTCAGAGAATAAAACTCGATGGCGCGCTCTAAGCCTTGCATTGCGGACATGCGCTCCCACCAGGTCATCTCTTCAAATGCAGATTCCCCGAGGTATTTCACCAAGGCATCAAACACTTTTTCGCTCTGAACCGCCTGTGCAAATCGCGTGAAGTCATTGTTAAACATGAACCGATCAATGCCCTTTGTCGCCGTTCCGCGATCGGTAAAGAAAGTTAGAGAAGCCTCGTTGCCACAAAGTGCATGCATGCGAGAAATCCACAAAAGCATCTCTTCGCCATCTTCGTCTGAAAGACTTTGTGACAACCCAATGGCGCTGCACGGATCGCGTTCTGTTAGTATTCCTAGGGCCGACCTCACAACCCGCATGGAAGAGTCGCGCATGGCTCCGATGAAAAGGTCGGTCATTCCTTCGTCTTCTTTACTCAAGGAATCGATGCTCAACAATGCTTGTGCGCGAAGCTTGGTGTTATGTCCTTCTTGAAACGCTCTCAGCAGCGCATTGACGGCCGCATTCGTGTCCAGTCCCACCGCTCCCACCACACGGGTCGCCGCTGCCTTTTTCACCGACCAATGGGCTTCTGGGTCGCCTAAGGTCTCTATCAATGCTGCCGCAAATCTTTCTTTGTATTTGGCGCTTAGCTGATTGGCAACGTCGAAAGACTTCAACCTCGTCATGACGTGAGGCGCATCTTCAAACTGTGCCATCCAAGCCGCGATGGTTTTTTGTTCCCTCACTTCCCAAAGCATATCGCCCTTCGGATCGATGGCATACCATTCAGGAATGAAATCGAGGTTCAGCGCAAACGACTCTTCTTCTTCGTCGACCCAGAGGCGCTTTGTTATTACGGTGTCTCCCTTTCCGAGCACGAGGTCAACGTGAAACTTGAACGTTCCAAAGTGCTCAGATTGCTGTGTCAAGTCGACGGTAACCGCGCCTGGCGCTATGTTTTGAGTGTACTCAACAGCAACTACTGGGTGTCCTTCTCGGGCGTACCACTGGTTGAAAAACCATTGCAAATCTCGACCTGAAACCGCTTCCATGGCAAGGCGTAAGTGCACCTCCTCTACGCAACCAAAGGCATTCTCCTGAAGGTAGTGCTTCAGCCCTGCGAAAAAGAGTTCGTCCCCGAGCTCGTTCCGGAGCATGTGCAACACGCGCCCCCCTTTTTGATAGCTGTGCCGATCAAACACCTCATCGGGGTCGTTGTACCTACGCCGAATCAAGGCGTGATTCGTTCCTGAATTTGATTCAGCCAAATAAGCATCGAGGTCCGTTTGAAGGTGCAATCGCGCTTCTTCTTCGCCGTACTTGTGTTGCCACCACAAGTATTCTCCATACGTCGCGAAGCCCTCGTTCATGGTTATTTGCGTCCAGCTTTCGCTGGTCACCAAATCGCCGAACCAATGGTGAAACAGTTCATGTGCAATCACATCTTCATGCGTTTCGTCGATCATCTGCCGCGGAGTTTGTTGAACAAACTCACCGTGCACCACGGCAGAAGTATTTTCCATCGCACCAGAGACAAAATCATGCACGATTACTTGGTGAAATTTTTCCCATGGATACGGGTAGCCCAACAGCTCAGAGTAGAATTCGAGCATTTCTGGCGTATGGCCAAAGATTTTCCTCGCGTGGACTTCGAATTCGGGATCTACGTAGTACCAAACATCTTTGCCTCTCCAGGTGTCCTTTACAATGGCAAAATCACCCACGGCGATCATGGTCAAGTAGGTGCTATGCGGGAGTTCTTGCTTCCAAACATCCGACCGGGTTCCGTCGCCATTGTCGATTGAATACAGCAGTCGACCGTTGGACAGCGTTACCATCGAGGTATCCACGGTAAGCATAATCTCCTGGGTTTGCTTCTCATTGGGTTGGTCGACACAGGGGAACCACCCCGAATTGTATTCCGTCTCACCTTGTGACCAGACTTGTGGTTTGATCGAATTAGAGTCGGCCTTTGGGTTAATGAAATAGAGCCCCTGACTTGAACTGATGGCTTGACCCTCTCCCTTCGGAAGGTCTGCCGGTTTTGCGACGTATTCCATCACCAAGGTCACTTCTTCGCCGCGCTCGAGTGCAGCGTCAAGGAGGATTGTGATTTCATTCCCGTCGTAAATGTATTCGAGCGCGGTAGTAGAGTTGTCTTCCGCGATTCCCACCAATTTAAAATCAAAGCCCCTGGCATCCAACACCACAGAATCCAAGGGGTCGAAGTATGGGGTAAGCCGCAGCCAAGCAGTACCGAAAACGGTTTTCTCAGGCAGATCAAATTCCAAGTGTAGGGTTGTATGCAGAACGTCCACCTTCCGCGGCGCGGCGCCCCTCTCCGGCATTTCAGGTTCTTGAGAAAAGAAGTTTAATTCCATCGTGTCAAGAAGGATGGGATTATCCGGACTCGAGCCCGCTTGATTCCGTTGGAGGAGTGAACAAGACCCCATCATAGATGCCAACAATATTCCTGTGGCCGCCCGCATTATCCCCTGAATAAGCATGGCTCAAAGATGGCTATAAATGAGCGATTGATACTTTTGCTCCATGCAAGAAATCGTAATTGAAGGCCGATCGTACAAGGTGGAATCGTCCAAGGACCGTAAACGCATCGAAATCAACGGTGAGTTTCGAGACGTTGACCTTGTGCACATCAGCGAAGGACACTATCACCTTCTCTTGGGTGGCCGGTCTTTCAAGATTGAACTAGTGGACGGAGACACTTCGGCTCCTCATATCAAAATCAATGGCAGGTCTTTCCGTCCGACTTTAAAAAACGAGACCGACTTGCTGCTCGAAAGACTAGGTTTGAATATCAAGGTCAAAAAAGAGGTCAAGGAGCTAAAGGCCCCCATGCCTGGTCTGGTGCTAGAAATTCGTGTCGAAG
>JAVKEP010000099.1:0-22904 GCA_040221375.1 Cryomorphaceae bacterium
CCATTGTAAACGGGAATGGGCCGTTCATGTTCGCCTTCAAGTCCCAGAAAAATAGGATGGTAGAATTTCAGAATGAAGAGCATGATTTTCCTTCGATTGTCCGCTATCAAAAAGACTCTGATACGTCTATGACCATCACCCTCGTGAGCAATGAAATTCCGAAACCCTCAATCGTGTCGTATCAACTCAAACGAATACAACGTTGATGCCGCTGCGAAGGTGGATCAACGACCACCTCGGTGAAATAGTTTACGGAGGGATCGATGGATGCGTCACAACATTTGCAGTAGTTGCAGGGGCGGAAGGCGCGGGTCTTTCCAGCAGCATCGTTATTATTCTAGGGTGTGCCAATCTCATTGCGGATGGGTTTTCCATGTCCGTTGGGGCATACTTGAGCAGCAAGAGCGAGAAGCAGCGATTCCATAAAGAGCGGAGGAAAGAGTACCAAGAAATCCAGGAGGTACCTGAGACGGAGGTTCAGGAAGTGCGAGAGATATTCACCGAATTAGGCTTCAAAGGCAAGCTTTTGGAAGACGTTGTGGACAAAATAACTGAAAATGAAGATCGTTGGGTTGATGTGATGATGAAGCACGAGCTGGAAATGATCGAGGAGAAAAAAGCGCCATCTTTGATCGGGTTGAGCACCTTCGGGAGCTTCTTATTTTTCGGACTTATACCTCTCCTGACGTACATCTATGCTGTTGTTCAAGAAGTAGATTTCAATCGATTCCTACTTTCCGCTCTCCTGACGGCGGCAGCATTTATATTCATTGGATGGATGAAGAGTTCGGTTACGAAGACGAGCCATATCCAAAGCATCCTTGAAACCCTTGGGCTCGGAGCATTGGCCGCACTCTTGGCTTATTTTGCGGGCGATATCTTGGAGCAGGTCCTTTTAGGGTAAAGGGGTCTCAGAATAACCGTCATTGTTTAGTTTCGCGACGCTCCTAAAGACGAAGAACTATGCACGATTTATCAGCCGTTTCTATAAAGAAAATTGCCATCCATAAGGTAGGCAACAAGGCGCACGAAGAGCAGCTAATCCTGAGCGAAGACCACTTGCGTTCGTTAGCAGTGGAAGAAGAAGAGTTACTGTTGAACTTCTTTATGAAACCCTTCCAAAGCGAGGAGTACTGTACATTCTCGCATCATACTGATTTGGAGTTGAACGAAGCGTACACGTACGTAAATGAACTGTTTCTCACTTCGGTGAACTTCATGCAAGCCTCTCAGAAACTGGCTAAACACCTGTATGCACATTCCATCCACCCGAAGGTCAAGGGCGGTGAGTTTTATGCCGTCTATTTAGAAGGGGCTGTTATTGACGGTGAAGAAGTGGACGCGCTCGGTTTGTTCAAGAGCGAGCAGAAAAGTGTGTTCATGAACGTCCACTCCAAAACATCGAATTTCGATCTGAGTTTTGATCGTGGGATCGACATAAAAAAATTGGACAAAGGGTGCATCATTTTTAATACGAAGGGTGAGCAAGGCTACCGTGCCCTGATGCACGACGCGGTGAGCAAAGGGGACGAGGCGGCATATTGGAAAGATGATTTCTTGGGCCTCGAGGTGATCAGCACACTGTTTACCAAGACACGAGATTACATGGAATTGACCCGCTCATTTGTTATGGAAGAGATGCCTCAGGCCTTCGACGTAGATCGAACCACGCAGATTCAGATGATGAATCGTTCTTCAGGATACTTTACCGAAAAGGACGAAATCGACACCCAGGAATTTGCACAGACCGTATTGGAGCAGCCGGAAGTGATAGACACATTTAATGCCTACAAAGAGCGATTTGAAACGGATCGAAACATTGAGATAGAAGATCACTTCGAAAGCTCTAAGAGTGCCGTAAAACAAGGCAAGAAATTCTTTAAAAGCGTACTGAAGCTCGACAAGAATTTTCACATTTACGTGCATGGCAATCCGAACAATATTGAACAAGGCTATGATGCCGAAAAAGGCATGAAATATTACAAGGTATTTTACAACGAAGAAAAGTAGGCGGTTCTCTGTCTTGGAGTCCTTTTTTAAGCTATTCAAGAATTGAATTTATGCAGTCACTCGCAACTATTGCCCCGATATATCCGTCTTCGACATAAGATTTATCTACCTATTCAGAAATGCTACGTCTCCTATTTTCCTTAGTGCTTATATCATCCATTTGTGTGCATGCGAATGCTCAAACGGATAGTTCCTTCGTTGACCCTGAGCTTAAAGAGTTCGGGCTTGACTCCATTCGCGTGAACAACGACACCTTGAAAGGGATGGACGATTCCCTGTTGTTTGAAACGGTCAAGCCAGCGCTCGGAATGGATAGTTCATTGGATACGATGAACTCAGCTATGGATACTTCAACGGTATCAGATAGCATCGCCATTCAACCCAATGCTTTTGAACAGGTTTTACCTGACACGCAGGTTGTCGATTCCCTCGCCAACATCGTAATCCTACCAGGAAAACCGGATAGCATCCGAATCCGAGATTCAATCCGATGGAGCAAGCTGTACTACGGGGGGTACTTTTCTCCAGAATTGAATTTTGTGATGATTGGTAAATACCCATCGAATGTGTCGGAATACAGTTCGGGAACCAAGGGGCGGTTCTCTGTTGCTCTGGTGCTTGGCTATCAAATTTTGGAAAAACTACAAGTTGAACTAGGCGTCGGATACGGTATAAAATCCTTTCGATTCAAGAGAACCGGTAAGTTGGAGGACGTTTCAGGTGACTCAGTGTTTGGACTTCAAGCGTCTACCCAACTTCAATACGATGTTGTTTGGCAGGAACTCCAGTTCCCCTTAATGATGAAATGGGAAGTTTGGGAAAACCGCATTTCGATCAATGCAGGCTACGAGGTGCAGTACCAGTTTAACATGACCAGTGTAGAAAGACTATTGGATGACAAGGAACTCATGTCTGAAAAAGAAACGCTTGTCCCGAATCGCTTGAATGCAGCACCCATCTTGAGTGCCGAATACAGGTATGCGCTCAATGAAACGGTATTGATGCATGTAGAACCCATCGTGAAGCCCTATGTACGCTATTTTGACCTAGGGACTAGGAGGGGGCAGCTACTTTCGGTCGGGTTGAAATTGGGCGTGACGTTCTAACCCGCGTACGATCGTTTCAATCGGTCTCTTTCTATAGGAAAACGAAAAACAGGAACCGATACCAAACTCACTTTCGACCTAAACTTTCCCATCGAGGTCATGGAAGATTCGCTTGACAGCCGAAAGTCTTAATCCGTAGCCGCTCGCTTCATTGTAATACTCCCCATTGACGGCTTCAAAACGCCCTTTACACCTCGAACGAACCATAGGCTGCCGCAACACGGTTCGATCACCAGTCCAATAAATAAGCAAAGATCAAAGGTGCTACAATGGTAGCATCGCTCTCCACAATGAATTTGGGTGTGTCGATGTCCAGCTTACCCCAGGTAATCTTCTCATTCGGAACTGCTCCTGAATAAGAGCCATAACTCGTTGTGGAATCACTGATCTGACAGAAGTAGCTCCAAAATGGAATGTCATGCATTTCCATGTCTTGGTACAGCATCGGGACTACACAAATCGGGAAATCACCGGCAATACCGCCACCGATCTGGAAAAATCCAATTCCTTCTGTACCAGCATTTTTACTGTAGTAGTCGGCCAACCACATCATGTATTCTATTCCGCTCTTCATGGTCGAAGCCTTGAGTTCGCCTTTGATGCAATAAGAAGCAAAAATGTTGCCCATGGTGCTGTCTTCCCAGCCAGGAACCACAATTGGAAGGTTTTTTTCAGCTGCGGCTAGCATCCAACTATTTTCTGGCGGAATTTCGTAGTACTGCTCTAGAACACCGCTGTTTATCATCTTGTACATGAACTCATGAGGGAAGTACCGTTCGCCCTTTTCTTCGGCTTCTTTCCAGATTTCGAAAACGTGCTGTTGCAGTCGTCGGAAAGCTTCTTCCTCTGGAATACACGTGTCTGTCACCCGATTCAATCCACGTTCCAACAAGCCCCATTCTTCTTTAGGTGTCAAATCTCGGTAGTGGGGTACGCGCTCATAGTGGCTGTGAGCAACAAGGTTCATCAAGTCCTCCTCGAGGTTGGCACCAGTACACGATATCAAATGGACCTTGTCTTGTCGAATCATCTCCGCGAAGGACCGACCGAGCTCGGCTGTACTCATCGCTCCTGCTAGGCTAACGAGCATCTTTTTACCTTCCTCTAAGTGCTTTTCATATCCTTTGGCAGCATCCACCAAGGCAGCGGCGTTGAAATGCTTGTAGTGGTTCTCTATGAATCCACTGATGGGGCCTTTGTTCTTCATTCTTTCGAGAATTTGTAGCTCAACATTTTATAGTACAGTTTGGCGGCGAGAAATTGGGGCGCTTTGAAGCCGTCGATGGGTGCCAATTCCACGATGTCGAATCCCACCACGTTCTTTTGGTCAAACACACGACGCAGGTATTGAATCATCGTATTCCAGTCCAAGCCACCAGGCTCTGGAGTGCCTGTAGCCGGCATGATGGATGAATCAAACGCATCCAAGTCGATGGTAATGTATACGTCGTCTGTCATTTGTGCAATGGAAGCATCCATCCAATCGCTTTGGCCGTACATGTCCTCCGCAAAATAGACCTTGCTCTTATCCATGTGATCGAGCTCCTCGATGTCCATGCTTCGAATGCCCACCTGGATCAAATTGGCGTGCTTGCTCGCGTCGTATAAGGCACAAGCGTGATTATAAGGCGTGCCGTGGTACTGTGGTCGTAAGTCTGCGTGTGCGTCGAGTTGCAGTACAGTTAAACCTTCAAATCGCTCATAAAAGGCTTTGATTACCCCAATGCTGATGCTGTGTTCCCCACCAAAGAACGTCAAGTATTTCCCTGATTGCAACAGCTCTCGCGTCTTGCTATATACTTCATGGAACACGGATTCCGGAGAATCGTCTTCTGTAATGGCAGGCAGGATATGCACTCCTCTATGATAGACTTCGCTATTCGTTTCAATGTCATACAACTCCATGTTTTCAGAAGCATCCAAGAAGGCTTCAAAGCCCGCGTCGGCCCCTTTACCCCAGGTGCTTGTCCCATCGTATGGAATCGACTGTAGAAAGATTTCTGCTTTGTCGTATGTACACAGCTCTTCTGCTATGCCTGCGTAATTGCTCATGCGTTCTCGTTTGAATATCCTAATAATCGAAACATTTCTTCTGCGGACTGCTCATTTCGGTAGACGTAGTCGACGATGTTTCCTTTCTCATCGCGGTCGATGATCACATGCTTAGGCGATGGAATCAAACAATGCTTAATTCCGCCGTATCCGCTGATGGCGTCTTGGTAGGCTCCTGTATGAAAAAAGCCTAAGTAAAGCGGCTCAGGGTCATCTTCTGGATAGGAAGGCAACAACACCTCTTGATTGAAATCTTCGGAGTTGTAGTAGTCAGAATGATCACAGCTGATGCCCCCTATGTTTGCTCGGCGGTACTCATTGTTCCACTTATTGATCGGCAGTAGAATGAACTTTTCATGAATAGACCAAGCGTCAGGAATGGTATTCATCAAGCTGTTGTTGATGATGTACCAACTCTCCGTATCGTTTTGCAGTTTTTGCTCCAGTACTTTGAATATAATGGCGCCACTTTCTCCTACTGTATACTTCCCGAATTCTGTGAAAATGTGGGGTTCACGCACATTTTCAGCATCGCACGCCTCCTTTATGTTCTTGACGATTTCATTGATTATGTAATTGTAGTCGTACTCGAATCCTAAGTTGTTGCGAATAGGAAATCCGCCGCCCAGATTGAATGAGTCGAGGTTCTTGCAATCCTTTTTCAAGTCGATGTACAGCTTGAGCGCTTTTTGAAACTCACCCCAATAATACAAGCTGTCTTTGATGCCTGAATCGACGAAAAAGTGCAGCATTTTGAAATCTACGTGCTCATTTTCCTTGATGTACTCATTGTAAAAATCGAGCATGTCTGCAGGCCGAATCCCAAGGCGCGAAGTATAGTAGGCGCTCTGCGGCTCTTCGTTGATCGCCATGCGCATACCGATCTTTATCTTATCCTTCAATCCAGATGACTTAGCACAATCGACCAAACGCTCTAGTTCCGGCTTGCTGTCTAGAACCACCAGCACGTTTTTAAACCCTCTGGCCATCAACCCGACAATTTTGGTCAGGTATTCCTCTGTTTTGTATCCGTTGTTAACAATCATCCTGTTCTTATCGATCTTTCCTTCCGCGTGCAGATTCAGGATCAGGTCGATGTCAAAGGCAGAGGAGGTTTCGAGATGTACATTGTGTTTAAGGGCCTCGCCGATGACATGAGAAAAGTGATTGCATTTCGTGCAGTAGCAATAGTGATAGTCGCTCCGGTATCCATGCTTCTTGATGGCACGGTTAAACAGGTTTCGGGCCTTTTTTATCTGATCTCCAATTTTAGGCAAGTAGATAAACCGAAACGGCGTCCCGTGTTTCTCGATTAAATGCTTGAGCGATATGCCGTGAAAGGTTAAAAAATCGTCTCTCAGGTCGAAGCCCTCTTGGGGAAAATAGAAGCTCTGATCGATCAAGTTGAAATAGGTATTCTTCATGGACGCTTGGTGCGTATTGGAGGATTTGTAAGGCGAGCGAAGTTAAAGGATGATCATCGGAATTCAAGAAAAAATCGAAGTCATGCTCGTGGCAGTATCGACTTGAGAATGAAGATATTACTATTGGTCGATTTCCTTGGAAAAGACCAAAACGCTCCTGTTTCGGTCAATTTTCGGCTGATTATTGTGACATAAAGCCTTGCAATGGCAATCGAGAAAGGTATCTAGCTTCCAGCGACCTTCTCAAGGATGGTTGCTCAGAAAAGTTTGCACCATGCAATTCTTTCGACTTTAGAAGCCTCATCTTCGCGGCGTGAATTATTTATCCGTCGACCGACTTGCGAAACACCTTGGTGAGAGGACGTTGTTTCAGAACATAAGCTTTGGATTGGCCAAAGGCGAAAAAGTAGCTCTGATTGCGAACAACGGTACAGGAAAGACGTCCTTACTGAACATCTTAGCGGGCAAAGACATTCCCGACGAAGGCGAATACAATTTCCGGAAAGGGATTCGGGTGGCATATTTAGAGCAACAGCCCAGCCTCGATGAGGATCAATCCATTGAAGAATTCATCACTTCGGCCAACTCCGAGACCTTGTCGTTGATTGAAGAATACAACCAGAAATTGGAGCGATCGTCTGGTGGAGATGCGAATGCACTGAAAGACTTAGAGGAGGTTCAACACAGAATGGACGCGCGCAACGCATGGGATCACGACAGGCAGTTGAGGGCCATGTTGTCGAGGTTTGGTGTAGTGGATCTTAAGAAGAAAATTGCCAAACTCAGTGGAGGAGAAAGGAAGCGCTTAGCACTCGCACTGACTTTGCTGGATCAGCCTGATTTACTCATCCTTGACGAGCCGACTAACCACCTAGATATTGAGATGGTAGAGTGGTTGGAGGACTATTTGGGACAGTCAAACCTTACGCTGCTCATGGTAACGCATGACAGGTACTTTCTGGATCGGGTATGTAATGTCATTTTGGAAATGCACCGAGGGAAGCTTTATAAGCACAATGGGAACTACAGTTACTTTCTGCAAAAACGCGCCGAACGAGAAGAAGTGCTTCAAACGGAAATAGACAAGGCAGGTAAGCTGATGAAGAAGGAGCTTGAATGGGTGAGAAGACAACCCAAAGCGAGGACCACTAAGAGCAAGGCGCGGTTAGACGCTTACGACGAAATCGAAGCCAAGGCGAAGAGTGGCGTCAAAGAACAAGAACTCGTACTAGACGTAAAGATGTCACGGATTGGCGGTAAGATCTTAGAGCTGAAGAAGGTGTACAAACGGTTCGACGACAAGGAATTAATCAAGGGCTTTGATTATACCTTTAAACGAGGGGAGCGCATTGGGATCATTGGGAAGAATGGAGTAGGGAAGAGCACGTTTCTGAACATCATCACCCAACAACTGAAGCCAGACAGCGGCAAAGTGAACGTGGGAGACACCATTGTATATGGATATTACACTCAAGGCGGATTAAAGGTCAAGGAGGATAAGCGCGTCATTGAAGTGCTGAAAGACATAGCAGAGGTCATACAACTGAGCGATGGCTCAAAGTTGACCGCGTCGGCCTTCCTTCAATATTTTCTGTTTCCGCCAGAAATGCAGTATACGCAAGTCTCTAAACTCAGTGGTGGAGAACGAAGACGATTGCACTTGATGACGGTGTTGATGAAGAATCCCAACTTCCTCATCCTCGACGAGCCTACCAATGACCTTGATCTACTGACCCTAACACGATTGGAAGAATTTCTCGAAAACTTTGGCGGATGCATGATCATCGTTTCACACGACCGCTATTTTCTCGATAAGCTCGTCGATCACCTTTTCATTTTCGAGCATGGAGAAATACGCGATTTCTGGGGTTCGTATGCGGCATACCGAGAAGAAAGCAAGGCAGAGCTCAAGGAACGAAGCAATCCAAAGGTTGCAACGAAGCAAGAAGTAGAATCAAACGCTCAAGCCAACGTTGTCAACCCTACGAAGCGACTGAGTTATAAAGAAAAGTACGAGCTTGAACAGATCGAAAAAGAGATGCCTGTGCTCGAAAAGAAGAAGTCGGAGTTAGAACATTCGCTTTTAAAAGGTGAACTAGGGCATGAGGCCGTGGAAGCCTTGTCGATTGAATTGCACCAAATCAGTGAGCGGCTGGATGAACTTACCACGCGTTGGATTGAACTCGACGATCTCAAATAAGCGTCTGTGCCCTAGGTGTTATTAAATTATTCGGCCAATATCGAAGTCAAAATGCTGAATTTCATGATGTAATATCCCATTTTGTAAGAATGTTAAAATGCCCGTTTCGATTGGGATTCACGGACAACTTTCTAACTTTGGCGCCTCAAAAGAGCTACGGATTACGGCTTTTGAACTCATTTTTTTAGAGTTAGGAGGGGGTCGGAGTGATTGGTTCGATAGGGTTAGAATTATTCATTGCTTCGTGCCTCCTCTTTTTTTACTTCTGCTACATTCGCCCTCATGGGACTTCGCGACGTTCGTAAGGAGCTTGAATTGCTCGAAAAGCAATCCATTATTCATCACCTGATTGAACTGTACAAGCGGTATCCTAAGGTCAAAGAATACCTTGACTTTTTTGTGCATCCAGACGAAGCTGCATTGCTTGAAGCGTACAAACTGAAAGTGCATGAGGGTTTTTATCCAGCCCGGGGGAAACGGCTAAAACTTTATCGTTCTAGAAAAGCAATGAACGATTTTAAAAAACTTGCCATTTCGCCTGAGGCGGTGGCATCACTCTTACTCTACTTCCCACAAGTTGCGGTTGTGTACGCACGCGAAAAGTCCGTCAAAACGGAGTCGTATTACACCCGCATTGAAACGAGTTTCCGTGGAGCGCTTGAATTCATGGTTGCCAACAATTTAACCGAGCATTACCGACTTGATATAGAACATTTGGTAGAGCGTTGCGCGCCTTTTCCATGGAATTGTCAGCATCACATGCAAACGATTCGAGATACCTTCTTTTGAATCCTTCTCAAGCCACGAATGAGATATTCTTCATTTCTTTGATCATAAGACTCCACTTCTATGCGCCAGCTTGTTTTTAAAAACACCTTTCTTTTTCTATTCGCGGGGCTTAGCCTTATGTTGAGCGGATGCTATGACAAAGGTTGTATTGACCCAGCTGCTTCAAATTACGATCCCTTGGCCGATAGAGACAACGGAAACTGTAAGTATGCTTTTGCATCGGATGAAGCCAAAAAAGCGTTTGCTGAAAACTATGCTGTCATTGCCCATGCCATGTACAGTGATGCATATGACAGGAGTGAAGAACTGCGCCAATTGATCCATTCGTTCGTGGCGAATCCTACCATTCCGGGACTCAAGGCTTGTCAAGATGCCTGGGTGCTTGCTCACATTCCATACAGTCAGGCAGAAGTACTCGGATTTTCTGGATCGCCGGTAAACCCAGAGGAAGGAGAAGCACTTCAGAAGCGGATCAACGCTTGGCAATTTACTGCAGCACACATTGACTACATAAACGATAGCCTAGCATCTGGGATTATTAACCAACCGGCCAAGTATCCGACCATTACGACCCAGCTCCTTCAAGACTTGAACAACACGGTAGATGGGAAACGAATTACGCTCGGCTTTCACGCCTTGGAATTCCTACTGTGGGGGGAAGACGGGGAATCCGTTGATGCGTTGAGCGCTGGAAAACGGACATTCAAAGATTACGACACCTCCGATTCGACCATTGCCAATGCCGACCGACGCGGTCAGTATTTGAAGCTATGCGCGGATCAACTCAGTGCCGATTTGGCGACGTTAGTAAATGCATGGTCTCCTTTTTCTGGAAGCAACTACCTCCGGAAATTTCAGCAACACAGTGCCAAAAAACAAACAAGATTGGCCATCACTGGAATGGTGTTGTTCGGGCAGTTTGAGTTGGGTCATGATCGATTGCTTCACACCTTGACTGGATTGGATCCTGAACGCGAGGAATCGACGTTCAGCGACAACACCCAGCGAGACATTTACTTCAATGTAAAAGGCTTAAACGCCATCTTTAAAGGTCGTTACGGCAAGGCAGATAGCACCTACGTTGAAGGAGTTTCCCTTTACGACGTGATCGCCGAACAAGATTCTTCTGCCGCCTTTGAACTCCGTGATTTGATGCAGTCAGTCGTGGATGCGTCCATTCAAATACCGGATCCTTATGACTATCACGTAAGCTTAGAGCAAACTTCAGGGCAAGGCCCAATCACAACTTTGCACGTGGCATTGGAAAAATTCGGTTCACGGCTCACCGAGGTGGCGACTGCATTGAACATGGGCATTCAAAAAGACCTCCCATTGGAGGGGTGATATGGAACAAGAATGTTTGAATTGCGGTTCGGAAGTAAGCGATGCTTATTGCTCGCAATGTGGACAACGCAAATTGCTTCCGGGAATTCGGATGAGGGATGTAATTTCTGATTTTCTTTCCTACAGCTTTTCCATCGATGGGCCCGTTTGGAGGACGCTAGCACTACTCCTGACCAACCCTGGGCATTTATTTAGAAGCTTTATTGGCGGTAAGCGAAAAGCCTATTACAAGCCCATTCAGTTCTTTGTCTTGAGCACGCTGCTCTATTTTGCCTTTGCTGAGCTAATTGAATTTGACCCATTGAAGGGCCAGTTTGATGGCGCTTCACCTGAAAAGGCTGAGCCGTACATGAAAAAAGTGGAGCAAGCGTCTCAGTTCATGGTAAAAAACATCAACAATTTTCTTTTTCTACAGGTCTTTGTCATCGCCGCTGTACTAAAACTTTTCCATTGGAAGCGTTTCACATTCGCAGCGTATCTGGCAATCGGCTTCTATATTTCTGGCTTCTACATCCTCATCGGCATGGTGGACCTTATTGCAAGCTTAGGGGGTTTATCAGCAGGCCGTTTCAAGCTGATTTTGTTTCCGGTTTATTTCACCTATGCTTATGTCTCTTTGCGAGGAAAATTTTCTTGGTCGGCCTTGGTTACTGGAATTTTAGCCTCTGTACTTATATACATCATCTACATGGTACTCAGTTTTGGATTTAGCTACGCGTGGATATCGATTTAAGGGGAACTAAGGTTTACCAATTGCCATGTTGCCGAAGCAACTAGGAAGTCGCATGGGGCGCCAAAGTAGAATCGATGTGCGAAGAGCATGAAAAGAAAGGCGAGCTGTTCTACATTTGACCAAACTCAATTACCATGGAGCGAATAGACAAAGAAGAGCAATCTGGCTCACAATCGGACGCTAACCGTACCAAAGGAGGAGGGCGAAGGTTTTTTGCCGTGATGCTGATCTTGGTTGGTGGGTACTGGTTGCTGAATAGAATGGGCGTTCTCAGCTTTCCCCATTGGCTTTTTCAATGGCCAGTGATTCTCATCATTATTGGGTTCGTCAGCTTAATCGTCAACCGATTTCAAAGTATAGGAGGATATGTGATCCTTTTAATAGGGGCTTATTTCTACGTAGATCGGAACTTCGACATTCCATTTGACGCTGCCTATTATTTCTGGCCGCTAGTACTTATTGTATTTGGAGTTGTCTTACTGGTTCGACCAAGCCGTCGAGAGAAGTTTGACCGATGGCGCAAGGAAGTCAATGACGATCGAACGACGATGATGGACACGAAAGAATCCACCGATGCATCGAATTTCATGGACGAAACGGTAGTGATGGGCGGCATCAAAAAAGACTTTACCAGTCAGGCATTCAAAGGAGGACGCCTCAGGTGCTTCATGGGCGGAGCCGAGATTTACCTTGGCGATTGCAAGATGGACGGACCAGCTGAGATCCAGATCAATGGATTTATGTCTGGCGTGAATCTCGTCGTACCTAAAAACTGGAATGTACGGATCAATACGAGTAATTTCATGTCTGGAATCCGGGATGAAAGACGCTCCATGCCTCAAGATCCCACTGCAGCTCCGGTACTTGTCATCAACGGAAGCGTATTCATGAGTGGAGTGGAGTTAAAATCAACTTAATTGGCCTCCTTCTCGGATTTGCGCACCGCACGGATATTGTCCGAATAGATCCGCTCGATCAGCACCCGCCTTGGGTCCACAGCGGCCTTGACAGGAAGGCTATCCACCACAAGCGTAAACGACATTTCTTTCTGATCAAACTTAACTCGCTTCTCAAACATTAGGTCTTTTTCATCATCATCGGCGAACAGGCCAATGTAGACCCAGTCGTTTGGATTCTGATAGGACTCGTTGCCCAATGTATCGGCTTTAACTTTCTGAGCGTACACGTCTAACATGATTTCGTATTTCCCATCTTCTCGCTGGGAGTACGTGGCCTGATTCAATCTGTGATCATAGAGGGTAATCTCCTTGAACCAGTCATCGATCAGGAAACTGAGGCTGTCCGGCACACGTTCTTCTAAATATTTCAGGAAGTCCAGAGAGTTAGGGTAAGGCGGCCCCTTGTAAGCCCATTCCATAAGAAAATCATGCAGCGCGGCATTGACCGAGTCTTCACCGATGTAATCTTGCAAGGCAAATAAGATGACGCTTCCTTTCCCGTAATGGATATGCGACTGGTTTTCAACTTTGTACAATGGTCGTTCTACGTCGGTTTCTTGACTTCGACCTCTCAGATAACGCTCATGATCGTATTGTAAGAACTGATGCATCTGCATGGGCGTTGAAATCTGCTTCATGACCATAAGCGATGAATACTCGGCAAAACTTTCGGTAAGCATGGTGCCTCCTTGCATGTTCGCAGACATTTCTTGGTGGGCCCACCATTGATGCGCCATCTCGTGAGCAACTACCGCGTCAACGATGTTATTGTCTTCTTCATCCCTGAGGTCTGCAATGAAGCCAATCGACTCGGAATAAGGCATGGTCCCAGGAAAGGCTTGTGCAAAGGACTGGTACCTCGGAAACTCAATGATCCGAGCTTGCTGGTGGTAATAAGGGCCAAAGTTCTTTGTGTAGTAATCCAAAGATCGTTCGACGGCATCAAGCATCCTATCGACGTTTTCCGGATGATTGTGATCATAGTACACTTCTATGTCCACACCATTCCATTCACGGCGGGCGATTTCGTACTCAGCCGACATGAATGAGTAAAAGTTTAGGGAAGGTCGGTCCACGACGTAGTGGTAGTAATTCCGACCTTCTTCATTCCATTTATCCTTAAGACTGCCTGGCGCAATGGCTACTTGGTTGGCAGACGTAGAAATAATGGTTTCTACTTCCACCCAATCGGACGTGCCTTCGGTCAAATAGTTCTTATCACACGGCTCACCGCACGGACTTTGTAGCTTGGGCATTCTAGCCTTCGCTGAAAGGCCGTTGGATTTGCGGTCGTTCTTATCACTGATTTCGATGCGCTTGGAATACCCGATGGTTGGCATAAAGTCTGCGTTGTTGATGAACGTTCCATTGCTCGCAACGATTTGTTGACTGACTTCGTTCTCAAAGCCTTTGGTGAGGTAAGCTGCTTCAATATGCGCGACAACCTGTTCACCGGGCATGAGGGGCTGGTCTAAAGCGTATTTCCTATAAACCTTATCCTCGTCTTCAAACGATAGCGCACCGCTTGGAAGTTCAATTACCTGATTCCAGTTTTCATCCACCGTGAAATGAATCTCATGGATCGGTATTTCCGTGTCATTGCTCAATGTAGCCACTGCCTTGATGAGGACATTCCGTTCATCGGGATAGATCGCAATGTCGTATTGAATTGCCGTGTACTTTGGCATGGGCAGGTCCTCAAACTGCTTGAATGATTTTTCATAGCGAACCTGAAGGGCTTCGGTTTCTTCCGACGTTAAATAGCTGTTGAGAACATGCGTGTTATAGTAGATAAAGCCACCGGTCACCAGCCACACCCCACACAAAGCATAGAACATGATGCCAGCGCGGCTTTTGAGCTGCTGTTTGGCGAGCGTCCATCGTTCAGATAGTCGGCTCACCTTTCCTCTCGACCAAAGAAAGGCTGCTAAGTACATCAGCATGCCTCCAAAGAGCAGCCAATACAAGGTAAACCAAGCAGTAGCTACCATTCCGTCGCCAAACCCGTTCATGTCAGAGTACGTCAAATCAGGCTGCGACCCAATGTCGAGTAAGTTGGTTTGTACGTCGAATACAAGCCACAGAATATCGAGTAGAAATAATAAAAGAATCGAGGCGAAATATGCGATGTACCGCTGGTTGATCAGCACTTGAAGAAAGATAAGGACCATGCTCCAGACCAAATAACTGGGTAATCGGTCGATGACAAGGTGACCGAAATACACCAAAGGCTCTACCCTGAAATAACCATTGGCAACCTGATAGCCCATGCCTAAGATGATCATAAATACATCGATCAATACCGCAGCGGAAACCAGTGCGAACAGCTTTCCCAAGAGCGATCCAAAACTGTTGTGCGGGGTCGCATCCATTACCTCGTTGATGTGATACATTCGATCTCGCCAAATCAGCTCACCACTGAAGAACACGATGACAATCAAGATAAACAGGCTGGATGCACCTTCGATCGCGTCGTTCATTTTGTAAGAAACCGGATAGCTCTGTAGGCCAAAGGCCTCGAATCCCTGAAAGAGGTCGACCAAGTACAGCAGCAGACTAAAGAAGAATAAAATCTTAAATGTCGGACTCTTCACAATGCTCCGAAAGGCAGCCTTGAAAAAGCTCCAAAAATGCAGTCGTCTCGTGCTCGGGGTAAACAGTTGCTGCACCATGGGACGAGTAGTCCCTCTGGCTTGACTTTCGGATTCAGTATCCCGCTTATTGCTCGAATTATTTATCTGTTGAAAGGAAAACCCGAGGTAGGAAACAAGTAAAATCAGGATGCCGACTCCAACCCACAGCAAGCGATTCCAAAGCATCATGCCCTGCAATGAAAGAATTTCGGTGTTCTTTTGCGCAGGAGTGAAGTATTTCGCCTCTATTCCATACGTTCTGATACCGAAAGCATCCACCATGGAGGCAATCGATTCGTTTTCTAAATCAGATGTCAAGGTTCCCGAAATGATATAAAGGACGATGATGCCCATTGTACCGGTGAACGAGATGATGGTGCTTTTCCAACGCGTGGCAACCGCAAAAATGATGGAGCCAGCAAAAAACATATTCGGCATCACAACAAAGAGGTACGTCGTAAGGAAGGCTTGGTAAGGTACAAGGCCGATGCGATCAGGTTCGAGCCACCCGGCGGGTACCGCGATCCATGAAGCCAGGGTGAATCCTAGGTAAATACCCGTAATCGGAATAGTAGACAACACAAAGGCGCCAAAGAAGCGACCCAGAAAGTAGGACGCCTTGTTCAGAGGTGTAGAGAAGAGGATCTGATGGAAGTCGAACTCGTGGTCGCGCAGCGCGGCGTTGTTGAAGAATGCCGCGGCGATGAGCAGGCCGAGCAAACTGAGTATGAACGTATAGTTCGTAAGGATGTGCGGAGCGTTCTTATGCACGTTTCCGACCGTTCCACCAATGATGACGTTATCGCTTGACACGGCACCAAAAACCAGCAGTGCCATGACGAAGAAAAAGATATAAACCATCGGTTGACGAAAGCCTCTCTTCAGTTCTTGGAGGTAGAATTCTTGGAACATAGGAGGCGGCTTAGGCGAGTTCGGATGTTTGGGTCTTGGTGAAGAAAACGTCTTCGAGGTTCGGCTTTACAAGCTCAAATTCTACGGACGGTTGCGAGGTGCTTAAAACGTGAATTTGAGGCTTCCCCGCCACCATTTTATCTGAGATCACCTCGAACTTTGACTTGTATTCATCCATCTTTTCTCGTTCAATGGACGTTTGCCACACTTTTCCTTCCAAGTCCTGGAGCGCCGCTTGCGGTGTTCCGTTATACACGATGCTTCCTTCGTTCATGATCGCCATTTCTGTGCATAATTCCCTGACGTCATCTACGATATGGGTTGATAAGATGACGATTACTTCCTGGCCTACATCTGCGAGGAGGTTGTGAAATCGATTGCGCTCACCTGGGTCGAGCCCAGCAGTGGGCTCATCTACAATGATTAATTTGGGATCGCCAATCAACGCCTGAGCTATGCCTACACGCTGCTTCATTCCTCCGCTGAAGCCCTTTACGTACTTTTTTCTAACGTCGTAGAGATTGACCTTCTGCAGCAAGTGGGCAACCAGTTCTTTGCGCTGTCTTCCGTGCGCCACTCCCTTCAAAACCGCTATATGATCCAACAACTGTTCAGCGGTAAACCGTGGGTAAACTCCAAATTCCTGGGGCAGGTAACCCAGCACTTTTCTCAATTCGGCAGGTTCCTCAAGGATATTGAGATCATCGAGCATGATGCTTCCACTGTCGGCCTCTTGCAATGTAGCAATGGTCCGCATCAACGACGATTTACCCGCGCCGTTAGGGCCGAGTAATCCAAACATTCCGTTGGAAATTTCTAGGGATACGTCGGCTAAGGCCTTGACGCCATTGGCGTAGGTCTTGTTGAGGCCTTGAACGAATAATGTTGGCATGAAGTAGGTTTTAAACAAAGCTAAACTATGCGCTGAGACGGGAACTCGATGTAATTTGTTACAGGCGGTTTGCACTAGGAATGGATGGTTGCATAAATATGTTGCTACATATATTTACGGAAGCCGCATCTTTGTACGAACAAAAAATGAATACATGAATATTGCACTTTGGATCTCACAGGTACTACTCGCAGCGGCCTTTCTCATGGCTGGGGCAATGAAACTAATGACAGCCTACGATGAACTGGCGCTTGAAATGGCGTGGGTTTCACGCTGGTCAGCCCCAATGGTGATGCTGATAGGCTTAGTGGAGGTGTTAGGGGCCCTCGGTTTGATTTTGCCGTCTGTCTTGCGTATTCAACCAAAGCTTACTCCGATTGCAGCTCTTGGGCTCGTTGTGACAATGGTACTCGCCATCGTCGACCACCTTGGCGCTGGTGAGAACGATATGGTCATGGGGCCTACCATTTTGATGGTTCTTGCGCTCTTTGTTGCGTGGGGGCGATGGAGCAAGCTTCCGATTTTAGCTAAGTAAGTGAATCCAGAATTTCGAGCGCCGTGAACCTCCAGGTTGGCCTAAAAAAAATGCCCGCTCCGGAAGAAGCAGGCATTTTTGCATTGTCAACAAAGCGTTAACCCAAAAACGGGTATCGATAATCTGTAGCGGGTACGAATGTTTCTTTGATCGTACGTGGGCTTACCCAGCGAATCAAGTTCCATTGTGAACCTGCTTTATCGTTTGTGCCAGAACCTCTGGCGCCGCCAAACGGTTGTTGGTTGACAACCGCACCTGTGGGCTTGTCATTGATGTAGAAGTTTCCAGCTGCATCAGACAGTTTCTTACAAGCAAGGTCAATCGCGTATCGATCACCCGAGAAGATGCTTCCTGTTAACGCGTAAGGTGAAGTTGCATTGAGCAATTCCATCGTCTCCACAAACTGGCTGTCCTCATAAACATAGATCGTCATGACCGGACCGAAGATCTCTTCCTCCAATGTTCGGAAGTGAGGATTCGTAGTAACGACTACCGTGGGCTCAATAAAATACCCCGTATTTCCGTCGTAGTTGCCTCCCACGATGATCTCTGCATCGGCTTGTCCTTTTACGTAGTCGATATAAGCAGAAATCTTGTCGAATGCAAGCTTGTCGATTACAGCGTTGATAAAGTTCCCTGCATCACGGGGTGATCCCATTTTGAAGGATGCCACGTCTTCGGTTACGTATGTTTTGACCTCTTGCCACATGCTTGCAGGAATGTATGCCCTGGAAGCAGCAGAGCATTTCTGGCCCTGAAATTCGAAGGCACCTCGAGAAATGGCGGTAGCAACCTCTTTAGCATCTGCACTTGGGTGTACCATGATAAAGTCTTTTCCTCCCGTTTCTCCAACGATGCGAGGGTAGGAGCGGTACTTGCCAATGTTGTTCCCAATTTCCTTCCAGAGGTGTTGAAATACACCTGTAGAACCGGTGAAGTGAAGTCCGGCGAAGTCCTTATGCTTGAATACAACATCACCGGCGACAGGCCCTTCCACTGAAATCATGTTGATTACGCCATCTGGAAGTCCAGCGGCTTTGAACAGCTCCATGACAACCTGAGCCGAATACATCTGACTTTCTGCAGGCTTCCACACGACCGTATTTCCCATCATCGCAGCTGACGCCGGAAGGTTAGCCGCAATGGATGTGAAGTTGAATGGAGAGATAGCGAAAACGAAGCCTTCCAACGGACGATACTCCATGCGGTTCCATATACCTGGCTGTGAATCGGGCTGGTCGCTATAAATCTCCTGCATGTAATGCACATTGAACCGAAAGAAATCGATCATTTCGCAGGAAGCATCGATCTCCGCTTGGAATACATTCTTTGATTGTGCCAGCATCGTAGCCGCGTTCATGCGATCACGGAAAGGTCCGGCCAACAATTCTGCCGCCTTCATGAAGATGCTCGCGCGGTGTTCCCAAGGCAGTTCAGCCCATTGCTTCTTGGCAGCAAGCGCTGCGTCGATGGCCGCTTGCACATGAGAGGCGTCTCCATAATTGAAATGCCCCAAAACCTTCGCATGCTCATGAGGAGGAGACATGGGACGCTTTTCGTTGGTACGTACTTCGTCTGCTCCGATGTACATGGGTACGTCGATGGGATCTTGATTGTACATTTCATCGTACGTAGCCATCAGCGAGGCTAGCTCTGAACTTCCAGGAGCGAAGTTGCCCACGGGCTCATTGTCCGGGTAGGGGATCTGATAAATTCCTTTTGGCATTCTTTTCTTATTAGTTGTTTTCTATGGTCGTGATTCGGTTGCTTATTTCTTGAAATTATCGGCGAGCACTAATTCTTTGGTGCCATGCGTCCAGCTATAGAATCCTTCACCTGATTTTACACCCAGTTTCCCTGCGGTCACCATGTTCACCAGAAGAGGGCAGGGGGCGTACTTCGGATTTCCAAAGCCGTCTTGCAGCACTTGTAAAATACTCAAGCACACATCAAGGCCGATGAAATCTGCCAGTTGCAGTGGCCCCATTGGATGGGCCATCCCTAGTTTCATGACAGTATCAATTTCTTCCACTCCTGCCACGCCTTCATACAGAGTAATGATCGCCTCATTGATCATCGGCATCAGGATTTTGTTTGCCACAAAACCGGGATAGTCGTTTACCTCCACAGGAACCTTGTTCAAGCGCTTGCTCATTTCCATGATGGCGTTCGTCACCTCGTTGGAAGTTGCATACCCACGAATGATTTCAACCAACTTCATAACAGGCACAGGATTCATAAAGTGCATTCCAATCACCTTTTCCGGTCGAGAAGTTGCGGCGCCGATCTTGGTAATGCTGATCGACGAAGTATTGGAAGCCAAGATGCAATCAGCAGGCGCGTGCGCATCGAGTTCCTTGAATATGTTGAGCTTAAGATCGATGTTCTCGGTGGCTGCTTCTACCACTAATTCTCTGTCGCCAACTCCTTGTGCCATATCCGTGGTAGTTTTAATCCGATCCAGAATGGCTCGCTTGTCCGCTTCGGTGATCTTTTCTTTCTTCACTTGTCTGTCCAAGTTCTTGCCAATGTTGGCCATGCCTCGCTCGAGGTTGCTGTCGCTTATGTCAATAAGGTTGACGTCGTATCCAAACTGTGCAAATACGTGTGCAATCCCATTTCCCATGGTGCCGGCCCCGATTACTGCGATTCTGTTCATGTTGTGCGCGTATTGAGATTTTATGCTGCAAAAGTAGTAACCTCAATAGGGTGCGCAAGCATGAGCGTTAGAAGCTTTTTACATGCTTCTCTGCATCATTGTGAACGCAGGGAAGCTAGAACTGTCCTTTGGGAAATTACCGTAATCTGCGTTCATATATTCATTGGACATTGCACTCTAATTCAACAATGAAACCATGAAGCATCTATTCTTTCTTACAACCCTTTTCTTTTCTTTCTCAAGTATCATAGCTCAGCCCCAATTGACTGATGCGCCTATGCTCAACAGCGATGACATCGTCATCACGGTAATCGAGAGTACCGACGAATGCGGAATCGAACCCGGCGTTTATCAACTTCACGAAAACGGATACACAAAAATTACTTCATTGGAGCCTATGTCAGCTGCAACACCAAACTTGACGTTGAGAAGAAATTCTTCACGTGTCCTTGAGGTGTTGGATATGATCGGCAAAGGAGAACTCGAAACAAGAGATTACCGAGAATTTTGGATCGATGAGTGTTCAAAGCAAAGTCAGTATGTACTCAGCCCACGACAATACAACTACATGGTTGATCTCCACTAAGGAGAAAAACTTCGCTGAAACGGCTACTCATACGGGATCAAGATCTTCTGAGCCTTGGTGCTTCCAACCTGAAGAATGTAGATTCCAGAAGAAATATGCCCTGGCAACGAGATATAATCGCCCAGTGGTTGTTCCTTAAAGGCAGACTTACCTAACAAGTCGTAGACCACAATCGTTTCACCTTTCACTGTTTCACTTGAATTAAAATAGATGCGGTTGTCTTTTACGAAAGCTGTCAAAGAATGCTTTTGAGAAGACGCCGCTATTCCACTCAAAGAACAAGGCGTTTGTATGCCGCTCGAAGTCGATGCTGCAATCAGGGAATACCGGCCATTAGAAGCACCTGCGCTGTCCAATTGAACACGACCTGACTCTCCCTCAAGCACCTGCACTTCTCCGCTTTGCGCATCATAAATTGCTAGGCAAAATGGATTCATTCCTTGGTTCTTAGTAAAACTCAGCCCTAACCATTTTTCTGTTCCTCTTAAGGCGATTCCAATGGTATCTGATGAAGGAGTTGGAATAGAATTTATAGCATACTCTGAATTCCCGAGCTCGGTATGAATGCTACTAGGTGACTCCTTGACGGGAAGAAAATACGCATCTAAATCTTCGTCAAAATCTTGCGTTGCCTGATCCGTGAATCGAAGTGCGGTTTCCATTGACGATTGTACTGATTGAACCGTCAACCTCAAGACGGGGTCTTCACCTCTTCGTAAAAAATTGGCATTTGCCGAAGATTTGCAACTCTCACGGATGATCAACGCGGGGTTGAGATCATTTGCATGTACATAGAATCCTTGCGAGGAAGCAATCAACGGACTGCCCCCGTTCACACCTAGACCGGCAATGAAGGACGCATAGATACCCAAATCGGTGTTCCAGACATAGACGGCATCGTCTACAAAATCCTTGGTCCAATTGGGTGACTCCCAATTGATCGTGCTCGCGTACGGATTTGAAACCAAATTCCAGCCGTCAGCCGTGAGCGATGTGTTGTTGCTATAGGTAATAGAGAAGTCCACGTCTCCCGTGATTAATGGTCCACTTACGTCGATCATGAACGGGTTAGTACCCGAAATGTGGTCGCCAGAGTACACCCAGAACGCAGAATTAGTGGGAATCGGGTCGTCGATCCCTTGGGGTTCAACAAATCCGCTGTCTTGATGTCCCGCGACGGATTCTTGGTAGCCTTTAATGGATGTGAAACTGAAAGAAGGAAAATCCGAACCAGGGAATCCTGACGTTATGAAGTCGTCGTTCCAATCTGCTAGGGTAGCGCCTGAAACGGGGGCGCATAAAAATCGCCAGCCCGTCTCGCCTGCATCGATGTAACGCTGCACTAAAACGTCTCCGATAATCGTGCCTCCGACTGGACCAACGCGTGCGTCTCCGACGTCATTTGAGACAAGAACCATGTTTCCGTTGGCAGAAAGGCTACCCGATGCTACATCCAATGTACCGTGGATAAAAGTTGTATCACCGGTTAAACTTGCTGTTCCGCCACCCTTCTGGATCCGTAAATCATCCAATTGAAACCTGCCATTCAACACCTGCGGGCCACCTCCATTCAGCACGACATTAGCTTTATTGGTAAAAACGTCAAAGGCCGCTACAGCACTAGAGGACAGTGCAATATCACCTCCTACGCTCAGCGTAAACGAATCGCTTGCAATTAGGGTAGACCCATTGATCTTCAGGTCGTTGAGGACCGTTATATCCGAGCTGATCCTTTTTTCGCTTGCTAGTGAGTTTCCTTCAATAGAGAGGTCGTAGTATCCGTCAAAAGTGCTTTTTATCTCCTGATTGCCATTACCGGTTCGGGTGTAGACTACCAAATTTGTAGGATCGGAAGCAATCAACACAGATACATTGGTTAAAACGCCCCTTGCCACGTTGAGCACCGAGCCTGGTAAGTTTCTAAACACACCAGTTACTCCAGCAATCAAACTGCTGTTTGTTAAGGTCAGTATGCCTGCATTAAATAAGGTGTCGTTGTTAGGGCAACGAAGCGATCCGTTGGATCGAGTAATAGCGCTTCCCGCATAAATGGTTCTCTTTTTATTGTCG
>JAVKEP010000100.1:0-3963 GCA_040221375.1 Cryomorphaceae bacterium
CATGCAATCAGACTAAACCACGAATTGAAAGCTTGAAATAATTCCAAGCCATAATGACACCGACGATGATCAAGCAATACAAGCCCAAGTGGAAGATTCTAATGCCTCTGTATCGAACCAAGCCATGGGCAGTGAATAGCATAAGAAATGGGTAGACAGCGAATTGATACCGGGGAGAGGTCGTTTGAGCAGAATAGGCAAGAACGAGTAAATATACAATCAGGGCCAGCGCGGCAAATGAATCTTGCTTCCAACGCTTTTTAATACTGTAGTAGAGCCCTAACAAGGTGAAAATTGCCAAGATGTTTTTGATGAGCAATGGCGACATCAACCATGCCTGAGTGACTTGGGAGTCTGTGTAAACCAAGCTTGCGAATGGCGCAATAAGAATTCCAATGAATAACAAGGGAGCTATGATTCCTCGCTGCAGTGAAAATCCACCTTTAATGCTCTTATCCTTCAGCTCTCTGGTCATTTGCTCACCGCTGATTGCATACAACTCTTGCAGACGGGTTCCGAGTTCTGAAGAGGCAAGGACAATGATCAGAATGAGTAATGAAATAAATGCCACAATCAACACGCGTCGCTTCCTCACCGTGCTCCGATTGAAAAAATTCACCGAAAGGAAGAGACCAAAGGAAATTACCATGCTAACGCCCAGTACAACCCGAAAGAAGAAAAGCCCTAGCACCGCCAACATTGCGACGACCAGCGTCTTCATCTGAAGCTTAGGTTGAACATAGGCGCTGTAAAGGTGATAGAATGAAAGCATCACCAAGTAGACCATGGTGATCTCTTTAAGAGTAACACCTACAAAATACAAGGTCAGCGGAGACAGCATGAATAAAAGTGCAGCGGTCTGTGCAACCTGCCTATTATACAGCAGCAACGCAGACTTAAAAAGCAATCGCATGCTCAAAGTGGCCAGTACCACATTGGCAATCCTTCCGGCAATGGGGTCGGTACCAAAAATGGAATAAACGAATCCCAGAAACAGGTTGTAGCCCGAATCATCGATACCATAACCTCGTAGAATATCGTCAAAATTGAAGGATAGGTTTCGGAATTGTGCAGCTATTTGCACCGCATTGTCGTGGTATTGGAAAGAATCTGCAGCTCTTGGCTCATGAAACGTGCCGGTGAACGAATGAAACAACCAATACAAACCAATGGCCGTAATTGAGTTGATGAGAATGGAATAGACGGTCAAATTTTGCAGTACCACGCCCGTATCACTGTGGGTCCATCTGCTGCCAAGGACATAGGTTCCAGAGATATACGCAATGGCAAGAACGGTTCCTGTGATCAGCCAAGTAAACGGCATGAGGTTCTCAGAAAAAGCCAGTGCGCTCAACAGCACGACGGTCAAAACCGTCATTATCATTAGCCTTATATTCAGAGAGGTCATTCTAGCTTTCTTTGCAGTTGCAAAGCAAATTATTTTTTCATGGAGGAATCGAAATTTCCATTGCCCAACGTTTTTATTGTCGGTGCTCCGAAAGCTGGCACCACCACGATCAACTCCATCCTAGCGCAACATCCAGCCTTCTACATGAGTGATATAAAGGAACCCGGCTTCTTTTGCACCGACCTTATCGAGGAATCAGACGCCTTTCACGGCAGGGGCGACAAGTTTTTTAAATTTAGAACGAAGGATCAATACCTCTCTCTTTTTTCTGCTTCAGAAGATCACGTCTATCGAGGAGAAGCGTCCTCAAAATACCTTTTCTCAAAAGCTGCCGCCAACAACATTCACGCCTTCAATCCATCGGCTAAAATCATCATACTGATTAGAGAACCGATTGACTTCCTCCGATCATATCATGCACAATGCTTGATTGACCTAGTAGAAAATGACGCTTCTTTCGCGTCTGCCATTGGTAAAGAAGACGAGCGTCGAGCAGGAAACTCCATACCCAGAACATGCGTGGTTCCATCTTATCTTCTTTACACTGAATTGGCCACCTTCTCACACCAGATCAAACGGTATTTAGATGCATTTCCAAAGGAAAATGTCAAGGTGTTGCTCTATGATGACCTCAGAGAAAAGGAGAATGCCCTGCTCGTGGAACTGGAATTTTTCTTGTCTTTGAAAGCCGGATCCCTAGCCCCAGTTGGAGTTCAAAACAAAGGACGATCCATTCAATACCCCAGCCTCTACACCTCTATGAAGCGCCTTTCGAAATCCAACGTCGTACAACAATGGACAAAGCGCATCCCAAAGGCTCAAAAAAGAGCCATTGCCAAGGCATTTCTGGGAGTAAATTTCGGCCCCAAATCACATGAACCCATGAGCGACGAGCTTCTTGCGCGACTGAGGCAACACTTTAATCCTGAGGTGACCGCGCTATCAGAACTCCTTGGCAAAGACCTGCATCAAAGATGGGGCTACTAGTTGTTCTTAAACCGACCGACCAACTTGTTCATCAAGAGCAATAGGCGCTCCTTTTCATTTTGGTCTACACTACCTCCAAAGACCATGTAGAGCGTAAACGATAGCATACCCCCCACATAGGACAAGAATTGAGCGACCAGCGAAAATTCCATGATTCTATCGAGCGCCACCCCAGTGAGACAAACAAGAATTCCGACAATGACGGAAGGAACTACCTTCTTGTCGACCAGCGGAAATCCACATTTTCGGTGCAACGCCCACGTGTTGATCCCGTTCCTAACGAGAAGGGATAAGAGCAATGCGACGGCTGAACCGATGATTCCAACTGTTGGAATCAACAGCCAATTCAGCGCAATATTTAACAAGCCAAACGCGGATGAGGAAAGCATCAACGTGTTGGTCATCCCTTGGCTCACCAAGGCAATGCCATTGAAGCCAAACGACATATTTATGGCGTAGGCCAGTACGAGTACTTGAAGGATCGTCGCATTCACTACGAAGCTCTTTCCAAAAAGCGATAGAGAAACTTCTGGGTTAAAAATCAAGAAAGCTATCAATGGGAAGCTAAGCACGAAGGCCCAGCGCGATAGCAAAGCATTCGTGATTTGGGTTTCTTTGTTCGTCTGCTTCTCACTCAGTACAGGCAAAGCAATTACTCCAATGGCTCCGAACACAACCATGGTCAGTTGAGCCAACGGAAGTGCAGAGTTGTAGTGCGCAACTGCATCTGGTCCGATCATGTGGCCCACTATTAGGCTGTCGGCCCAATCGGCCAGCTTATCGAAGAACGTGCTCAGATACAATGGCATTGAGAAAGCAACGAGCCCAACCACAGCGGTTCTGGAAAACGCAATCCCACGCTTCTTCAACAGTCGGAGCAATACTAATATGGCTACCACTATCGTCACGGCGACGTATACTTCGTAGGTCAATTTAAAGCTGAGTCCAGCCCACACAATTATAAGCGCCCCCAGCAGTCGTAAACCCTTGAGCAGCACTTCGCTGTAAAACGCTCGCTCGAAGGAAGACTTGAATCCGATGAAAATTGCAACGCCCGAGCGAATGATAAGTGCAAACGGAATCGCCACAGCACTCAACCAAAGGAGCCTAGCATCAGCTACTCCAAGCCATGCCGCAATGTTTTCATCGAAGACATAGATCAAAATTCCGATAAGTAAACCGCCGGTCCCAACCGCCACAAGCCCGGCTCCAATTAGGTCTTTTTTTTGTTGCTGCGTCTCGGCCGAAACGATAAACTTTGAGATGGCGGACAGCACCCCGAAGCCTCCTGCTATGATTCCGATGCCAATGACCGACAACAAGAGGATGAGTTGTCCGTACTCCTCAACCGTGAAAGATCGGGCAACAACAAGCCTGAATAGGAATTCGAAAAGCTTGCCAAGAATGCCCCCTGATAGGACAAGAAAACTGCCAACCGCGATGAATCGGAGGTTCGACACTACCCAAGATTAGTCTTCGTAATAACCATAGCTTTTTGAATATCCCGATCCGTACCGATAGCCGTATTCTAAGGTGAGCTCATGATCATTCAGCACGAGGCCGAACGA
>JAVKEP010000101.1:0-1510 GCA_040221375.1 Cryomorphaceae bacterium
GGCGGTTTTCTTGAACTCCTGATCGAAGAAGTCTTTTGAAAGCCAGAATAGTCCGCGTAGAGGCCAATTTTGGCTATCGGAGAACGAAGAAAGTAACTTCTTGTTTTTCTTTGAATACCAAACATTCCGAAAATTGACCCAATTCAGGGAGTGACCGACATCAAAATACGAATTTATAAAATAACCAATCTTATCAAATACTGAGTAGGCCATGCGGTAGGTAAGGCGCATTTTCTCCACCGCCAAACCATACACTGGTGAATCCAGAGTATCGTATAGCAACACATTCCCATCAGAGAAGTGTGGTGTGTTATTTGTTTGAGTGGCACGCAAGCCTTCGTAAAACAGATAACGTGCAGTAACAAACTCCTGCTTAATTTGATTGAACAGCCCAATCGTTTCTGGCATGGGCGCGCCTATGCTGGTCGTTAGCGATGGTAGCGTAAAAATGTCTTGCCCCGCGATCGGCAAAGGCCCGAGATCATTGAGAGGATTCAGAAACAGCCGGTTCTGCAAACACCACGTTCGGTAAGAGCGCTCATCGTCTGTCTCGCCGATCCCGTGATCTTCTAGATCGACATTTTGTCGGATGAACTCAACATCGAAGACTGATTCAATTTCTGTCTGATACGAAAGAAATTGGACTCGAAGTCGCTCTTCGCCCTCGCCCTCAAAAATGGCGTTCTCTGCCAGGGCTTCGCCGAAGCAATCATGTGCGAACAGGCCAAGCAAATCGGAATGACCTTCGTCATAGACCGTGCTTGCATAATGCCTGAATGCCAACGCCTTGTTGGCAAGTGCCATTGCGAAATTCGGCAGAATTTCCAGAGCTTTATCCCAATACGCAATAGCTTCGATGAACCGCCCAATAGTGTTCATCTGGTTCCCGAGATTTGTAAAAATCTGGCAACGGCGGATGCGGTCAAGGTCGTCAAATCCAGGGTGACGGATCGACCGGCGCAGTTCCAAGAGCTGCTCTTCAGATGCAGCCAGTTCCCACGCCCATGAACGATGCTCATTGCGGCTCTGCCGCCTAACTTCCCACGCATTCGACCGAAAATAATGGAGGAGCGCATGGTCAGTGTTTGACAAATCGCGCTTGGATAGCGCGTCAAGGAGTGAAAAAGCTCTGTCCGTATACACGGCGGATGATTGATCAGCCGCGAAATCTATAAGTTCACCAACAAGTAACAATGCTTCGTCGTTTGATTGACCGTCAATGCTCCATCTTTCTAAGTCATCTTGGGAATTCATATTCCAAGTGCCTCCGTTATAAAACCGACCATCCAACCGATTGGTAGATTGTATCAAATTACAGGAGAATGATCCGATACCCCGGACCGAAATTTGAAACCTCCTTGCGCGGTGCTCAACCCATAACTTTCCTGACGTGCTATCCTCCTCCGTCCTCGGGGATTGTCGTAACCGGGGCATCGCGATGCTCCTCCATTCGGAGGCATCGTGATGAGGCTACTTTCAAAGCGCCAGCTCAAGGAGATGGTCCTGTACT
>JAVKEP010000102.1:0-5702 GCA_040221375.1 Cryomorphaceae bacterium
GCTGCCTTCCACAGCAACTGTGGGGGCTACACCTGCAACAGCGAGGACGTTTGGAGTGGATACCTCAACTACCTGCGTGCAAGAATTGATGAAAACTGCCTGCAGGAGAATCATTCGTATTGGCGTACGGCGATGACGCGCGACAAATGGCTCGACTACTTGAGCGTCAAACACGGATATCCTGTGTACGAAGAACGCGCCTTAGGGCTTGCATTGGATTATTGTCCTGCTGAGCGAGAGCATTTTTTGGATCCCAACGCCTCGCGTGTTCCATTCAAACAAATTCGTTACGACTTGGGCTTGCAAAGCGCCTTCTTCTCCATTGACCTGGTTCAGGATTCGGTTATTTTAGAAGGCCATGGCTACGGACATGGCGTAGGGCTTTGTCAAGAAGGAGCTATGAACATGGCGAAAAGCGGGCATCCTTATGACGACATCTTGCATTACTATTATAAAGATGTGCACCTGGTGAACCTAAGTGTAATAGATTTTTTCAGGGCAAACTGAATCGTGCACGAACCACATCCTCTTGGGTTGCCTGATAATGCGAGGTTTATGATTTTCTAAGATTTACTAACCTCTGTTAGCGCATCCCTATTGGTCAGAGTTCTAAATTCGCGGCTTTCCTATATGAATAATTGAGAACGATCGGAGTATGAATTACAAAAAGTGGAACAACATCCTTGGTTGGCTGGTCTTTGCGATCGCTGCTTTCACCTATATCAGTACGGTTGAACCAACGGCGAGTTTTTGGGATTGCGGTGAATACATCGCTACCTCGTACCGCCTTGAAGTCGGTCACCCTCCCGGGGCGCCTACCTTCCTCTTGATCGGTCGCCTCTTTTCCATGTTTGCCGCTCCTGAGAACGTAGCGTACATGGTAAACTTGATCTCAGCGCTCTCCAGTGCATTTACGATCTTGTTCTTGTTCTGGACAATCACTGCATTGGCCAAGAAGCTATTCAGCCTGAAAACGGGTGAAGATGAGTTGACTACCGGAGACATGGTTGCTACGCTGGGCGCAGCCATAATCGGCAGCCTGGCCTACACTTGGTCCGATACATTTTGGTTTTCAGCTACAGAAGGGGAAGTGTATGCCTTGTCGTCCATGCTTACGGCGATTTCATTTTGGGCAATCCTCAAATGGGAATCCAAAGCCCATGAACCCAAGGCGGATCGCTGGATCATTCTCATTGCTTACCTGGTAGGACTTTCCATCGGAATCCACCTCTTAAACCTGCTGGCCATTCCTGCCATTGCCTACGTCATCTATTTCAAAAAATTCAAGCCTAACCTTAAAGGCATGATCATCGCGGGGGCATTAGGTGTGGTTACCTTGGGAGGAATTCAAAGCCTCATCATTCCTGGCATCGTAGATTGGGCCGCGAGTTTTGAGTTTGTTATGGTCAATTCCTTCGGGATGCCTTTTCACATGGGTTCGGTAATCTTCATGATCCTCCTCCTCGGAGCTATTGTATGGGGCATTGCTTACACGATTAAAACGCGCAGACCCATTTGGAACACAGCTTTGCTCTCGTTTTTAGTCATTATCATCGGCTATTCATCGTTCGTCCTTATCCTCATCCGATCAAATGCAAATACGCCGATTGACGAAAACAACCCGGAGAACTTAGTCAACCTACTTTCCTACCTCAACCGTGAGCAGTACGGCGACTTCCCATTGCTCTACGGCCAGTACTTCAATTCTCCGTTAGACCGAGAGACGCCCTATTTAGATGGGAATCCCGTCTATTATCCAAACGAGGAATCTGGCAAGTATGAAATTTCGGATGACCGTAAAAAGTCGAAGCCAAACTATGCTCCTGAATTCAAATCCATCTTTCCTCGGATGTGGAGCCCTAAGAAAAATCACGTTAAGGCATACAAAGATTGGTCAGACTTCAAGGGGAAACCGATCAAATACCGGGATGCACGAGGACAAATGACCACCGTTCGAAAACCGACCTTTGGTGAGAACATGTCGTACTTCATGAAATACCAAGTCGGCTGGATGTACTTCCGTTACTTCATGTGGAATTTCTCAGGGAGGCAAAACGACACGCAAGGCCACGGTAATTTTCAGGATGGAAACTGGATGACGGGCATCGACTTCATCGATACGGAGCACGTGGGAAATCAAGAACAATTGCCTACCTATTTGAAGAACCAAAAGGCCAGAAATTTCTATTTGGCCATTCCACTCATCTTGGGACTACTCGGATTGATCTTCCATTTTAGAAGCGACGCGAAAAACGCTTGGGTAGTGATGCTCCTGTTTTTCTTTACGGGACTGGCCATTGTGCTCTACCTGAATCAATATCCGTTTCAACCGCGTGAACGCGACTATGCATACGCAGGTTCGTTCTATGCCTTTGCCATTTGGATAGGCTTCGGGGTCTTGGCGCTTTACGATGCAGCGCGCAACCTGACGGTCAAGGATCTAGGTATGACCATCGCATATACTGCTGGTGGGTCCATTGGCCTCATCATCATTGGGTCGCTGTTTGGCGGCAATACTTCCTTTGCCTTCTTGATGTTTTACATCGCCATTGTCAGCTCAATCCTGCTTGCAGTAATGTACGGGGTTGGCCAAGTCATCAAAGATCAAAAACTACAAGCGGGATTGGCGACGGCACTCTGTTTATCTGCACCGATACTCATGGCCAAAGACGGCTGGGACGATCACGACCGATCGAACCGGTACACGGCACGGGCGATCGCTAAGAATTACTTGGACTCGTGTGAAAAAGATGCCATCTTATTTACCAATGGCGACAACGACACCTTCCCACTTTGGTATTTACAGGAAGTAGAAGGCTACCGAACCGACGTCCGAATCGTCAATTTAACCTTGGCGAGCACAGAGTGGTTCATCGATATGATTCGAAGACAAGCCTACGATGGCAAGCCCATCGAATTGAGCATGGAAAAGAACGACTACCGTCAAGGAACACGTGATTATGTGCCTATTGTAGAACGAAAAAAGTCAGATGCGCATATCAACGTAGCCGATTTGGTCTCCTTTGTTTTGGACGAGCAAAACCAAGAGATGTTTGGCCAAGGTCAAAAAATGAACTACTTCCCGACTCGAAATTTCCGTGTTCCGGTTGACTCCGCAGTGGTGGTAAGCAACGGAACCGTGCTTCCTGAATACGCAGACCGAGTTGTCGATGCCTTAGAATGGAAAGTTGGCGGTCAGTACATACTCAAAAGTGAGTTGGTAATGCTTGATATATTGGCCAACAACGGATGGGCACGACCGATTTATTTTGCGAATACTATGCCCAAGAGCAGCTATTTCGGATTGGAGGACTACATGCAGCATGAAGGATTCACCTACAGGCTGGTTCCTTACAAAGTCAAAGACGATCGAAACCAATTTGGTTATTTTGGAGAAGTGCAGACCGATATCATGTACACCAACATGATGGAAGAGTTTGCATTCGGCAACATGGAGGATCCAGATGTGTTTTTGGATGAGAACAACTTGCGTTTCGTCACCAACCTGAGATTGAATTTTTCGAGGCTCGCAGATGCCTTGGTGAAAGAAGGCGACAACGAAAGAGCTGAAGCGGTTTTGGATAAGTGCATGGCCATGACCGTTACCCAGAATACTCCTAAGGATGTCACGTTGATCCAAGTAACCGAATCGTACTTCCAAATCGGAAAGAACGAAAAAGGAATGCAGCTTGCGCAAATGTTGGGAGACAATTACATCGAGCACCTACGGTACTACGCTTCCCTGGATCGGAAATTTACTTCGTCCGTTAACCGCGATGTTAACCAGGCATTTGCCGTTATACAACAATTGAAAAACCTCAATAAGCGATACAAGGTGACCGAAATGGACGCTTACATAGATCCGTTGGTGACCGAGGCTGAAACGTACTATCAAAGCTTGGTTGGCTCAACACAGCAACAACAGCGGTAAATCGCTTTTAGATTGAATGAATTGATAGGCCGGAAATTCCGGCCTATTCTTTTTTACAACAAACCGAAACCTAGGGGATTAAAAAACGTACCCACTATGTTTTCCGGTGGTAAAAACTACTTTTGAACAGAGACTAGCCCAAAGGACATGCCTAATGCTGAAGAAATCTATTTCAAGATTTCTTCATTTTGATTGGCACAACCAGAAAGGTGAACATCATAATTGACCTAAAAGCTAACCTATGTCACGGTTGTCATCTATTTGGAGGGCGGCGTTAATCGTCCTTTCACTTTTCTTTTTCTGCTCACTAGAAACTTTCGCGCAAAGTCCACAAGGAATCAATTACCAAGCCGTCGCCCGCGACGCGGATGGTAATCCGCTCGCGGATACCTCCTTGAGCGTTACTATATCGTTGTCTCAAACGGCGAGTTTGAGCGTTACCCAATACATCGAAGTCTGGAGCGTCCAAACCAATGACTACGGGTTGTTTACACTTGTCATAGGTGAAGGCTCTCCTACCCTTGGCACCTTTCTCGATGTAACCTGGGAGACCGGAACCGTTTGGCTCAATGTGCAAGTTGGTTCGCTAGACATGGGCACTTCGCAACTCATGTCGGTTCCATACGCACTCTATGCGGAGAATTCAGATGACGGTGATTGGGGCATGAACGACTCCACGGTTTTTACCAATCAAAAAGTAGGTATTGGCACAGACCAACCCATTGCTGACTTAGACATGTTCCTCACCGGCCAGAGCGCCTATGCTGCATTCTCAGGAACAGGTGATGGAAACAACTACGCAGGCATGCTCCTCGGTGCTGCAGGGCAAAACCGTCGATGGAACATTCTACATCGACAGGAGGCCGCAACACAGAACGGATTGTTGTTCGAGTACTTTGACGGTAGCAACTTCTACAGTCGTTTTTACATCGACGCCATTGGCAAGGTCGGTATAGGGAACACCGATCCGCAAGCCTTGTTGGACGTATCCGGACTGGCCAACGTAGATTCCCTTTCCATCAACGGCAGCTATCGCTTTCCTTCTTCGGATGGGGGGATTGGACAAGTGCTGGTTACAGACGGGTCGGGAAATTTAGTTTGGAGCACAGTTAGTGATTCCCTGCAAAGCTTTGAATTGCTGAATGACACCACCTTGAGAATTACCGAAGGAGGAGGAGACATTTATGATCTAAACATTTCAGCACTGGCTACAGATCAGGAACTTCAAGCCATTGTGAATGCACTGACCAACACCATTGATTCCATCTCCGCTCAAGTGGCGATAAATCGAGACAGCATCAATATCCTCAATGATTCAATGCTAGCAATGCAAGCCGATATAGCGACCAATGCTACGGATATTGCAACCAACGTGACAAGCATCCAAGCCAATGCCGATTCCATTGATGTGGTAGCGACCAACGTGGCTACTAACACAACCGACATCGCAACCAACGTGACGAACATCCAAGCCAACGCCGATTCCATTGATGTGGTGGCGACCAATGTGGCCACAAACACAACGGACATCGCAACCAACGTGACGAACATTCAGGCCAACGCCGATTCCATTGATGTGGTGGCGACCAACGTGGCCACGAACACAACGGGCATTGCAACCAATGTGACTAACATTCAGGCCAACGCTGATTCCATTGATGTGGTGGCGACTAACGTGGCTACGAACACAACGGACATCGCAACCAACGTGACGAACATTCAGGCCAACGCTGATTCCATCGATGTGGTTGCGACCAATGTATCGATCAAC
>JAVKEP010000103.1:0-79067 GCA_040221375.1 Cryomorphaceae bacterium
AAGCGCTTGCAACCGATCGTAGAGCCCGACCGGAAAAAGGAAAAGGAAACCTTTAAAGCCATGCTGGATGCGAAGGATCCCCTGTTTCTGAAGCGTACCATCGGCATGATCATTCATTGGGAACGCGATACGAATACAACGGAAGTCATCCACATCCACGGCGACCGAGACCACACCTTGCCAATCAAGCACGTGGAGTACGACTACCTGATCAAGGGCGGTTCGCACATGATGACGCTGACGCGCGCCGACGAGCTGAGCCAACTGCTGGCGGATATCCTGGAAGGCTGAAGCCGCACACCGGCGCTTGCATACGGCAGGCCAACTAGGGTGCTAACGTCAAGATGAGCCGCAAGAGGTGATGCGCGCCAAAGATGATGTTCAAGGCCACCCAAGCGGTCCACGCAGCGGCGATGACGGAGAGGGATGAGGTGCCGATGTTTTCGCTGTATGGCGTGGTAGACTCACCCCGCAGCTGGGCCACGTACACTGCTGCGATGGACAACAGCGCCAACACGGCGGCGGCGACCATGATCACATAGAGCGGCGCAAAGAAGGACGAGATGAACACCAACAACGTAGCGCTGCTCCACTCCAGCGCCATGCTGCCGATCAGCGACACCAAGAAAGCGACGGACGTAGGGATGGAAATGGAGAGCGAAGCCGTACCCAGCGCGGAGGCCAGCTTCGTCCAAAATTTGCTGGGGTTGGCGGCGGGCTCCGTCTCTGCGGTGGGCCGGCCGTCGTTGTTCTTCCGCCCTACGCAGTAATCTACGGCGAAGACGTCCACCGGAGCCGCGAGCGCCCGCGCCTGGGCCCGCCGATGATCGATGGATGGAATAGGTTGCGCGTGCCTTTCTGAGGGAGTGTGCGTGCGTTGCGCCTTAGGGTGTTGACCACGCGCTTGTGTAGTTTCCGATCCGTACGCGAGCATCGCTTCCTCCTCATTGGCTTGGACAACAATACGTCTACGACGCTTTGGTTTATTTTTAGTGGTTTTTTCCGCGTGGTGCTGTTTCACGCCACTGGCGAGGTGAAAGCCCGAGCGGTACTTGCGTTTTTGGAGCCACCCATCTGAGGCTACGTCATTGGAGGCGTTGCAAGAGGTTAACAAGAGAACGATCAGCGAGAGGTAAAAGCTGCGTGCGACCATGTTTTTGGTGTTTAAGGCAAAGCTCCAACACCCCAGCGATCTTACAAAACTACTTCTGCAATGGGACGATTCGTTTTTGGTAATTTTTAATAACAGACATCACTGACTGCAGCGGTCGCTCTTGATTCGCTAACGACAGGATCTGCATTTCGCAAAAGGGTCCATTCACCATTTGAATTCTGACTACACCTTTGAAGCACGACCCAAGGTGAAGCACGAATGACCTTGAATCCTAAACTCAAGGTTTTGGGCCGCTACCTGATCTGTGCGCTAGACATCATCCAATTACCAAACGCACTAAACGGAGCTTGACCTCTGAAACCAAAAATGGCGGAAAACCGCTAAAGCTAATGTACCATAGTTGGCTTATACTTGTCATATATTTGATTTGCAGAAGTTTAGCGATCCGTTCAAATTGCTTGCTAACCCTATAAATCATCGGGTTGACCTTACTTCTGATTCAACATATTATGAAGTTGTGTGTAAGTAAAAAAATAGAGAATGAAAGAGACGATTGAGGAAAGTAAATGTTTAGCATCACTCGCAGTATTTAGAGAACTTTACAACAGTGAAAAAGACATTTATGGTATAATTTCAGAGTTTTTGGTTGAATTAATAATTTCAAATTCAAAACACAGCTTTAATCTAACTGAAATTACTAATCATTTAAATCAAGAATATGATTTTTCAATTCCTGAAGCAGTAGTAAGAACATCATTAGGCCGGATAAAGGAAATCAAAAGAGTAGATGGTGTTTATACACTCGAAAACCTTTCTGGGTTAAAATCAAAAAATGTTAATCTAAAGAAGGAGGAGATACAAAATAGCAATGATTTAATAATCTCAGGTCTATTCACTTACATTAAGGAACATTCTGAGCAAGAACTTACTGAGCAACAAAAATCTGAAGTTGTACACTCTTTTATAGCTTTCATTATTGATAACGGAAATGGAAGTAGTTATTCAGAATATATTAGCGCCTATCTAATAAGTAAGAAAGATGATAAGGATTTTGTAGCCCAACTTGCAACAATAAAGGAAGGGATTGTCCTGTATTCGGGAATTAAATACAATACAAATATTAATGACCTAGGAACTTGGAAAAGTGACCTAACAATTTTTGTTGAAACTGAGATTTTATTTCATTTTGCGGGCTACAATGGAGAAGTTTATAAACGATTATGGCAAGACTTTTTTGAGTTCGTTAAAGAAATCAATCGTAAACATCCAAATAGAATTCAACTTAAGTATTTCAATGACGTTAGTAATGAAATAGAAAGGTTCTTTAAAAAAGCAGAGTACATTGTTGAAGGGAAGGATAAGGCAAATCCCAAAGTAACAGCAATGATGTCAATAATTAATGGGTGTGAAAGTAAAGCAGATGTAGTAGCAAAAAAAGCTGAATTCTTTAGGCAATTAAAAATGTCAGGAATTAAGGAAAATGATTTCAAGGACTACTTCAATGAAAAATATCACAAATACAATATTGTTGATCAAGATATACTAGATAAAGTTGCCGAAGAGACAGGAATTGAAGACCCTTCACAATACCTTAGATTTTTAAATTATATCAGTATTCACAGGAGAGAGGCAAATGAATACAACTTTGAAAATGTTGGATACATTCTGCTTTCCGGTAATTCAAAGACCCTACAAATTGCATGGAATGAAAATGTTAAAAGCTATGGATATGTTCCACTAGCAACAACCCTAAATTTTATAACCAATAAATTTTGGTTTAAACTTAATAAAGGATTCGGAAAGGATAATTTCCCCTTGACTTTTGATGTAATCACGAAAGCCCAAATCGTTCTTTCGCATCAATTAAATGAAGCTGTTGGAAGGAAATTTGAAGAGCTTCAAGATAAATTCAAGAATGGCAAAATTAGCGAAGATGAAGCGAAAGCTTCTATAGTAGAGCTAAGAAGGCAAGCGAAAAAACCAGAAGACGTTAGAGTGGATGAACTTGAATCGATTCTTGACAGTATATCAGAAGAAAGTATTGAAGTTTTTTTGAAAGAGCAGGAGCATTTCAAAAATAAAGCAATTAAAGAATCCATCGAAAATGATAAGCTTAAAACCAGGCTTTCACAAAAAGAGGAAGAAGTTAAGTCTCATTTGGACAGGCAACAATCTCTTAACACCGAACTAATTCGTACGAAAAAGATCCTTCTTTCGGAAAAAGAAAAAGCAATTAACATCCTTGAGGGTCAAAAAACCTCAGTTGATAAAGAAATTAATAGTAGTGTCACAACTTTTAAAGTAACTGTCGCCCTAGTTATAATTTTTGCCTTTGTCGGAACACATTTCATAATTTGGAAAATGGGATGGAATGATGCAGAGCAATGGACTTGGATTCTATTCTACTCAATTCCTTTATTTTTCACTTTTGGTTTTATGCTTTTTGCGGAACAAACCATAAATCCGATAGAACTTATTAAACGGAAAAAGAAAAGCATCACTCGAAAGAAAAATAAGAAATTCAACTTTGACTATGATTTGCTTAAAGGCCTAAAAGCGGAAAAGGAAGATCTAATAAATGAAATTGGAGAATTAGAAAGCCAGCACACAACAATGTATATGAGATCATAGCGGCCTAACGGCAGGCTACGCCTCACATACTAACCGTTGTTGGTAATAAAAATGAACGAAGCAATTGCGATAATGGTAGAGAGTTTCAAGATTACGACGAGAGGTGTAGTCCTCGAACGAAGACATTCGATGTTATATATATTTTGACTTAGCCAAATCAGATTTCTGACAAAAAAGTTAAGTTTGTGGCCTGAGGTAACTTAATTTATTCATCGCTAATTTAATTTTTATGTCTCGGTTAAAGTCATTTGCTCAGGCCCTTGCCTTTATATTATTAGCAACTCTAATTACTGGATGTTGCAGTTATAATTCAAGAACCGGAAGCGATTGCCCCGCCTCTAAGGTGGAAGTTATTTACGAAGTTGTTGGCGGCGAGAGTTTTTCAGTTGAATATCGCTGGAGTAAGAACGATACTCGTGAAAAGGAAGATCGCACGGAAGAAGGCCTATCCGGAACATGGAGTACCGAATTCAAAACGAAATCAGAATCTACACATATGTGCAATGCGACCAACAATGCATCCGAGAGTGTGATGATGGAAGTGTCCATGTATGTTGATGGTGAATTGGTCGAATTCAATGAGGGAGTGGTTGCAAGCGGTGAGACAATTGGAATAAGTCACAACTGGTTTTAATGGCCTGCAGGATGTGACGGGGCGTTATTCTAATCAATCAACTCCTCATCTCTTATGAGCAGAGCAATGGCCGTTTGAGAAACAATTAGATACTTCACATTGTTGAATTCGCTCTCGTAACTACTATTCTCGAGAAGAATTAAGAATAAACTACCCACAGCTAGCGGCTATAGCACATTGATTCCGCCTGAGGCGGACAGGCTCCTGCGCCAAGATCTTTCCGTAAATTGCTTCGCAAATGAACTTCTCGGTGAGGCTGCGGGCACATCATCTTCCAGGTCAGCCAACTCCTAAAGTCAGCCCATTTTCTGACCTTCCAGATGATTTAAACGTACCATAGCCGACAACGTTGGCCACTATTAAAAAAAGCCACTCCAGCTAGGCGGAATGTAATTACATTGTTATTACCTTTGTCGGTATGGAAATCTCAGTCATTAAAATCGGAAACTCCAAAGGCCTTCGTCTTTCTAAAGACATCCTTACGCGTTACAACATCAATGACAAAGTTGAACTCGTCCTTGAAAAAGGCTACATCATTCTCAAGCCTAAAGCTCAACCTAGAAAAGGATGGGAGAAGGCTTTTAAAGAGATGCACGAGAATCAAGATGATCACTTGCTTATGAATGATGTCTTCGAAAACGAAAACTTTGATGAATGGACTTAAAGCAATACGAAATTGTCTTGGTTAACCTCGATCCTACTGTAGGCAGTGAGATTAAAAAGACCAGGCCTTGTTTGGTCATATCTCCGAACGAAATGAATAAGTTCTTGCGAACCATCATTGTTGCTCCGATGACTACTTCACCCAAAACCTATCCAACAAGAGTTAAAATCGTTCATAACAAGAAGGAGGGTGCTGCGGCAATTGATCAAATACGCACCATTGACAAGTATAGAATCATCAAAGTTTTGGGCAAGATTTCCAAAAAGGAGGTTGAAGACTGCAAAACTGTCATTCAGGAGACTTTCGTGGATTAAAGCCAACTAACGGCTATATCATATTACTGAAACTCTTTTACCGAAATCACTACCTTAGTTCAACCTGCGGATTGGAAGTGCGTAATGTGCTTTGATCGAAAGCCACGTGCCATAGCCAGGACCGATATGTCATATTAAAAACAATCGGAAGGTTTCGGTATCTTTGAGTCAAACGCTTCGCAATGACCGTTAAGCAGATAAAACAAGAAATTCAGAAGTCGCTCGAAGACATGCCTGAAACTGTATTGCAGCAAGTATTGGAATACTTGAAAGCAGTCCAAAAATCAGGCACCGACAAGGCACAGCTTTCCGCTGATCTGAGTAAGATCTTGAAAGAAGACAAGGATCTACTTCACCGTCTTGCACAATGATCCAACTTGAGGACGCGCTACGTATTCACACAATTCTTATCGAGGAGTTTGGTGGTTCTTCCGGCGTAAGAGACCAAGGTGGTTTAGAGGCAGCAATCGATCGACCCTACGGCTCCTTCATAGATTCAGATCTCTATCCTACTCCTCCAGAAAAGGCTGCTGAAATTGTTCAAAGTATTGTCTGAAACCATCCTTTTGTAGATGGGAATAAAAGAACTGGCTATGTTCTTATGAGACTGATACCTGTGCAATCGAGCTTCGACATCGAAGCGAGTGAGGATGACAAATATGAATTCGTCATCGAGGTGTCAAAAGGTAATCTGGATTTCAACCAAATTCTCGAGTGGATACGAAACCACTTAAAAATAACGTGACATATACGCGGCCGTTGGCAAAATGCGAAAAAGAACTTTAACTTTTGACTCAGCTGAATTTCGCTAATTTTGAGAAAACGCTTAGAAATGGACATTCAAGCCTTAAAACTCGAACTTGTAAAACAGATCCTTGAATCAGAGAGTAAGGAACTTTTAGACAAGATTTACTCAACTCTCAAACGAGACGAAAAGGATTTTTGGCTTGAAATGACAGACGATCAAAAAGAGGAAGTTGAAATTGGTAGACGACAAGTACAAAACGGTGAAACCGAAGACTGGGAAACCGTACTTGAACGACTATCAAAAAAGGCTTCTTGAAAGTTCGTTTCTCCCGACTAGCTGTTTATAAACTCGAAAGACTTTCTGAGTACCTAATCGAGGAATGGTCAGAACAATCAAACTATAAGTTTCTTAAGCGACTAGACTCTAAGATCAAGGTAGTTCAAAAAAATCCAGAGCTTTTCCCTCAAAGTCAGCTCGAACCTGAACTTAGAAAATGTGTCGTTACCAAACAAACCTCGCTACTCTATGAAATTCAGACTGACTCTATCTTTATACTCACTCTCATAGACACTCGACAGGATCAGAAAAGAATGAAAGAAGAAATAAAAAAGCACTTTGCACAACATAAGCAATAGCTAATGCTCCTTGACAGTATAAATGATATTTTGTACTATCAATAACCATCCTCCTTACGAAAAAGGAAACGGTTTCAAAGCCACACTAGCCATAGCTAGCACCGATAAACAGCACTCATTTTTTGCCCTGTTTTGATCCTGCTTAGAGCCTAAAAAGATACATTGATCGCACTAGGCTGATTATATACGAATTCCCAATTTTCTACTTTTTCATCGATTTGACTGCCCTCCCTAAAGCGCTTCGCGGTCAGCTCATAATTTCCATGTGGTAGCTTTAAATTACTTAGTGGGCTGCTACCGAGCCCCATGTGAGTTTGAATAATTTCGATATTGCCATCCGTTAGGTGGACAAAAATGCTATCGTTCTGTTCTCCACCATTCGCGGCTTTATTTTCGATGAGGATGTTGACCTCAGCCGTGGGTTCAATTTTCAATCTACATGATTGTTGTTCCTTTTTCATAAGGGTACAACTACCTACTACCTCGTAATCCTGATTCACGGATATTAGCCCTGAGCTATAATTGCTACCAAAAGGCACCACTGCAAATACGTATTCAAATCGATCTCCTCGTCTCGCATGGAATTCAATTTCGATTTCTTCATCAATCGCTAGTTCAAATTCTTTCAATCTAGTAACCACCAGAGACGAAAAAGGCTGTTTAGGTGTCTCAATTTCTTCAAGAACCACCATTACCGTAGAATTTAAACTTCCTGTCGTAATATCTTCAACCACCACACTGGCTGTTGTGAGCTTAGATTGCTTAGTTGAGCATGAGCTTAGCAGCATTACTGCTAGGCTCATTATAAAAATTAAAGGCGTTTTCATTGGATTATAATTTTTTGTGTGTATGCCTGATCTTCATCGACAAGCAAGATCATGATCAAACCAGCTGAGAATGAGGAACAGTCAACTTTCAAAGTTGTTTCTCCAACCTTATAAACGTCAAGCAACTGGCCATTAATATTATAGATTTTTAGACTCGAACCAACAGCTTCTTCATTAACCTCGAGATTCAACACACCATTAGTCGGATTTGGGAACGCCCTTATCATAGAATCGCTGAAGTCATCTTCGACCGTAGTAAAATCTGAATCCTTGACACCTTTTTTATCGCGGACAGCTGGTCCTTCAAATTCAAAACAATTATCAAGATCAACTTCGGCTGAAGAAAGGCGTAATTTTCCTCCACCTACGCTAAATCCATTCTTAATTTCGATTCTTGATGAATTAATTTCAACATTTGAGAACGAATCTATTTTAACAGAACCAATTTCAGTTCGGTAAGAAACTGATGCTCCTATTTCGATTAGATCACGTCCATCGAACTGTGCAAAGTATATATTTCCATTCCTACCTTTAAAACTCCTATTCTGCAAGTACTCTGGACTGGGATTGGTCTCCTCGAAAATAAAGTCTGATAGTAGTTGCTCTGGGTTCTGAATGTGAAATCGGTTGCTGGTTGTCGCATACAACGAGTGGAATGGCGTTTTGTGTGACACCCCCATCGAATGAGGATATCCATATCGACTATTCGAAATATTTGGTTGAGCATAAAACAAGCTATTCGCTACCATATCATAGCTATAATCCAAACTAGTATCATCTTGAATGTCGAAGACGCTTGTGGTTGGAACAAACGGAGCACGGAATTTCTTGTTGTTGCAATGAAATCGATTCAAGCTAATCGAATATTCGTTGAGGGGCCTTAAGAGGCCCTGATAGAAACGTTCATAGGAGCCTGGTGCTGCGTATTCTGCCTTAGGATAGTTCTTCGTAACCGTGTTATTTAAACCTGGAATGGGTATCCATGCCTTTTTAAACTTTCCTTTAAAAACCAATGCATCCGAATTCAACTCCCCTGTGTTGGTTCTAACTTTTATGTAGAAAGTTGTTCCAACTACCAATGGATTATACCAAACAAGATCCAACAGACAGGTATTCACGAATTCACCGTTGCTCTCCTTCAAACCATCTGGTCGCGTGACGTTCGAACTTCCGTCTGCTATGGCAACCCGTCTCGGATATTCTGGATAACCAAGTGAATCGAGCTCATTCTGCAATTTTAAATACAGGGGATGCCTATGAAGAACTGTGGACTTGTCCTTGTTATTCGAAAAATGGTAGGTTAAAATCGACTTTGCTGCCACGTTGTTCAATGCATTATTTAACGCAAATATTTTTAGCACTTTAGAACTCACCAACCCCGGGATGAGGCCAATAATTCCGTACGAAGCAATGCTCATTGAAACAGGGAGTTTACGCGTCATATACCAAGTTGAAAGTTGTAGTCCGATCGGGATGGTCGCTCCTTGCATCTCACCTTCCCAAGAGATCCAGAGCCTACACTGATGGTGTTTGTAAGGATCACTTCCTTCTTGCATGTATTTCTTTTCCCATGCGGCTAAGGCGTATCGAGAACTGATACCTCCCATGCTCTGCCCACAAATCACATTTTCGTGCTTGCTTCCATTCGACGCCTTCTCTTGATTGACCCATGTAATTGCCGCCTCAATCATTGCAGCATGGTTTTGCACATAGTCTACTCCATTTTCGAAATAGACAGTAACCACGTCATAGCCTTCGTTGCGCAACCGGTAAAGAATATTAGCACCATTGTTTGCACCCGCCTCTTGGCTGCTTGACGCATCTGATCCGTAGATTCCGTTCATGTTGGTGTACAGCATGTTGCTGGCAAGATTGGCTGTAAGGGTTTTCTGCGTTACCGCAACTGGCACGTCAGGTCCGAAGCCAGATACAACAATGTATGGTTTGCGTAGTTCACAATCCGTATTACCACATCCGAAATAAATACCGAGGCTTCCCGTCACAAGGTTTGGGTCATCATTCTTGGGATTAGCAATCGCGGCAGGAACAGAAAGGTTTACAATTTCCTGAGGTAAATCTCGAACTACGTCACCCTCTGCTAAGAGGCCCCCTTCGCCACATTCGTATTCAAAAATGGGATCGTCTTCACGCGCTGAAAAAGTAGTGCTCCCTTCCAGCACTTCATCGCTTTCAAAGTGAACGGTATACAACCACCTGTATTCATCCGCTTCCCCATAGTACACGTCAATTGGTTCATTGAATCGAACCTCTTTAAAACCATTGCCATCTCCAAAATCCACTGCCATGGCGAAAGGCATGTCTTCCAGCTGATTAGTGAAGAAAAAATTCGAATCTAAAATGAAGGATACCTTCCCCTCATGAAGGTATCCTTCGATCAAAGGAGAAAGCGCGAACACCTCCCTTGACTCGAATAAATCATAGGTAATTTCTTGATCCGTAACTTTTAACTCGTACTCATCCCAGTAGATCGCCCCTTGCGTTTTTGCCTCTTCCGAAATGCGCTGGTACTTGTAGCGCAAGAGCCCAATGTTGATGAGATTGGTTTTCGAATAATCAATACGCGCTAGGGAATCTAAGTAGTAAAATGAAGGCCGCCTTTCGTATGGTATTTGTCCATCCGTCATTTCCGTATAAATAAGGTAAAAATCATCCATTGTTAAAATGCTGTCCGGATGCTTTCCTTGGAACACCTCACGTCTGGAAATCTCGGGAACACGATCGACTAAAACATCACAGTTCATATGTTTCTCGAGATTTCCGTAGACGTGCTCGAGGACAGCATTATAATCCTCGAGATCCGTAGGCGGCGACAACGTCGTGTCTGGTCCCCAGAAAGACTCTGAATCCTTTTGGGCAATAGAAGTGGTACTGATCAATGTCCAGCACAATGCCATCATTAATTTCTTTACCGTTCTCATCGCTTCTGTGAATTAGAGGTTTCTAGCTCAGTCAAGCGCTCTTCGAGCTCCAGGATATAGAGCACCAACTCTTCTTGTTTCTCAAGTAAAAGGCGGGACAATTCACCAAGCTCTATACCTCCGATTGCTTCAAACTCCGCAGCGGAAGGAATATTTGGCAAGTGATTTTCTTTTTGAATGAATCGCCTGAGCTCCTCCATTGACAATAGTGAATAATCGTCTCTAAACACATAGTCCGGAATCGTCTCATTGATGTCCACTAAAATTTCTCTCGCCACAACATAACCCGTGCTTTTCACCTCAAACTGATTCACCCCTTGGGCGTTGCCAATGGCGATTCGACCGTTCTTAATCAACAACTCTCCGTTGCCGACTTCAACATCCCCATTTTTGATTTGAAGACCACCATTGTCTACTTCAACATCTCCATTCTTCACTTCAAAAAGGCTCGTCGGATTGGTCGTACCGATTCCAACGCGCCCATTATTGGTGATTGTCATGCGCGGTAATGGAGCGGTATTCAAACCAATCCCAGTAAACAATCGAAGTGTTCCATTGTGATTTTGAATGGCTCCGCCGCCCTGACCAGAAGTAGTCTGCGTCATCAACCCACCATTAACCCGTGCCCCCAGACCTATCGTATAGTTAAAAGAAGTTGAACCTGTTTGTTTAGAAAAGTGAAAATCATCTGATAGGAGTACTTCTTCTCCTCCGATCGCCGATTCTGCATTAGACAATTTGAGCATCGCTATTGCACCACTTCCTGTACCAGAAACGATCTCAAGTTCCTCACCTGAATTGATATCCCAAGTATAGAAGGAGGAGCCGCCGCTCGCCACAGGTGGATTCGTGTGCACCTCAGTTTTGATTCGTATGGCCGGTTCATCCGAAGCTGGGCTAGCCAAGCAACTAACACAAGTGGCTGGAGGGATAACATCGTGCTTGACCTCAAGTTTCGCTTGAGGATCATCCGTTCCGATTCCGACATCGGTCCCACTTATAGTGGTATAGCCGTTAGAATAAAGTTGTGAAAGACATACGCTTCCAAATCCGATTTGAAGAGACACACATATTAGTGAAGCTCTCAGGTAGTTTTTCATTTTCATATCCGTAGAAAATTGATTATTTAAAAAATTTAACGACACAAACATGGCACACTCAACACATTTCCAAAAACGACATCTGCGAATCCCACCCTCCGCGATTTGCACTTTTCAAGATTTTTTGGAGGTGATTTTTAAGGCGCTTCATTTTTTGTAATGATTTATGCTTGTGGGCCGTCAAAAAAATGATAATTTGCCCCCGACTACCACGATTGATTGTTCCCTTTTCTCGGATTGTTAACCAATTGAGTGACTTATGAAAACAGACTCACTGATTCAGCGTCGTGTATTCGAAGAATTGAAGAAACAGACGCCCAAGGGAGAGAACCTGGTAGACAGCCTCGCCGATCTGTTGGAGATCAGCACCGACAGCGTGTACCGGCGGATGCGGGGAGATACGGACCTTACCGCCAAAGAATTGGAGAGCATCAGCCTCAACTACGACGTCTCCATTGATGAATTCCTGGACGGCTCTAACAAGCGGGTGAGTTTCAACTTTCAGCCGATCAACGAAGAGGGCTTTACCTTCACCGACTACCTCGGCTACATCAAAAACATGATGCGCCTGGTGTACGAGGGGAAGTCGCGCAAGATGCTCTACATCGCCAATGACATCCCGTTTTTCCACCTGCTGAGCGCGCCTACCATTGCGGCGTTTAAGCTGTTCTTTTGGCAAAAAACCATCCTCGACTACCGAGACTTTAAGTACCAAAAATTTGAGCTCAACGTACGCGACGAGGCCATCAATGAACTCTCGCGACGCACGCGGCAATACTACCTGGGGATTCCCTCCATCGAGATCTATTCGCCCGAGACGATCAATACCACGCTTAAACAGATCTACTACTACTTTGAGTCGGGGCTGTTTGATAAACCTACGCTTGCCCTCGTATTGTTAGACGACCTGGAGCAACTCGTTGACCACCTCCGCGCGCAATGCGAGCAGGGCTACAAATTTGCGCCGAACAAGGAGAGAAACGTGCCCGAGCCCGCAGATGTGCCCTATGAAACCGAAGGCAACTACACCGTCTACCACAACGAGGTGCTCTTTACCGATGCCACCATCTTGGTAGAATTGGACGACCAACGCTGGAGCTATTTGACCAACAACGGCCTCAACGTCCTCAGCACGCGCGACGAGCGGTTTTACTACGACAACCTCAAGAGCTTTGAAATCTTGACAAAACGCAGTACCCGCATCTCCGGCTCTTCTGAAAAGGAGCGCAGCAAGGTGTTTAACAACTACCAAGTGGCCATCTCACAAATGCGCAAGCGGATCGAGATTGCCATGCAATTGGGGTTGTAATGCGTTGCTTCCAATGTACCTCCACTCCACTAAGGTGGCTGCCTACATGGTATACCTACCGCATTGCGTCCTTGCCCCACGCCTACCGCGATGCACGTGCGTTTCTGAATGGTTGACGCGTAAAAAATTCAATTCATGCCCATTGATTGATCATGTCATTTGAAGTAAACCTAAGCATAGAGCGTAAGTACGTTCGAGCGCTTCTCACCGGCGGTCGCATTCAGTCGGCAGACGTTGAAGCCGCCAAGGGATTGCTGCGTAAGATCTGCGACGCCTGTGAAGAAAACGGATTGACCAAGGCCATGGTCATCAATGCACTCGAGGGCCCCCTAAATCATTCCGCTTCCTTCCAATTGATCGATAATCCTGAAGGATTAGGCTGGCGACCCCACCTCAGCGCAGCCATTGTCTACGATGACAAAGACGCCGATAGCTACTACCGGTTCAATGCGCTGGTCGCCGCCAAGCGCGGCCTCAATATGCGTTTCTTTTCTGATGAAAACCAGGCCCGACGCTGGCTGCTTACATCCTAATGCCTTTCTTTTGATGGTTTCGCCAGCAATCAGTCCGGTCAGGATTTACGCTTGAACCATTGCGCGATGAGCTGCAAACGGTAGCGAACGATTTTATTGAATTAATGATTCTGATCATGATTACTTTTGCAGGACGCGTGATGAAGTAATGAATGATTACTTTAGATCAGTTTCAACACTGCGCCGATGCCCTTTAAGGTAAACATATCCATAGAATCCAACTTTGTACGTGCCGTGCTGGTAGGCATGCGCGCGCAATCCGCAGACGTGGAGGTAGCTCAGCAATTGTTGGGTAGCGTTTCCAAGGCCTGCGAAGAAAACGGCTTGAACAAACTCATGATCATCAGCGAGCTGATCGGCCCACTCAACCACGCCGCCGCCTTTCAATTGATCAGCGATCCAGCGAGTTTGGGGTGGAAGCCAAACTACCGCGCTGCGGTCGTCAACCACGACGTGAGCGCCGATGATTTTTATCAGTTCAATCAAATGGTAGCGGCCAACCGCGGCCTTCAGATGCGCTTTTTCGTTGACGAAGCCGAAGCGCGAGCCTGGCTCTTTGAAAGCTAAGCCTTTTTCCTCTCCCAATCTCTGCACCCCGAAGCTGCGCTCACGCCATCAGTATAGCCCTGCACTGTATACTTTCGTGCCATGGCAGAAACCCACACCTACTGCAGTTTCGTGAGCGGCTTGGATGCAGACAACGTGCATCGCCATTACCACGACAACGAATACGGCTTTCCGATTGAATCGGACGATGCCTTGTTTGGACGCTTGGTTTTGGAAATCAACCAAGCGGGCTTGTCGTGGACGACCATCCTGAATAAAAAAGACAATTTTAGAAAGGCGTACGCCGGTTTTAAAATTGAAAAGGTGGCTGCGTTTACCGAAGCAGACCGAGCGCGGCTGTTGGCAGACGCGGGCATCATCCGCAACAAACTCAAGGTAAACGCCGCGATCCACAATGCACAAGTGATCGTGGGCTTGCAAAAGGCACACGGTTCGTTCAAGGCCTGGCTCGACCTAAACAATCCGCTTTCGCGCGAAGCTTGGGTCAAGCTCTTTAAACGAACCTTCAAATTTACCGGCGGCGAAATCACCAATGAATTCTTGTTGAGCTCAGGCTACCTGCCCGGCGCCCATGCTGACCAATGCGAAGCCATGGAAAAAATCAAGGCCTTGAATCCGCCTTGGATGCGTGCAGTGTAGGGCGTTGTTAGCCGAAAGAGGACACCACCACCACGGCCAACAAACCGATCAAGCCGAAATAGATAATGCGGCCTCGGATGTACCTGTTCTTGATCACCGTTTGAGCCTTCTCGTCGACCACTCGTATGTACCCCAAATCGAGTCCCGTCACGGGCGAAGCCAGTTTGATCTCCAAAACAAATTCGTCCAATCGTGAGAATGGCTTCTCATTTACATCCCAGGCGATCACGTAGTCTTCGTCCTTTGCTTTGATCACTTCATCCATGCGCGCTAAGCTCGCTACCTCAAACTTGGTGTTATAGGCGTTGTTTGTCTCCCACGCATTCGCCAGTTTTTTACGATCGAAGGATGCACTCAAGTAGGCTTCGGGTATTAAGACGGTCTTACCTTGGACGTTTTCCGCGGGGTCTTCGTAGAAATATTCAAGATTGTAGGCCTTTCGCGCTTTGCGGCGGTCGGGATATTGGTAATCCACGTAATCGGGGTCTTCGCACTGTTGCATCCTCGTTTCAAAATTCCGTAGGATGAGCGGATAGAGGTGGTTTGAATTGAGCGGCCTGTTTTCCTTGCTTCCTTCTTCCAGTGCCGTTACAGGGAGTTCAAAAATGAGCGCCTCCCTCGCCACGAGGGCAGAAGTACCTCCGTTGTACTCGTGGCCCAATACCAGCCGGAGATCAAAGCCAATGGTGTCTATGCGTTCGGCGTCTGACCGGCCATCGAGCAGCGCTTTTTCTTGTTCTCTGACCGTTTGCGAATGCACAATGAACGCGTACTTATCGCTGCGCATGTAATCTTCGATCTTTCTCGGAGAAATGAATTCCACTTCAGTCGCGCTCCATTCCTTGTTGACCGCAGCCTTCAAGGCCATATTTCGCGCTGTCTTAGGATTATCAATAACGACCAAAAGCTTCCTGGATTTCACTTTCTCAGTTTCTCGGCAGTGGTCTGGTTGATTCTGGGCATAGGTCTGGAAGCAGGTGAATACGAGCAACGCAATGGACATACCCCTCAACGTAGATTGTAGCATGGTTGTAGGGTTTGGTAAGTTAAGTTCTGTACGAACATACAAAACCGCTGGTAACCCATTTGCCAAACGGCATTTCATCCCTAGCTTTGGCCCAAACTATCAAGCGCTATGAGCTGGCAAGAAGAAGACCTGGGCGAAGGAAAAAAAGGACTCATCCGAACCTTTGAGTTCGAAGATTTCAAAGAAGCGTGGAGCTTCATGAACGAGGTAGCCGAACTCGCCGAAGAGCATCAGCATCACCCCAATTGGACCAACGTGTATAACCGAGTAACGATCTTGCTCAGCACCCACGACGCGGGCGATTCGATCACCGAAAAAGACAAAAACTTGGCCGCCGCCATCGACGCATTGGACAGCTGAGATGCAAGCCAAACGCGTCGCAACCCTCAAGGCTCACGTGGCGCCACTCTATGCCCTGGCGCGCGGCAGAAGCGCTGAAACGCTGTTTTCGGCCGGTGGGGATCGCGTTGTAGCCGAATGGGACCTGGATAAAGCAGCGACCCTCCCTTTCGGCATTCGCACCGAAGCGACGATCTATAGCCTGCTCAACATCGATGACCGCATCCTGATCATCGGCACCAACCGCGGCAGTATGCACGTGGTAGACTTGGAAACGAGCCAGGAGATTCGCCACCTGAAGTTGCACGACCAAGGCGTCTTTCACCTGGTGTATTGCGCAAAACACAAGCGAGTGTACGCCGGCAGCGCCGACGGAAGCCTGAGCGTATGGGAAGCCGATCAATGGAGCCTCTTGTGGCACCTACGACCCGGCCGAGGTAAGATCCGCAGGATTGCGCTCGACGCCAGTGAAGAAAAGGTTGCGGTTGCCTGTGGAGATGGGTCCATCCTCGTGTTAGAAACGGAAAACAACAGGGAACGCTATCGCATCGATGGCCACGAAGAAGGCGCCAACAGCGTTGCCTTTCTGCCCAATGGCAACCTCATATCTGGGGGAAAGGACGCCCACTTGCGCATTTGGGATGCGGAGAATCACTTCATCCTCCTGACCCAAGTCCCCGCCCATAACTTTGCGATCTACGACATCTTGATCGCTCCCAATGGCAAGTGGTTGGCGACCGCCAGCAGGGACAAGACGGTCAAGCTGTGGGACATCGACCTCAAGGAAAAGCCGGTTCGGCTGGACCGCAAAATGTACGAGGGTCACACGCACTCTGTCAATTGCTTGTGCTTTTTAGAAGGCCCCAATCTGCTGGCCTCCTGTTCGGATGACCGAAGCATTTGCCTTTGGGAAATCAGCGCGTAAAGCCAGCGTCAAAGCGCCATCAAGGCCGCAATGCCCAACAGCGCTGGAAAGGCCTGGATCCAAATGATCTTCTTGGAGATGGAGTACCCACCGTAGAGTCCTGCTATGGCAACGCATGTCAAGAAAAACAAGGCGACGTTTTGCGACCATTGCGCGTCGGTTATCAGCAGCGACCAGCCCAATCCGGCTGCCAAGAAGCCGTTGTACAATCCTTGGTTGGCGGCCATTTCCTTGGTGGCGTCAAACATTTCTGACGGCATCGTGCCGCGGAAGTCCCGCTTGCCAAACGTGGTCCACGCAAACATCTCCATCCAGAGAAACAGCGCGTGTTCGATCAAAACAAGGCTAACGAGGAATTTGGCTAGGATGGGCATGGCACGAAGGATTTGGTAAGGCCAAAATAGGCGAATTATTGAGTCGCATCGGCAGGGCCTGGCGCAATTCGCTTTTGGAAACACACGCTGTTGCTTACTCCTTCGTAGGGCGCATAGTTTGCAATCCGTTCATAGCCCTCTCGCTCGTACAGCCGGATGGCCTCGGGTTGCCGCAAGCCCGTTTCCAAGATACAACGGGTATATCCGAGGTCCGAAGCCCAGTTTTCCAATTCCTTCAGCACCTTGGCGCCCAACTTTTTCCCCCTGAATTGAGGCTGCGTAAACATGCGCTTAACCTCGGCCGATGCTCGATCGTACTCCTTAATTGCCCCGCAGGCCGCTGCTTGTCCTGCTACGTACAACACCACCGCATGATGCAGATCTTCGGGGCCGTTGAATTGAGCGTAAAACGCATTGTCGGTACCGTCGCGAAACGCCAAATCTGCATCGAGCAGTTGGACCAACGCGATAAAGTCGTCGTCGTCATTGCTCACCCGTTTTAGTTCGATCTTTTCCATCATTCGTGCGCTCGTCCAAAGATGGCATTTTGTGTCTTTTTGGCCAGCATGCGCTGTCGTTCGCTCTCAATCTCCTCTAATACTACCGGGTCGATGGGCGTGCTCATATCCGGCTGACCCGCATCCACCCAAGCAGAATACCAAAAACTTCCGATGGCGTGGATGCTTTTTCTCATCCTGCGTTCTACCATTCCGTCGAGCATGCTGTGGTACGTTGACGAAAAGCCACGGCTGTAGGTGTTCACCACCGAATTGCCTCGTTGGTCATAGGCGTATTTCTGATCGGCAGGAAACGACTGGGAAAGCGAGCGCTCTAGAAAAAGCACCGAGTCTACGGCCGCATGGCTCTCCTCTACGACCTTCCAAATAAATGCGAGCGGTGCATCGACATAGGTGGCACGCCCCACCACAAAATCGTAATCGACCGCGTACAATTCCGGCAGCCTCGATTCCCAAAAGCCATGGATGCCGTGTTGGTCGGTGAGTTGTCCGTTGTAGTTCTCCGTAGTGTGCAACGGCACATGCGCGTCGGCGATGTAGTGACCTAGGTCGGAAGCCGTTTTCAGCACGAGCACTGCGTCTTTTCTTCGAAAGGCCTCCACCAAGCGGTAGTACATGCGGTTGACGTGCCATGGGACGATTCCATACGCCATCAAGGTATCCTCAGAGTACACCGCGACGGCAGAATCCCATCGCCTCGGGACGCATTCAAAGGGCGAATCGCCGTAGTGATCGATGTCGATGTAATGTCGGGGAGCTTCCTCGTCCAGCACATAGCGCCGCATGTCGGGATCTACCGCGTGTTCGCTGATGAAGGCGATGTGCTGCTTGAAAAACACCATCAACTCAGTAGGCAGGGTAAATACGGCCAGGCGGTTGATGCTCTTGTGGCCAAAAAATCCCCAGCTGTGTGATGAAAATGGAAACACAAGCAACACGAAGCATACCAAGTACCAACGTTTCATGGTTCTAAAGTATGTTGCCTTGGTCCAGCGACAGAACGGATTTGCGCAAGTACTGTCATGAAAATTTGCATCGCTTGCGGTGATTAAGCATTCATTTGACCGAATTATCTATCCCTTTGTGCACTAAGTTTGATCCCATCAAAAGCCACATGCAAATCCGCCCTGCAATCGTAATCTTGGTCCTCTCATCCTTCGCCCTGCTCACCCGGTGCCGGGTTCAGTCGTTGGCTACTGCGCATCAAAAGCATTGCCTCCGCTCCGAGGCGTTCGAATCGGACAAGGATTCGGGGATTGTAAAAATCTACATGGCGGGCCCAAAAGGGTTCAGCGATACCTACCAGCGCCTCATGCTGGAGCGCTATGGCGTAGAAATCATCAAGACCGATCTTTTTGGACTGCCCAAGGAAATGGCTTGCTACAACCACTTCAGCATTCCATACGTGGTCAATTTGCACGGCGACACCATTTTTGAAAACACCACCATTCTTGCCAATCGCATGGATGCTTCGGGACAGGGAGACCGGCAGGCGAAAATGGAAGAGCCCGTTCAGCTTGAGGTGGTGAAATACGTTCAGGAGCACCTGGACCCTGCCTTGTACATGCGATTCATCCAAGATGAAAACCAGCCCCGACTCGTCATTTACCTAAAGCTTTTTACGGATGCCCAAGGAAGAGTGTATGACCTCTATCAATCGAGTCTTCCAAACCATCCCATAGATACGGCGCTGAAAAAGATCGCTACAAGCCTTCCCTACCGGGCAGATCCAGCGCTCGACAATGGTTTTCCGGCTCCTGGAGAGGTCCATGTATTTCTTCGATTAGACCATTCCTCCATCGACGCATTTCACCGCGCCCACTCATCGGCCGAATGATCCACCATTCGCAGTAAGATCATGTCGAATAAAAAGGAAACTTCACCACACGGGCGGCGAGTACCTTGCTGCGGATGATGATGTTCACCTCGGTACCTTCTGCAAAATGGGGACGATCTACGTATCCCATCGCGATGGCTCTTCCCAAGCTCGGCGCCATGGTACCGCTGGTTACTTCACCGATGCGCGCGCCATCCTTGTCTTGAATTTCGTAGCCATGGCGCGGGATGGGTCCTTTGTCTAACACCTCAAACCCTACGAGTCGTTTGCTCACACCCGCTTCCTTTTGGGCCAACAGATTGGCAGAATTGGTAAACTCCTTGGTAAACTTAGTGATCCATCCCAAGCCCGCCTCAAGCGGAGAAGTGGAATCGTCGATGTCGTTGCCGTACAGGCAAAAGCCCATCTCCATACGCAGTGTATCCCGTGCTCCGAGTCCGGCCGGCAGTATGCCGTGCCCTTCACCCGCGGCGAATACGGCATCCCAGATTTGCTCGGCGTGTTCGTTCTTCATGTAGATCTCGTATCCGCCCGAACCCGTGTAGCCCGTAGTGGCAACAATCACCTCGTCTACGCCGGCAAATTTGCCCACTTGCACGGTGTAGTAAGGCATGTCGGCCACGTTCAAATCCGTCAGCGAAGCGATGGCCGCCGTGGCTTTCGGTCCTTGAATCGCCAACAAGGAATAGTCGTCTGAACGGTCCTGGATGTCTACGTTGTTAGTATTGTATTGTTGGATCCAATTCCAATCTTTCTCGATGTTGGAGGCGTTCACCACCAGCATGAACTCGTCTTCTCCTAAGCAATACACCAAGAGGTCGTCCACAATTCCGCCATCTTCGTTCGGCAGGCAAGAGTATTGCACCTTTCCTGGGCTGAGCTTGGATGCGTCGTTTGACGCAACCCGCTGGATCAGGTCCAAGGCTCCCTCACCTTTCACAAAGAACTCGCCCATGTGCGACACATCAAACACCCCAACATTGGCGCGTACATTCTTGTGTTCTTCACCGAGGTTGCTGTATTGAACGGGCATGTCAAATCCGGCAAATGGAACCATCTTGGCTCCCAGGGCAACGTGCTTATCGTAGAGGGCAGTCTTCTTCATAAGTGAGGTATTGTTCAAGCGGCAAATGTAGTGCGGATCATCCGATCTATTCCCCCAGAACGGCGCGAAAAACCCGGAGGTAGCTTTCGGCATTGGCGATGACCGAGTACTTCTCTTCCACAGTTCTCCGGCCCGCTTTACCGATCGTTTGGCGCAGTGCAGCATCATCAATCAACGCGCATAGCTTAGCAAACCATTCGTCTTCATCCGCCGCCAGAAAGCCATTGACACCTTCTTCGATGATGTCGGTATTGACGCCCACCGGCGACATCACCGTGGCTATTTCCAACGCCATGTACTGCAAGCCTTTCAGGCCGCACTTACCTTTCGCCCACTCATCGTCGGGCAGGGGCATGATGCCGATGTCCATTTCGCACAGGTCGCTGATCTCACGCTCTCCATTCCACGCCTGGCCTTGAATGCCCAACGCGTCGTTTGCATACTGCGCGTCGCCGATCACCTTGAATCGCACGTGGTCTCCGTACTTCTCCCTGACCCGAATCAATACGGCTTCGGCGTGATTGAAATGCTGAATCGTGGTAATGCTTCCACTCCACCCAATGGTCACATACGGCCGTTCTTCTCGCCTTTCCACCGGCTTATAGCTCTCCGTATCGATGGTCGTAGGAATGATTGACACGACCGGGTTGAACCGCAATGCATAGTCCGCCAAATACTGATTTCCCGCGATTACATGGTCAGACATTGCGATGATCCTGGAGGTCTTTTCCGGTTTTTTCAAGAAGTTGAGGTAGCGATTCGCCTCTGAGACATTGCTCAACCAAATGCTATCGTCAAAATCAAAAATTAACTTGGAAGACGCTTTCGCAAATTTTCGCTCAAAAAGCGTCGTGCCCGTCATAAATGCCTCGCGCTGTACGAATACGATGTCGTACTCACCCAAGCGTTTCACGTCGGCTTGGCGTCGTTTAAAACTCTTCGCCATGATGCGGGCCTTCCGGTCTAAGCTGCCCTTGCTGTACAGCACCTTGTCATCTGCTGCGTCGATGAGGTATGAAAAATCATGCGCAAAGCCATTCTCGGCAAAATGCTTCAAGTACTGTTCAAAACGAAATCGCTGCGAAGGCGAACGTTCCGGGCGGTGCTGTGCTATGAAAAGAATGCGTCGCTGGGGCATCGGTGCTTAGCTATTCCAGATCGGTGGAAGGTTTTCGTTGATTTCGATGTTGTCAAAGTGGGTGCTGGCGCGCGACCCAACCTTTTTGGCCCAGTCGGCCATTTTTCGTATTCCCCCTTCCAGCGATGTGTAGTCTTGGTGGCCAAATACCTTCCTCACCTTGGCGTGGTCGGCATAGGCATGCACCACTTCGTTGCGCGGCGGTAGGTGCAGCAGCTTCCCTTCCGTTTGCATCGCCTCCACCACTGTACTCGCGAGCTCTTTAACGCTGTATTCTTGGTCAGCCCCGATGTTAAACACCTCATTGTAAGCGTTTTCTACGTGGATAGACCGTGCAATGATCGGCGCCACGTCATCGATGTAGCTAAAGGCTCGCGTTTGTTCTCCGTCACCAAACACCGTCAGGTCATTGCCCTGCATCAGCTGATTCATGAAGATTCCCACCACATTGCGGTAGCGGTCACCAATGTTTTGGTACTCTCCGTACACATTGTGTGGACGAAAGACAATCGAGTTCAAGCCAAACATGTCGTGCGCGCATTTCAAATCCATTTCCACCGCGTATTTAGCGACTCCGTACGGATCTTCGGGCCTCGGGGCCATCTCCTCGCGCATCGGCGGATCTTGTTCGCCATACACCGCAATCGACGAGGTAAACACAAAGCACTTCACCTTGTGCACTACCGACGCATTGATTAGGTTGATGCTTCCGATCAAGTTGTTGTTGTAATTAAACCGGCGAATGAAGTGGCTCAGGCCTTCGGCTGCATAGGCCGCTAAATGGTACACGTAGTCAAAACCGTGCTCCTCAAACAAGCGATCCACCAATGCATTGTCTTCTACCGAACCCTTGACAAACGTAGCCCGGGGATCTACATTGTCGGCAAACCCGCCTGAGAGGTCATCGAGAACCACCACCTCTAGGCCCATGTCTAGTACATGTTTCGTTACGTGGGCTCCAATGAATCCTGCTCCTCCGGTCACCAATGCTTTCATAGGTAGTGTTTTGTACGGCGAAAGTAAGGATTGACCCGTGTGATTAGCAACGACGGACACAAAGCGAGGTTGGGCGTGTACTGTGCCCCGTCGGTCACAGCACCGAGCTATCCGCTCATACGCTTCGCTTCGCTGCAGGGTAACCGCTCCTATCTCTCACGCAGCATTCGCCTCACGGACTAGGATCGTTCAGTCGTATTTTCACCCCAAGGCTACCCACCCGCCAGGCAGCTTTGATTGATTGCCAATGGGCCATGAACACGCGCAGCCAAAAATTTCACGTCAAAGTTCTTTTTTATAGCGGCACTTCGATGTTATTTTGATGCATGCAGGTACTCGGTCGGGTTACCATCTTACTGCCAATGAAGAATGCGGAACCGTGGTTGGCAGACTGCCTCTATTCCATCTGCCGACAGACCTACACTCATTGGGAATGCATTCTTGTAGACGATCACTCCTCAGACCACTCCGTTCAAATAGCCTCGTCTTTTCTCCATCTCGATCCTAGATTTCGGCTCATTGCAAACAGGGGCAACGGCATCGTCGATGCGCTCAATACGGCATTAACCAAAGCTTCAGGCACGTGGATTACCCGGATGGATGCCGATGACCTCATGCCCCCTGATAAATTGGCATTGCTTTGGACGGCGTTGAGGCAGAGAAAGAACTACATCGCCACGGGCAAGGTGCGCTACTTCAGTCCTGCATCCGTATCGCCCGGATACAGGGATTATGAACAATGGCTCAACGAGCGTGCTGAAGCCCAAGATCACTGGGAGTGGATCTACCGCGAGTGCGTCATCGCCAGCGCCAATTGGCTGACGCATCGTGACAATGTTCAATTTCCATCCGACGTGTACCCCGAAGATTATTCCCTCGTATTTGACTGGTATCGAAAGCGATTACAGGTTACTTCCCTGTCAAAAATCACGCATATGTGGCGTGAACATCCCGCACGTACTTCAAGGAATTCGGCACATTACCATCAGCCAGCTTTCTTTCGGATGAAAACGGCGCGGTTTGTAGAGATCGATCGCGATCGGTCCAGGCCCTTGGTCGTGCTGGGTGACAATGTGAAGACCAACCTGCTAAGACATGCCTTGGAAAGCAAAGGGGAAACGCCTTTGTTCATCCAGCGTTCAGAGGTCAAGAAAATGCACGACCTGCACAACCCGCAAGTCCTCGTCGGGGTGTTTCCGTCGGTGAAAGATCGTTTCCATTTGGAAGCGTGGTTGGCTGATCAAGGATTGAAAATGGGAACAGATTGGTTCTATACCTAGCCGATAAAATCTCTTAACACTACCAATCGGCCAAAGAAAATAGAAATGCATTTCTTTGCACTTGCACCATGCGTTCACTCCTAGGCATATTTCTCGCATTCAGCTTGCTGAATTTATCCATTGAGATTTGGAACACCCCCATTCTTCTGGCAGAGATCAATGAAGAGATCGAGCATATCGTAGAAGGACCGGTAGCTTCAGACGCATTCACTTCTTCCGACGATTCGCTCATTTCAGCTTCAGGCCGTTCGCTAAACAATTACCGCAACCTCCACCTCGACGAGTTTGCTCAGTCGTGCGACTTTTTCGAAATTGATTCGCCTCCTCCAGAAATCGGATAGCTTTTTTTAAACATTCTACCGATTTTTTCCTTTCTATTTCAACGTAATTAAGCATTAACCTTTTCGTATGTTCAAGCATTTTGGTACGGACCTGTCTGCAGGTCTAGTTGTATTTTTAGTCGCCGTTCCACTCTGTCTAGGCATCGCCCTAGCTTCTGGAGCTCCTTTGTTTTCTGGTATCATCGCGGGCATAGTCGGTGGCATCATCGTCGGTGCCATCAGCGGATCATCGTTAGGAGTCAGTGGACCTGCCGCGGGGCTAGCGGTAATCGTGGCCGACGCTATTTTGAAGCTCGGCACCAACAGCGAAGGCATTTTCAGCATGGACGTTGGCTTTCCCCTCTTCCTCACAGCGGTCGTCATTGGCGGTCTTGTCCAAATCGGATTGGCATTTGGTCGGGCCGGCATCATCGGGTATTTCTTTCCCAATTCGGTCATCAAAGGCATGCTTTCGGCGATTGGAATCATCATCATCCTGAAACAAATTCCACATGCCTTGGGGCACGACGTCATCGCTATCGGTTTGGATAGCTTTTGGCAACAAGATGGTGAGAACTCCTTTACTGAACTGTGGGTGGCAATGGGTGATATCAACCCAGCAGCCGTAATCATCACGCTCCTGTCCCTTGGAATCCTTATCCTTTGGGAGCAGAATTTCATCAAACGCATCAAGCTTTTTCAAATCATTCAAGGGCCGTTGTTGGTTGTGGTGTTGGGAATCATTGCGAGCAACCTCTTTTCTTCGGTAGAGGGATTATCGTTTTCTCCTGATGAGATGGTAGGCTTACCGCTGTTATCTGAAGAGGGCGGTGTAATTTCATTGCTGACCTTTCCTGACTGGAGCGGTCTCTTGATGGGTGATGTCTGGGTCATGGGAATCACCATTGCCATTGTGGCCAGCTTAGAAACCTTGCTTTGCGTAGAGGCCACCGACAAACTCGATCCAGCCAAGAACGTAACGCCAACCAATCGTGAGCTGATCGCGCAAGGAGCAGGCAACGTGGTCTCTGGCTTGATCGGCGGACTTCCGATTACCCAAGTCATTGTGCGGAGCTCAGCCAACATCCAATCGGGCGGTAAAACAAAACTATCAGCGATTTTTCACGGCATTCTCCTGGCCGTTGCCGTGTTGGCTGTCCCCGAAGTCATGAACATGATTCCCCTTTCCAGCTTAGCAGCCATCCTTTTCATCGTTGGCTACAAGCTCGCCAAACCGTCCGTGTTCGTTGAGATGAAGAAGCAAGGACGGTCACAATTCATCACCTTTATGATCACCGTACTCAGCATCGTATTCACTGACTTGCTATTGGGCATTTCGATCGGACTGGCCGTCGGTATTTTCATGATTCTCTACAAGAATTATAGCGTGCCGTTCTCCTTTTCAGAAAAAATCGAAAAAGGAAAGGCCATTGAAATCGTGCTCTCTGAGAACGTGACCTTCCTCAACAAGGCAAGCCTCATGCAAGCATTAAAAGTGATCCCCGATGGAAGCGAGGTCATCGTCGATGCTAGCAAGTCGCACTACATCCACCCTGACATCATCGACATTTTGCATGATTTTATAGCACACAGCGAGCTCAATGGAACCAAAGTCACGGTTCTGGGAGATTTTGACGAAGTCAATTTCAATCACCTCGAGTACTTCATGCGAAAGGTCTCGAAAGACGGCACCACCAAAACACCGTACTTGGAAGCCGTATTGAAACAGTAAGCAAAAAAAAAGGGCCGCAAATGCGGCCCTTTTTACTTTATGGTCTATGCCAGAAGTTAATCCAGCTTGTAAATCTCCATTACCTTATCAAGGATTTTAGGGAAGTCGATCTTTAGGTCAACGATGGTTCCTGTGCTCAGATCAAAGACCCATCCATGCACGGTCAGGCCACGATCACGTATGGCCTTCTGCACAACCGACGTCTTGATCGCATTGACGCATTGTTCCTGGACATTGAGTTATACACATCGATCGTACCGCTCTCTTTCGTCCTTGATCTCGTTAAGCTCAGCGCTGTGCGTACGATATACGTCACGGACGTTTCTCAGCCACGGATTCAAGATGCCCAAATCGGCAGATTGCATCGCCGCCTTCACGCCTCCGCAGTTGTAGTGTCCGCAAACTACCACGTGGTTCACTTTTAGGTGAGCCACCGCATACTCTATTACCGACATGGCATTCAAGTCCGTATTCGGAATCATGTTGGCGATGTTTCGATGGATGAATGCGTCTCCGGGGCTGACTCCCATGATTTCCTCCGCCGTTACACGACTGTCGCTGCAACCGATGTACAAGATCTCAGGTGTTTGACCTTTGGCCAAGTTTTCAAAGTAGCTCTGGTCGATGTCGAGCTTCTCCTTCACCCACGCCTTATTGTTCTCAAAAATCTGTTCTATGTTCATGTTTTGTTTGCTTTTAAATCTCCCCAAAGATGTAAGCTGAAATTGTATATCACAAGTCCGAACGACATCGGAACGGTATAATTGACTAATTTTCCATTCGATGAACGAGTGTGATTACCCTTTACCCCTTTAGTTGGCTTAGCCCCAGCTTCACCTAGCCATGTCAACCGCAGCCACCTACATTTTAGGAACGCACAACGAGGAGTTAGAACGACTCGGATTTCAGCACCGGGTCTGGGCCGATGATGCCCACGAACTCTGGCGCAGAGCAAACATTGGGAGAGGCCAAAGCGTTTTAGACCTAGGCTGCGGACCCGGATTTGCTTCCTTTGATTTGGCTGATATCGTTGGACACGAAGGCAGCATCATCGGGGTTGATCGCTCTAAAGAATACATACGGTATGCTCTGGACAGAACCAAGAATACGCACATAAGCAACACCTCATTCATTTGCAGTGATTTTGCGTCCATGCATCTCGGTAGTGAGCAATTCGACGCCGCGTACGCCCGATGGGTCTTTTCATGGGTGAGGGATGTTGATCATGTAATTGCTAAGGTGGCGGCATCTTTGAAACCTGGGGGTGTGTTTGCCGTTCAGGAGTACATTCAATGGGGAACCTTCCGCTTTGTTCCGGAGCATCCGGACTTACGCGCCATGATTGAGGCTTGCAGAGAAAGTTGGCGACTGATGGATAGCGAGATAGATATAGGCCGAACCTTAAGTGAACGGTTCGAAAAATTTGGGTTGAAGATTACCCACGTCGCTCCGTTGGAGCGCACCGCGCGAAGCAATAGCCTGACTTGGCAGTGGCCGACCGAATTCTTGAAAATTTACGCCAAACAGCTGATAACACTGGGCTTGCTCACCGAAGTACAACTTGATCGGTACCTCGCAGTCCTACCAGAGATAGAAAAGAACAACAGCGCGTTTTTAGTAACGCCGCTGATGATAGAAATCATTGGAGAAAAAAGTGCCTAGGGCTCATGAATCCTCCACTCCTTGATGCCATGGATTTAAATCATCGACAAAAACTCAGCCTCTTACAAGACCTCATCCGCATTGCCGGCGCAGACGGACAGCATCGCGATGAAGAGTACGACATGTTGCATTTAGTGGCCAGGCGGCTCGAGGTAACACCGATGGAACTGGAAGCCCTGTTTTCAGAAACGGTGGAAAACCATATGCCGAAGCAAGAACCTCGGCGGATCATAGTTTTCTATCACATGCTCATGATGGTGTGGGTAGATGGCGAGTTCAATGCCGACGAAGAGAAGCTCCTCAGAGAATTGGGTGCGGGCTTGGGCCTCCCGCTTCAGGCCATCGATACTACGATCGCTCAATCCAGGCTTTATGTGAATGGCGCCATTCCTATGGACGTGTTTCTGAAAATCTTTACGCTCCATCACAACTGAAAGCGTATGGCTCGATTGGCCCGCGCATAAGCGGCTGATTCCTTCTATACCATTAACACCTCACGGTTCGGTTCTTGTTCTACTTTCGCCCATCAACATCGATCCATGCATACGCTTAAAATTATCCTGATCGTCTCCCTTTTAATTTCAGCATTCTTGCTTATTTCGGGGTGGATTATATTACGCCAACCTCAATTCGGAAGCGTTCCTGCGGGTTCCTACCTCGACTCCCTTAAAAGTTCTCCCCAACACAACGGCGAGGTCTTCGAAAACGACGGAAAAGTCGCCATGGAAATGGGGATCGCCAAGCTGTGGAAAATCGCACTGGCTTACTGGAATGCTCCTGAAGGCCGGCATCCCGATTCCTTGCTCATTCTGCACCCAGACTTACAAGACGTCTTGAGTGATACGGTAGGTGAGTCCCATCTCACTTGGTTTGGTCATTCAGCCTTTCTCTTGGAAGTAGACAATAAGCACATTTTGTTGGACCCCATGCTTGGACCCTCGGCTGCACCATTTAGTTTTCAGGTGCGTCGCTTTAACCAAGACCTGCCGATTGCATTAGAAGATTTGCCGATCATCGATGCGGTCATCTTTTCGCACGATCATTACGACCACCTCGACTACCCCACGATCATGGCGATCAAAGACAAGGTCAAGCGCTTTTTTGTTCCGCTTGGACTCAAAGGGCATTTGGTAGGATGGGGCGTTGATCCAACCATAGTTACCGAATTGGATTGGTGGGAAGAAGCGCAGTTGGATGGCATTCGGCTCGCTTGCACACCGGCTCAACATTTTTCCGGTCGGGCTCTGAACGACCGCGGTGCTACACTCTGGTGTTCATGGGTGATTACAACGCCCAAACGAAACATCTTTTTCAGCGGTGATTCTGGATATTTCAACGGATTCAAAAGCATCGGCGAAAAGTATGGGCCATTTGACATCGCGATGCTGGAATGCGGGCAATACAATACGCTCTGGCAGGAAATTCATATGATGCCTGAAGAATCTGCCATGGCGGCAGTAGACCTTAACGCCAAGGCCATGATCCCAATCCATTGGGGTATGTTCGAACTGGCGTTGCATCCCTGGAAAGAACCCGTTGAACGCGTCACCGCAAAAGCCAAAGAATTGAACATGCCGATACTAACCCCTAAGGTCGGCGAACGTCTAGCCATTATGCAACCTTTAACAACTGATGCTTGGTGGAGCAACCATTGAATCCGATATTAGAGTTTTGATGAAAACACGATTTTATATAACGCTGGTTTGGATAGCCATTCTCACGCTGGGTCTTGCCCTTCCACACACGTTGTGCGCCCAAGATTTCAGCGGCGGCCTCGAGCAAGTTGAGTCGGAGGATGAAACGCCTCCGAAAGAAGAGTACAAAATCAAGGACCACATCCGATTCGGCGGCAATCTCGGCGCCCAATTCGGAACGATTACCTTCATTAACGTCTCTCCCATGGTGGGATACCAGTTCAACAAACGCTACATGATGGGCGTGAGGGGAACATACATGTACTACAAAGATCAACGCTACGTCCAGTTTTCAAACAACATCCTCGGTGCGAGCGCGTTTGGGCGCTTCTTCGCATTCGAAAATATTTTCGCTCACGCAGAATACGAGGTGCTCAACGGATACTTTGATCGAAGCGGAGAACGGGTCAACCTTCCTTTTCTTTACTTAGGAATCGGCTACTTGCAAGAAGTTTCAAATAACGTTGGGATCAGCATATCCGCCTTGTACGAAATTCTTCGAATCAAAACTTCTCCCACCGTCTTGCCGTCCATTCGGGTCGGAGTTGTGGTAGGCTTATGAGCACGGTTCCTTATACTTGTATGGTAAATTCTATCCAATGATGACGCGACTATTTTTATCAGCATTTGTTTTACTTCTCTTGGGCACACCCATGCACCTCCGCGCCCAAGGTGGTTGCTCTACCCTGTTAGAATCCATTGAAGACGCCCCTCTCGACGAGGTCTCCAAGGAGTACCGGCGATTGAAGTCATACAACAACCCCTATTGCGATACCACCGGTAGTGATCTCGAAAAAATAATGCGCACACTCGGGGATCAACTGGTTGCCGCAGGTGCTTCCAAAGATCAAGTGTTGACCAGCATGGGAGAACCGTACTACAAAGGCGCCCTCGCCGACTATGAAAAGCAGAAACTCACGATAGGTCGCGACGGAAAACCTACGGGCAAGGCACTGCCTCCTTCCTATAAAATTCCGACAGGCGATTACTTCATCGTGTACCTGTGGCGCAATAAAGACTACCTCGTCTTCGCACTCAAAGGAGACAAAACCACCGAATCTCGTTGGTGGGAAAAAGGAAACTACAGATAAATAAAAGGCCCGCTTAGGGCTTTTTTTAGTCACAGGAGCTTTCTGAGAAGTATGCTCCAGCCGTCATGCTTTCAAAGCCATTTGCATCTAGTAAAATCACGCTACTGCCAATCGACCTTTGCATTAGACAACTACTTTTAACGACTTATATATGTTGGGACACCTATTGTTTATACATTTGTATTTCATAGTAGGTGGGTTTGAAGCCTCGTCATTCTTTGCGGACTGGCGGGGCTTTCTCGATTTTTATCCATCATGAGTACTTTCTTACATATGTTTGATGACTAATCTTAATACAATGAAGAAACTCGTTCTATTTCTCTTCTTTCCGACGTTACTTATTTCTTGCGGAGGCGCAAGTGAATCTGACTCCACTGGAGCAAATGCCGATGACGTCGAAGTGCAAGCCAGCGATGCTGACTTACACACCGTAGAAGAAACCAAATCCATCGGCGACCACGCCAAAGAAGTAAACCAGGATGTCGACAGCATCCTAAACACCTTATGATCATGAAAAAATTAACGACGATCCTTGTGCTCACACTTCTATCCGCCGGGGTGAGCATGGCTCAGGGAAAAGGACAAGACAAAAGCCAAGGAAAGGCCAAGCAAGAAGTGAAGTCAGAAGGTGAAAGCCAGAAAGATAAGCCGCTTGGATCCGAAAAAAAGGGTGATGATCGGAAAAAACTTCCTGAATCTCAGGAGGTCGAAACCGATGCCTCTGGCAAAGGAAAAGTAAAGGAGAAGTCCAAGGACAAAGAAAACTCTGCTCAAGGAAATGCCTATGGCAAGGACAAAGGGGAAATGAGTGGTAAAGAGTTCGGTCAATCACGTTCTTCTGAAGCGCGCTCCAAGTCAGAAGCTGCCAACGAAGCGGATAAAAACCTTTCCGAAGCAGAACAAGAGCTGGATAAAGGAAGGCAGAAGATTGAAGAGGCACGTCAAAAAGTCGAGGCCAAAAAACAGGAAGGAGCCATCGACGAGGCCACCTACATGAAAGTAATCGAGGACCTCGACAAAGCCAACATGAAGCTCGAACGAACGAACGAAGAAATTATGATGAAGCGTTCAGAAGTCGACAAGATGAAAAACGAAGCGGAGAAGCCAGCCGAAACGAAGAAAACGAAGTAATCACGATTACATTCCGGCGTGATTGTACAAAAAGGTGCCTCTTGGGCGCCTTTTTTAATGCTTCACAAATCGGATGGCCTTGGTGAAGTGCGGACTTTTGAGCGTTACAAAATAAACTCCGCTTTCGAGGTGCGACACGTCAATGCCTTTTCCTTTAACAAGACCATTCACTTCACCCACGGACTGAAATCGGACGTCGTATAGCGCTGCATCGACACTCCCATCTATTCCACTTAAATAAATGAGCTGACCACTGGGGTTCGGATAGATGCTGATCGTTGGATTTGGTAGTTCAAGGCCGCTGGATACCGGAAACCCGAACTCCATGCGCTTGTACTGCATCGTGCCGTCAAATATGTCGCGATACACCAGATCAAATCCTCCTTTCGAGAAGGCAATGTCAGGTGCGTTGTAAATACGCGCTGAATCCCCCACAATGTCGATGGGTTCCGAAAACGTCTCTCCCCCATCAACAGAATACATGAGCACCGACGTGATCACCGGGCTATCGATCTGCTCGAACATCACTCCAATGGTGTCCCCCGATGCCGCGATCCTCGGTGTGTATTGATCGTGCTCAGTGAGGTGAAGGTATGCTGAAGTGGCAGCATGACTTTCGGTATCGATCGAGCTGATCAAGACTTGTCCCACTCCTGATGCCGACGACATCCAAACCGTGTGAATGCCACTTGAAGTATAAGCACCATCAGGCCCGGTAGACGGACATCCTTGGATAAACCAGTCGCTGGGGTCGATATCGAACACGGTATCGGCTTGGTTGCTCTCTGCGGCAAGCGAAGCATACCAGATGTCGCGGATGTTGTTGTCATTGTTTCTAAACAAGGCTACGTCGGCGCCTTCACCTGAGAGTATATGTGCAGGACAACAGTCACACACTTCATGAGGCGCCTCGGCTGATATATCGATCAACTCACTGAACCAAGTTCCGTTGTCAGAGCGCACCACCGCATACTGTGGGTTTGCGTAATTGCTGTCGTACGCCATGGTCAGTATGGAAGGGTCACCCGCTTGGTCGATCGCGATGGTGGGTAAAAAAGGGATGATGGAATCTGGCAAATCGAGCAGGGCCGGACTGGACCACGTCGCACCGCGATCGGTGGAATGCGTCCAGTACACCTTTGCCTCTAAAAAGGGCGTTGTCATGAACGTGGCAATCAGTTCATCCCCCTGCGCTGCAATATCTGCACCCCCATAACTCGCAGCAAATACGTTTCCGACTGATTGATTGAGTTTGAATGGATCAGAAAAATCGCCGTCGCCGTGTTTGTATGAAAAGTACAAGTTTCCATTGGCTTTGGACCAAATCACACCAACGCCGTCTTCAAACGACACGATGTGAGGGCGAATGTTTCCAAACTCCGATGCGTGTGCCACCACCTCAGGATCGGTGAAATAGTGCGCTGTTTGGGAGAGCCCAATGTTGGCGAGAACTGCAAGGATGATGAGGACGAATGAATTCTTCATGGCTGGGATTCTGATGCTAATTTGGCCAAAAGATAATGCTCATATTTGATCCATGAATCGAATTTCCTTGAGCGCTTTGGCGATGGTGTTTGTCATCATAGGGTGTACGCAACGTGCAGATGAAGTAAAAGCAGGCGACGAAATGAAGAACGGCGTACAGGTGATCAACGGCGTTGAACGGGCTGAGCTCGCTCTATTGATGCGGAAAATGTACGATGAGATGGCGCTTGTCAAGGACTCCATCAAGGCAGGTTACGTGGTGAAAACGGACTTCCTCGAGGAATTCAAGCGGATTCAAACAGCGCATGCATCTGAACCCGAAAAAATCGATGAAACCTACCAGGCCATGGCCGAAGCTTTTCTAGTCAATTACCAACTCTTTGAATCCTCGCAATCGGAACAAGTATCCGCATTCAACAGCATGCTTCAGAATTGCCTGATTTGTCACGAACACAAGTGTCCGGGGCCTGTGAAGGCAATCAAGAAATTGAAAATCAAACCCTGAGGGTGCTCACTACCAGGTGCGTGAGTGGGCCTTGAACGGTTCTCGACGATCGTCCTGTTAAACCTTCTAGAAAACGGTCGAGTCAAACCAACGCATACTGCTAGATCTACTCTCCGTTCCCGTGTTATCGGATTACTACTGGCTCCATCAGCCAATTATCGGTTTGTCGGATTTCAACAAAGTACGTTCCCGGTTGCAATCCCGTCAAGTCGAGGCTAAATTGAGGGTTGTTTGGCGACCAAGCGCACGACTGGTGTTTGACGGATCTTCCAACTTGGTCATAGACGACCACCGCTACGGCGCCGGATTCAAATCCCTCGAGACGCAAGGTCACTGCTCCGCTGGTGGGATTCGGAAAAACCGAAACGCTCGATGCATTTTCTCGCTGCCCTATTCCTTCCGGGACGGGAGGCATAGTTGTATCGATCAGGGACACATGGCCGGCGTACATCCCTTTGCCATGGGACCCCGCAACGAGCCATCCATCGGTGGTTCTGTACTTGAGCATATCTACCACTGCATTTCCAATGGTTTGCGAACCTTGCATCACCCATTCGGTGGCTTCCCCTTCCAATTTGGCCGTTGAAAACACGCCCACACTGGTGCCGATGAAGTACACATCTTCATTGGCTCCGGTAGGCACAATGGTCGCCCAACGGATCGACGGGCCATTTCCAATGAACCAAAGGCTCTCTGGCACGCCAGGGTCTGGCTCTCCGGCCAAATTTCCTTCGATGTCCATCCAGTTGCCTCCCCCATCTTCGGTGTACCACATGCTTCGGCAATTGTAATTACTGAAAACGGCAATGGCCTTCATAGGGTCATTTGGATGAACCGCAATGCATGAGGTGTATCCGCCATTCTTGATGCTATCACTTGCGGGAATGGGTTGTGGACTCGAAAAAGTATGTGCGCTGTCCAGCCTAAAGATCCGACCATTTGTAGTTCCTGCATATACTACTCCTTCGTCACTTGGACTGGACGCAATCGCCGTGATTCGGCTTCCGAGGTTGGCAATCTGCCTCCAATCGCTGAACAGCGTCGTACTATCGGTTTCCGTGATGTTCGTATTGCGCCAAATCGTGCCTTCATTGGGCAAATACATGATTTCATTGTTGGCCTTGTCCAACGTAAATGGATGCACAAACAACCATCCCGATCCTGAGCCCCTTCCGAGTTGCTTTGGCATGATGTTCTCAGCGGCATACTTTTCGCCCGTATTGTCGATTTTACATCGCTCTATGTTTGCGTATTGCGTGCTGATGTAATAGTGTCCAGCCCCGTCTTCGATATCGCAGTACGCTCCATCGGCTCCCCGCACGTGTGACCACAAATGTTCCGCATCGGCTTGATCAGTCCAGTGTGACCCTCTGTCTTGTGTTCCTCCTATGACCACCTCGCTTCCGGTCGTTTTTTCGTCGATCGCAATCCCGTAAAATTGAGTCACGTTGTATCCATTCAACAAGCCAACCCACTCCATGGTATCCAACATGCAATTTTGAGCGCGGTGCACCCCTGCATCTGTGGTGCTGATTAAGACGTCAGGGTCATCCGGACGAAAAGCTAGGTTTTGCTGATCCGGATAATGCTTGCCTCCTCCCACAAAATAATTGTACAAGGTGTCGCCATCGATGGCATAACCCCCGATTTGCGTTACTTGAAACGTATCGGCAAAGGCATTAGTGGACCGGATTAAATTGGTAGCACCGAGAAAAACCACGTCTTCGTCGTCGGGTTTCACGCCGAGAACCATGTTGTATCCTCCTTGCATATTGATGCTGGAAGAGGCCAATCCGGAGGTTCGATTTTGCCATTCGCCACCAGCTCCGGTGCCGTCACCTGAAAGATATTTGTACCGCCAAAGTATCGCGCTATTGTAACCAGCGCCAGGAGCGTAGCTGTAGAAGAAAACAATGTTTTCGTCAGAAGGAGCCACTGCAATGACGGTTCGATCATGACTTCCAGCCAAACCATTCGGACTGATCAGTACCCAATCCAAGCCGTTATCCGATCGCCAAAATCCGCGGTTTGAGGAAGCATCGTTTGAAATCGATGCATAAAAAACGCCATCGGAAGTGGACGCCACACGGGTGAAATCTGCGGAAGATCCCGTCTTCAAAACATATTTCCACGTAGTGCCGCCATCGTTGCTTCGAACGATGCCTTTTTTGATTGCCGCAAAGACGACGTCGCTGTCGTTGCGCGTTGGATCCATGCACATGCTGTGCACGACTTCCCAATCCGAAGATTTGTGTTGAAGCGAGGCGGTATGTTGGAGGTGATTCCACGTCAGTCCATTGTCGGTCGATTTCCAAATACCACTTCCTCGATACAAAGCGCTGAAGCTTTTCGAAGCAGAGTTGCCGATCGTTTCGCCCGATCCGTAGTACCACGTCTCATTCTTTCCCGACCTCGGATCTTGAATGATGTAAGACGTGGCAGGATGATCCATGCTCTTCGAAACCCGGGTCCAAGATTGACCCGCATCGCTTGTGCGCCAAACCCCACCGGTCACTCCCCCGACGATGTAGGTATCTGGGTTCATTCTATCGATGGCAATGGCGCGCGTCCTTCCTCCTACATTGTATGGACCGATGCTTTTAAAATCAACGGCGATGGAATCGCGCAGCACATCAGCCTTGGGAAGTCTGCTCGCAAAGGCCATTTCACGCATGCGGATATTGGCAGGGATTTCGCCCGTTCGTGGGTCGACCAATCGGCTGTACAAATATTCCCAGCGCCCTTCGTGGAGGACCTCTCCGTTCGTCTCTTCTTTCTTCGCTTCCACGGGTTCGCGGGTAAAACTCCAAACGGTGCAGACGATGGTGGCGCTGGCCAATGCCAAGAACGCAATGCCTTTGGTAACTCTTCGTGTCATTTTTTTATTTTCTCGTAAACATTGATCCGATAACGGTCGGCGTGGTCCGTGTCTGTTGACGTTTGTATCGATGCCTGAAATAGGTCATCTACAAGTAAACCATCCAAGGGGGTATTCAGTTCTGGAAAAAGTGCATCGGTCGGATTTAAGGAGAAGTCAAAATGAACCTTCAACACTTCACCAGCTTCTATCTCACCGTTAAAATCATTCCCAATTTGGGTAAGCGCAATCACTTCCACCTTTGCTTCACACGGAGATCGGTCGCAGGGGTGCTGGTCGCCTTCAAAACGCTCGCTATCGATCCAACGTTCGACGATTTTTCCGACAATGATCGTCGGCATTGGCCCTTCGATGCCTGACATCTCCTCTACTGAATCCGCGCTTCGCGCATCCGCTGCAGCCACTGAAGTAGCTGAATCGACAGCGCTCATGCTTTGTCTATGACAAGCAATTGAAACCGATAGCAGAATCAACAATGCAAAAACGTTCAGTTGGCTCACCCTTCAAAGGTACAAGCTGAGGATCGAATGTTTCACACCTCTGAATCGATCCACTTGTTTCTTATTTGGGGATCCAACCTTGCCGTTCACTCATTCCAATCGTCTTTGGAAGAAATAAAAAGCAGTTTTCATCGTATTGAGAGCGATAACACCTGATGCAATTCATATATCTTTTCTCAGCTTTGTGAACACAATCAAACCCCAAACCATGAAACGTCCTTTGCTCCTTGTCTTGACCCTGTTTGTCGCCCAGCTTGCTTTTGCACAAATCGAACAAGCTACAGAAGCTGTTCCCGAAGTCCAAGAAGAGGACCGATTTCGCAACCTTCGCCACTCGGTCGGATTTGGAATCATCGGAGGAGGAGAAACAAGCGGTAAATTTTTTCCCATGCCCGGCCTAGGTTACAAGTACTACACCGATGAAGGAGCCTTTCGAGTGATGGTTGGCGGATTGATCAACACGAACACCTCCGATGGCGGTTGGGGCTTTTCTAGCTACGATGAATCCGCGTTTAACGTCCACCTCGGCTACCAATACCATGTCATGCTAGGCAGATTCATGCCCATCATTGGAGTAGATTTGGCAGGGGGTATCTACGAGCGCAAATCTTCTGGGCCGAATTACTTGGAAAAACAGCGAAATGCGGTTTTAGGACTAAGTCCGAACGTGGGACTTGAAATGTTCATCACGAACCGATTGAGTTTTTTGATCGATACGCGATTTGATGTGTCCTATAAAGATTCCTACTCGCTGTATGAGTTCTCAGATGGTTGGCAAGACGATTTTTCGAAGACGCGCACGCAAGGAATGCAAACCCATATTTCCGCGGTCAGCTCGTTCATGGCCATCTTTCACTTTTAAGCAATAGGGCAATCTCTACCCCAACCAGAGAAACAGTAGAGCGAGGTTTGCAGTCAACTGACGCTACTTTTCTATTTTAGGCAGGTTAAAACTGCATGCCATGTCTCAACGCAACGTTATTCTCTACATTGCTATGTCTGTTGACGGCTACATCGCTGGCCCGGATGACGACCTTAGTTTCTTAGAATCGGTAAAAGTGGAAAACGAGGATTACGGGTACGCCGCTTTTGTGGAAGGGGTGGATACCGTGATTTTAGGTCGACGTACCTTCATGTGGGTGAAAGCACAAACGGGTGAATTCCCACATCGCGATAAGGAAACCTATGTCATTACTAGAAAACAAAGCGGCAGCGAACATGGAATCACCTTCTGGCCAGGCTCCATCCTCGAACTCGTTTCTGAATTGAAAGCCAAGCCTGGTAAAAACATTTACTGTGATGGCGGTGCAGCTGTGGCGAACGAAATGTTGCGTAAAAACTGCATCGATGAGTTGATTCTATCGATTGTACCTGTAACGCTGGGGGCTGGAATTAAGTTGTTTCACGATGGGATTCCAGCTTCTCAACTTACGCTCGTGTCTTCTCGTTCGTATGATTCAGGATTGGTGCAATTGCACTATCAATTTTGACGGTCTGTGCTGCGTAGAACGCGCTCGTCATTCTACCCACAACACCGAATTGAACTCGCCAAATTCGTTGTGTTCCTTTTGACTGTTGCCTGGGTCCGGCATCCATTGTCCGTCTACGATAAACTTGTACAAGGCCTTGCCTTTGGGTACAAACACTTGGATTTCCCACCCGCTTTCGGTTCGTTGCAATGTATAACCCGTGGGATGCCAACCGTTGATAGTACCACTGAGGCCCACGTCTTTGGCATTTGGAAAACCTTTCAGTTCAAACGTGGTATTGGCGCCAACCGACCTGACAGAATTGAGGTAATCACTTTCTCCGACAGTGATCGGATTTGTCGGATCAAGCATCCATGTTCCATCCACGACGTATTTGTACGCATAGTTTCCAGGAGCGAGAACGTAAGGTAAATACCATCCGTCGTTGCCACGTTTCATTTTTAGCTCCCGTTCACTCCAGTCGATGAAATCTCCGGTTAAGATGACTTGCTGGGCATCTGAAAATCCGGGCAGTACAAATTGGGTAGGTTCGCCAATTTCCAACACCGAGTTGACGATGCCATTTTCATCCGTACGTTGGTGCGGATTTGCCGGATCGAGAATCCACTCTCGCGTCGGTAACCATCGACCTTGGTGGAGCACGAACTTATATCGATGCGTGCCTTGGTTGAGGTATACGGGGAGTGACCATCCTTTCTCCGTTTTACGCATCTCGGGCTTCGTTTCATTCCATGCAGTAAAATCACCGGAGAGCACCACCTTTTCGGCTTCTGTATGTCCTGGAAGCCTGAAGACATGGTTCGTCTTGACAAATAGGTTATTCTCGTTACCAAACGTGGCATTTGCGGACTGATCCCAACTCCAGTGGTGACCGAACCCATCGAAGTAGGTGTCTTTGTTCTGTGGATCCAATACCCATTCACCGTCAACCACAAATTTGTATCCCCAAACTCCTGGTTCTAAGTCAATTTCAACCATCCAGCCATGTTCTACTTTTTTCATGGGGTATTTCAGTGTACTCCAATTGCAAAAATTACCGGAGAGGTATACGTCGCCCGCGTCGTCGAATCCTTTCAAGAAGAATCGGGTTTGGCCGTTACTCAAATCTTGAACATGTCTGATTCTACCCGAATTAAAACCAAAATCCGCCAAGCTGCGAGTTAAGTCAAACTCAACCTTAGGTCCTCCTTCCATCTGAATTTCGCCTTTTGTCCATTCCATTTCATCGAATGAAGCCAAGTCTCGTTTGAGAAGCAATTTGTCCTCCGTTCGTTCTGCTACACGCCAACCATCACGGGTAGCTCCTACTACCGGAAGTCCGTGCACAACGCTGTCGAAACCTAACGAATAAAGGCAACTATCCAAGGCCTCCATCCCCATATTTAAATCAATTTCCTGGCAGACCGTTTTTCCTTCAATGCGAAATGAAATGGATTGACCGAGCACCCACACCTGCATAACGGAGAAGAGGATCACCAAAGTCGTATTTCGAATGCCTTGATTCATATGCTTGGACAAAAGGTAAGGCTTCGTTTTTTAAAATTAATCACCACTGAACCTCGAGCCAGCAAGTCAAAGCCGATCATGCCGTCGATGGACACTCCGAAGGCATCACTCATGCCTGCGAGGTCAGAAATCACTACTCGGCAATTCCTTAGCGGAATCCCAAAATTAACAGCATCGAGGTTTCCTTGAAGCACGTAGACCGAACGACCCGAACTGCCCATGAGCTGCATGCTATTGGTGATGGTTACCGCTTCGTAGACGTCCTCCTCGAGGGAGTTGGAAAGCACGGTAACTTCCGCCCCAGTATCGAAGCAAAAGGTAAGTTTTTGCCCATTTACCGTTCCTTTGAGTAGGATTACATTGTTCTTCAGCTTGAACCCAAGCACAGCCTCCTCCGCAGTGCATTCAGCAAGTGGGGATAGCGATTCTCCTGTCTTGTCCACACGGTGCAGTTCGAGGAGCAACTTACCCAAGTTCAATCGCATTTCTAGTTTCAAAAACATGTTCAGACCGAGCAAGCCGAGCACTTTGATCCCTTTGCGATTTTCTATGGCTCCAAGGTCCATCAAGTCTGCTTCGAGGTGGTTAAACGACAAGGATCGGAGTTCTAAAGAAGAAACTTCAATCACATGAACCGTATCACTTCCGCCATTCACGCCAGTCATTACGCGCTGTTCGCTGACTTGGTCTTTTCCGAAGTAGGTTGCATTCAGTACCAAATAAGGGGCTCCTGTATCCAGGATGAAATAACCGAGTTGTCCCTCCACTTTCGCTTCCAATAAAATCAAGTTACCGGCGCGCTTGAGTGGAATGCGAACAAAATCAAATTCTCCAATGGGTTCAGGCGCTTTTCCTAATTCAACCGATGCCCTCGAAGATGCGCCGCATACGATGCAGAGGAATAAGCATATAATCATTCGCGGCATGGCGCAAAAATAACTGCCCATCTTTAGCGTGTACCCAGAATAGTTGCAGATTGATGCAGTCACATCGACGCGTTTATTCTCGATATAAGTTCCTAGCGTTTTCATCCATGGTTCCATAGGAATTCAGTGTGTGAAATTACCGTAGCCAAAGGCCTGTTCGAGTAGACGCATCACTGGATAATTCCGTATTCTTGAAGCCTGAAAAAAACAGCCGCATTCGGGCGCCAATCGCGCGCCTCAAAGCCGTCAAAACGATCGATGAAAAAACGGGTATTTGTTACTGGAGCCAATGGAATGCTAGGTGCTAGCATCGTTAGAACGCTCATTTCTGATGGATATGAAGTGCATGGATTGATCTACCCAGGAAGCAATACTTCGGTGATCGAAGGGCTGGATATGCAGATAGATACCGGCGACTTGTGCAAAGACCTCCCTTTAGACAAGTGGCTTGCGGCATGCGATTACGTGGTGCACGCGGCGGCATCTACTTCCATTTGGCCACGCAGAGATAAGCGGGTCTGGGCGATCAATTATGACGCGACGCTAAAACTCGCCGAGGCAGCTGAAAAGGCAGGAATAAAGCGATTCATTCACATCGGAACGGCCAATTCTTTTGACGCGGGAACGCAGGAAAACCCTGGTGTCGAAAGAGGGACCTACCGCGCCGCCAAGTACGGCATTGACTACATGGACTCAAAACACGCGGTCCAAACCGAATTGCTCAAGAAATTCAAAGAAGACAACTTTCCTGTAGTGGTAGTGAATCCAACCTTTATGATAGGACCCTATGATTCGGGGCCTTCGTCAGGTAAAATGATACTGAACGCGTTGCAAGGAAATGTACCGGGTTATTCCGCCGGAGGAAGGAATTTTGTGTATTCCAAGGACGTGGCACGCGCAGTGGTCAACGCGATAGATCTAGGAAGGCTAGGAGAATGCTACTTGGCCGCAGGCGAAAACCTGACGTACAAGCAATTCTTCACGTTGGTTTTCGAACGATTAGGAGTAAAGCGGAAGCTCCGGAAGGTGCCCCATGTGCTGACGCTGATTGGCGGCGCATTTCTGTCCATTTGGGCGCGTGTTTCGAATACGACACCAAAATTGAGCTTTACGATGGCGCGGATGAGCACGGCTGGGAACTACTTCTCTCCTGAAAAGGCCGTATCGGAATTGAAGATGCCTCAAACACCAGTTTCTCAAGCAATCGATGAATGTGCTGCTTGGTTTAAAAGCAACGGATACGTATAACATGGGCGACGCATACGCAAATAAAACAGTACTCATAACGGGTTCCACACAAGGGGTGGGCAAAGCGCTGGCACATGCCTTCTTATCCCAAGGCGCCAAGGTCGTCATCAACGGCCGCTCTGCGTCCAAAGCCCAAGCACTCGCCGAGGAATTCAGTTTTGCGGGCGACCGAACTCAGTACGTACCTGCAGACATCACCACAGACATTGGGGCGAAGTCATTGATTGATAAAACTGTAGAGCGCTTCGGAGGAATTGATGTATTGATCAACAACGCAGGAATGTCATCGTATGGTGACCTTGAAGATTCTGCACCTAAGGTTATCCGTGAGGTCCTCGACTCTAACGCAACGGGATCCATGCTGGTTACCCATTTCGCGCTTCCGCATCTGAGAAAATCGAAAGGAAGCGTATTGTTTATTTCCAGCCTTGCTGGCCTTCACGGGCTTGGCGGGCATTCGATCTATTCGGCGGGTAAGATGGCGATGATTGGCGTCGCACAAAGCTTGCGAAAGGAAATGAAGCGCCATGGCGTTTTCGTGGGCTACGCTTGCCTTGGTTTTACTGAAAATGATGAGGTCAAACGCACGTTGGCTCCAGACGGTTCGCTTGAACCCGTTCCTTCGCGTCCTGGCATTAAGGCCGCACCAAAGGGCTATGCAGTGAAGATGATTCTAAAACAACTGCGACGAAAAAAGTTTCGCTCCATTCATACCACACCCGGTAAACTATTATTCTTGGTTACGCGCCTTTCAGAAAGTGTCACCATGTTTGCGATGAAACAAGGATACGATGCCGAGCGGCGGTTTTTAGAAAAGCTAAACAAAGGCCAAAAAAGCTGAAGCGTTCGGGAGACTTACATGTTCCTTCGATACTCTCCTCCAACTTCAAAGAGAGAGTGGGTTACCTGGCCAAGTGAGCAGTACTTACACACTTCGAGCAATTCCTCAAACATATTGCGATTGTTGATTGCCGCGAGCTGTAAATCCCTCAATAGCCTCTCTTGCTTATCTGCATAGGCCTCTTGCAATTGTTTGAGCATCTGTATCTGGTACTCCTTCTCTTCCGTGGTCGCACGGATCACCTCTTTTGGAAGGATCGTCGGACTTCCCTTGGAACTCAAAAACGTATTCACCCCAATGATCGGGAACTCACCAGTATGCTTCAAGGTTTCGTAGTACAAGCTCTCTTCTTGAATTTTACTGCGCTGGTACATGGTTTCCATCGCTCCGAGCACGCCGCCTCTTTCGGTGATGCGATCAAATTCGGTCAAGACCGCTTCTTCCACCAACTCGGTTAATTCTTCAATGATGAAGGAGCCTTGCAATGGGTTCTCATTTTTGGCTAGTCCCAATTCCTTATTGATGATCAGTTGAATCGCCATCGCTCGGCGCACGCTTTCCTCCGTTGGGGTGGTAATCGCTTCGTCGTAGGCATTGGTGTGCAAAGAGTTGCAGTTGTCATAGATGGCATACAGGGCCTGGAGCGTTGTTCGAATGTCGTTGAAGTCAATTTCTTGCGCGTGCAAACTCCTTCCGCTCGTTTGGATGTGGTACTTCAGCATTTGAGCCCGCGGGTTTGCACCGTATTTGTGCTTCAAGGCTTTCGCCCATAACCTCCGCGCTACTCTACCAATGACGGCGTACTCTGGATCGATGCCATTGCTGAAGAAAAAGCTAAGATTGGGACCAAAATCGTTGATGTCCATCCCTCTGCTCAAGTAGTATTCTACGTAGGTAAATCCATTGGCCAAAGTGAAGGCCAGCTGTGTGATCGGATTTGCACCCGCTTCTGCGATGTGGTATCCACTGATCGAAACCGAGTAAAAGTTGCGCACTTGGTGTTCGATGAAACTCTGTTGCACGTCCCCCATGAGGCGGAGAGCGAACTCCGTGCTAAAGATGCAGGTGTTTTGTGCTTGGTCTTCCTTGAGGATGTCGGCTTGCACCGTACCGCGAACTACGCTCATCGTTTCTGCCTTGATCTTGGCGTAGACCTCGGCATCTAGGACGTGGTCTCCTGTTACCCCTAGGAGCATCAAGCCCAAGCCGTCGTTGCCTTCTGGCAATTCTCCTTGGTACTTAGGACGTGTGAGTCCTCGGTCTTCCCAGCGTTCTTTGAGCTTTGCCTCTACCTTGCTCTCAAGGCCATTTGCCTTGATGTATTTTTCACATGATTGGTCGATCGCAGCATTCATGAAAAAGCCGAGAAGCATTGGTGCAGGCCCATTGATGGTCATGGAGACAGAAGTCTTCGGGTCAGAAAGATCGAATCCTGAATAGAGCTTTTTCGCATCGTCGAGGCAGCAAATGCTCACGCCTGAGTTGCCGACTTTACCATAAATATCAGGTCGATGGTCGGGATCGTTGCCGTACAGTGTGACCGAATCAAATGCCGTACTCAAGCGCTTGGCTGGCATTCCGAGACTGACGTAATGGAACCTACGGTTGGTGCGTTCGGGGCCGCCTTCGCCGGCAAACATGCGGGTAGGGTCTTCTCCTTCGCGTTTGAACGGAAACAGCCCGGCGGTGTATGGAAATTGCCCGGGTACATTCTCCTGGAGGCTCCATCGAAGAATATCGCCCCAGCTCCGGTATTTCGGGGTGGAGATTTTCGGAATCTGCGAATGGCTCAAGCTCTCTGAATGCGTCTTGATCTTGATCTCCTTGTCTCTGACTGAGAAAGAGTAAAACTCGTCTTTGTATCGCTGCATTTGCTGCGTGAAGTCTTGGAGCAGGTCCCAATTGTGCGGATCGAGGTCTTTCTTACCCTCCTCTAATTTTTCTTGAATCGATGCCGCAAGTGCTTGTCCGTTATTGTCGTTACCTATCTCTTCGATGGTTCTAGACATGGCGTATAACATATCCGCGATTTCGCTCTGCTCGTTCACCCATTTATCATACGAGCGGTTGTTTTCAGCAATCTCACTCAAATACCTAGTGCGAGCCGGCGGAATGATGAAAATTTTCTCGCTCATCTCGTCCGTTATCTCAAAGGTTGATTTGAGGGAGGCGGCTCCCGCTTTTTCCACCAACAGATCCATGATCGCCTTGTACAGCGTGTTCATTCCAGGATCATTGAATTGGCTCGCGATGGTTCCAAAAACAGGGATATCTTCTGCTTTTGCATCCCATAATTGGTGGTTGCGTTGGTATTGCTTCTTGACGTCACGTACCGCATCTAAGGCGCCACGCTTGTCAAACTTGTTGACCGCGACGATGTCTGCGAAATCGAGCATGTCGATTTTTTCGAGTTGGGTTGCGGCGCCAAATTCTGGGGTCATCACATACAGGCTCGCATCGCTGTGATCCAATATCTCAGTGTCGCTTTGGCCAATTCCAGAAGTTTCAAGAATGATCAAATCGAATTGGGCAGCCTTTAGGATGCTCAGCGCTTCTTTCACATGCTTGCTCAGCGCCAGATTGCTCTGCCTAGTCGCGAGCGAACGCATGTACACGCGGTCGTTTCGAATGGCATTCATACGAATTCGGTCTCCGAGCAGGGCTCCTCCAGTCTTTCTTTTTGAGGGATCCACCGAAACGATGGCCAGGGTTTTGTCCTTGAAATCGATCAAGAATCGTCGGACCAATTCGTCTACAAGCGAGCTCTTTCCTGCGCCGCCGGTTCCTGTAATGCCTAGGATAGGAGCAGCGCTTTTTGCGGCCAATTGATGGATCTTCGCAAGTTCATCTTTAAAACCATCGGGATTGTTCTCAGCAGCGGAGATCAACCGTGCAATGGAACCCCGGTCTTTTGCTGACAGATGTCCAACTTCCCCATTCAGGTTCAACCCCGTCGGGAAATCGCATCGCTCCAGCATGTCATTGATCATTCCTTGCAATCCCATAGAGCGACCATCATCCGGATGATAAATGCGTGAAATTCCATATGCATGCAATTCTTTGATCTCTTCGGGAAGTATCGTGCCTCCACCTCCGCCAAATATCTTGATGTGCGCAGCTCCCTTCTCCTTCAAAAGATCGTGCATGTACTTGAAATACTCCATGTGCCCCCCTTGGTAGCTGGTCATCGCAATGGCCTGAGCATCTTCTTGTATGGCACAATTTACAACCTCCTCAACGCTTCGGTCATGGCCCAGATGAATGACTTCCGCACCCGTGCTTTGAATGATCCGCCGCATGATGTTGATGGCTGCATCATGCCCATCAAACAAGGAGGCGGCAGTGACGATTCGGATTTTGTTTTTTGGTTGATAAGGTGCTGTTTGCTGCATGTGGAGTACTGGTTTAGCGGACTACAAAAATACAAAACCGGGAAGGTTTGTGTGCATCAACCAACAAGGCTTTCGCCATTGCCAGCATTACAAAGCGATAAGTGAGGACCTAGTAGTCGACCTTCTTTTTTTCGACCGGCTTGGCAGGTGAAAGTTCAGTTGCACCTGCCTTGGTGGCGTTGTCTGAATCAGGGCCATCCGTTTCTTCTTCACCCTTTCGCTTCATTCGCTTTTGAAAGGGTTCTTTTTGAGAGGCAGAGCCGCCATGATCCGGTATGGCAGGCTGTTGAAGGATGTATTGATAGTGGTAGTGGAATCGTTTGGTGTGCTCATGGGTGCTCACGCTTGTCGCCTTTACTTCATACCCCGCCGTGCGGTAGTTCTCTATAATACGGATCAATTTGGTCTTTGCTTCGATGATGTCATTGAATTCTTCCGTTTCGATCGTCTGCCTAGCTTCCATGATATGAATGGCTGCTGTGTTTTCAGACGTCCGTTCAGAATAGTCGATGAACATGGTTTGACCGTACAAGGTGGTGCACAGCATCAAAAACGAAAAGAGGGTGGTGATAGCTTTCATCGGATCAGAAATTAATTGTACCAAGATAAGCAGACTTTGCCTTTTGATGACGCCACTCGAATTCAGCGTGTACTCACTTCACCGAAGAGGCCGTACCTGCCACTGATGCCTTTGCACTGCACCACCTGCATTCGATCCACTCTGATTGCGTTGAGGCCAGGATTCCATACATAGGCTTTTAGCACTCCTCCCGATTCGAAGCCAGGGAGATCGCGTACATCCCCTCCGAGCAAGGCTTGTTGCTTGGGTGAAGCTTGACGGAAATCTTTGAAAAATGATGCTCTCCAAGCCTTCATGCCATTATTTGCCGTCCACTCGTACACGAGCTGTGCATTGCCGACGTATCGGCCTGAAAAGCCGGCGCTCACCAATAAAAAATGGAAGCCTGGTTTATTTGAAAGTTCCGCGCTCAACGACCTTCCAAATTCTTCTCCTGACAGGTTTTGGTCGGCATCCATTGCCTTCAAATCAATGCGGGTAGCAGGGTCCTTCCTCAACAACAAGTGCGCGTTTCCGGTGTGATAAGACCTGCCAGCTGTGTAGGAGGGGAAGTAGCACTGTGCCGTGGTCAAGTACTCTGGCACAGAGGCAGGAGTAGTCACTATCCATAACGCATCAGCGTTGGTCGTGTCCAAGTAATGGCTCCAAAGGCCTCGCTTCCAAAGGGGTTCGATCAATTCAACCCTAGAATAATCTACGATGGCGTTCTCATGCAGAAAACGAACAGCATCGGGACGCAAATCCATGGCTACCCTTATCTTTTTATTGTCTAACTGGAGTGCTTGATCCGCTCGCAACTCGTCTAAATACCGCAATGGGTCTTGGTATTCCGTACGCAGATTCATGGCGACGTGCTGCCTGCTTCCAAACAGCGTTTGCACTCCTGTTACCATGATCAAAATCCCAAAAATCAGAACGGTATCCCGATGATAGGCTTGGACAAAACTCGCCACGAACAAAAAGAGAAATGGCAGGATGAAAAACATGCTTCCAACATGCATTATGGCGTTTACTTGATGCGAATACAAGTAGACGATGGTATAGGGAATCACCGTCATCCCCAGCAACAAGCCGCGAAGAATCCAGTCCTTCCGAATCCACCGAAACCGAGCCAGGGACCCGGCGATGAGAAAGATGAGCAACCCTCCGACCCACCACGAATGGTTGAAGCTTACTGCCAATAATTTCACCCAAAAATCAGCCTTTGGCGGTTGCAGCCAATCACCAATGCCGCCGAGGACCAGATGATGAAGCGTGACGTTGAGGTGTGGTACCCAAATTAAGAACGCGAACAATGACCCTGTAATGAGCCACTTCCATTGCGACCTTTTTGATTTGAACACAATCAACATTCCTGCGACTACGATCACCTGAAGCAAGGCCATATAGTGGGAATACCCGCACAGGGCCGCGGCAAATGCGAAGATGAGCAGGGCGCGGATCCTGTTGAACTTAAGGTAGTTGGACAATGACCAAGTGGCCACTAATAGGAAGAACATGCCGAAAGCATATGGCCGCGCCCATTGGCTGTAGATGACCCCGTATTGCATGACTCCCATCAACACGGCGGCCATCCACCCCACGCGATTTGAAAACAACGACTTGCCCACACCGTACATCAAGCCGACCGATGCAATGCCGCTCAGTATAAAGGGAAGTTTCACAATCCACGGCGCGTACCCAAACCAGGCAGTCCATACCCAAAGAAACCATTGTACAAAGCCCGGATGTCCATCTACTCGAATACCGTGGGCGACCAGCACGTCGAAAGAGTCTACGTGCGTCCTCAGCAGCGCGCTGATTTCATCGTGGTGGTAATCCATCTCGGGAAAGCCCCAAAACCGAACGATCGCAGCAACGATGAGTATAAGAACGAGAAAACCATGTGATTTCAACCACCCCACGACACTATGTTTTGGTTGCCTTCATATAGATGGATTGATAGTCGTCGTTTCTGGGGGGAAACTCAGGGTAACGCCGCAAGAGTGTTGCTTCGTCTACCCGCTCAAACTGAGAAAACCCCGCCTGTGCAAGGGTCCACTCCAACATGCCTTGGTCAAATAGATTTCGGTGCTCTAGCTCTTGATGAAACATGTTATTCATGAAATGCTGATCGGGCATACCATCTAATCCCCATTGTGGGAGGCGCTTCTTGCGGTCTTCCACCATGTCTCGGTTGTTTTGGTCTACGTATGACTTGGCCACTTTTGCCATGTCTGGCGTAGACAACCACATTTCACCTCCTGATTTCAGGCATCGGAAACATTCGGTGAGCAATGGAATCAGTTCGTCTTCGATGGTCAGGTGTTCTATCACATGTTGACTGACAATGTCTTCGAATTGCTCTTGGCGAAAAGGAAGGCTCCCATTCGCGATATCAAGATTCAAATCACTAGCCCATAGATCCACGTTCAGCCACCCTTCAAGATGACGATCCCCACATCCCAGATGGAGTTTCGTCAGCTTCGTATCATACTGCTTTGGGGCACCTATGCGACATTTCCATCGCTTGAATTCATAGTTCATCGACCGAGCCAACTCATATTGCCGCTTAGACAACCTTGCTTTAAAATACGCCTTCATACCGGGATCATGGATTGAGCACAAAGGTAGCCAATCAGGTTTCCTCAAATGCACGTTCCATGTGACTTTTGTCACAGTTGCAATCTCAACATCTACCCTGAGTTCAGTCATGTTTTCCGCTCTTTCGCGCCAATACTTTTGACCTGAAATAAAAAGCCAAAGCAAAGTCTTATGAAAAAGAACATCATCATCCTCGGAGCGGGAACCGCTGGCACTTTGATGAGTAATCATTTAAGGAGAGCGCTCGCAGATGACTGGTCTATCACTATCATTGACCAACGAACTCAACATCACTATCAGCCTGGCTACCTCTTCGTTCCGTTTGGAGTGTACGAGCCTGAAGAGATTGTCAAACCCATTGAAAAATTCATCCCTAAAGGAGTGGACTTAGTCTTGGGTGAAATAGACAGAATTTATCCTGATCGCGACAAGGTAGTCATGGGAACAGGCGAGGAGTTTAACTACGACATTCTCATCATCGCGACAGGAACGAACATCGCTCCTGAAGAAACGGAAGGAATGATGGGACCGCACTGGCACAAAGACATTTTTGACTTCTATACGCTTGAAGGAGCTGTGGCATTGCGCGACAAACTTCGCGAGTGGGAAGGTGGTAAGATGGTGATTAACATCGCCGAAATGCCCATTAAATGCCCGGTTGCTCCATTAGAATTAGCATTTCTCGCGGACGCATTCTTTGAAGAACGCGGAATGCGTGATAAGGTGGAGCTCGTTTTCGCAACGCCGATGAGCGGTGCATTCACCAAACCAAAAGCGACCGAGAAGCTTGATTACTTGCTCAAGGAGAAGAATATCGAAATCATTCCCGACTTCAACATCATGTCTGTGGATGGGGAAAACAAGACCATTATGGACTACGGCGGAGAAGAAGTGACGTATGACATCTTGGTCACGGTTCCGACCAACAAGGGCAGTGATTTGATGGAACGATCCGGAATTGGAGATGAGTTGAACTACATACCTACGGACAAGGCCACACTCCAATCCAAGGTGAAGGAGAATATATTCGCCATTGGAGATGCAACGAATATACCGGCCTCAAAAGCCGGTTCCGTAGCGCATTTCGAAGGTGAGATATTGCTCGAAAACGTGCTCCGATTCATCAATGGCAAACCGCTCAAAGAAGAATTTGATGGACACGCGAACTGTTTCATCGAAACGGGTCATGGAAAGGCTTTATTGATCGACTTCAACTATACACACGAACCGGTCACAGGAACATTCCCCTTTCCAGGTGTTGGTCCACTTAGCCTCCTCAAAGAGAGCCGTATGAACCATATGGGTAAAATGGCTTTCAAATGGATCTATTGGAACATGCTCATCACGGGAAGACACCTTCCTTTTATTTCAGCACAAATGACCGAATCTGGAAAAGAATTCGAAGAGGTAGAAACCAAATAACAACGAACTAGAAACCAAACAAAAACTCAATATCATGGAAAAGACAATGGCAGGAACTGCGGTTCAAGTAAACGATGAAGGATACTTGAAAGATTTAAATCAATGGACAAAAGAAGTAGGCAATGAAATCGCTATCGAAGAAGGCATTACAATGACGGACGAGCATTGGAAAGTGGTTGATTACCTCCAAGGTCAGTATAAAAATGAGGTTCCTCTGACCATCCGACGCGTGGGAAAAAGCGGTGTAGTCGACATCAAGGGCTTCTACGCGTTGTTTCCTGGCGGCCCCTTGAAAAAAGCCAGTAGGATTTCTGGAATTCCGAAGCCTGTAAGCTGTATATAAACTAAATAAACCAAGCAATCATGGAAGTACTTCAGCCAGTACAAGAGCCAACCACCAAGAAAGAAGCCAAGATTAACAAAGTCATGATCATCGTTTCTAAGGCTACACTTGAAAACGTATACGCAAGTTTCATCCTTGCAAATGGAGCCAGAATGGAAGGGATCGAAGCAGAACTCTTCTTCACGTTCTTCGGATTGGAAGCCATCAACAAAGAAAAATTGAAGCACCTGCACGTTGCAACCGTTGGGAACCCAGCCATGCACATCCCAACCATGTTGGGCGGCCTTCCAGGCATGGAAGCATTAGCGACGACGATGATGAAAAATGAAATGGAAAAGCTCGACATCCCACCGGTAGAAGAGTTCCTTGAGATTCTTGCCGCGTCTGGCGTAAAGATGTGGGCTTGTAAGCTCGCGATGGATATGTTCCACATCGAAAGGGAAGATCTCATCGATGATTTAGAGGGAGTGTTGACCGTTGGTGACTTCTATAACAGAGCCCACGGAGAAGGCACCCACCTCATGTTCATATAAACAATTAAGTATCAGTAATAGTAGACGACTTGTAGAACAATCTACAGGTCGTTTTATTATTAAACCCGCTTGGTTTCGAGGTAGCTGTTTCGATCTGGGGAAGACCTTGAAAGCAATTCGCCTAAGAATCCCGCTACAAACAACTGGACACCGACAATCATCGTGGTTAAAGCAAGGTAAAACCAAGGTCTATCCGTGATGAGAGGAGCTTTGATTTTCATGTTCAAATAATAGAGCTTTTCCGCGCCAAGATAGAGCGTAAGAAAAAATCCGATGACAAACATCAACGTGCCTATCAGGCCGAATAGGTGCATCGGCTTCTTGCCAAATCGACCCATGAACATGATGCTGAGCAAATCCAGGGGGCCGTTGATGAAACGAATGAGGCCAAACTTGGTTGTACCATACTTCCGCTCCTGATGCTGCACTACTTTCTCGCCAATTTTATTGTATCCGGCCCATTTAGCGATGACAGGGATGTATCGGTGCATTTCACCGTAGACCTCGATCGATTTGATAACATCGCTTTTGTAAGCTTTGAGACCACAATTAAAATCGTGTAGTTCTATTCCGCTCATCTGGCGCGTCGCCCAATTATACAGCTTGGTGGGAATCGTTTTGGTGATGGGGTCAAACCGCTTCTTTTTCCATCCCGAAACCAAGTCATACCCTTCTTCGGTAATCATTCGGTAGAGTTCCGGAATTTCTTCCGGACTGTCTTGAAGGTCAGCATCCATGGTTACCACCACCTGTCCACCTGCCGCTTCGAACCCGACGTTCAACGCAGCTGATTTGCCGTAGTTCCGCTTGAACTTAATTCCTCGAACGCCAGAGTCAAGTTTGGCTAGCCGTTCGATTACTTCCCAAGAACCATCTCTGCTCCCATCGTCGATGAACCAGATTTCATAGGCATATTGATGCGCCAACATCACCCGTTTGATCCAATCGTGCAGTTCTGGAAGCGACTCTTCTTCATTCAAGAGCGGGATAACAATGGATAGATGGGGTTGCTTAGTCATTGTCAGCAAATGTCGGAGGTTTTTGCTTTAGTACTGCCGCAACGATCAAGGCGATGATAAAGCCCGAAGAAGTTTTCTTCCAAAAGTCCATCAAAGCAAAGGAACCCAAGTCCCTTTGTTCAATCAACTCCATTTGTTCATCCAGGTTTACAAATACCGACTCCCCCGCTTCCTTGGTTAATTCTAAGACCCGCAAGTCATGGGTATTTGCAAAGTCCACGAAGCTTCCATCGACCAAGCTGCCAAACAGGAAAATGAGCATGGCGGTCAAGGAAGCGTAAATGAAGGTAAACATAACTCCCACTTGAAACGCTCGTCCAAAAGTGATGAATCCCTCTCCTTCTTCGATCTTGAATTGCTTTATGTACCGAAACATGAAGATCGAAGGGATCACTACCCCAAAGGCTCGAACGGCGCTAAAGGGATGAATGCGAATGGTCATGGCTTCTCTCAAAAACTCCTCGCTAAAGTCTACCATCACAAATTCGGCTCCCATTGCGAAATACAAAACAAGAAACCAGAGAAACGCGAACAATCCAGCCAGACTCCCCCCGTTTAAAATGCCTAAATATCGATTCATACTGCTGCTGCTCAAAAGGATGACAAATGTAATATTCAGCTGGCGAAGGTCGCTTGTAAAACAGACAACGAATTGTACCTTCGCACCCTTAAGGGCAAGTCTTACACGACCAGCTCCTGGTGAACTCCCCCAGGTCAGGAATGAAGCAAGGGTAACCGGTCGTAGCGGTGCGATGTAAGTAGCTTGCCCTTATTTATGTCCAATCGTCTGGGTCTGTGCACGAAAGTGTTGAAAAGAAGCACCTTCAGCTCACGAAACCAGCTCAAGGGCTTTCTACCTTCGGTAGATGTTACCGGCCAAGCACCTCTCCATAGCTATCTTTTTCTTTTTAAGTCACTTAGCTGTAGGTCAGCTGGTCTTTAATAAGACCGAACACGACTTTGGGATCATCTCCAAAGCCGCATCTCAATTTGAGCAGGACTTCATTTTCCGAAATACGGGTGATCAATCGGCCAATATCCTTTCCGTTCGTTCTGTGCACCCTTCCCTCAAATTCATCTATACGCGTTCTGAAGTATTAGGGGGTGAATACGGTTTTGTGAAAGTCAAAATCTACCCGGACTCCCTCGACGGCCTTTTCCATGACGAGGTCTACATTACCATGAAGTATGGAAAAGAAGTCAAGAGCGAGGTGCTCTACCTCCGCGCTCAAATCGATCCCTCAGGAAAGTCTTCGGACGACAGACAATTTGAAGATGGCGCCATCAGTACTTCGGTAGAAGTTTCGCCGAGCGATATTGAAACCATGGAAGGCTTCATGGGCGGTGATCGTCTCAGCCAAGCGGAATCAGAAATATCTTATCTGAAAAAACAGGTTGAGATGAAGAGCGATCTGATCGCCAAGTTGAGTGGCGATCTTTTCAAGAAACAAACGCAGGAGAAAGAAAATTTCAAACGGCTCGCTTCCTTGGAACAGACCTTAAAAGACAACGCTGCACAAGGCAACAGCGAAGCACTTACGCAGCTGCAAGAACTCACAGAACGACTGGTCGCGATGCGCTCTTCAGATAGCCTGCTCAGAAGTGAAATCACCGTTCAGGAAGCTGAGTATGCTCAATTGAAGGCCGAAGCGGACTCGGCTCGTGCCTATGCTCAAAATTTAAGCCAGCAGCTGCAAGAGCGATTCGAGAGCGAAGCCAAAGCCATGGAAAAAGCAAACCAACTCGCTATGGACTTGAAAGCGAAAGAGGCCACAGAAAAGCAGCAGCAAGCCAAAATTGATTCGCTCAACAACGTCTTGGCGCTCTCTGGAGACGACGCAGCCATTTCGAAAGAGATCGAGCGGATGAAATCGGAATTGTCGTTGCGCCGGAAGGAGCAACAACTGCAAGAGGAGCATGCAGCTCAACAACGCGCTCGCATCGACGCCTTGAAAGAGGAAAACGACTACTTTAAGCAGAGCACGGATAGCCTAAAGGCTTACGTAGAAAGCAGTACTGACGAAAACGCACGCCTCCAGGCAAGGCTGGATGCTAGTAACCGAAGGATCGGTAATTACGAATCGATCATCGATAGCCTCCGAATGCAAACCGCAAATGTAGAAGGGGCGGAGCAATCTTCGGTTGATGAGCTCCAACGTTTGCGGCAAGAATTAGCTTCCGTTGAAGCTCAAGACAGAAAGCTCAAGCTCCAGATCTCATCGAAAGAACAAGAATTAAGCACCCTTCAAGAAGAGCGAGATGTAGCGAAGAAGAACATGGAAGCCCTTGAACGCGCAACCACAAAGCAGCAAGAACATGCGCAAAACCTCCTTTTACGGATCAACAGCCTATCGAGCAAGGAAAGCAAAGCCCAGTTAGAGATCAATTCGCTGCGAACGCAACTGAAGCAAAGTGAATACCGTGAGGACAGTACGCGTCAATCTGTGAATGACCTGGTCGCCAAAATCAGCTCCGGCGAAGCATCGATACAAGCGCTTTCGGATGAAATCAACGACAAAGAAGTTGAATTGCTCACAATGCGCGAAGACAAGCGAAAAACAGAGCGTCTCTTACTCGACGCACAGCAGCGACTGAATGCGGACGATGCGCTCATCGATTCCTTGACACTAGCGCTCTCGGCAAAGAGTGAAGGAACATCCATGCTTCAAAACGACATTGTAACACTACAAAAACAAGTGATCGCGTCGAAGAATCGAGAAGAAGATTCCAAAGATCGAGCGAATGAATTGGAAGCTCGCTTGCAAAACGCACACCTGAGCAACGACCTCACATTTCAAGAATTAAAAGGAGACGTCAATGCCATGCGAAGGGAACGCGATGAATACAAGGAAAAATACAAGACCAGTCAAAAAGACATCGAGCGATTGAAAGACGAACTCCTCGAAAGTAAGCGCAATGAAGAGAGTGCGATTGCCTTTGCAAATGAGCTTCAAGTTGGCAATAAAACCCGCCCGAGCAAAGGGCTTAGCGCACATAGGGTTTCGTATAGCGTACATGTAATGACCAGCGATCAAGCCGTGAATATGGCGATCGTTTTCAGGGGTGAAAACGCCCGTGAATACATCGAAGGCGGTCGCTACCGATATGCAATCGGAGATCACGCCACCCTCAAAGAGGCCATCCAACAAAAGGAAGTACTCAAGGCAAAAGGATATGACCTTGCCTTCATCGTCGCATTCAAAGAAGGCCAGCGGATTTCTCTGAAAGAAGCCATGGAAACTGCACAGCGCTGAAAGAGACGAGCAATCAGCAGAGCACCGTTACATTTGTGGAAAGATTAAAACCGTATGGAATACAGGAGACTGGGAAAATCAGGAGTGCAAGTAAGCGCCCTATCATTTGGTTCATGGGTTACGTTTGGCAATCAGGTTGAGAGCGACATAGCGCGCACCTGTATGCATCATGCCTACGACAACGGCATCAATTTTTTCGACAACGCAGAAGTATATGCCCAAGGGAAGTCAGAGGAAGTGATGGGCAAAATCATCGACGAGGCAGGGTGGTCCCGCGATAGCTTTTTAGTTTCATCGAAGGTATTTTGGGGCGGCGAGAAACCGAACCAAACCGGGTTGAGCAGAAAGCACGTGACAGAAGCTTGTCACGCTGCCCTGAAGCGGCTTCGCGTTGACTACCTCGACCTCTATTTCTGCCATCGCCCGGATAAGAATACACCCATGGAAGAGACCGTTTGGGCTATGCACAATCTCATTCAACAGGGCAAAGTGCTCTATTGGGGAACGAGCGAATGGAGCGCCCAAGAAGTACAAGAAGCCATGATGGTTGCACGCGAAAACCACCTGATCGGCCCCACCATGGAACAGCCACAATACAACATGTTTGTGAGGAAAAAAGTTGAGGTTGAATTTTTCAAGCTGTTTCGTGACTACGGATACGGGACAACGATCTGGTCGCCTCTGGCCAGCGGAATTCTAACGGGTAAATACAACAACGGCATTCCCAAAGGATCTCGATTGACAAGGGATGAACTCTCGTGGCTCCGAGAAAAAATGTTGAACGATGAAAGCATCGCCAAGGTGGTTCAATTGAATGATCTCGCTAAGGAAATTGGCACCACTCCTGCCAACCTTGCAATTGCTTGGTGCTTGAAAAACCCATATGTGAGTACGGTAATCACAGGGGCCACAAAACTCTAGCAACTGAAACAGAACTTGGCTTCATTGGATGCAGTTGAGAAGTTGACTGACGACGTTATGGAGCGGGTCGAAGACATCCTCGACAACAAACCAAACATGCCAGCATATTGAGCGATCGATGAACGTAAAATCGAGAACCGATGACACCTACGGTTTTCCGCCGGTGGACCAAGCGGACGATCAAGGCTTTTTGGCCTACGGAGGAGATTTGTCACCTGAACGATTGATCAGCGCGTACGAATCTGGGATTTTTCCTTGGTATGAGGAGGAACAGCCCATCTTGTGGTGGAGTCCACCCAAGCGGATGGTTCTGTATCCCGATCAGATGCGGATAAGCAAGTCACTGAAACAAGTACTCCGTTCCGGACGGTTCGAAGTGAGCATCGACACAGCGTTCAGCCAAGTCGTTGAGGCCTGTGCCAATATCCAGCGGCCAGGACAACACGGCACTTGGATTACCGATGAAATGAAGGACGCATACAATCATTTACACGCCCTCGGTTTTGCGCACAGCTTTGAATGCTTTCGAGGTCAGGTGCTGGTAGGCGGACTCTACGGGCTGTCTCTCGGGAATGCATTTTTCGGAGAATCGATGTTCAGCGCAGAAGACAACGCGAGCAAAATTGCATTTCACGGCTTGGTTGAATTTGCAAAACGAAACGATTTCGATTTCATCGATTGTCAATTGTACACCGAGCATTTGGCTTCACTTGGAGCCATTGAAGTTCCAAGGGAGCGTTTCCAATCCATCTTGAAAGTCGCGTTAGCCAACGATGACAGAATCGGCAAATGGACGGAACATGCCTGAATCCATTCCAGTCGCGTTTCAAGAAGCTTTAACCGCTCATTTCGGGATAGAAAACGCCAATCGCGTCCTTGCCGCCCTGCAAGACGACCCTAGCACATCCGTTCGGCTCAATCCTCATAAGCCTGGGTGTGGGCATGCACTGCATCACCGTGTACCGTGGACTGACACCGGATATCTCCTCATGGAACGCCCCAACTTTGCGCAAGATCCATACTTCCATGCGGGTGCCTACTACGTGCAGGATTCATCGAGTATGGTCCTCGAATCCATCCTTAGAAAATGTTCACCCAATCCACAAGGAACCTTCCTCGATGCGTGTGCTGCGCCTGGAGGAAAATCGACCATTATCCTTGACTACCTCAATGGCGATGGCTTTCTAGTTGCCAATGAAATCGACGGCCAGCGCAACGCCATTCTTAGAGAGAATTTGCTGAAATGGGGGCATTTGAATGTGGGTATTACCTCCCTTGACCCCAGTCGCTTCGCCGCAGCTGGTTGTGCATTTGACATGGTGCTGATCGACGCCCCGTGCTCTGGCGAAGGAATGTTTCGGAAGGACCATTTTGCACGTAAGCAGTGGTCTCAAGACCTCGTGGATTCATGTGCAACCACCCAGCGCCGGATGCTGAATGATCTGGTACCCACGGTCAAAAAAGATGGGCTTTTGATCTATTCAACTTGCACGATGAACCCGACAGAAAACGAGCTGCAAATTGCTTCAATCCTAGATAGTGGGGCGTTTGAAGTCGCCTTACCCGACATGAACGAATTTGAAAACCATTTGATTCCTGCACAGGTGGATGGACAAACCCTAGGCTACTACTTGCTTCCTGGTATCTCTACGGGTGAAGGACTATTTATTTCGGTACTACGGCGCATCAAAACAGCGGAATTAACAGCATCCAAGTCGATCAATCACCGCCTCGAAAGCTTGGATGCCGCCTTCCTCAAAGCGTTCTCAGACCCACTTCCAAGCGGTGCACAGGCTTGGGAATGGAAAGGAGAAGTATACGCCGTTACCAATGCCCACTACGCACCCGACGTTTTTTACAAAAGGCTTGGGCTACCGGTTTACACACTCAAAGGAAAAGACGTAGTCCCGCTGCACGGTTTAGCAATGATTCCGAATGAAATGGAAGCGCTCGAGCTAGATCTTGAAAATGCTTTGCGCTACTTGCGAAAAGAAAGTTTTTATTTGCCAGTTGAAACCCGAAAAGGATGGCATCTGGTAGCTTACAAAGGGATGAAACTTGGCTGGGTAAAGGCTTTAGGCACACGTACAAACAACTATTATCCGAACGGATTAAGACTGAGAAAATAGCATCATGGCAGAAGTAACAATCATTTTAGACGAAAAAGAGCACACGATAGAAGTTGGGTCAGAGACCATTCTCGCGGCAGCTTTGAAGGCGGGGATTGATGCCCCATTCTCATGCAGAAGTGCAATTTGTTCCACGTGCATGGCACAATTGCTAGAGGGAAAGGTTGAAATGGAAATGAACCACGTATTGACGGACGAAGAACTGGAAGAAGGATTTGTGGTGACGTGCCAATCTCACCCCACCACTGATAAGGTCAAAATCTCATACGACTTTTAATCAAGTGCCCAAGAGGTACTTGAGTCCGCTGTATTCTTTCAATTCTGAACGGATGGAACCAACGCGTATCTGAGACTCGATGTAGATGGGAATCAAGTTTCGATCCTTGGACACCCACACCTTCATGCGTTCACCCTCTTTAAAGATGGTCCCTTCCACCAGAAGTGGCGCGAACACATAACATTCTACCTCCCCGAGGTCGTCATGGTCGTAGACATCGGTCCCTAGAAATCGGATGTACAATTCATAGATTCTCTGATCGATCACCATGCGAATGGGGATTTTCTCGCCTATTGTTTTTTGCGCGAAGTCAATCGTCCGGGTAGCATAGACAAGGCTCAACACGTCAAAACTTTCGGGAAGCAGGTCGAATGTATCCAGCTTTACGGGATCTTCCTTTACTTTCAGAACGCTGTACACTACGCTGTCTCTGTAGTTGTAGATGTTATCCTCTAAAAAATAGAATCCGCCTTCGCTCACGTCTCTGGTAAATCGCAGCGGCTTCAAATCCTTTGTGCTGGCATAGGACTCATAGCTGTCCCTGACCTTATAGAACCAATCGTATCTGGAAAACGTCTTCCCATAGCCGCTGAAGCGATAGCACTCCTTCCCTAAAAACTTGTCTTCGTGCACTGAAAAGGTGACATCGCCTGCACCGACCCAAACGCCCATTAAGTAATAGTAGATCGTATAGGTCAGCGACTCTCCTGCTTGAAATGGATGGTTCTGACTGAACGCTTTCAGACCCGAACACAGAATTGCAAGAGAGAGAAATAGGTATCTCATGGCGCAAAAAAAAGCGGGCAATAAACCCGCTTGTAAATTCTAGGAAGCTTCTTTCTCCGGTTCGACCATGGCACTGATCTTCAAGACCGTTTGATTGGGTTCAGTGTTCGCCGTTATGGTCACCGATTTTGACTGGCTTCCTTTCTGAGTACCCGGTTTGTACACTACTTCTATCTGTGCCGTTTCGCCAGGGGCAACAGGTCCTTTCGGATATTTTGGAACGGTGCATCCACACGAGCCCTTTGCATCCTGAATGATCAATTGATTCGGTCCGGTATTTACAAACTTGAATACGTGCTTATTCTCCGAATTCTGCTCGATTGTACCAAAATCATGCTCCATTTCTTCGAAGGCGATGGTAGTTGGAGGACCAGCCGGTTTCTGAGGCTGCACTTGCTCCGCGCTCTCGGTATTTAAAGCCGCAGGATCAAACGATTTCTGATTCGTCTTAGGTTCGGTAAACTGAGCGTTGGATCGAGATGACTCTACCAGGGCCGTATTCGTTTGCGGCGGTTCTATGACCCTTCCTGAATTTGAGTTCGTAAAAACAAAGTAGGTATTGACCAACGTTAAGGCTGCAACGCCGTATAGCAGATAATCTTTGATCGAATCGTTCATTTTAATCGTGTTTAAGTGCGAATGTAATGCTTGTATTTATCGAAGTCCTAGTTCTTTTACCGTTCCTACTTCAATTTCGGTCAGGGCCATTTTAACGTCATCATCATAGGCAGTCATCGCCTCATAATATGCTTCCCTTCCATAGATGTACCGCGCCAAAGGAACCTTCACAAAGCGTTCGATCAGCTCACGATTCTCCTCCAGCGCTTCTGGGTCGAGATCAACCCCTCTTTTCGCCGCATAGTGTGAAATGATAGCTAAGTCAGATTGCTCGAGATGATGGTCTTGGATAAAAGCTCGAACGGTTTTCATCTCAGCGCGCATCACTTCCCCTTCCTTGTCCGCATAGCGCAACGCAATGCCATCAAACAATCCCTTGTTTCTAAGATCCAACACAATCGAAGGATAGCTCGTGGTATCGAGTGGAACAAATACGTCCGGAATGATGCCTCCTCCTCCGTACACCTTTCTTTTCGAAGGCGTTAAGTAAATGAGGCTGTCGGCGATGTGAATGGAGTCTGCAGAAAGCAATTCCCCGCTCAGTCTTCGCTGCTTGATCTCATCCCTGTAGAGGGCAACTCCATCTTCATACGGGCGTTGGATGCTCCTGCCCGTAGGGGTGTAATAACGCGAAATGGTCAATCGCATGGCCGAACCATCGCTGAACTCAATGGTCCTTTGAACCAAGCCTTTTCCGTAGGAACGGCGACCAATGATCAGTCCACGATCCAAGTCTTGGATTGCCCCAGCGAGGATTTCACTGGCCGAAGCCGAGTTCTCGTCAATCAACAGGTACAATGCCCCATCGGTATATCGGCCTCCTGAACTAGCAAAGGTTTCCCTTTTGTCTTGATGCAATCCTTGGGTATAGACGATGAGTTTGCGGTCTTCGAGAAATTCATCGGCAATCTTGATCGCGACATTGAGGTATCCCCCACCGTTGCCGCGTAAATCCAAAATCAAATTCTTGACCTTCTCTCGTTTGAGTTCATCCAGTGCATTTCGAAAATCGGACAAGCTGGAAGCGCTGAAGCGTTCCAACTTGATGTAGCCGGTACGTTGATCAAACATGAAACTCGCCGGTACACTGCTGACTTCAACTTCGCTCCTCTCAATGATAAAGGAAATGCTTCTCGGATCTGGATATGGCCTTACGATATCAAACTCCATGGCATCGTTTTCGGATGCCTTGATTTTTCGTGATACGGTTCTGGCGGAAAGATCAACACCTGAAACAGTATCTCCTTCGATTGCAACGATTTGATCACCTCGGCGAATACCTGCTTTTTCAGCCGCTCCACCATCGATCAATTCCAAGATCGTCATGGTATCGTTGATCATAAGGAAACGAACGCCTATGCCTTTGAATTTGCCTTTCAAGGGCTCCGTAGCTCGTTCGTAAGCCCCTTTATCAAGGTAGACAGAGTGTGGATCCAATTCTTCAAGCATCCTGCGCATGCCGGCTTCCACGATTTGCTTGGTTTCAACCTCATCCACGTAGTTCTGGTCCAAGTTCTTCAGAAACTTCTCAAGCTTGTCTATATCCCCTTGGATGTCGTTTTGTGCGTAAATCGCAAACGAACCAGCGCTCAGCAAGCAAATCAAAGAGGCGACCAATGCCTGATTAAATCGACGAATCATAGAATCGAATTTACCTAAATAAGGCTTTGAAAACTAGCAATTAAGATATCCCTAACAAAAGTCTCAGGGCAAACGCAACGTTAAGCGCGCCGGAAGGTGGTCTGAATACCCGCCGTAAAACGCCGATCCTCCGTAGAATCGACTGGGGTAGAATCGTTGATCTTTTTCATTCTCATACATCATCCATGGGTAATGTACAAAGTCTCCTCCCTGCTTAGGAGCAGGGGTCCATTTATGCTGATCCAATAGTCGACGATTCACCAAGACATGGTCTAACACCCCCCATTCGCCTCGGTAGGCATGGCTACCTAAGTCTGTATCTAAGTAATGTTTGTGCATATTGACCATGCATGGATCGTACAAAGGGTCTTCGCAGCGCTCGAGTTGCAAAACACTCTCGTTGTCTGGATGGTCATTGAGGTCTCCCATCACCACAACAGAGCAATCGGGAAAGGCCCCACTCAACGAGTCGATCAGTTGCACACAAATGCTGGAAGCCTTCATGCGTTTCCAATTGGATTCCTCTTGACCACCGTAGCGGGAAGGCCAGTGGTTAACTAGAACGACAAAAGTCTCTTTCGAATGATGGTCATTCAGTGCAGCCCATAGTACTCCTCTGGTAGGTCGTTCATCCTTGCCCAAGTCGATCAAGCGCAATCCAGAATCCAAGACCGAGAACTGAACGGTATCGTACATCAATGCATTGTCGATGCCTCGTTGATCGGGCGATTCAAAATGGACAACGGCCAAGCGATGCGCCACGCCAATTCGCCCCCTCAAATCTTTGACAACTTGACGATTCTCAACTTCACACAAACCGAGTAAATCAGGGGCTTCACCGGAAAAACTGGAATCGATGACGCGAGCGAGGTGGTCCAACTTCAGCGCGTAGCGTTCACTCGTGTGTTCAAGTTTTCCCGCGGGCGTGAACTCTTCATCTGACTTTCCAGGTGCGTCAATCGTATCAAACAGGTTCTCGGTGTTGTAAAAAAGGATATGGATCTGGTTATCCTGTGCATGGCTCCTGTTGGGAAGCAGCAGGACGAGCAAGATCAAGCAACGGAACAGCATAATCAGATGGGTGTAAAATGAAAAAAGGTGGCCATGTGACCACCTTTTGCTTAGGATTTTCGCTCTCTATTTTGGCGCATCAGTTGAAGACGAAGCTTTAGATCGGGTGGCGTTCTTATCGGCCCTTTCAGACGTTGCGCTCGATTTGTCGGCACACGCCTTCTTCTCTGCCTTGGAACATGACTTGCCAGCCATAGAAGCACAACATGCGCTTTTCGCTCCGGAGGATGGACTTACGGGAGCCAATGACGGTGCATCGGGTGAAGCATTCGTCGTCTCTACGGACTGTCCAATCGCCATACTGCTTACAAATACAGTAGCAGCAACTAATAGTATCTTTTTCATAATCATTATTTTAAGAGATCAAGGCCTTCGTTGGCAGTGATGATTTTTCCATTGTACTCTGCTGCGATGAACGCATCAGGGAATCCAAACGAAACTAACTCTTCTTTCAGTGCCTTGGCTTCATCATAAGTGTTAAATTCTCCTGTGAAGTATCGCGTTGCACCATCATCCCCTTCGCGCTGATCAATCCTGCCCAGACTCATCATTTTGTCCAAAATCCCCGTTGGAATCTGCCCTGCATAAGCACCTACCTGAACCTTGAACTTCACTTTCCCGAAATTCGCTGAGTTGGAATTATTGAGGGGAACAACGTTGGTAGCCGGAGTAGCTCCTGCATCTTGAAGCAAGGCTCTGTTTCCGCCCTTAAATGGAATTACGTGAGCACCATCCAATCCTTTCTGCAGGATATCGATTTTTCGCTCAGCCGCCTGCTGGTAGGAAGTAAAGGCACCTGAGTAATAACGCGTCAATCCATCAGCAGTGGTGATGACCAACAGGTCGTTGATGTCATCAAAAACGTCATTTGATAGCTTGTTTGCGAATGCCCCAATTTGCACTCGGTATACCGTAACGTCACCGTATTGCTCGTCAGGAGCCGTGGTAACACTGCGCTCGTCAATCGGACGGTTGAGGGTGTATTCGTTCTTGCTCAGAATCAATCTCTCAGGCGGTGGAAGCGTGCGGTTCTTTTCAATGGCCTCCCGTACGCTCATGCCCAAGGTCTCGCGCGAAACCATGTCTTGTTCGATGGTCGACACACGCGACGTTTCGCCTTCGGTATTGGTTTCAAGCACATCTGCTGTAGAAATGCCACTCATTTCAAGGTCCATTCTTCGTTGTAATGCATCGGGCATGCTTTCGAAGTTGCCGACTTCAATGATGGTCTTGCCGTTTTCTTGGCGTGTGGTGACATCGGGCATACTCAACAGGATGTTGGCCAAGCTGTCATTCACCCCTTCCTCAAACTCTCCGATTTTTACGCTGAACTTCTTCTTAGGTCGAATGGTCTTGCGCTCAACGGTTTCTGTAGAATAGCTCGTATTGGTGTATTGTGAGTACATGCCGCTTTCATCAGTGTACTCCAAATACATTTGCTCAATTACTTCATCCGTAAGTGCAATTCCATTGGTGTCGACCACCGAATTTTCTGGTGAATTGAGCTCAAGATCTCTATAATCTGCAATGCCATCGCCATCGCTATCCAATGGGCAACCTGCCGCATCCACTTCCACTCCGATCGGCGTTGAAGGACACAAATCTTCCATATCAGGAATGCTATCCAAGTCAGAGTCTGCCATGTCACCCCCAGAAAAGTCTGGAACTTGCTCATGGGGCACAGGGGTCAGGTCATACGTCAAGCGCATGAACGTGTGCAAGAACTTGTCGGTGTTTTTGTTTCCTTGTCGCACGCCTCTTGAATCCGGTGTCACGCCGTCGATGTAATCAGTAAATGACCAATGGTATTCCATTCCCATTTGGAAGCTCATCTTACTGTTCATGAGGAGGTTAAAACCTACGCCCAAGGGAATCGCAAAAGACCTTTCTGGATAGTTCCCTAATCCGTCGGCGTTGTTCGCTCTGATATCGGTTTCATAATGGTAATCCCGCGTAATTTCAATGGCCGTCTCCAAGTACTCTTTCGCCTCTGGAAGGTTACGAATGGTGCCATCTGACCAATAGAAGTACGGATTGCCATAGGAATCGATTAAATCTGTCTTAGAAAGAAATTCAAAGGCTTCAAACCCTAAGGAAACGTATGGCTCCAACAGGTGATCCGGTTTGAACAGGTGAGAAAAATTGTAAGAAACATTGATTCCACCAGCGGTAATTTGGCTTTCAAAGTTTAAGTTCCGTTCTAAGGTTCGCTCGTCTGCGGCGAGTTTCCCTCTGAGCATGTAAAAATTAAGATCGAGAAAACTAGTGAGCGGTTGAGCCACGTTGAAATGCAACGCCAGCTTATTCTGAAAAGGATTGAAATAACTGCGACTCCCAACCAAGTCACCTTGGTAATTCATCATTCCCCCGCCGATTGAAATCCTGGGTCGAATGTTCCATTCTTGAACCTCAGTTGAGTCCTCTGTTGCGGTGGTTTGGGCGACGAGCGGAGTCAGAAAAACCAATATACCGAGCATCAGTAATGCCATAGGCCTACCGCCGCGCGAAAGATGGTCCTGAAGTCTCATTCCTTTAAGTTACGTAGGGTTAAGAGACGCTAAGGTAGTGAAAGCCTCAACACGATACAATTTAATGTGAAGCATCACTTGAACCACTGCTGGTTCGTAATCATGAGGGCTTCTTGAACGGTGATTCGCTCTCCTGAATTGTACGCAGTGACGAAAGGGCCTGGGAAATTGTGCTGGGCCGCAACGAGTGATTCTCGTTTATCTCTTGCTTGTCTGTACACATCGAATTGGCCAGTGATGTACTTCACCCAGCCTTCGTGGTTATCGATCACGAATCCTTCTTCAAACTTGTAGGTTTTACGGATAAAATCGGCATCCACCACCTTGTGGCCTGCTACGATCTGTACCTTGTATACTATCCCCGTTTCGGGCGCTGGAATCTCTGTCACGGGGGCAGGTTTTTGATCCTGGTTCGCGGCGGCGATTTCTTCTACAACAGGTGTACTTTCCGGCTCGTCGCGTGTGGCCATTTGTTCTGGCTCAGGCTCCACCGGATCCACCACGGCTTCTGCGATCTCTTCTGTAGACGAATCCGCAGGCTGAGTAGATTTTGTGGTATCTTCTGTTTGGGCAATGCTTGCTGCAGCATCGACCTCCGTGCCCAAGATGGCTACCGTCTTAGTCTCGTTGTCATCTAAAAATGCAAAATTTCCTTCCATGGCCTGCAGTTGAGCCAGCGCATCGCCACTTGCTTTCACTGTATATGCGATGTTCAACTCTTCATTCTCTGGAATGCTCATCCAGACAAACTTTGCCTTCTCGTCAACTTGGCTAAAGACGGATTTTTGTCCTTCAACCATTTCAGCTTCTGCCCCCATTGGAAGGAATTCCTCTAGTTTCGAAAAACCGTAAATGCCTTGCTTATTGATGCGCAGATCTACCCTGTACGTTCCTCCTCCAAGGTCCGTTACGCTTCTAGAAACTTCAGCCAGGGCTGGTATTTTAACTTCTTCGACTTCATCACTTATTACACGAATCGTTCTGTTTGGAATATCATAGCTCTTGCGTTCGTTGTCGTGTATATAAGAAAACTTCCCTTCAACGATTCCTTCTTCAGGAGCATCTGAATACGCTGTCAACGCATACGTTATTTTCACCTCATTGATTTCCGGCAAGGCCATCCAAATGAATTTCATCTTACCATCGGCAAACGTAAAGCTTGCCTCAGCTGTCTCTACAGGCTGGGCTTCAAAGCCCTCTGGAAAATCTTGCTGATACTTTGCGAATCCAAAGAGGCTCCCTTTGGTAATCACAACATCTACTACATAAGTTGAGTCCCTGATCAACTCATCTGGAAGGTTCGTTTCAATCTCAATGCCGTCTGATAAAAAGATGGTAACGAACGACATCGATACGAGATGAAAGAGAAGGATGAGTTGCTTTAGCATGTGTCCAAGGGGATTGATTCCTTGGAAAACAAATCTACCCCGCTAAACATGGGCCTTTCCCTACCCTACGCCACAATTACAAACAGAAATTTGTTAATTGGTGAATTCGATCAGAAATTGGGCTTAATCACGGATCGGAGATAGAAATCGCGGATGATGTTCACTACTTCGTCTGCCGTATCTACGATCTGTAGGTAGTCCAGGTCAGATTCTGAGATCATTTTCTCTCCGAGTAGCCGGTCTTTCACCCAATCCAGAAGTCCACTCCAATAGTCCTTACCTACCAGAATTATAGGGAATCGATCGCTTTTACCCGTTTGGATAAGTGTGAGAGCCTCAAAAAGTTCGTCCATGGTTCCAAATCCTCCGGGCAGCACAACAAACCCTTGCGCATACTTCATAAACATCACCTTGCGAACGAAGAAATAATCGAAATGCAGCAGCTTGTCTTTGTCGATATAGCTATTCGCCTCTTGCTCAAATGGAAGTTCGATGTTTAGACCTACACTACTCCCGTTGCCCCGCTTCGCACCTTTGTTTGCCGCTTCCATAATGCCTCCTCCGCCGCCGCTGATGATACCAAAACCTTCGAGCGTAATACGATAGGAAACTTCCTCGGCTAATTTGTAATAGATATGATCTTCTTTCAACCGTGCGGAGCCGAACAAACTAACACACGGACCAATCTTGTACAGCGTTTGAAATCCCTCGACAAACTCGGCCATGATCTTAAAGACCATCCAAGAATCATTGGTTTTAATTTCATTCCAGCCTTTTGGTTCGAAGGATTTGACCTTCGATATGTCTTTATTTTTCATACTATTTTATTCTGAGTATCCAAGAAAAGTAGGCCGCCAGTAGGATAGAGACGAAGAGGAAGCCCATCGACTCCAAGAAAATCCAAGAAAGCGCCCAATGCGTCATGGAAACGCCATCTGGTCGCTGTAAGAATAATGCATCCTTGAATACGAAGATTAGTAATCCCGTGACCAATGTGGCGAGTACCAGCGCATTGAATGCACTTAGAAAACCGAATCGAAACGGAAAAAAGGCCCTGTTTTGGTGTTTCAAGCTTGAAACGATGAGAAAACATCCAAGTCCACTGATCAAGGTCCACCGCCACAGGGCAGAATACGAAGCGAAATATTCCGATTGAAGCCAAATGGCCCCAAACGAAACCATCGCCAGGGGTATTCCGTATTTCAAGGAGTCGATCACGCCACAAGGATAATCAAGAATTCTCAAGGATTTATCCGGCTCGAGGTGATCTACTGGCAATTTCAAGGATTTCGCATATTCGCGCCTAACTATCCAGTACCCAACCTCGTCTACAAGGACGACTGCATGAAGAAACAAGCGTACATATACGGTTCATTCGCTATAGCATTGCTTTTAATGGCTAGCTGCGATAAGGACAACGATCCTTACGTAACCCCACCTGAAGACGAAGTGGAGACACCCAGCGCAGAGGGCGTAGTGTACACGTCCAATACAAGCGGAACATTTGACATTTGGAAATTGGAAGGCGAAAGCAATGCGCAACTCACGCATTTAAACGATGCCGACGCATGGTGGCCTAGGTATTCAGAAGCGAATGCTTCGATCCTGTTCTATTCTTCTAAGAACGCCAGAGACATCAACGACTACGCCTCGGCGGATCTGATGTCCATGGACCTCGACGGCAGCAATGTAAAGGCAATCCTCAGCGCAGGTGCTCATGGTTGGGAGCAGCAAGGTCTGGCGAACTGGTCGCATGATGGAACACAAATCGTGGTTGCAGCCGTTGATCCCAGTTTGAGCAGGTGGCAGATTTACACGTGCCATAAGGACGGTACGAATCCGCGGCGGATATCCACGAGGGACGGCTTCGATTACCTCGACCCCATCTTCGATATGGACGATCAGTCCATACTTTGTGTGGCGGTGCCTGAAGGAGAACTAAACGAAGAAGCCAACTACGAAGTAATTCGGCTCCGGATCAACGATGGTTTTGAAGAAAGGTTGACCAACAATGGACGGCGCGACCAGCATCCAGCGCTTTCTCCCAACGGTACACACGTCGCCTATGAAAGCTTGATCGACACCGAATACCTCTCGATCGGGAAGTGGGCTCTGATGGAGGTTGAACTCTCTTCCGGCAGCGAAACTCCTCTTTTAGTAAACGATCACATCAACCTATTCCCAAGGTATACGCGCAATGGTGAGCACATCGTCTATACTCGGTTAAACGTAGAATCCTTTGGCATGACGCTCGGTCGCTTGAATCGATCTACTGGCGATTCTAAACTTCTAGTAGCCGAAGAGTCTCAATGCATGAATGCTGACCCATACTAGTCGTTTCGGGCGAGGCGATCATTTCCCATCCTTTTTCAAGAAAAAATCCCGTAGGTTTGACGCCTAAATAATGCGTTTACTCCATGATGGACTTACGAGCAGCGGACAAGAAGGAAGACGGCAAAGACAAGAAATCTGAGCAGTCCTTGATCAGCAATAAATTCCTTGAAAAACGAATCGTTTTTCTGTGGGGCGGTGTGGATGACGATTCCGCCAAGCATGTGATCAATCGTTTGCTGTACTTAGAAAGCGAAAAGCCCGGAACGCCGATTGAGTTTTACATCAATTCACCAGGCGGATACGTCACCTCAGGATTGGCCATTTACGATGCCATGCAAATGATATCTTCTCCCGTACACACGATTTGCATGGGACTGGCCGCTTCCATGGGATCCATATTGCTTTCGGGTGGAGAGAAAGGACACAGACGAATATTCAACCATGGGCGCGTGATGATTCACCAACCCAGCTTGGGGGGTTTTCAAGGCACGGCCAGCGATATAGAAATTCAAACGAAGGAGATCATCAAAACCAAAGAACTCAGCGCGCGCATTCTGGCGGAGAACTGCGGACAGAAGTTCGACAAAGTGATGAAAGACTTCAATAGAGATCATTGGCTCAACGCTAAAGAATCAATCGACTACGGAATTGTAGACGGCGTTCAATCTAAGTTTTCTTAACGCTCGCTAAATAACATGGAATGAAAGTTTGCGTAATAGATGATGACGACATATACCAGTTTCTTCTAAAAAAGGAGCTGAAGCATACGCATATGGTTGATCGGATCAACGTCTTTACGGATGGCCAAAAGGCAATCGACTATTTCATGGAGAACCGGCACAGCCAGGACCACTTGCCGGATGTGATTTTTCTGGACATCAACATGCCCATCATGAATGGCTGGCAATTTCTCGACGAATTCAAAATGCTCAAGCAAAAACTGAACAAGAAGATTACGATTTACTTGGTCAGCAGTTCCTTCGACGATCGGGACATCTCCCGCTCAAAGGAATATGCAGAGGTAACCGACTACATCATCAAACCGGTAAAGCGATCCAATTTGATCTCCGTTTTGGAAGAAATTACTCGCTAGAGGACATCGAAGCGCATTTCGCTTCTACTAACCCTACCGCCCCCCCTCGTTGATTGCGCCGTATTTATTTGCGTTGGCAGGATCAACCGTTTCCAATAAGGTAATTAATTCATTCTTTTCACTCGCCTCCGCCTTCGAAAACAGCTTGATGATTTCGTCATTCTTGGCCGTATAGAAAAGCCTGACGTTAAAAGAATTGGGCTCCGCCTTATGCACTTTTTGGCTCAGCTTCAATGATTCAAACACTGCCCCGCGGGCCTTTTGGACGTTTTCACTCATCTGATCAAAACCTTGGCGATGGTACATATAAACACAGTCTCGCAAGGGCTTAAATCGTTCGTTCAAGGAGTTTTGTACCAACCAATAACGGTTGGTACGCGATGAAAACGAAAGCCATCCTCCTTGCCCGGAAGTCTGAGCGTTGCTCACGATCTGCTGGGCTTTTTGCCAATATTCTTGTCCCCCATAAAGCGAATACGAATCATAGTCCATCGCCAGAATTACGTATGCATAATACCCCAGAATGGATGTCAACTCTGATAGGTAGGCATTCATCGAGAAGTCCAAGACATCGAATTGCAAGTACTTAAAGACGATCGACTCATCCTGGTAGCGAAACAAAGGACTGGAATACGTAGACCCATAAATAGGTCTTGAGGATGAAATTTGAAATGTCGCCTCGTAGGTATCGGTAGATATCCGTTTGTTTATCTGAATCAGAATGCTGCAATCGATTCTCTCTGATGGACGAAATTTATCATTGGTCCATCTACGGGTATTCATGAACTCATATACCGACCGCTGCATAGCTTCAAACACCGTATTGTCATTGATGGCTATCTGTTGGCTATTGATTTGAACTTGGCAATTCAGCTCTTGGGCATGCAAGCGCATAGAGCCCATCAGAACGAGCGCTGTTAAGCCAACCATTAGCACGTTATTCAACCTATAGTAAAGACTCAATCTCATTCAGTAAATCTATTGCAACTTCGGCTTTCAGCTTCGTCTCACCTTCCATCACCCGATCGGGAAATAAGAACGTCACCTTATTCGTATCCGTTCCGAATCCTGCGCCTGCATCGTTCAGTGAGTTCAAAACGAGCATGTCAAGGTTTTTATTTTCCAATTTTCTTTTGGCGTTCGCGAGCTCATTATCGGTTTCCAGAGCAAATCCCACAACCCGTTGGTGCGTCTTATGCGATCCGCAGTACGCCAGGATATCTTCGGTCTTTTCCAATTCGATGCTGGTCAGAGCTCCTTCGTCCTTCTTGAGTTTTGTATCCGAAACGGTATGGGGCCGGTAGTCGGCGACTGCGGCCGACATAATCAGCGCATCCGAGGCATCGAAGAGCTCGGTGACCTTAGCGTACATTTCCTGTGCAGAAACCACATCGTACCGATGAATCAATGGATCAGAAACCAAATGCGTAGGTCCGGCTACTAAGTGCACTTCCGCGCCACGGTCGAGTGCCGCTTGTGCAATTGCGAACCCCATTTTTCCAGAAGAGTGATTTCCGATAAAACGGACGGGGTCTATTGCTTCGTAGGTGGGTCCGGCGGTGATCAGGATGCGCTTATTTTTCAGCTTGAAGTTCAGATCAAATCGCTTCTCAATTGCCTCGGCTATTTGTTCAGGTTCCAGCATCCTTCCTTTCCCAACGAGGCCACTTGCGAGTTCTCCTTCGGCAAACGGAAGTACAACAACTCCCTTCTCCTCCAAGGCGCTTAAGTTCTTTTCGGTTGTCCAATGCTCTGACATATCAAGGTCCATCGCTGGCGCAAGCATAATAGGACAGTCGGCACTCAAGTAAACCGCCATGAGCAAGTTATCACATGCTCCACTGACCATTTTAGACAATGTATTGGCAGAACACGGTGCGATGACCATCAGGTCTGCCCACTTCCCTAACTCAACGTGATTGGCCCATTCGCCCGTTTCTTCGTCCTCGACGTAAGCGCTGTGAACGGGATTTCGTGAAAGAGTAGACAACGTTAAAGGGGTCACAAAAGACAAAGCCGATGGTGTGAGTACAACCCGCACATCGGCTCCTGCTTTAACCAATGCCCTCACGAGCATCGTTATTTTGTATGCTGCGATACTCCCGGTGACCCCAAGCAGTATCTTTTTACCCTTCAGCATGAGGGATGGATCAGGATTCTGATTCTTCCGTATTCTCTTCGATCTCAGGACGACGGAAATAGACCTTATCTGCCAAGAATTCCTCCATAGCTAGGATCGATGGCTTGGGCAGGCGTTCATACATCTTCGAAATCTCGATTTGCTCGCGGTTTTCAAAGATCTCTTCTAGGCTATCCGTTACAGACGCAAACTCTTGCAATTTGGCATCGAGTTCTTGCTTGATGTGCGTGCTGATCTGATTCGAACGCTTTGCAACGATCGTAATCGACTCATAAAGGTTACCCGTCTTCGCCTCAAGATGTTCTACATCACGGGTGACTGCACTGGTAGGCGCTTCGTATCGTTGGTATTCTTTCAATAAATCCATATCAGCTTATTTTCTTTGTTCGTTGGAGCAGGGTTGCCAATTCTGAGTACAATTGCTCGGCTTCTTTGACGTCTTTGCTCCCCGGGAAACGGTCGACAAAAGTAACGTATGCATCCATTGCCTCTTCAATTCTCTCTACTTTTTTGTCGTCGACACTGTTGATTGCCAACAGGTAGCCACTTTTGAACTCTAAAAAGTAGGCTTCTTCCCGGAATCGGCTGCTCGGATAGCTTTGGTTGAAGTTCGCAAACGCCCGCTGAGCAGCACGAAACTTTTCCATACGGTAGAATAGTTTCGCCGCTTTGTATTCCTTGAATTCTAGTTTAAATCGAAGTTCATCCAAAAGTAAATTGCAGCTATCGATGCGGGAACTTTCGGGGTGGTCAATCGCGAACAATTGAAGCGATCGAATGGCCCTCTCAGTATCTCTTTGGTCCAAGCTCCATTTGGGAGACAATTTATAATTGCAATAAGCCGACAGGAATTGGGTTTCTTCTGAGTACTCTGAGTTCGGGTAGCTACGGTAAAACTGACTGAATCGATGCCCTGCCAGGATGTAGTCTCTTAGTTTGAAATCAGATTTTGCCTGATAGTATGCAATGCGCTCGCCTTTGTCTGTTCCTCGATACACGATGTAGAGCTCTTCGAACAATGGATAGGCCCGATTTACCTTGCCGTCTTTGTAGTACTCCAAAGCCATGTCGTACTTGTACTGCATATCGTCACTTTTCAACACTTTACGGTATTCCGTGCAGCTTGAAAGCGCGATGGAAAGGAGTACGATTGTAGTAAATAAAGCCCTTTTCATGAAGCGTGCAAAACTAATGGTCTATTCGATATTAACGTGTTAATAAATGCTTGCGTATAGGGCGGTTTCAACCGTTGAAGGTTTCATAGAATGCTAACTTTGCGGCAAACTAAGAGCTAAACCAATTCTCTATATATGAAGGATATTTTTGAGAAAATCCGCGAAAACCGCGGACCCTTGGGTCAGTACAGTCAAGTAGGTCACGGCTATTTCTTCTTTCCCAAATTAGAAGGGCCAATATCTAATAAGATGATTTTCAGAGAGAAGGAAGTGTTGACTTGGAGTCTCAACAACTACTTAGGCCTCGCGAATCACCCCGAAGTCAGGAAGGCAGATGCAGATGCTGCTGCTGAGTGGGGACTGGCGTATCCGATGGGAGCGCGAATGATGTCGGGAAACTCCAACCATCACGAACAGCTGGAAAACGAACTTTCATCGTACATGGGCAAGGAAGACACGATTCTTCTCAACTTTGGCTACCAAGGGATGTCCTCAACGATTGATGCGCTTGTTGACAGAAATGATGTGATTGTGTACGACAGCGAATCACACGCGTGCATCATGGATGGAATGCGTATGCACGTAGGAAAACGATTCGTGTATCAGCACAACGACATGAACAGCTTGAAGGTGCAGTTAGAACGCGCAACCAAGTTGGTTGAGAATACCACGGGTGGAATTTTAGTGATCACTGAAGGTGTTTTCGGAATGGCAGGTGATCAAGGTAAATTGAAGGAAATCGTAGATCTGAAATCCGATTACAACTTCCGCCTATTTGTGGATGATGCACACGGCATCGGAACGATGGGCCCGACCGGAGCAGGAACAGGAGAAGAGCAAGGTTGCATGGACGGCATCGATGTTTATTTTGGAACCTTCGCGAAGTCCTTCGCCCTCATCGGGGGTTTTATTTCAAGCGAAGAAAAAATCATTGAATACCTACGGTACAACACCCGCTCTCAAATTTTTGCAAAATCTCTTCCGATGCCATTGGTCATCGGTGCGTTGAAGCGTCTCGAGTTGATGCGCACGGATCCCACGCACAAGGAAAACCTATGGAAGATTGTCAACTCATTACAAAGCAAGTTGTTGGCCAATGGGTTCAACCTCGGTCGAACGAATTCACCAGTAACACCGGTTTTCTTGAGCGGAGGACCATTCGAAGCCGCTAACGTCATTCTCGACCTACGTGAAAATCATGGAATTTTCTGTTCCATGGTGATATATCCAGTCGTACCGAAAGATACCATCATGCTTCGATTGATTCCTACGGCAGTGCACACGGAAGAAGATGTGAACTACACAATTGAAATATTCAAGAAAGTAAAAGACAAACTTGAAAACGGCCATTATGCAAAAGACAAAATCGTCTATGCTTAATCGCTAAGTACTCTTAATTTAGGGCCGGTCTTGAACCGGCCTTTTTTATTTTCGATCATACATAAAAACATAATTCGCAAGTACAATGAAGAAAATCTATTCCATCCTAGTAGCAACTCTGATCGCCACAGGAATCAGCGCACAAGACTTACCAAAACCGAGTCCTTCCGCTAAAGTAGAACAACGCGTAGGTCTGACTGATATTTCGGTGACTTACTCCCGTCCCGGCGTGAAGGGCCGCGAGATCTGGGGTGACTTAGTTCCTTACAACGAACTTTGGAGGGCTGGAGCTAACAAAGCCACCCTATTCTCAACGAGCTCGGACATTACCATCCAAGGCCAATCTTTGGCAAAAGGAGACTACTCTTTATTTATCATCCCGAACGAAAACGCAGAGTGGACGATGATTTGGAACAAGGAGACCGAATTGTGGGGTGAAGGCGATTACAAGAAGGAAAACGACGCCCTTCGTATCAACGTACCGGCCGAGAGCGTCCCTGAAATCACTGAACGTCTAGAGTACCGTTTTATGGACATCGACATGTCAACGGCTCACTTCGCAATGGACTGGGCGGGGAAACGCCTTCATGTGGCCATTGACGCCGATCCATCTGCCCAAGCCATAATGAACATTGAGCAGGCGATCAAGGACTCAAAGCCTGAAGACTTGTGGCGTGTTTACCGCAATGCGGCCAGCTATGCCGAGGACAACAACATGACCAAAAAGGGATTGGAGTGGATTGCTAAATCTGTGGAGCTTAAAAAAGACAGCTGGTACAGCTATTGGGTCTACGGTTCAATATTGGCCCAGAACAATGAGTTCAAAAAAGCCATAGAAATGGGCAAGAAATCGATTAAAGTCGGAAACGAAACCGACGAAAACTTCGACTATACGGATCGAATCCAAGCCGACATTGACAAATGGTCTAAAAAGTAGAACATGCATCAAATAAAAAAAGGGGGATCAGCTGATCCCCCTTTTTTATGTCTAAATTTTTCGGAATTATTCAACCTTAAGCAGCTCCACGTCAAATATGAGTGTTTCCCCTGGACCAATCATTTGGCCAGCTCCTTTCTCACCGTACGCGAGGTCACTCGGTATGTAGAGTCGGTACTTCGAACCGGGTGTCATCAGCTGTAGGCCTTCTGTCCAGCCTTTTATTACCTGATTCAGCCCAAACGTGGCTGGTTGACCGCGTTTGTAGCTGCTGTCAAATACGCTTCCATCCAGCAACCGACCTTCATAGTGAACGGTAACTTTACTCGTCGCTTGCGGTTTGGCGCCCGACCCTTCGCTGAGCACTTCGTATTGAAGTCCGCTTTCTGTCGTCTTGACCTCCGGACGCTTCGCGTTCTTCTCCAGATAAGCCAAGCCATCTTTTTTGGCCGCGGCTGCGCGTTCCTGCATCATTCTGCCTATGTACTCGTTGAGGTATTGTTGGGCTTGTTCGCTACTCATCTCTGGTTCTCCACCAAACATGGCATCGTTGACTCCTTTCGCCAGCGCCGCGTAGTTGATTCCCTTGATGCCCTGAGCCTTAAAACTCTCTCCGAACGAAATACCGAAGGCGTAGCTCAACTTGTCTATGTCCTTGTTCAAATCCACAGAAGACCCGTACATGTTGATCAGCATTTCTTGGTTGCTCAATACGGTTTCAATCTTTTGGTCGGTTTCAGCCTGCTTTTGAAGCATCTCATCCTGCTTGGGAGCGGTGGCTTTTTGTGCCATTGCTCCAATAGAACATCCAATCATTCCTATTATTACAATTACCTTCTTCATCTCTCTATTTCTGTTTTGATAGTTTTTCATATGCTTCTTGAACTTGATTAAACTTTTCGCGCGCAGCTTTAATGACGTCCTCACCGACATCTCCCAGGCGGTCTGGGTGGTATTTTTTCGCCATTCTTCTATAAGCGGTCTTGATCTCTTGTTGCGTAGCTCCTTTTTCTATTTCGAGGATGCGGTAATGCCGATCGGTATCCATGTCGTACATCGCTTCCAATGATTCCAAATCTTTCTGAGAGATTCGTAGTAAACGGGCAATGTGCATAACCGCTTCCCACTCAGCTTTATGGAGTTCACCGTCTGCATTGGCGATGCCCAATAAGAAGTGCATCAATTGCAAGCGTTGGGGGTGACTCATAAAAGCGTCGATCTGACGGCAAACTGCGGCCAGCGGAATTTCTTTGGTCAGCAGGTCCTTCAACACACGTAGCTGTTCGAGGGCCTTTTGTTCTCCGAACTGAGCCACCAAAAATTGCTTGACGTAGCTCAACTCCGATTTCAGGACTTTCCCATCTGCCTTCATCACTGAAGCAGCGAGAACCAACAGACTAACGGCAAAATCGCCTGGTTGGGTTGTTCTTCCTTCGAATGCACCCGGTCTAGAAACCTCGAGGGTAGCATTGTCCCATAGGTAACCCAATGAAAATCCTACAAGTCCACCAATAGGACCTCCAAAGGTCCACCCTAGCGCACCTCCCAACCATTTTGCATACTTCTTTGCCATCGTAAGGGCGCCAAATATAATTGTTAACATTGCGGCGAGCCCGTGTCAAATGCCAAAGGTTTTTAAATACCATCCTCCGCCCATCCCATCCGCTGGGGTCTACTACTTTACATCCGGTGCTGGAGTTGACTATGAGGTAAGGTTTGGAAGAAAGCAAGGAAACATCCTATCCTCAAACATTGTATTCGGCGTATTGAATGACGAGTACGATGGTGAAGAATATGCACTGACGCACAAAGGTGAATTCTATTCTGTGATGGCAACACTAGAAGCGATCATTAGCGACTTTCGAAGCAAAAATCCAAACGTACATACGTTTGAGTTTTCGGGTGAGCCAAGGGACGAGGAAGAAAAGTTGAACACGCCTACCAAACGCACCCTTCTCTACTTAAAGTACGCCAAGCAAATCTTTCCTCCACTTGAGTGGAGGCATACTTTAGCAGGGAACAAAGTTTCAATCGAAAGATTGTAATCCGATTCGGATAATTCTTCTAAACGTTTACTTTTGCGCACCCATAATCAGGAGAGGTGGGTGAGTGGCTGAAACCACATGTTTGCTAAACATGCGTGCGAGAAATCGTACCGGGGGTTCGAATCCCCCTCTCTCCGCCAACCGAGGACGAGGACGCCCCGACAGGGGCGTTTTTCGTTTCAAGCGGTCTGAGCCAAGCTCGCTTGAGTGAAAGAGCGATTGAAACGAAATCTGCGCTGAGCATCAGCGCTCCGAGTGAAGGTTGGGACCTCCCCC
>JAVKEP010000104.1:0-2812 GCA_040221375.1 Cryomorphaceae bacterium
TCACTTGAGCAGTTCCGCCGTTGCCCAACGTTTAATCGGCGATAGCCTCTCTCGGCGCTCGGCGCACAAGGTGATGCGAATGGCCCATCAGAGCATGAAATTCGAAGATTGGTACTCTGCCATCGAACTGCTCGAACTCTACGCAAAAAAGCGTCCCAAGCGAACCCGCGCCAAGTACGAACTCGGTCGACTCTATTACCAAATTAGGCAGTACGAAAAGGCCGAATACTTCTTTTCTGTCGTGACGAAGGCAGACTCCAATGCCTTTCCTGAAGCTTGGTATTACAGAGGTCAATGCTCGAAAAGTCTCGGGAATTATACGCATGCTCAGTTGTGTTTCGCCGAATTCAAGCTGACGTATCGGGGATTAAAAGACCGCCGAAAATTCCGTCGCTTGCTCAAAGCAGAATTGACGATCGCTCCCCTGCTCGATTCCATTACCAACGCACCCCTCCCTGCTGAAATTAACGCCATCAGAAGCATAAACGGTAAGTCCTCAGAAACAGGCATTCTAAATGCAGACGAGAACACCCTACTGTATACCGCATTGCAAAAAGATGACCTTCCCGTCATCGATATCAACGACAGCTTGGCAGAGATTCCGGTTACTAAAATCTATAAAGCAACCCTGGACAACAATCGCTGGACCAAGGTTGGTTTGCTGGAAGGAGAGGTAAACGAAATGGAAGGGCACGTCGGAAACCCTATTATTACCCATGACGGAAGGTATCTGATATTCAGCGTTTGTAAGGATAATTGGCAGGGTAAAACAACGTGTGAACTATACCAAAGTAGGCGTGTCAACGACAAGTGGAAGCGCGTGGAAAAAATGAAGGACGGCATCAACGTCGGTGGCGGATTTACCACGACTCAACCCGCCGTTGGGAGAGACCCCGAACGCAACCGCTACATCCTCTACTTCGTAAGCGACCGACCTGGTGGAAAAGGAGGGAAAGACATTTGGTACACGCGATACAACAAGCGCGATGACCAATGGGATCGACCAAGGAATTGCGGGAGCAAAATCAACACTGTTGGAGACGAAGAAACACCTTGGGTTGACTTGAGTGAAGGCACCCTCTATTTCAGTTCGAACGGGCATCCTGGTATCGGAGGAATGGACATCTATAAATCCATCGGCGAACGCGGTCGATGGACAGAAGCTGAATTGTTAGGAATCCCCATCAATAGTTCGGCGGATGACGTGTACTTCAGAAAACAGCCCCGTGAACGCTACATGCTGCTAACCAGTAACCGAAAGGGAAGTCAATCCTTATGGGAAGGAACGTGCTGTGACGATGTCTATGAAGTATTCTTTCCCAAAGATTTCCATTCCATCCTCCGGCTTACCGCATTCGAAATTCCCGATCCAGACGGAGAATTGAACGGTCGCGCCACACTACCAGAAACGGTTTTCAAAGTGTTTTTCATCGACCCAGAGACGGGAGACAAATTTTTTGTCAAGAGCGATACCTCCGTGAGCGGCGTGTTGGATCTGAAAATTGAACCGGGAAGGGTCTACTCAGTGGAAGGCATTCACCCGGGATATTTCTCGGATATTCATAAAATTGACACCCGAAAGATGCTCATCAACGATACGATGCAGGTAGATTTAGAAATGAAAAAATGGGATGAAAAACCCATTCGGGTCCCCAATATCTATTTTGAGTTCAATAGAGACAAACTGACTTCGGAATCCCAGCTCGCATTGGACACCTCTATATACCATTTGATGGTAACCAACCCTGACATCATCATTGAGATCATGGCGCATACTGACAACAAAGGAACCTCAGCCTATAATAACAAGCTCTCTCAATCCAGGGCGGAGAGCGTCGTGGCCTACTTGCAAAAGAAGAAAATTGAAGGCGATCGAATGACGGCCAAAGGCTATGGAGAAGCACAACCCATCGCACCCAATGAACACGCGGACGGGAGTGACAACCCAGAAGGTCGCGCCCAAAACCGACGCGTTGAGTTTCGAGTCATCGGAACCAAGATGAAAATCCGTAGCATCGATTGACCCGATTATTTTGAGAGCTTTGCAGTCGCCATGAAGGACGACATCTACATAAAGAACCGCAAAGCGAAATTTGAATACGAGCTCCTGGAAGACATGGTGGCTGGAATCGTCTTGCAAGGCACTGAGATCAAAAGCCTCAGAGAGGGCCAAGCGAGCATCGCCGAAGCTTTTTGTCAGTTCATCAAAGGCGAACTCTACGTGGTGAACATGAACATCGCAGAATACAAGTACGGCACCCATGCCAACCATGAGCCTAAGCGGCAACGAAAGCTATTGGTTCATGCCAACGAAATCAAAAAATGGAATAAAAAGGTGACCGAAAAAGGGTTAACCATCATTCCAACCGCACTCTTCATCAACGAGAAGGGCCTGGCCAAGCTAAAAATTTCGTTGGCTCAGGGTAAAAAGTTGTTCGACAAACGCGATAGCATCAAAGACAAGGATTCAAAACGCCAGCTCGATCGCTTGAAGAAGATGAGCCGGTAGGCGTTACTGTGAAACAACGGTGCGCAACAAAGGTGAGTCAAAGACATCACCAGGGGTAATCACCCATTCGTCTAAGGGAATAGCAATGCCGTAGCGTTCGGTCAATTTTTGCTTGACAACGGGATGGCTCAAATCCATCTCTCCCAATTTTGCCAACGTCCCAATTTCAAGCTGCATTGCGTTTTTATAGGCCTTCCAAACCAATTCAGAGCAGTACATGCGGTCATCGCTCCATTCGAAATAGAAATCGTAGGACCTTCCTTTAAATTCTTCCGCCTCCCTCAGCAGGGCAAGCGTATTTTG
>JAVKEP010000105.1:0-1694 GCA_040221375.1 Cryomorphaceae bacterium
CTTCCTCTCCGGCGTGAGCGACGCGCAGGAGCCCCATGTCTCCAGCACGTTTGAAAACGTTGGCGAATTTCGATGGTGGGTGCCCGACCTCGCTGGAATCAAGCCCTACGCCTGCGATATGGTCTAAATACGGTACCGCAAGATCGAGTGTTTCGAGCGCTGACTCTTCCGACAAATGGCGCAGAAAACACATGATCAATTTTGACGTCATTCCGAATTCGTTTTCGGCGTCGCGAAGCGCGCCCGTAATACCTGCGATGAATACCTGGAAAGGCACGCCGCGTTCTGTATGGCCTTGAGGATCGAAAAACACTTCGATATGTCGGCAATTATCAGCTTGCACGCGGCGGCAATAGGCCATCGTTAGGTCATAGAAGTCCTGCTCCGTTCTCAGGACGTTCATTCCCTTGTAATAGATGTCGAGAAATTCCTGCAGGTTTGCGAAGTCGTACGCGGCGCGAACCTCATTGATCGTTTGGAACGGGATGTCGATTTTGTTTCGACTCGCCAATTTGAACATTTGCTCCGGCTCAAGGCTGCCCTCCAGGTGCAAATGCAGCTCGGCCTTCGGGAGCCCTTCAATGAAAGAGTCAATACGTTGCATATTTTCTTGTCTCAGGTTGTTCACGTGCTGGAGATCACGAATTATGATCTTTGATCGAATTCAGCTCGACCATTAGTTGTGCATAATTGTAGGGTCTCATGATCAGGGTGACACGTCAGCTCGAAAGTTTCCGATCTGGCGTTCGTAAACCTCGCCTCGTGGGCAGGTGCACGGAGTTTCGGTTTCGTGCTACCCCCTATTCTGGTCGCTCACAAGTTGCTGTTTTCGGGGTATCATGGCGTTCCGCCAAAGGCCCGAAGCGACCATCTGCGCCAGCGATGGCATGGACGCAATTAATCTGAACAGGTGCAGTATGAATCTTCAACGTTCAATCAGTAGACGGTCGTTTGGCGTTATTTTCGGATTGCTATTTTATTGGGGTGCGGTCCCCAGTGCGAATGCACATACATCGAGTAGTGCCAATCAAATGGCTAAAGCGGCGGTTACGTTTGTTACGTCTCTTGATGACAAACAAAGAAGCTCCGTGCTCTTCGCTCTGGATACTGACGAACGTGCGTCTTGGTCTAACTTACCTATGCTCATGTTCGAACCCAGTGGTTTGCTGATTCGAGATATGAACGATGAACAACGCAAGGCAACCCACGCGCTCCTGCGGGCGTCGATGTCGAGCCAGGGGTACTCCAAGGTAGCCGGGGTTATGTGGCTTGACGACGTCTTGGGAGAAATTGAACACACCGCTATCGACAACGAGTCAGGGGCAGCCAACGACGCGTACCGCAAGGCCATGGCAAACAGCAGAAGTTCCGGCAACTATGCGGTGGCCATATTTGGTGATCCCGGCGAAGGTAACTGGGCTTGGAAGCTCGCCGGGCACCATCTTGCCGTGAACTTCACGGTTTCCGGTAACCGTGTTGGCTTCACCCCGACATTTCTCGGGAGCAGCCCGATGGCTATCGAAAGCGGTCGCTACTCCGGCCGCATGGTGCTTTCCCATGAAGGTCAACGCGGTATTGACTTAATGCAGTCACTTAGCCAATCACAACAGCAAACAACCATCATCGATCCTGATGTAGCCAGAGACGAGTTTGAAGGCCCAGGCAGGCGTGCGAGCTTGGACAAATATGAAGGG
>JAVKEP010000106.1:0-13278 GCA_040221375.1 Cryomorphaceae bacterium
CCGTGTTTTGGCTTACTCCGATCTTGTAGATTTGAGTTGTGCCCAGGCTGTCGGAAATCTCGGTAAACGAATTGCCTCCGTTGGCGGTGTAGTACAATCCTCCGTCGTTGCAATCAAAGAGGTTGTTGGTGACCGGAGAAAATTGAAGCCAGTGATGATCGGCGTGGACGGACGCGGCGGTGGAGCTTCCTACCCAATGGGCTACGCAATCCCAATTGACCCCTGCATCGTCCGATTTAAAGACGTTGACACCCCCTACATAGACGACATCCTCGTCAGACGGGTCTACCGCAATGGCTAAGTCGTACCATCCTTGTCCTCCACCTCCCGAACTTGCGGGGTATTCGCTCCACGTAAGGATGTTTGGGGAGGTAGATTGGGTGCTGAATGAGTCGCCGCCGTCGTCAGAGCGGTACAAACCTCCGTACGCCGAGCTGACGGAGCAGAGGACATACACCACGTTAGAATCAGCGGCTGACACTCCGATCGAAAAGCGCTGCGCGCTGGTCGGCAAGCCGTTGGTGATTTCGTTCCATGTATCTCCACCGTCATCGCTCTTCCAAAAACCTGCACCACTGCTGGTCTCTGTGGCATAAACGACGTTCGGATTCCCTGGTTTGAACTGCAAGTCCTTATAGTTCAGGTTCGCGGTCTCAAGGGTCCACGTTGTGCCTCCGTTTTCGGTGCGATAGATGCCCCCAGAGGTAGCAGCTAATATGTAATTCGAATTGGTGGGATGCATGACCATCTGTCCGACGGTTTTATACCCCATGCCCGAATTCCACTGCGCAAAGGTTTGGCCACCGTTGGTGGATTTATACACCCCTAGTCCAGGCGCGTCGCCGGCATCACGATCTCCTGTGCCTATGTAAATGACATTGGGATTGGCCGTATCAACCAGAATAGAGGAGACCCCTAAGGTTGGAAGGCCATCTGTCGAAGTCTTCCATGAAGTACCCCCATTGGTCGTTTTCCAAAACCCTCCAGAAGGCGAACCGACATACATGGTATTGGCGTCTGTTGGATGAAACTCTATACAATTCAATCGGCCATTGCCGTTGGGTTGGCCCGTTCCATTTGACGGCTTGAATCGGGGGCCTATTTCCTGCCAATCGCCTGATTCGCTTTCGGCTCCATTCATTTGCTGGTTATGGGCGATTTGCCATTCTTCGAACGCCTTGATGGTCGATTCTGGGGGTGGAAAACTCCCGTCCTCATTGACCCTTGATTCCCAGAAATATTCCCATCGCTTGAAGATCTTATAGCCATCGCCTTTCTGCCGCTCGCGGCCATTCCAATAGGTTTCAAACGCGCGCTGCGCTTCATAGAAATTGGCGGAGGGATCTTGCATCATGTCGATCCATACGGGAGTAGAAGCAGTGTCAACGCTTTGTGCAGAAGCGGCAAACGAAAAAGCAACAAAGCTGAGAATCAGAAATCGGTTCATGGCTGCAAAGTTAACTCTCGCAGAAAGTTGTGGGAATGAAAAAAGGCTCCAAAAAGGAGCCTTAAGTGCTTAAGATGGTGGAGGGGATCAATCATTGATCGAAATGTGCCCCCAGTTTTCTCCAGACTTGATTCGATAGAGTTGCATCTCAGAGATGCCAAATTGTTTCGCAATGATCTTCAATCGTGTCTTTCGATTCGGGTCGAAAATCTTCTTTTTCAGTCGCTTGACTTGAGTAGCGTTGAGCTTGTGGCCTTTGTACGGCTTCGTTTCTTTGCGCTTTTCCCGCGCCTTGAGTACGTTAGGATTCTTCTGCTGATGCAGTTCCATTTCCCGTTTGGTCGTCCATTTGAGGTTGTCGATGTGATTATTGAGTTTGTTGTAATCCAAGTGGATCACATATTCGTGCTCACTTGAGCGCTCATGGCCAAAGTATTCTGCCACCAATTTGTGCACGAAAAGCTGCTTGTTTTTAATGGTAGTGCCAGCGGCTGATTTATAGAACTGTTTGTAACGAAAGACAGGATACCCGTCGACCAGGGACCCTTTTAATAGCCTTCCTTTCTCAATCGAATCCGAAAAGCTCACAATCCTCCCGTAGTTAGAAATGGCATAGTGGTAGCGCAATTTATCGCCGCCCAGGTCAATTTCCTTCCATTGTTCGTCCCAATAAGAATTCATCATGATAGTCAAACGTATTTGTGGTGATGTTTGTTCTCACAACGTTAGTGTTCATCTGCGTCGAGTCGTACTTATTGCAAGGGTTTGTTGCAAGAACATCGATTTAGGTTGTGAATGAACGATCTCACCTTGCACAACCCTATTTTTTCGGCGCTTGAATTAATTGCAGACTTTTGCCGCCGCATGGAATCGAAAGAAAAGAAACGCATCACCAAGGAGTCATTCAACCGCTCCCTTCGCATTTTTCGCTACGTCCTTCCGTATAAGGCAAAGTTCATCCTGGGCTTGCTCTTCTTGTTTCTGAGCTCGGTTACGTTTATGACCTTCCCCGGTCTTTTAGGCAGATTGATTGGAGGAGATGAAAGTGCTGACAGTCCCATCGACCGGTTCTTTAACCTCGAAAACATCGATCAAGTAGCCTTGCTTCTCTTGGTAGCCTTTCTTTTACAGGCACTATTTTCATTCATGCGCATCTTTTTATTCGCCGATGTAACGGAGCGCGCCATTGCGCAATTGCGAACCGAAACCTACGGGCACCTGATCAAGTTGCCGATGACCTTCTTTAACCGTGAACGGGTAGGGGAGCTCAACAGTCGGATTTCCAATGACATCAGCATGCTTCAGGATACGTTCATGACTACCCTGGCTGAGTTGTTTCGGCAAGTCATCGTAATCTTAGGAGGAGTCTCATTGTTGTTTTTTTACAGCGTAGAGCTCACGCTGGTCATGCTGATTTCCGTCCCCGTGATGATGATGGCCGCCTTCTTTTTTGGGAAGTTCATTCGCACGTTATCCAAAACCACGCAGGCGGAATTGGCGAAGAGCCAGGTAGTGGTAGAAGAGACGCTGACGGCAATCCAAAGCGTCAAGGCCTTTGCCAACGAACTCCTCGAAGTGAGGCGCTATAACAGCGTGGTTGAAGAGGTTAGAAAGGTGGCAATGCGCGGTGCTAAATGGCGAGGGGCGTTCGCTTCCTTTATCATTTTCGGCTTGTTCGGGGCGATTGTACTCGTGATCTGGTATGGCGTTAAACTGCGCAACGAAGGCGTAATCGGATTAGATGAATTGACGTCGTTTATCCTTTACTCTGTTTTTGTGGGAGGGTCCATCGGGGGCGTTGCAGACATATTTGGGCGGGTTCAAAAGGCAATAGGCGCTACCGAGAGCCTGTTCGATATCTTGGAAGAAGAAGCTGAACCGATTCAAGCTGACCATGCGATCGACCCGATCCACCTCAACGGCGACATCGACTTTGAGCACGTTCAATTTGCGTATCCGTCGAGACCGGACAAGGTGGTGCTCAAGGATGTAGACCTCCACGTAAAGGCCGGCGAAAAGATCGCATTTGTAGGGCCGAGTGGGGCAGGAAAGACAACCATCGCCGCGTTGATATTGAGGTATTACCAAGTGAACGAGGGTGTGATACGCTTTGATGGAAAGCCGGCGTTGGAGTACAACATTTCTGCGTTGCGAAACGAAATGGCCTTGGTTCCGCAAGACGTTATTCTTTTCGGGGGTAGCATCCGAGAAAACATCGCCTACGGTCGACCCGGTGCGGATTTGCAAGAGATTAAAAAAGCCGCAGAAAAAGCCAATGCGCTGGATTTTATCGAATCGTTTCCCGACGGCTTTGAAACTTTGGTAGGCGAGCGCGGGGTGCAACTCAGCGGAGGTCAACGACAACGGGTAGCGATCGCCAGGGCGATTCTCAAAGACCCTCGAATCCTCATTTTAGACGAAGCAACCAGCTCGTTGGATGCAGAAAGTGAGCGCTTGGTTCAGGAAGCGTTGGAGCGACTGATGGAGGGCAGAACAAGCTTGGTCATCGCACATCGCCTGAGCACGATTCGCAAAGTGGATCGCATCATGGTGCTCGACCAAGGAACCATCAAAGAACAAGGCTCTCACGACGAACTTATCGCCTTGGAAAACGGGATGTACAAGAATTTGACCGAGTTGCAGCTGCTGGATATCAGCTAGTGCGATAGTCGTTTCTCACGCATGTAAAGCAGGCGGAACACCCAACCGCAGATGAGGCCACCGAATCCTTGTTCGAATGCCTGCCAACCGAGGTCTACCACGATCAGTTTTGGGTCTACCACGGCATTAAAACTCAATCCAAAGAGAAAGGCAACGCTGTAGATAAAAACACCCACGGCCACGCCAATTGCGATGCCGTATTTGAAAGAGTCTTTAATCCGTTTGAGTGCGTAGGTTAGGACAGTAATGGCGAACGCAATCGAGAAGTACACCGCGGCGGCCAGGGTCAAGAAAATGTCCTTGGGATAAGAAATCTTCATGTAGTCATTCAGAACGATACCGTGCCAGGTATATGAAAGTCCATACATGACAATGAAGCATGCCAACCATGAGATGAAGAATTTCTTGCCGGGTTGGAGTGATATTCCGTTCATTTTTTCTGACTGCGAAGGTAAGGTCATGTCAACATACGTAAACGATGTGCCTCAGGTTCTCGTCTGTTATGACGGAAGGGTATTTTTAACACCTTTGGGACGGCCGCATGAATCGATCAATTATACGCTGGATATTTACTTTTTCCGCTTGCATGGTACTCCTTCTGGGATGTGCCAAGCGGTTTGAGTTCGCTTCATGGGAAGTGGACACCCTTACGCCATTGATCAAAGGGAAACTGAACCTAGCGAACGCAATCGACATCAAGGAAGTAAACTCATCGGGTGATGGAATCCTGCACGTCAACATAAGCGATACGCTCCTTCGCTTGGGATTGGATTCGTTGATTGGGATCCCAGATACAACCTTGACAAGTGAGTTCAGCGTACCCGTCGGAGGCATTCAATGGCCTCCTGGCGTTCCCTTTTACCGCGATACCATCCGTACGCGATTTAACCTCAAAGACGTGGCCTTGACCTACGCGGAGGTGCGGCGTTCGCTGTTTACCGTGGAACTAAAAAACAACCTGAAAGAACCCATCTTGGTTCGCTACAAGATACTTTCCGCGACGAAAAACGGAGATACCTTTACCTTAGAGGAAGCCGTCCCTAAGAAAGGAACGTTTTTAGGCGAGTACGACCTGGATGGGTATGAGCTCGATCTACGGGGAGCCGACGGCACCCGTGTGAATACGATCTACGCGTATGTAGAAGCTTGGATCGACCCGAGCATTACTACCACCTATACCTTCAGTGCGGGTGAGTCGTTCAACATTGAAAATACATTTGAAGAAATCGTTCCTTCGTACGCCACGGGGTTTTTCGGTCAGCAATCTACCTCTTACGCCGACACTTCAGAAGTCAACCTCTTCCAGTCCATCGGCTTTCAATCTGCTGATATCGTAGATTTTGATGTCTCTTTCACCATAGATAATGGCATTGGAGCCGATTTGTTATTGACGATCAAAGAGTTGAGTTCGTTTAGCGATGCCGAGAATCGTGCCTTGGAGCATACCATCATCGGACAGGACCAAATGTTTTCCAGGGCGATCGACCTATCGGATCCCTCTGATCCGGTCAAGCATATCCGAAAGAAAGTTCAGTTCACCCCCGAAAATTCGAATCTAGACGAATTGCTAGAAATCCATCCCAACGGTGTCCACTATGCGGTAGATCTGCAGGTGAATCCATTGGGAAACGTTTCGCTCGGCAATGATTTTGTATACTACGGGCATGACATTTCCGCTTACATGGACTTAGACATTCCCCTCAAGTTAGGATTTGAAGGACTCACGTTGAGCGATACATTTGACTTTCGTGTAGATACGAGTGCATTCAGTGAGAACCTCATTCAATCGGGTTCAATCCATGGGTACATAGAAAACGGGTATCCCTTTTCAGCTGCCTTCCAACTCTATTTTTTAGACAGCAATGCGGTGATCATTGATAGCCTATCGCCAGATCTACAAACGGTGTTGGCTGCGGTGGTGGATGGGTTTGGGAACGTTTCATCAACTACAGCAAGTGAGATAAGCTTTCCATTTAATGCGGAGAAAATAGGAATGCTCAAACGGGCACAAAGCAGCATAGTGGCCGCGAAATTCGATACGTATAACGCCCAGGTGGTCACTATTCGAGACGATTATGCGATCGATTTTAAGTTTGTCGCCGATCTTAAAGTGTTGACGCCATGAGGGGATTCTGTGCCATGGTGATGGTGTTCGTTTGGGGAAGCCTCTCTGCGCAGCATTTGGACGAAGGGTTTTATCAGCGTGAAGAAGGAAGTTCGGTCCATTTATCGCTCTACGGAGGGTATGCGAGCGATCATCTCGGCAATGCATTTCTCAAGGAGTTTGCCTTCAGCGAGGTTTTGACGCGAGGACGAATCGATGAGCAACGGAGTCGGTTGAAGGGAACAACGCTGATCGGGGGCGACTATCGATTTTCGTTCAATGCGGACATCCGGTTAAAGGAGGGCCCTTGGTCGTTTCTATTCTTGATGAGCGATGTAGCCCATTTTGGAGGGCGAATTCAAGATGATGCGTTTGCTATGGCGTTTTATGGAAATAAGGGCTTTGCAGGAGGAACCGCTGAGTTGGGCGGGAGTTCGGTACACTTGCTCCGCTATCAAAAAGTAGGCATGGGCGCGCGATGGCAGGATGTTGACCGTTCCGCTGCGTTGGTGGTATCGTTTGTCAATGGCCAACAGCTACTTGACGCGTCATTGGAGCGAGCGAACATCTATACGTCTGATATCGGAGATACGCTGCGGGCAGATGTAATTGCACGATGGCGGATGACCGATTCGACGGCCAATGTTTTTTCAGCACCCAACGGAGGAGGATTTGCCATTGATTTTTCGTTTTCAGAACGATTTGACGCCTTGGATTCTCGTTGGGACCTATCGATTGACGTCCGAGACTTAGGTTGGATACAATGGCATCCTGGAGGGGAGGTATGGGATGTTGATACGGTCATAGAATTTACCGGCGTGGACGTCGGTGAGGTGAGTGATTTGGGGTCATTTTATACGCTGGAATCTACGATGAATGACAGCATTTCGGCGATGGTCGATGCATGGAGGAGCAGCGCTACGCATGAATCGTACTTGCCGGGTTGGTTACAAGTGCGCCTCAGGCAGTCTAAGCAGACAGGAATAGAATTTGGGATGGGTGTGGCAGGCCGGTGGGCTACAGAAGCGCTGACCTATGCATGGCTTGAGAGCGGGTATCGATTCAACGAACGTTGGCTGGTCGGCGCCGAAATCGGATACGGCGGCTTCGGGAAGACGCAAGTAGGAGTAAGCGGCGAGTTCCAGACAGGAAGGACATCGGCGCGGATACGGGTATCGAACTTGGAGGGATTGATTCTACCGGTTTCGTCCGCCGGACTGACCGCATCGATCGGACTTAGCATTAGATTGAATGAATTATGAGGAAGTTGATTTCGATAGGGTTGGTATTGATTCTCTGTAAATCCTTTTATGGTCAAAGCGTTGATACTACCTTTATCCTTGTACTGGGTGGGGTGAACAAGGAAGAGCCTGTTGATATTTTCGAATTAGACTCTTCACACGCATTACTCGTTGCGAATACGGGAAGTTTCGGAGCAGGTGGAGCTGATTTATACTTTGCGAAGGTTTCCACAAACGCTGAAGTTGATACCTCTTGGACGTGGGGAGGCGCGACACAAGATCATGCTATACAAAGTATCAAGATAGCATCAACGATCTATACGTTGGGTTACCGAAATTCATTCGATAACCCTGACTACAAATACTTCTTGTTGGCAATGGATAAAGAGGGAGATGTACAATGGACCTCCATTTTAGAAGAATACAGCGCCGAACATTCGTATTCAATCGGGAAGTTGAATGGTCAACCCATCGTTTTGCATTGCGATGAAAGCCTGATGACAATGTCGGAAATCGGGACAAATACGAGCCTCGAACAATTGGAGAGCTGGCAATTTCCTAACCCTCTTCAAGTCAGTCATGTCACTACATTCGATTCGGTGGTATATGTGAGCTCTATACACGGAGCAGAAGGAGAGCAGCGAATTGTTCTTTCAAGATTAGAACGAGCAGGTACGTGGGATACCTTGGTGGTCCGATCAGAAGATTTTTATGCTGTTTCTAATCCTATTGCTGTGGTTTCGGATAGCGGTGATGTTTCTCTATTATTCAATTCCTTAGAGCATCCGGATTCCGTGTGGAACATCAATCTAGTTGGATACGACCAACAACTCAATATGAAGTGGGAAGCAAGCTACCACAAACCGATGAGCGATTACGTACGTGATGCCATTTTCAACGAGGCGGGAGAAATTGCCTTTGTAGGGTTTATCAATAGCTTCGGTGAAAATGGAGACTTTGCCTTCGCGCGTTATGATTCATCTGGTACTTACCTCGACCTCAGGACATTGGGTGGGCTAGATGTAGACCAAGGTATGTGTTTGATAGAGAACGCGAATGGAGGGTATTGGTTGTTTGGTCAAACAGAAGGGTTTGGCAGTCAAATGGGAGATTTGTTGGTTTATTATACGAATGCTGCTGGGATAACAAGTTCGAACGCCTACATCAGAGTCGTGGATCAAATTCAACTTCAAACCGGTGTTGACCAAACCTTGCGTAGCCTTAGGGGATTCCCGTTCCCCAATCCCTTGAAATCTGGAGAACCTTTGTCAATACTCACTGAAGATATTGGTATTGAGAGGATAGATTTCTATGATGTACTTGGTCGCAAACTATGGGAGAAAAAATTTCACCGTGTCGAAGGTGGAATCGAGGTTGACACTGAGCGTATCGGTGCCGGCACTTATTATTTAGTGCTGTTCTCTAAGAGCGGCGAGAAGTCAGATGCAATTAGAATAGTCATTCACGAATGAATCGAATCGAGCAAATTGCGTTTGTTGCGCTTCTTGGACTGCTCCTATTTTTAGGATTCAACCGACATTCAAAGGATAATCACAAGGATTATCACAGTGTCTTATGGTCGGATGCCGGAGGATATCACTTTTACCTCCCGTGGGTCTTCCGCTATGATGAGATTGAACATATGAGTACAGAAGATTCAATCCGCTTAGTTCAGGTTTCGGGATTAGGAGTCAAGAAGAGGGAAGGCCGATTATTTACTAAGTATCCATTCGGAACTGCCTTATTGAAATCACCATTCTATGCCATATGGCACCTGATTCATTCTGACCGTCCGGTTTATGCAGCACCTTTCCAGCAATCCTCTATTGTGTCGGGTGTTGCTTACGCTTGGATTTCTTTGCTATTGTTGTTTTTACTATTAAAGAAATTACAAGTCAATCGTCTTTATAGATGGTTGATGGTAGCATTGATCGCTTTTGGCACCAACCTCTTTTATTACTCCGTTGATAGTCCTGGATTTAGCCATGTCTACTCTTTTTTCGCGTTCACCCTACTACTTTGGTTCTTGGAGAGCGCTAGAAGTCATCCCAGTAAGCACGATGCACTTCGATTAATAATCGCCATCACACTTATCGGAATAATTAGGCCATTTAATCTTCTTTGGGTGCCTTTTGTTTTCTTGATAGCGGATTCGGTATTAGGGCATTCATTGCCGGCGACCTTCAGGCAATTTCTACAATTTCTAAACTACAGAAATGTATGGGTCCTATTCATACCCTTGGCCTTTACGTTGCTCCAAGTCTTTGCGTGGTCCAAAATGCATGGAAGCCTCCTCCTGGACTCTTATGAGTCCGAGAGCTTCACGAATTGGGCGACTCCAAAATTTCTTGAGGTTTTATTCAGTACTGACAATGGTATGATATTGTATACACCCATCTGGGGAATTTTACTGCTCGGTCTGGTGGGAGGGTTATACCATTCTTCTGCACTGAGGTGGGCGTTGTTATTGTTTTTTATTACAATTTATGCTTATGCCAGCTGGTGGAATTGGCAACTTGGCTGTTCGTTTGGTTATAGGGGAGTTGTGGAACTCATCCCAGTTTTCGTTCTTGCGAGTACCACATGGTTTAGCATTCCCAGGTCAAAAGCATTTACAGCGATCGCGATTGCTACTTGTGCGCTACTTATCGTGTGGAATTTGAAGCTGACTTATACCTACGACGAATGCTGGCTCGAAGGAAAATGGGACTATCAATATTTCTTCGATACCATTGTGTTTTCAGGAACACGGTAAGGCATTTACGCAATCGGGAACAGACGGTTCTCAACCCCCTAAAAACTCCAATTACCTACCCGTCCTCGTTCAGCTTGTGGTGGTAACCGGCTTTTTTTGCGCAGGCTTTTTTACCCTTGGTTTTGCTGGCGAAACGGACTTTTTACTGGTGGCCTTGGGACGAGTAGCGGTCGATTTTTTACGTTTTGTTGGCTTTGGCTTGACGTTACTGGCTTTTTTCGCATACGCAGGGTCGATCTTTCCTTGGTCGTCGAACCAAGATTTTAAGGCGACGTACTTGATGCGTGAGCCCTTCGAAAACGTATCGATTTTTCGATCGTTAGTGCGCAAGCGGAAGGTGACATTGATGATCGATTGGCGGATCTTCTGCGCATTTTCAGGCGGAACATTCGCGAACTTCATGGCCTCTTCGATTAACTCTTCATAGGTCAATGGTTTGTCGAGCTCTTTGAGCTTTTTCATGACGAAATTGCCCCAGATGGACTTTGGTCCTCGCTTGGCACCTCGCTTGGCTTTGGTAGTCTTTTTTACTGTTTTGGCACTCGCTTGATTCGGCCTTGAAGCGGTAGACCCAAGGTTGATTTCAACTGAAATTTGTGACCCTCCGATTTTCGTTAGAACGCCCTGGATGTGCTTGAGTCGCTCAAGCGTGGAGGATAGCTCTTGTTCATAGAAGGCCTTCATCGCCTTGACTTCTTCGCTTGAAAACTGCATGTGTTGTGGTGATTTGTTACTTGTAAATGTAATTGAACTATAGTAGAGAATAAAAAAAAATAGAAAGAATCAATCGATGACCATGAATTCTGTCCGACGGTTCAAAGCCCTTCCTACTTCATTCTCATTGCTAGCGATTGGCTTCGTCTGTCCGTAGCCTTTGAATTCCATCCGACTCGGTTCAATTCCGTTTTCTTTCAAATAAGTAAATACGGCCTTGGCCCTGTTTTCAGATAACACCTGATTGGCACTTTGGCTTCCAGCATTGTCTGTGTGGCCCGAGATTTCAATGCGAATTGCAGGATTGTCGGCCATGAACCGCGTCAGTTTCGTGAGTTCTGTCTTGGATGCTGGCTTCAATTCAAACTTGTCGGTATCAAAGAATACGTTTTTCAATACCACGCTTCGCCCTGATGCGATGGGCTGTAAATCGATGGTCTTTTTATACGTCGTCAGTTCTTCTTCCAAGTCCAAGATGAAGTTCTCTGAATGGTACAGATAGCCTCCTTTTTCCGCCATTAACGCATAATTTTCGCCGGAGGGAAGCACCACTAAAAAGGCGCCGGTCTCCTGATCGCTGGTGGCCGAAATGATGGTGTCGCCCGTATTCAAATCGATCAGCTTGAACGACGCTTCGAGTGGACGTTTGTCATCTGCGTCTCGAATGATTCCTTTAAGGTAGGTGACCGGTTGAGGACGAAGGTGTTCAGCCAATTCAAATGAATACAAATCGAGCTTTCCGTAGCCTCCTTCTCGGTTGCTGGCTATGATCGCGTATTTGCCATTGGCGCTGACGAAGAAGCTGTTTTCATGACCGCTGGTATTGATTGGATACCCAAGGTTGATGGGGTCTCCCCAACTTCCATCTTCCTGTTTGCGACTCATGAAAATATCCATCATGCCCAAGCCGATATGTCCGCGTGAAGAAAAATACAAGGTCTTGCCATCGGGATGTAAAAAGACGGATTCTTCATCTTCAGAAGAGTTGATGTTTGGGGGGAGGGGTTGGGCCTTCGACCATTTTCCATTCACGATCTCACTGTAGAAAATGTCGTCCAGTCGCTCGCGTTCTCGGTTGTACCTCCCACGAACGAAATACAAGGTCTTCCCGTCTGCGGCAAAACAAGGCTGGCTTTCCCAGTTGCGACTGTTGATCGTTTGTCCCATGTTGATCGGCTTCGACCACGATTTACCGTTGCGCACTGATACAAAGAGGTCACAGCTTCCAAACCCTTGCTTGTCTGGTCCGTACTGTCCATATAAATCACAAATTGTAAAAATGATGTACTTACCATCTGGAGAAATCGTAGGAGCACCCTCCCTCCATGGAGAGTTAATGGGCGGGCCAGGGTTGTAGGCCTTGCCCCAAGTGCCGTCATCGAGCTTTTCGGTGAAGAAAAAGTCTTCGTCCAATCCATCGGGCGAATAAGGATTGTTGGGGGCTGCGATTTCGCGGGTGAATATCAGTAATTGCTCATCCGCAGTCATGGCCGGGAAATACTCGTCGTCTGCTGAGTTGACGTTCTCACCTAAGTTTTGTGGATCAAATGGAACCGGATGCGCCATGGCCCAAACGGCAAACTCACAACTCGCGGCGCCCCGTTTGGCTACCAACCAATTGTTTGAACCTTCAGGAGCTATGCCTAAGTATTGTTCGTAGTAATTCAGGGCTTTAGAAAAATCTTCCTCTTGTTGAGCAATCAGCGCCAATGTGATGATCAAACTCGAGGCGTAATTCGGATCTTGATCGACGATCTTCTCAAGCCAGCGTTTTGTATCCTCAACCCGGCCTTGTTTCATGTACATATCGCTCAGCTCGTACATCGCGTCAAGGAACAGGCTATCTCTCTCTATGGCGGCTAGAAAGGTCGCTTCCGCCTGCTCAATGCGTCCGAATTTTTTATGCTGTCGGCCTTCTTCGTAGAACTTACCCGCCCGTTTGTCAGAAGTTCCACCCCGTTGGCCAAACGACACGGTGCAAAACAGAGCAAGAGCGAAGAGGAGAAGCGCTTTTTTCATGGTATATTCAGGTACTTATGGGTCTGCAATGAAACGCGCCATCTTGGGTGCGACTTGATGTAGTCTACGATCAATGGCATCATTGTGTCCCGCTTACTCCATTCAGGTTGCAAGTACAGCTTGCAAGCCTCACCCACGTTGGCGGCGTGTTGCTCGGCAAACGTCAGATCGCTAGGATGGAATATGATCACCTTCAATTCGTGTGCCTTTTTGTAGATCCCTTTGTGTGGGGGTTTGAATTTTTTAGGTGAAAAGGTTATCCAATCCCAATCTCCAGTTAGCGGATAAACGCCTGACGTTTCGATGTGGGTTTGCAAACCGGCAGATTTAAAAGCCT
>JAVKEP010000107.1:0-11174 GCA_040221375.1 Cryomorphaceae bacterium
TATTGCGATGTCTCTGGATCGGTCAATGCTACGCTTAATGAAGCCATTATGATCCAAGGCTGCGCCTCTGAAAAATACGACTATTTCAGCTTTGAAATTGACGGTGGACCATTGAGCGAAGCGGCTGCTTCGGTCGGCATGACGACAGATCCTACCTACTACAATATTGTGAACAACGGTGATCAACCGGTAAATGGAACCGTTTCTGGCTGCAATGATTTTGTCGAGATCATTTTTAAAAAGAAGGGTACCTATGAACTTACGTTCAGTGCTGCGAAATCGAATAACGGCTTTAGCTGTGACGGTAGCCGGTGGGAGGGGTCCTTGGGTAAATCAAAGACAATAGACGTAGTCGTAGAGTAGGGTTCTCAAGGTTGTCGGCGGCGCTGAACGTGGATGGATAATGGATGTGTTTTGGTCCAGGTGTCTGATTACCACGCGTGGGACACGAGCGGTAGCGGGCGTTCATACCGAAATTGTTGGAGATAATCACCTCTGATTGGCTCCCAACTCGGATCCACAACCTTCCTCTTCATATTCGAGGAAACATTGCAGTTTCGCAACATGATTGACTTGACCAAAGCGCTCACATTGGAAGACGAACGCGTTCGTTTGCGGCCCCTTAGCCGATCAGACAGTGAGTCATTGCTCGCATTCTCTTTGAATGAACCTGAGTTATGGACTTACTCGCTGATACCAGCGAACGGAAAGGAAAACCTTGAACGCTACATCGAACTCGCTTTAGAGGCAAGAGACGCCAATTCAGCTTTGCCGTTTTTAGTTTTTGATAAGCAGGCCAATGATGTAGCGGGGTCAACGCGCTTTTATGATTATCAACCTACCCATAGCACGGTCCAGATAGGATTTACTTGGTATGGTAAACACTTCCAAGGCACGGGATTGAATAGGCATTGCAAGCGCTTGATGTTGCAGCAAGCATTCGAAGTGTGGAAGCTAGACCGAGTTGAGTTCAGAGCTGACGCCCTTAACCTGCGCTCCATATCCGCCATGAAGAGGATCGGCTGTGTGGAAGAAGGCGTGTTGAGGAACAACTGTTCAAGTCCAACCGGTAGGAGGGATAGCATCGTCCTCAGTATACTAAAAGATGAATGGTATGCACGCGTCAAAGCCGCGTTAATGGCCAACGGGTGAAAGCTCTAGAAATCGTCTCCTATTCCTTCTTCGCCTCCCTCGCGATTGCCCCCGCGCTGCTTGCGCTGGTTGATCCTGTAGTTAAACGTCAATTGGAATTGACGCACCCTCCACTGAAAACTGCTCTCTGAGTACAAGTACTCCGTGTCTACAATCGATCTTCGGATGCCTGAATTGAAGACGTCGTTTACGTTGAATACCAAGGTCCCTTTGCCTTTGAAAAAGTCACGCGCCAAACCCACGTCCATCGTGGTAACCGAAAGGCGCTTTCCCTGTGGCGTATTGCGCGGAGCCCTGTACCTGCCGCTTACCTGTAAGTCGATGCCCTGAGGGAGGGAGAAGGTACTGTTGACACGTCCCATCATCGTCAGTAACTCGGTATCGTAACTCGTTCCTCGATACGCACCTTGAATTACCGCGTAGTAGGCATTCGCACTTCCGTTGATCCTCCACCATTTAGCAATGTCCAAGTTAAGGTTGGCTTCTACACCATAGGCGTCTTGCGTACCTAGGTTAACCGGAAAGGTCCGGAGAAGCCCCGTTGTGTCGGTGAGGGTGATGCGCTGCACTGCATCGGTAGTGTGCCGGTAGTACACGCTTCCCAAAAAACTTCCTTTGCTGAACATCTTCAAGTAGCCGAGTTCGTAGCTGTCAGTGTACTCTGGATTGAGGTCTGGATTTCCACCGTAGAAGAACCGCGGATCGGTATAACTAAAGAATGGGATCAACTCCCGAAAGCTAGGCCGACTGAGGCGTCGACTATAGCTCGTTTGTAAACTGTTGGTCTCGTTCAAGGCGTAGTTGAGGTGGCCGCTTGGAAAGAAATTGAGGTATGCCCTGGGATTCGATAAGCCGCTCAGTTCTAAGACCGTAGCGATGTCAGTGTACTCACTTCGGATCCCGAGTTGGTATGAAAACCGCCTCCATTCATTGCCAAATAGGGCATAGGCTGCGTAAATGTTTTCTGTATAAATCAAGTTGTCCGTGAAGTCGTTCAGCGCTACCCAGGCAGCGGTGTCTGAATTGCGCAGGTCAACGCTGTAAAAATTCTCGATCCGACGAAACGATCCACGTACGCCTGTTTCGAACTTGCCTTTTTTCCAAAGCGGTTGGGTGTAGTCACTCTGGACCATATACGTCCGTTGGTCTTCTGTATTGCTGCTCCGTTGAAAGCTAGGGGCGTCCACGGCGCTCGATACCGTTTGAACGAGTTCTGACTTCTCACGATCGTAGTTCTGATTGGCTCGGATGTCTGTCGTCCACTTATGGTCATCGCCTGAGAACGTTTTGACATGGGTCAATGAGAATTCGATGTCTTCAGAGACTTCGCGTTCTTCCTCTTCGCGCAAGGTGGTCGTGGTAATGATGCCTTCATTGTTGATGTCGCGGTACTCGATCGATGCTACGTTGTCGCCGTCAGAATACTTGTACAATATCGCAGCCGTGAGGGTGTTTTTATCGTTGATGAAAAAGTCGGCTCCAGCGCGGTTGACCGAACTGATCCCACCACGCTCGTGTTCGCGGGTACTCTCGAATGTATAGGCTGTGTCTGGTCCGTTGTAGACCTGAGACGACCCGCCCCGTCCGGGTGAGCGCCGATAATTCAGTCCGGCGCTGGCAAACATATTGATCCACTTGCGTCGGTAGTTGATGTTGAACGAGCCGCCGTAATTCGCCGGATAGCCCGTTTTTACTTCGAACGATCCGTTGAAACCTTTTTGCTTTTCTTTTTTTAGCACGATGTTGAGAATGCCCACTTCGCCCTCGGCTTCGTACTTTGACGATGGGTTCGTGATGACCTCGATTTTTTCGATCATGTTTCCCTGGATCAACCGAAGCGCATCAGCGTTGCCACTGCCCACCAGTCCTGACTGCTTGCCATCGATTAGGATACGTACGTTTTCACTTCCCCGCAAGCTGACGTTTCCTTCGATGTCTACATCCACCGAGGGTACGTTCTGCAAAATATCGGCTGCGTTTCCTCCGGCATTCGAAAGGTCCGCACCGACGTTGAATACTCGCTTATCTAGCTTGAACTCCACGGTGCTTCGATCGGCTTCGATTACTACTTCATTCAGCAATGCGGCATTTTCGGTCAGCTCAATCGTGCGGAGCGAAAGGAATTGACCCTCTTCTTTTACCACGTCAGGAATGATCTTGGGTTCAAACGACAAGAAGGTGATTTCGATGAAGTATGCACCCGGAGGAGCCGGAATTTGGAACATCCCGTTATCGTTGGTGGTACTGCCCCCGATCAATGCAGAGTCCGTCGCATAGAGCGCTACATTGGCGAAGGGAATTGCCTCCTGGCTGCCTCCGACAACCCTACCTGCGATTAACCCTGAGCGATCCGCCTGTTGTGCCCCGTCTGGCCTTACTTGCGCCTGTAGGTCGAGGGTAGCGTATAGAAGAAATACGAACAATGCAATGATTCTCATTCCGATGTAGTAGCTTGATGTGTAAGATCAGCTTACAAATGTTTTGAATTCAAGCCAATAAACATCCGCCTTTGTCAATTACCCCATAAGTTTTCGACTGATGGAGCCTTGTCAAAGACGGACCTTGAAAATCGTACGTACTTACTTATCCAAGTGCACATCCATTTGAGGGAATGGGAAGCTGAGCCCTTCCTGATCGAAGGTCTTTTTCACTTTTTCAAGCATGTCGTAATGGACGTCCCAATAATCGCCCGTTTTTACCCATACGCGGGTGGTGATATTGACCGAACTGCCTCCCAATTCTTCTACCTTCACCATCGGCGCAGGATCGTTGAGGATTCGATCGTCTGATTCGATGATTTTGTGCAGCACCTGCTTGGCCTTGTCGATGTCATCTCCGTAGTCAATCCCAAATGAAAACACAGCTCTGCGCGTGTCATTGGTGCTGTAATTGACCACCGATGCATTGGCTAAGTTTCCGTTGGGAATGATGATCACTTGATTGTTGGGCGTATGCAAGAAGGTATTGAAGATCTGTATCGCTTTGACCGTACCGCTATGGCCAGCGGCCTCGATGAAATCGCCCACCTTAAACGGCTTGATCAGCAAGATCATCACGCCCCCAGCAAAATTTTGAAGGGTTCCTTGAAGTGCCAGTCCAACGGCCAATCCCGCGGCACCTAATACAGCAATAAAGGAGGTCACTTGGATACCCACCATGCCGGCCACACTGATGAAGAGGGCCACTTTAAGCAAGATGCCCAATACACTTCGCAAGAATGGCACCAGGCTCGGATCTACGTTGCGCTTCTCCATGACCTTGGCCAAGCGGCCTACGATGAAGTTGATGATCCACACGCCGATGACCAGCGCGATGATGGCGCCGACCAGGTGCAAGCCGTAGTGGAGGATGAATTCGCTGATCTGTTGAGTGAGTCCTTCGATGTCGTTCATAAGAATACGTTCGTTTTGATAGTGGTTTGAATGCTTTGCTTCACATAATAACAAAAAATCCCATTAATGGTTCGTATCCCGCACAAATGGATTGCTGCGCTTCTCTTCTCCCACGGTGGTAACAGGGCCGTGGCCAGAATATACCTTAAAGTCATCGGGCAGTACATAAACCTCCTTCCGAATCGATTCCAACAAGGTAGCGTGATCACCACCAGGTAAATCGGTCCGTCCAATGCTTCCCTTAAAAAGCACATCGCCTCCGATGATGAAATGGTCCTCGTGAAACACAAAGATCAAGTGTCCCGGGGCATGGCCGGGACAAAACCTGAGTTCAGCGCGATGTCCGTCCAACGTCAGCGTTTCCCCTTCTTTTAAAAATGTTTCCGGTTCGGGCGACGGGTCAAAGCCCGGGATGCCGTACATACTGGCAGATACGGGCGCCATCTTCATCGTCGGCACGTCTTTCTTGTGGTACTGGGGTTTCAAGCCATAGGTGTCGTGCACGAATGCGTTTCCAAATACATGATCGAGGTGGCAATGGGTGTTGAGCAATCGGGTAGGCGTGAGGCCCTCTGTGGCAATAAAGTCCGCCAATGCTTGTTTCTCCTCAGGGTAGTAACACCCGGGATCGATGATCCAACAATTCTTTTGATCGGAATACAGTACATAGGTGTTCTCCTGAAACGGACTGAATTCAAATTGTTTGATGTGCACCATTCTTCGTTTTAATTGTTGTTGGTTCTGTATTGTGGTTGCTACCTTTATGGCTTCGACCCAAAGTAAGCATGGCCAACAAATGTAGAAGGATATTGACGCTCGTCCTGCTTGGGCTGCTGGTGCACACCGCCTCAGCCCAGTTCTACCATGGCATGCACCATCCCTTCGGCAAGAACCGCGTCCAGCACGAACACTTTGAATGGGTCAAGTACGAGTTCAATCACTTTACGGTTTTCTTCTACGGCGAAAACAAGAACCTGGCACTTTTCACGGCCACCAACGCCAACCAGATGATCGATGATGTGGAACAGTTTTTCGATTATTCGATCAAACGGGAACGCGTCCAAATCGTCGTCTACCAAAAACTCGAGCATTTTCGGCAAAGCAACGTAGGCATACCAGAGACGGATGAATCCAATATCGGCGGAACCACACAAATCGCAGGGTCAAAGATCTTTGTCTATTTCGATGGCGACCTGAACTCTTTCCGAGAACAGATCCGGCTGGGCTTGTCGCAGGTGCTCGTGGGTCAAATGCTGTTTGGAGACAATTGGCGCGAGATGATCAAGAACAGCGCGCTGATCAATTTCCCCCTGTGGTTCACTACCGGACTGACCAATTATGCCGCCAAGCCTTGGGACGTAGATGCCGATGATCAGTTGCGAGACCTCGTATCGCGGGATCAGTTTGGTAAGTTCAATCGGCTGCGCGGAAACGACTCTGAGTTGGCAGGAAGGGCGCTCTGGTACTACATCGGAGAGACATACGGAACCAATGTGATTCCGAATATTTTGTACATGGCACGGGTGACCCGAAACGTGGAATCTGGATTCCTGTTCGTGCTGGGAATTTCCCTCAACACTTTGCTCAACGATGCCGATCGCTACTTTGAGTACCGCTACAGCAAAGACGAAGAAGGAACCCAGGAATTCGACGCTTTCTTGCCGATCAAAACCAAGAAGTCGGTCGATTATACCGAGCCCCGATTGAGTCCGGATGGCCGTTACTTGGCCTACGTGAGCAACAACCTGAGCAAAACCAAGGTGAAGCTCTACGATACACAAAAAGATGCGCGCAAGAACCTCATGCGCCAGGGCCATCGCCTGGATCATATCTATGATTTGGGTTACCCGGTCATGGATTGGAACCCGGCAACCGGCGAGTTGTTTGTAATCACCGAACGGAGTGGAAAGCTATGGATGTACCGATTCGACCCTGAGAAAGGAAAGAAAATTTCGCGCATCGAATTGCTCCGCATCGAGAAGGTACTCGAAATGGATTTCGCGCCGGATGGGAAGCAGATTCTGTTCTCAGCCATCAACGGAGGTAAATCGGATATCTATTTGTATAGCATCGCAGCTAACAGCCAATTGGCACTGACTGACGATATTTATGACGACCGCTATCCGGTCTTTTGGATGGATGGATCGATCATCTTTTCTTCCAACCGAAAAAGCGATACCATCAACGAGGCGAAAGATTACCTCACGGCCAAACCTGCCTTGACCATGGACTTGTACAAGTTGGATCTCGACGGCGATGAAGTGGCGAAGCGGTTGACCAATACGCCCATGGCCAATGAAATAATGCCGCAGAAGCTAGCTAACGATGAATACATGTTTCTCGGCGACGCCTCGGGCATCCAAAACCGCTACTTGGGCATGTATGACAGCGCCATCGTATCCATCGATACCGCCATTACCTACCGCTATTTTTCGCGCAATGAGCCGTTGACCGGTTACAAACGAAACCTCAAGGAATTCGACCTCAACCGGAGCGAACGGAAAATCGTTGAACTCCTTTTTTACGAAGGGCGTTACCGATTCATGGAAAAGGATGGAAACGAAATCCGCTCTGTGTTTGACCCTGTGAATTCAAACTACGCCCAAAACCGCTTTGTGGAGGCAGCGGGTACGGTAGACGACACCATTTCTAAGGAAGTGATGTCCCGCTCAGACTCGCTCGGCATCAAGGTGGAAAAACGAAAGGTCTTTCCTGATGACCTGCCCCACGACTTTGAAGAAGACGGATTGATCGACATTTTCAATTACGAGTTTGAAGAAGGACTGGTGTCAGAAGAGGGCGGGTCAAAAAGAGGAGAAGCGAAGAAAACCGTCGCACAAACCGAGATGAAGAGCGACACTACGGAAGTTAAGTCGAAGAACAGGATGCGCATTCCAGAAATGAGGAATTACGACATCGCCTTTGCGGCTACGGCGCTGACCACGCAATTTGACTTTGATTATGCCACCGATTTGTACCAACCGTTTACCGGCGGTCCGTACGTAATGCCGGGCATGGGAACCTTTTTGAAGGTAGGCATGCTCGATGTCTTTGAGGATTACAAAATCGAAGGCGGATTTCGGTACTCGTTTAACAACAACGGCACCGAGTATTTCGTGTCGCTGGAAGACCGTTCGAGGCGACTGGACAAGAAATACATACTTCAACGACAGGCGCTCACCACCTTGACTTCTACACAAATTACCCAGCGAACCCAATTGTACCAAGGTCGCGCCATTTTTCGCTATCCATTGGATGAAGTGAATGCATTTCAAGCCACGGTGACGGGCCGCTATGATCGCGTGATCACGCTTGGGTCTGATCTGCAGAGCTTGGGTATGGACGACATAACCGAATACTATGCGGGGTTCAAGTTAGAGTACATTTTTGACAATACGCTCAACAAGAGTCTGAACATTTTAAACGGTACGCGCCTCAAGGTTTTCGGCGAGCATTACCGGGGCGTGAAAGACCCTTCTGCCTCGCTCTTCGTCACCGGATTGGACCTCCGAAATTACCTTCCGATCCATCGAGACCTCATCTGGGCCAACCGCCTAGCGGGCAGCTCGAGCTTCGGTTCACAAAAGGTGGTCTACTACATGGGTAGCGTAGACAATTGGGTCGTGCTCAGCAGCAGAGACCGTTTCGACTTTTCTACGAACATTTCACAGACCCAGGGTTATCGCTTTCAGTCCATCGCCACCAACATGCGCGGATTTGTGCAAAATGCGAGGAATGGAAATAATTTCGCGGTATTCAACAGCGAATTGCGATGGCCTGTAGTGCGTTATTTCACCAACAAACCGCTTAAGAGCGAATTCCTCTCTACGTTACAGATCATTGGCTTCGCAGACGTAGGAACAGCTTGGACGGGTGCTACACCGTACAGCGAAGAGAATACCTTCAATCGGATCGAAGAGACCAACGGATCCATTACCGTGATCTATGAAAACCAGAGCGACCCGTTGATCGGCGGAGTGGGGATGGGGCTGCGCGGGAAGATTTGGGGATACTTTGTGCGCTTTGACTATGCTTGGGGCATAGAAAACGGCTTATTTTTGGAGCCCATGGCGCATTTGTCACTCGGCCTAGATTTTTAATGGAATGAACGAATTCATCATCCTGATTCTCATTGGACTTATCGCAGGCGTTTTTAGCGGCATGTTTGGCATCGGCGGTGGACTGATCATGGTGCCCGCCATGGTTTTTTTCCTCGCCATGAGTCAGCACGCCGCACAAGGCACGAGCCTAGGTGTGTTGGTGATTCCCGTAGCTGCGGTGGCCGCATGGAACTACTACCAAGAAGGCGAACTCAACATCAAATACGCGATCATCATCGCCCTGAGCTTTGTCATTGGAGGCTATTTTGGATCCAAGATATCCCTCGGCATCAGCGAAATTTTACTCAAACGCATCTTTGGCATTCTGATGTTGGTCATGGCCATTAAGCTCATTTTCTTCACCAAAGGAACACCCGCGTGATGGTAGACCAGATCAAGGAAGCGGCGCAAAAGCATGCGGGGCAACTGGTGGAGATTCGGCGGCATTTGCACGCGCATCCTGAGTTGTCATTTCAAGAACACGAAACGAGCAAGTACGTAGAACGAACGCTCAAAGAAATGGGTGTGGAAGTACAGCGCATGGCACAAACCGGTCTGGTAGTGCTGATCAAAGGAAAACATCCCGGCCCCGTCGTAGCCTTGCGCGGTGACATGGATGCCTTGCCCATCGTAGAGAAAAATAAAGTGCCGTATTGTTCAACAAACCGAGGAGTAATGCATGCGTGTGGACATGATGTGCACACCACCTGCGTCCTCGGAGCGGCGATGATCCTGAATGGGATGAAGGAGGAATTGAGCGGAACCGTGAAGCTTATCTTTCAGCCCGGGGAGGAAAAATTGCCTGGAGGAGCATCCATCATGATCAAAGATGGGGCCTTGAAAAATCCTGCACCGGCGTCAATTTTCGGACAACATGTGCACCCTGAATTGGAGGTGGGCAAGGTCGGATTCCGCGCCGGCAAGTACATGGCGAGTTGCGATGAAGTGTACTTGACCATTCAAGGGCGTGGAGGTCACGGTGCCATGCCTCACATGAACATTGATCCCATCCTCATTGCCGCGGACACCCTATTGGCCATGCAGCAAGTAGTGAGCCGCCGGAGCAACCCTATGGTGCCTACGGTGCTTTCATTCGGAAGGATTGAAGGCTTGGGAGCTACCAACGTGATTCCCGACGAAGTTGAGGTAGCGGGGACCTTCAGAACATTCGATGAAGAATGGCGAATGGAGGCCCACGGTTTGATTCAACGGATCGCAGAGGAAACCGCAAAGTCGTACGGTGGTACGTGCATCGTACGCATCGAAAAAGGCTATCCATTTGTGTACAACGATGAAGCCCTCACCCAGCGTGCGCGCGCGGCGGCCGTCGAGTACCTCGGGGCTGAGAACGTGGTCGACCTCGAGATGAGGGCAACAGGCGAAGATTTTAGCTACTATTCACAAGCCATGCCCGGTTCGTTTCATCGCCTCGGGGTGAGGAATGAATCCAAGGGAATCGTTCACCCGGTACATTCTTCTCATTTTGATGTGGATGAAGCTTGCCTCAGCATCGGAGCTGGCATGATGGCGTGGTTAGCAATCAATGAACTAACGAGACAGCAAGGATGAACAGAATGAAAATGATGAAGGGAAATGGAATGATTGCGCTGCTCGCGGCGCTGATGATGGTCGCCTGCACCGACCCAAAGAAAGAAAAGGTAGACACCCTGCGGGCCAAAGCCATCGAGGTACACGATGAGGTGATGCCCCGCCTGGGAGAGATCATGAGTACTTCGGGCCAACTAAAACAACTCCGCGAGCAGGTAGTGGTCGATTCACTCGATTCAACCGGCGCAGCCCGACGGGTCTTTACGGTTCAGATTGCAGATTTGGAGGCAGCACACGAAGCGATGATGGCGTGGATGGCAGATTACGATCCCAGCTACGAAGTGAATCATCCGATGGATTCGGCGATTGCGTACTACGAAGGCCAGATCGAGGCGATATTGACGGTAAAAAAAGCAATGGAACAAAGCATAGAAGATGGAAAGAAGCTGGTGGATGCAAAGAAGAAATAAACTGAGCCTGCTCCTCGGAGCAGCGTTGTTGCTGTCCTCATGTTCGGAGGAGGCAGCCAAAGAATTGCCAATCCTGGGTCCCTATAAAGTAACGGACAATGTAGTGGACGGAGTGCTGGTCACGGATACGGCGTTCACGTCGGTGCGACCGTTCTCCTTTGTAGACCAGTCGGGAAATGAGGTGAGCCACAGCACGATCGAAGGCAAGCTCTTCGTGACCGACTTCTTCTTCACGTCCTGTCCCACGATTTGCCCGAAGATGAAGCAACAAATGTTGCGTGTTTACGATGCCTTTGAAGGGGAACCCGACCTCGTCTTGCTCTCCCACAGCATTGACCCGATCAGAGACAGCGTGGGAAGGCTAAAGGATTATGCAGATAAACTGGGAATCGCATCAGACCGGTGGCACATGGTGACGGGCAACCGAGACAGCATCTACAGCATGGCCAAGCATTACATGATCGCCGCGCAGGTAGACGAATTAGCGCCGGGAGGCTATGCGCACAGCGGCG
>JAVKEP010000108.1:0-14402 GCA_040221375.1 Cryomorphaceae bacterium
ATAGTTTAGGCTGACTTTATCCGCTTCCACTTCCGTAGGATCTTCCTCTGAAGTATCACGCATCTCAGCGTATTCTTTGTGTCGGAAAAGCGCGTTTCCATCCAAGGTCACCTTCGAATCCACCGCCATGATCAAGTCGTCTGACGTTTTCAAGACTGGATTGATCTCAAACATGGATGCGTCGCAGCCTTCATATGCCTTGTACAATGCGCTGACAAACTTGGTCATCTCTTTAAAAGCATTGCCACTCAAACCTAAATTGTACGCGACCTTTCTGGCTTGAAACGGCATCAATCCAACTTTTGGATCGATTTCTTCTTTGAAAATGAGGTGAGGTGTTTGCTCTGCGACCGTTTCAATGTCCATTCCGCCTTCTGTAGAATACATGATCATGTTGCGGCCTGTCTGTCGGTTGAGCAGCACACTCATGTAGTATTCTGAAGGTTCTCCAGCGCCTGGATAGTACACATCTTGCGCAATCAACACGCGGTTGACCTGTTTTCCACTTTCCGAAGTTTGCTTTGTAACGAGCATTCCACCGAGGATGTTTCCAGCGATTCTCTTTACGTCATCCAAGGATTTCGCAATGGCAACACCGTGCTGTTCGGTTCCTGTAATCGTGCCTTTTCCACGTCCGCCTGCGTGGATTTGGGCTTTTACTACCCACCATTCGGTTCCTGTATCCTCATTCAACTTCTTCGCCGCTTCCACTGCTTCTTCTGGTGTAGATGCGACAATTCCTTCTTGGATGCGCACCCCAAAACTTTTGAGAATGGATTTTCCTTGGTACTCGTGTAAATTCATCTATTTAATGCTTTTGTGAACAGGTTTCAAATGTATGGTTCCCGATAAAAGTATCCAACCGCTAGCGCTCATCTGAGCTACCTAACTGCGATTCTTTTTGGGGCGTAGGTCTCCGGACATAAATGGGAATAGAAATGTCTGAAAAAGACTTGAATTCGCATTGAAGACGCGGTCGAACAAACTCTCTAAATCACGGCTAAATTCTGCTGTAAATACCGGACCCATTCCTTCTAAGATCAACAGGTTCTCGGCTAATTGTTCCTTTACAAACGATTCTCTTTCCTCGTAACCTTCTGGCAACAGTTTGATGTACGCATCGAAATCCCGCTCAAAATGCTCATCCAAATGCTCATAAATCGGCTGAATGTACGGCTCAGTACTGAAGGTCCGAACGTGCGTTTGCTTGATCGCTTCTGCCCGCTCTTCTTCTTCAATCACGCCGTCTTTGTGCACTGCCGCAAGAATGGTAGTCCAAAGGATAGCGTCTCCTAACTTTTTGTACACTTCTGCAGAAAACTCGTATGTATCTTCCATTGTGAGGTCGTTTGATGGCAGCAAAAGTGTGTTTTTTTGGCCATACTTCTTGGACAGAGTGCATTAAAATCAAACAACTTTTTCGCGGGTTCGGCGCTAGAATTCACTCTGACAACATGCATAGAAAGGCCCTATAATTCTCCTAGCAGCTCATCGCTATGCTATTAAAGCATGCGGGCATCGGCGAACAGAGCTCAACTACTTTGCCAATTTAGCGGCAAATGCTTTCCTGAATTTTTCCACTTTCGGGCGAATGACGAATGTGCAATACGGTTGAGATCCGTTGTTGTTGTAATAGTTCTGATGGTAGTCATCTGCTACATAAAAATCTGTCAATTCCTCGATCGTGGTCACAATCGGAGCATCCCAAGCACCCGATGCGTCTAGCTTATCCTTGTAGAATTCTGCCTTCTCCTTTTGAGCTTGGTTGTGGTAAAATACCGACGAACGGTATTGGGTACCCACATCATTGCCCTGTTGATTCAAAGTTGTGGGGTCATGCGTTTGCCAAAATACTTCTAGCAATTCATCGAAACTTATGACCTCGGGGTCAAAGACGATTTGGGCTACCTCAGCGTGCCCAGTCCGTCCCGTGCAAACTTCTTTGTAGGAAGGGTTTTTAATGAAGCCACCGGCGTAGCCAGAGGTCACACTTATCACTCCTTTTAACTCTTGAAACACTGCCTCAACACACCAAAAACATCCCGCGCCTAAGGTAGCGGTGTCCATGCTCAGCGCAGGCGTAGATTCATCTATTTCCTTCTCCTCAGTATTCACTCCTTCTACATTTTTGTCTGTGGTGGTTGTGCAAGCAAACAAGAAGCTGCTCGAGCATATCATCCATCCGACCAGTCCTAGTTTATTCATCGATATAATCATAACAAGAATAGAGACGATAGGTTCATATCCTCCTTACACGGGTGCATTTACTGCTCTACATCCCGAAACCCATCATCGTCGTCATCGTCGTGGAGCGCGTCGAGATGCGATTCCAATGCGCGCACTTCTACGGTACCTCCAAATTCAAAGATTGGACAGTCCTTCGCCAGAGAAACAGCGGAGTCCATGTCTTCCGTTTCGATGATGAGGTAACCCGTAACTGAAGTGTCATCGTCCATGCCGTGCACATTAGCGCCGTCTTTTGAGACGATCACGATATCATTTTTCATCGGAAGGCCGTCGATCAAAATACCATCGTCTTCCATCCCGTCCATCCATTCATCCCAAGCGCGCTCGTGCTTTTCGAGTTGCTGATCTGATGCGTCGGTCGTTTTTCCACCTCTGAAGAGGTAAATGAATTCTTTCATATTTTCCATTCAATTGAGTCGACTAATTAACGCTATTGGAATGCATTGGGCAAGCTTTATTCTGGAAAAAAGCGCGACTTTCCGATTCGAGTAAAAGAAAAAATCGTGGACAAAGCATGGATGTTCCACCGCGCCACTTTACTATTGAAAAAATTCCGATTCATGATTCACCGCAGTTTCATCCTACTAGTCCTGACTTTTATTTCTTGTTTGGCATATGGACAACGCATACAAAGCGGCCCTATGCCCGGTTACGCCTCGATGAATTCTGTTGGCATTTGGCTCCAACTGACTGACTCTGCAGATGTAAAACTGCGGTATTGGGACCTAGCGCGCCCGACCAATCAAAAAGTGATTCGTCCAACCGTTCACGACGTCAACGTCACGGAAGTAGCTCAATTTCATGCTACTGGCCTGGAGCCGGGAACCGACTATGGATATGAAATTCTGATCAACGGCGTGGTGCAGGACGTAGGTCAGTCGCTTGCCTTTCATACGGAAGCTTTGTGGCAATACCGTGAAGACCCTCCTACTACCCGCATCGCATTGGGAAGTTGTTCCTACATCAACGAAGGGCCGTACGATAGACCAGGCGTTCCTTATGGAAGCAACTACCAAATTTTCGACAGCATCGCAGCCAAGGATCCTGATGTCATGCTTTGGCTTGGTGATCACATCTACTTGCGCGAATACGACTTGGGTTCCAAGAGTGGATACTTCCACCGGTATTCACATACACGAGCTACGCCTGCCATGCAGAAACTTTTAAGAGGCACACATCATTATGCGATTTGGGACGACCACGATTTTGGTCCGAATGACGCAAACGGAAGTTGGATTCACAAAGATTGGGCATTAGAGGCGTTCAAACTGTTTTGGATGAACCCATCCTATGGCATTCCAGGCCAACCAGGCATCACTACCGCATTTGAATACAATGACGTTGACTTTTTCTTACTCGACAATCGCTGGAACCGCACCTCTGACCACAACAAACAAATCGAGACGCACATTTTGGGTAAAGACCAAATAGAATGGTTAATCGAAGCCCTGAAGTTCAGCCGAGCTCCGTTTAAATTGGTGGCTGTCGGCGGACAAGTATTGAATCCAGCGAAAGTGTTCGAAAACCACGCTCAATACGCTGAGGAGCGTGAATATTTGCTCACTCGTATCGTAGAAGAAAAAATCAAGGGCGTGATATTTTTAACGGGCGATCGGCACCACACAGAACTCCGGAAGGCTTCTCGTGACAATATCGACATCTACGATTTAACTGTGAGTCCACTCACCTCCGGAGTCCACCAAGCGAAGAATGAATCGAGCGAGTACCTCATCGAAAAAACGCAGGTTAACGAACATAATTTCGGGTTGCTTGAAATCAGCGGAGAACGTTTGGCCCGCCAACTCAAAATATCCATTTTTGACAAAGAAGGTTCTGAACTGTGGACCAAGATGATCTACCCTTAAACCCATTGCACATGGCGTATTCAAGCGAAGAAAAAGCGACAGCGGAGATCGTTTCTGAATCTGGAAGAAATTGGAAACAATGGTTTAACGAACTGAGTAGTGCAAAGTTCGTAGGCCTATCATGCGATGAGGTTGAAGACGTATTGGTTAACCAATACGGCATTGAACGCAATTGGGCTCGTCGCATTACGAACCGCTTTGCGGCGAAGCACAGCTTTCACTCAGGAGAAGCAGAAAAGCCGTGTTTTAAGATTTCTGTACGCAAAACATTTGACCATCCGTTCAATGAAGTACTTTGGAACGCTTCGCAATGGCTAAAGTCTGAACAACGCGCTACCGATACTGCGTTGCACAATGGAAACCAGCTCACATGTGAATGGCGCACCGACCATTCCAAAGTAGCTATCCGCTTCACCAAAAAAGGCGAAAGCAAAACGGAAATGACCCTCCAGCACAATCGAATTCACAGTCGGCTCGATGCTGATACCATGCGAAATTTCTGGGAAGAAAGCCTAAAGGGCATGGTCGAAGCTTTGTAGAAAACCAATCTACAATTGTCTGTAAAAGAAGGCATTAAAACAGCACCTCAACGTCACCCAGTCCTTCGCGTATCACTTCTGGAAAACCTGCTGAACAATCCACAACCGTAGAGGCCACTTGATTTCCAAAGCCTCCGTCGATTACACAATCAACTAGGTTCTCAAATTTCTCATGGATGAGTTCTGGATCCGTAGAATACTCAATCACATCGTCTTCATCTCTTATCGATGTTGTCACAATGGGATTGCCGAGGAGTCGTACCAATTCCCTGGGGACGCTGTGGTCAGGTATTCGAATACCGATTGTTTTCTTTTTGGAAGTAAAGATCTTCGGAACTAAGTTTCCTGCTTCTAAAATGAAGGTAAACGGACCGGGCAGCCCCTTTTTCATCATTTTGAAGGTTTTATTATCGACATGACGAGCATAATCGGTGATGTGGCTGAGATCATAGCATATGATGGAAAGATTGGCTTTCTCGGGTTTAAGCCCTTTGATTTGGGCAACGCGCTCTACCGCCTTTTTATTCATCACATCACAACCCAATCCGTAGACCGTATCAGTGGGATAGATGATCACCCCTCCATTGCGGAGAATCTCCACAACTTTGAGGAGCTCCTTTTGGTTGGGATTGTCAGGATAGATTTTTAAGATCATGGAGCATCGAATGTCTCTCCCAAAATTAATCAAACCTCATGATTATATCGCTAGAGTACTTGGCTTGGAGTATACTTGCTTTTTAAATCCAACAGCAATGAGAACATTGATTCTTTTCCTCAGCCTCAGCGTCGCCACCTTAGGCGTTTCGCAATCTACGCTTACCCCAGAAAACCTATGGAAACTCAAGCGGGTTTCGGGAGAGTCCGTCTCTCCAAATGGAAGCCAATTATTCTACACTGTGCGCAGCTACGAATTAGAAGCGGACAAAGGCAGCACGACCGTTTATGTGATGAACGTGGATGGAAGCGACCGAAAGCGCATCGTTCGGGAAAGCATTTTTGACGTGCAATGGCGACCAGACGGTAAGAAGATCGGATACTTGAGTGCGCAAAGTGGATCGGTGCAACTCTGGGAAATGAATCCTGATGGTAGCGAGGACAAGCAAGTGACGGACTATGATTTTGACCTTTCCAATTGGCATTACGCTCCAGACATGAAGCACATCAGCTTCACCAAAGCAGTGCAGGTAGAGCAAACACTCTCCCAAAAACACCCTGACCTTCCTTTGGCTACCGGAAAGGCATATGACAACCTGATGTTTCGTCATTGGACCGAATGGCACGACCATACCTATTCGCACGTGTGCATTGCCGATTACAATGCCGGTAAAGCGAGTTCGGCACACACTGACATCATGGAGGGTGAAGCATTCGACTCCCCTCTTCCACCCTTTGGCGGCGGCGAGCAAATTGCCTGGGCACCGAACGGTGGCTCCTTGGTTTACGTATGCAAGAAAAAAGGTGGCACCGAATGGGCTCAAAGCACCAATTCGGATATCTATCACTACACATTGAGCACGAAGGCCACGAAAAACCTGAGTGTTGGCAATGCCGGTTACGACAACGACCCTGTTTTTTCTCCCGATGGCACAAAACTGGCATGGTTGAGCATGAAACAGGACGGATTCGAAGCGGATAAAAACACCGTCCACATCCTCGACTTGAAGTCGGGCAAGGACGTTTATACAACGCAATCCGTTGATCAAACATTTGGGCATCCCGTGTGGAATGCTACGGGCGACAAGATCTATGCACTAAGTCCAGTGAATGCCACCTATCAAGTGTATGAAGTGACGCTCAACAAAGACAATACAATGAAGTCGATCCGAGCGGTTACTTCGGGAACGCACAACATCAATTCCATTGCCCTCGTAGGGAAAAAACTGATCGGTTCTAAAAACACGATGAGCGCGCCTGCAGAATTGTACACCTGGGACGTAAAAACGGGCAAGGAAACATCACTGACAAACGAGAACAGTGCGATGATCAGCCAGATGAAAATGGGCAAGGTAGAAAAGCGCATGATCAAAACGACCGACGGCAAAGACATGTTGACCTGGGTCATTTATCCGCCCGATTTTGACCCAGCTAAAAAGTACCCAACCTTATTGTACTGCCAAGGCGGTCCTCAAAGTGCGGTAAGTCAGTTTTTTAGCTATCGATGGAATTTCCAACTCATGGCGGCGAATGGCTACATCGTAGTAGCTCCAAACCGCAGAGGCTTGCCTTCTTTTGGGCAAAAGTGGAACGATGATATTTCAGAAGATTGGGGAGGGCAAGCGATGAAGGATTACCTCAGCGCGATCGATGAAGTAGCGAAAGAACCCTATGTTGACAACGACAAACTAGGCGCCGTAGGTGCCAGTTATGGTGGATACAGCGTCTATTACCTCGCGGGCATTCACGAAGGACGGTTCAAGACCTTCATCAGTCATTGCGGATTATTCAACCTAGAAAGCTGGTACGCCAGTACAGAAGAGCTCTTTTTCGCAAATTGGGACATCGGCGGCCCATATTGGCAGGATCCTCAGCCCAAAAGCTACGCTTTGTTCAGTCCAAACAAACTCGTTCACAAATGGGACACCCCCATCCTAGTAATCCACAACGAGCTCGATTTCCGAGTGCCATTGAACCAAGGGCTGGAGGCATTTACTGCGGCCCAATTGCAGGGCATTCCTAGCAAATTGCTGTACTACCCTGATGAAGGACATTGGGTTCTCAAGCCGCAAAACGGGGTGATGTGGCACCGTGAGTTCTATGGCTGGCTAGATCAGTGGTTGAAATAGAACGGCTTACTGCGCTTCTTTGATAGGGATGACAAATCGAATGTCGTCCCATTCACAAATCATTCGGATTCCATCAGCCGTTTCTCCGAGCTGGATAGTGAATTGCTCTACATGGTCGTGTTTTTCTACTGGAACCATGAAACTAGCGACGTCCTGATCGTAGTCGGGCTCGCTGTATCCCCATCGATCCCACGTTGTGTTGAATCCTATCTTAAAAGAATCGGGACCGGGAACTGCGTAAACTCCGTACGTTCCCGGCGCAAGTTTATTTCCTGCCACGACGACAGGTTTGTCAAATTCGATGACCGTCGCTTCGTTCGCGCCTAACCTCCAATACTGGCCATATGGCTGCAATGCTTCGTGTTCTAAAGGCCCAAAGATCATTCGCCCTCGAACCGATGGCCTGCTATAGCTGATGCGGACGTTCAATCCAGCATGGGTCGTAATGCGTTGCTCATCGGGAGGACTGAGCGTGCGGTTCTGGTGATTCATGTAGAGGGCCGCACCGACTCCTATGAGAAGGAGAACGCCGAACGAAATAAGGATTTTCTTGATCATGCTGAAATTATTTGGTTGTAAATGTAAGGAGTTGATACACAATTCGTCCATGCCTCAAATTGGCCATTCGGACAATTACTAACCAATTACTAATGCCTATGAAACGATTTAGATTCATTTTGGGAGGAATAGCGATGACTGCTATGATTCTCGGTAGCACCTCCTGCGGGAAAAAAGGGTGCACAAACGAAAACGCGTTGAATTATGACGAAGATGCAAAGAGAGACGACGAGAGTTGTGTTCTTGAATTCGTAGCCGATGACGCAACCTTCAGCAATTGGTCGAGCTGGGAACAAACCGCTCAACTGCAGGGTGCTGACCCGAGTTTGGGAGGAGCCCACGCTGGAAACGACAGCAATTCGGTTCGTACCATTTATTTTGAAGAAAGCCAGAGTGCAGTGAATGGTGTGTATCCTTTGGGTACCGTTGTTCTCAAGCAAACTGTACTGGGCGACGGATCCGTCCAGATTACCGGAATGGTAAAACGCGGGAATGGATACGACGCAGGTGGTAACGATTGGGAGTACTTCATGCTCAATTCAGACGGCACCATTGCCGACAATGGAGCGATGAGAGGTTCTGACCTAATGGGTGGAATGTGTCAGGGCTGCCATCAATACGCAGCAACCGACTACGTTTTCACGAAGTAAATTGCCATAATTCCAAGACAAGGCCGCTGATATTCAGCGGCCTTTTTTTATGTTTATGGTCTCATGAAAACCGTCAAGAACGAAGGGGACGTGTACGCCTTCATCGACAAAGCAGAAAAAGAGCAAACGCGTGCTGACTGCCGCGAGCTGATTGCACTCATGCAGGAGGTAACCGGCGAGCCACCGGCTTTGTGGGGACCGAGCATTGTGGGATTCGGAAGTTATCACTACAAATACGCAAGCGGCAGGGAAGGCGATTTCCTTTTGGTGGGATTTTCTCCACGTAAGCAAAACCTCACCTTGTACATCATGGGTGGATTCAAACGCCACGATGCGCTCATGCAATCGTTGGGTAAATACAAGACAGGAAAATCGTGCCTCTACGTAAAACAACTCGATGACATCGACCGGACGGTGTTGAGATCTTTGATCGAGGAATCCGTTGCCTACATGCGCAGCATTGATATCAAAACATCATGAAACTAGCCAAAACAGTAGAATCGTACATCAACGAAAGCCAATGGAAGGATGAACTGCAGTCGCTCAGAGCAATCCTGACCAATACCGAGTTGAGCGAAGAACTAAAATGGGGAACGCCTCATTACACCATCAACGGTAAAATCGTCGTTGGCATCGCAGGGTTCAAAAGCTACTTCGGGCTTTGGTTTCACCAGGGAGTTTTTTTGAAAGACCCTTACAAGGTTCTCATCAACGCACAAGAAGGAACCACAAGGGGCCTGCGTCAATGGCGCTTCCAGGACGGGAATGAAATCATTCCTTCCCAAGTAAAGGAATACGTTTTAGAAGCGGTTGAAAACCAAAAGGCAGGCAAAGAAATTGAAAAACAACCCAAAAAAGTCGAGTTTCCAGATGAACTGAAAGAGGCATTGGCGAGCAATTCAAGCTTAAGTGAATCCTTTGAGAAACTCACGCAAGGCAGGCAAAAAGAATACGCTGAACACATCGGTTCTGCAAAGCAGGAAAAAACTAGGATTTCCCGCCTTGAAAAATGCATTCCCATGATACAGAAAGGCGTCGGTTTGCACGATCATTACAATTGATACCAAAGCCCGCATTATACCTTTATTCGGGTATTGCTCGTTCATGATCCAAGCCTTTCTTTGCTCCCTATTTGAATTGAATCTAAATAAGATACGCAGTAGGGATGAACAGTAGACTTAGAGGGCCATTATCGATCTTATTCTTCACACTTTTCTCGATCTCTCTCTTTGCATCAGAACTCACGCCAAGTCAGCAGACCGACGTGCGAATGCTGATCAACCTGATGGATTATATCGCGAAAGATTATCCCTTGGCGGTGCAGGACAGTGCGGTCATCAACGACTTTGAGTACGCAGAAATGCTGGAATTTTCCGGAAATGCTGCGGATTATTTTCAAAAATTGGAGGAAGCAGGCGTCCTCACCTACGCGAATGGAGAACGGGCCGCAATAGGAAACTTAGCTGCTCTAATCAATGCGAAAGCAGCTTCAGGCGAGGTGAGTCGACAAGCAGAAGCGATCAGGGCTGCCATCATAGCACGCGATTTGGTTCCCTTGGCGCCCGCCCAATGGCCAAATCACAGAAGAGGAAAGGCGCTGTTTGCCGAGTCCTGTGCCACTTGCCACGGTATCTACGGCGCTGGAGACGGTCCTGCAGGTGCCGGATTACAACCCGCTCCTACAAATTTGAGCGATCCATCCATCATGGATGGAGTATCGCCACTTCAAGCCTTCAATACGATCACCTTGGGTATAGAAGGCACTTCCATGCGCGCATTCGAAGAGCTGAGCGACCAAGAAATTTGGGACATCGCATTCTACGTCATGGAGCTTCCATACCTCAATGCGGAGACCAACGAGAGTAATCCGGTTCTTCCCCTGGCCGAAGTTGCAACGCTCAACAACAATGCGCTGCGAGATGCACACCCAGGACTCGACATTCCTAGCCTTCGAAAAAATGGAAACCTGTCTATTGGAAGTCCTCTACTGCTGGCCAAGACGCTGCTTATCAGCGCTGAGTCGGCTTCGGTTGCCGGGGCACGAGACGAAGCCATCGCCCTCGCATTGAAAGCTTATTTGCAAGGAATCGAACCCGCAGAACCAAAGATTAAGGCGTCTGACAACCAACTCTTTATCCGACTAGAATCTTCGATGATGGGACTGCGCGAGTCGATTAAGAGTGGAACCGATGAAGAAATTGCTGAGGATTTTAGCATGGCCCACGCGACCATTGACGAGGCAGAGGCGCTGCTTGGGTCTACCGAACGCAGTATGTGGATGACCGCGACGATTACCCTCTCCATTTTGATTCGGGAGGGTCTGGAAGCATTCTTCGTTATCCTCGCGATTCTAGGAATTCTCCAATCCTTGAATGCCAAAACGGCGCTGCGATGGGTGCATGGAGGATGGATTGTCGCCGTGTTATTTGGCGTAGTCGGTTGGATCTTCGCGGGCTCTTTGATGCAATGGGATGCCCAACAGCGAGAATTGATGGAAGGTGGGATCGGTCTGTTTGCCGTAGCGGTCTTACTCTACCTTGGGTTTTGGATGCATGGTAAAACCAACGCTGCCAAATGGAAGGCCTTCGTCGAAGACAAAGTGAAAGGCCTGATCTCTAAAAACAACATGATCGGATTAGCCTCTTTCTCATTTCTCGTGGTTTTCAGGGAAGCCTTTGAGTCGGTCTTGTTCTTGTCGTCGCTTACCGTTGACGGGCGTGAAAGCAGCAACCTCGGTGTCTTGGTGGGTACCGTTGCTTCGGCTGTTCTCTTGGCGCTCATCGCTTGGGCCATGCTTCGTTGGTTCAAAAAGCTGCCGATATCAAAAGTATTTCTATACTCGTCTATCGTAGTCCTGGCGCTGGCATTTGTGTTGGCCGGGGAAGGCGTTCACGCTATCCAAGAAGGGGGATACTTAGACATTCACTCATTCCCAATAAACCTTCGATGGTCGCTGATCGGCCTGTACCCTACCTATGAAACCATCCTCACCCAACTCGGCGTGCTGGGGTTGATCATTGTACTTTGGAGATTCAGTACCGCTAAAGCCTCAACCGCTTAGTTTAGATAGTTTTATTGCCTAGCTTTTCATATTAACGGAACTTCGCCTAACAAATCAAAGCAACCATGGACGCAACCTACATTCATCTCCTCACCAATCACATTCCTATCCTCGGGTCGCTTTTCGGCTTTGTCTTACTGCTCATTGGCATGCTTTTGAAAAACCGCACCGTTGAGATTGTGGCGTTGTCAACAATTCTGTTGTCTGCCCTGTTCACCCTTCCTGCATATTTTTCTGGTGAAGAAGCTGAACACGTAGTTGAAAAAATCGCAGGTATTTCAGAATTTCACCTTGAGGAACACGAAGAACACGCGGAACTCACGCTTTGGCTGATGATCATAAGTGGCTTGCTGGCGCTTATGTCATTGGTCTCTTTCCGCTTTGCCACGCATCTGACGCGCATTGCACGCGGTTCTACGCTGGTTATTACGGGCTTTGCATTCATTACCATGCTTCCGCTCGCCAATCATGGCGGTAAGATCATGCACAGCGAACTACGCGATGGGGAATCGATCGAAGCGCATGACGAGGACGCACATTGACAAAACATTAGGGCATAAAAAAAGGGCACCGAGGTGCCCTTTCCGACTAAAGGTTGATTGAACCCGAATTAATCACAAAATGCAATTGCGATTAGCCTATTCACTTCCCCTAAGGGAGCGCTAAAATCTTTCGATGCGGCTTGCATTCAGAATCCATCAACAACTAACCCTAAAAGTGTAAAGAACTATACCTATTCTTCGTTTCCGAAGTCTTAAAATAAAACCCACAACAAGCATAGGCCTATTTCGCCGGTATCCGAACCTCGTATTTCCTAACGTGTAGATAAGTCTTCCTAACGTCGCAAAGGGTCAGGATAATATTGAAGTAGGGATGAAAAGATCAACGCGTGTACCCGATGGCTGGCCGTTTGTCATCAGGTCTGAGACGTTCACTTCGAAGAGTTCTGTGTGGTAAACATCGTTGAGCAATGAAACCCGTTGCTCATTGATGTGCATGGCCCTTGAGACGTGCTTTTTGCCTACGCGAAGGCTGCGCAATTTGATCGCATTTACCCGTCCAATACCATTGTCTGTGATGGTTACCACGGCATGCCCATCTACTTGGCGCAAGATGACTTCAATTTTTCCTCGACGCTCCTTTAAATTGCCAATTCCGTGTACCACAGTATTCTCTAAATAGGGTTGAATCATCATTGGAGGGATTTGGAGCAGCTCTGAGTCCAAATCATCCTCCACTTCAAAATGATAGTCAAAGGAGTTTTCAAAACGAAACCGTTCGATGTCTAAATACGTGGTTAAAAACAGTTCTTCGTCGCTCCATGGGATGAGCTCCCTTCGAGAATTCTCTAGCACCTGCCGCATCAAGCTTGAGAACTTGCTGATAAACGCTAGGGTATCTTCCACATTTGTCAGCAGTACCGAATGCTGGATGGACGACATTGCGTTGAAGATAAAGTGCGGATTCAATTGAGAACTGAGCAATTGCAACTGGAACTTCTTTCCTCGCATTGCCTCTTCTTCTAAGCTGTGCTCGGCCTCTCGGGTTCTCTTCTCTTGCCGATACAGATCTTGCAACAACTTTGTTCGCTCGTGTGCAAACAGCAAGGTTTTACGTAAAAAGGCTTTGCTAAATGATCCTTTGATGAGGTAATCTTGAACACCTAAGTGTATCGCCTCTTGGGCAATACCTTCGTCGTCTTCACCCGTAAAGGCAATCACCGATGTACCGATCTTTGGTACGATGTCCATCACCGATTTCAAGGTCGCGATGCCTTGGGAATCTTCCACGTTGAGGTCGCAAAGGATAAAGGCCTCGTCGGAATAGTTGAAGTCCGCGATGCTGCTAACCCAACCAATCTTCTTGGGATTGAAGCCGTTTTCGATCAGCATCTGCTTAAGGATCATCAAATCACTTTCGCTGTCCTCCAGAATCAATACACTCAAACCTTTTATTTCATCCACCTCGGTTCAGATCAATTGATTCCAAGCGCTTTCATTACCTCTTCTTTCCGTCGCACCGAAACGTCCACATGGCTTCCATCAGTAAGCACTACGTAGCCTCCGCGTCCCTTTACATATTTCTTTACTTGCGACATGTTTACCATGTTCGATTTGTGGATGCGCATGAAGTTGCACTCTTGCAACATGTCTTCAAAATCTGAAAGCGGTTTCGAAACGATGATGGCCTGCTTACTGACCATGTGAAAGCGACAATAAGCGCGGTCTGCCTCGCATCTTAGAATGTCGGAAATGGTATAAAATTCAACCCCTTCGGCCGTGGGTAAAGCGATGCGCTGAAATTTAAATTCGCCTTGTCCCCTGCTCTCTTTTAAGACGGAAAGGCGTTCGTCATTTCCTCCATCGTCCACCTGGCGAATTGCCTTTTCTACGGCAACCTTCAATTCGTTTAAGTTCACTGGTTTCAACAAATAGTCTAGCGCAGCAAATTTGATGGCTTTGATGGCGTATTCTGCATGGGCCGTCGTAAAAATGACCTGGAACTTAGGGTCTTCATAATGTTCCAACAAGGAAAAACCATTCTTGCCGGGCATTTCAATGTCAAGAAACACCAACTCGGGGTGATGTTCGTCGATCAACCCGATGGCCGCATCTACCCCATCGGCCTCTCCCACCACGTTTACATCGTGGCAAAACTGATTGATCATTCTTGCCAATCCTTCACGGTTCTTCACCTCG
>JAVKEP010000109.1:0-7722 GCA_040221375.1 Cryomorphaceae bacterium
GGATCGGTGCTGACACCAGCGGCGTCAAAACCAGTACCTGCCTGGTACTCTTCCAAACTAGCGTAAGCGGAGCTACCGTGATAGATTGGCGTACCTCCAGTAGAGTAGAAGTTGTTGTTTTCAGACTCAGAAACAGTGAAACCGTCTGCGTAACGAGCATAGCCGTTATAATAGTCAGCAAAACTGTTATTCTTCATAGAAACAAGTCCTCCTGCTTGAAAGAGGCCAGCGTAATACCCATTGTTACCTCCACGTCGAGTTACCAAGTTGTTGTGGAAGTTGTACAATCCACTGTAGTACGAATACACACCGTAGTACCCATAAGAGGTAGTTCCTTCAGCGCCAGCGTTGATACAGTTGTTCGCAACTGAACTCCGCGGGTTGTTAGAACCGATGCACTGGTACAAGTAAAAAGGATAAGCGTAGCCACCGTAAGTTCCATTACTTACGTCAGTTCCGATGTAGTTACCATTGATGTTGAAATTGTCAACATAGTAACAGTACAGACCACGTGGACCATAGAGGTAAAGGTTGGAGTCATTGGTTACAACGTTGTTGTTGAATTCAAACCCATCTACATAGTAGATATAGGTTTGAAAATAGTAGGCGTTTTTGATAACGTTGTTGTTAATCACAATGTTCTCCTGACGAGAAGTGGTACCACTTCCTTGCAAAAACAGGCCATATCCACCCAATAATATTTCACTATTCGTGACAGTTAGATGGTGATTGTTTCCTTGAGAGTAAAGTGGGGAAAGGTTCGAACTGGTGGTCGGATAGGTGCCTGTTTTTAAGACACAATGATCAACGGTCACATGCTCAGCACCGCTTTCTAACCTCAAGGCAATACCCACGGTGGACGTTGTGTTGTTGTGGATGGTCAAGTTCTTGAAATTGACCCAATCCGTTCCTGACAACGTAACTACATTGGCGGTTGTAGCGTACTGAATTTTCACGTCAGATGCATTTCCAGAGGTGCTTTCCCATGTCAGTGTAGCATCGGCAGCCGCACCAAGAACTTCTCCTAGAGAGATTTGCTCATTGTATGTCCCTGAATTGATTTGCATTACAACGTGTCCACAAAGTCCCTTCAACATGACATCAGCAGCCGCATTCGTCAAGGTAGAGTAATCGTTTGGAATGTTGTATGTGCCACTCAAACCAGCGAATATTTGAACACTCACTGTGTCATATGCTGCGTTGGAATCGGCTACACCATTTGGCATTGAAGACCAAACTCGAATCTCATCACCGCTACTGAAGCTTGTGCTTCCAACGATGGTGAGCGTTGTGTCTGCTCCTACAGCAAGGCTACCAGAATACACAAAATTGGTTTGAATGGTGCCGTTCAACTCGTAGGTAACTGTGCATGAAGTCAATGGAACAAGTCCAGTATTCTTCAAAACAGCTATTACTGCTGTGTCATCTGAACACAACGGGGCATCAGGAGAAATCAGTTCATCGATACCCGCGTTGTTTGTCGGCACGCTGAATTCATAGCATCCAGGGTCTGGTGCCGACAAGCTGCGCGGAGCACCGTTGATGTCGACAACTACACCTACTGGCTCAGCGATGTCATTGACCGCTATCGATTGCGGGGTCAAGTTGGTGGTTGAAGTAAAGGAAGGATCTGCGCAAATTGCCCCGGGGTCACTGGAAGAAGCTGTTTGCCATGCAGGTACTGTCGTGTATGTTCCACCCAGTCCAGCAGCGTAAATTCGAACGCCGTTGCCTGAATTGGCATAGTATACGTTGTCAGCCATGTCGAGGAAAGTCCCACCGTTGTATATGTACATAGTATAAGGACCAGTTCCTGGTGCGCTTACAATGTTGTTCTTGTACTCGTTTCCAGCACCTGAGTAGGTGTAGTACAAGTAAGCACCATAGCTACTGGTGTAGTTATTGGTCAGGTTGGTAGTATTGTGGTATACTTTATTGTAGTACCCATATCCCAAGCGGAGACCATACTGTGAGTACGCGTTTTGTGTAAGGTATGTAATCGAGTTGTTCGCAATCATGATCGGATCCGTACTGGTTCCTTGACCGTAATACGACAAGACGCCGTAGCCATAGTTCTGTGGAGAAAGCTCAAATCGATTTCCCGAGATGTTGGATCCCGCACCAGTATAATAGCAATAAAGGCCATAGACACTAGAGCCAGAGCCTGAATCGTGCACGTAGTTATTCGTGAAGGTGACCTTTGGATATGCTTGATAGCCGTATAGGTTCGCTGACATGTAATAGAAATCAGAGAATTCACAGTCGTTGAACGAAAGCTCCGAACCGGTTGCGCCGTAATAGAGGTAAGCATACGCACCATAGTACCCACCATCAATCTTACAACCGTCAAACGATACTTTCAATTGACCGCCGTAATACCCATACATATAAATAGGATACTGTCCTGAACTGTAATTGGGAACCTCGATTAAACAATCCTCGAAGAAGATGTTAGTGTAGGTATATGACGTGTTGTAATAGGCATAGAAATAGACACAATAAGTGCTGGTGCCGATCAGATCAAGTTCACGGAATGTGATATTGTTCAGACTGCCATAGCCCATATTGATGACATAACCCGAAGAAGTAATCACAGGATTGCTTGTGTTACTAGCAGCACTTTGAAAAGTGATGTGGTTAGTGGAAGAGGTTCCACTAATAGAAGTTGGAAAGTTTACCGTTTCGGAATAGGTTCCTTGGGTAACATTAAACGTAACGGCACCACTCACCCCGTTAGCACCTAGTGCAGAGACTGCAGCGCTAAACGTTTGAAAGTTGGTACCACTAGTTGCCGCGCCTGAGTTGATGGTGTACGTTCCATTCAGCTGTCCGAATGAAACTACCGATATCAACCCCAACGCTACAGAAAGTAGAGTTTTTTTCATGATATAATTATTGATTTGATACCAAAGTAGTCTATGCAAATGCGTCGTGTATCGGTTGGCTGGAGCGATTTAGGCGAGAAACAGTACTTGTTTCTGGCGTGCAAATCAACGTAGAATCGAGAAAGCAGTATTCTTATCGACAGATATCCAATTTTGATAGAGGAAAATCAATTCTACATGTGCGTCTCGATTAGGATTATTGAAATCTTACGGGTTTTAAGACATAAAAAAAGGTGGACTAATCGTCCACCTTTGTATCAAGCAATTCGTTTATGATCAATCTATCACCAAAGGAATAACTTCCATTTTTCCTTCCGAATCAACAACCTTTAAGGCGTAGAGCGACGATGCTAAATGACTCAGGTCAATCGTCAGACTTGATTTCTGAATGGAGCTGAATTCTTCTACAATGCTCCCTTGCATATCAACGATTGAGGCGCTTGTGATTTTCGAACCAGAGCTACCAAGGGATATGGTGAGGATTCCGTTCGTGGGATTCGGGTACGCAACCAGCTTGTTAGCTGATTCTGGGTCAATGATGTTTGTTGGCCAACAACTTATAAAGTTCACCTTGACGGTATCGGCTCCTATACAACCGTTTGCGTCGGTTACCTGAACTGAAAAATTCTGTGAACCTACGGGGATATTGTACCCACCGACGATGATGTTGCTCGTCGTTTCACCCGTATTCCAATTATAGAATTGAAATTGGCTTCCGGCGGCCAGAACGGCGGTTTCTCCTTCTTCTACGCAAAGAGAGAAATTTGATCCTAGGTTTACAGTGGGTGATTCATGGATCGTCACTTGGACCTCATCTTCTCCTTCACAGCCTTGAGAACTTTCAACGGTTACACTGTAGAATCCAGAGGTAGTCACCAAAATGGACTGGGTAAACTCTCCAGAGCTCCAAGTATAACTTGATCCGGCATTTCCTGCGTCAAGCACAAGACCGTCGCACGCCGAAGTATCATTGCCCAAAGAGACATTTGGAGCAGGATGCTCCGTGATGAAAGCGATCGCCGAGTCCTGGCAGCCCACATTATCGGTTACAGTCACTGCATATGATCCACCTTGCGTGATTTGAATTTGTTGTGCCGTGGAACCCGTGCTCCACAAATAAGCGGCAAATCCAGGGTCCGCGCTGAGCGTAAAAAAGTCTCCTTCACACATGTCCTGATTGTCAAGTGAAATCTCGGGATTAGGTGCGACGAACTCTATGAGCATCGTATCATTTAAGTTGGAGGTATCTGCAACATTGTTGGGCATGGTTGTCCAAACCGCTAGGGAAATGCTGTCTTCAAAATAGAAATTTCCTAAAGAGATAACGGCTGTGTCCACGCCGGTTCCGCCTGCAGTATCAAGCAGTCCAGAATAGCTGACCGGAGTTTGGTTGACCCCATTGACCGACCAACCCACGGAAACGGGAGTGATCTGATTGATTCCAAAATTTTTAATACGAATAAGCACTTCGGTAGAATCTGCGCAAAAATCGTCGCTCGGATTGATGATTTCATCGATGCCGGCATCGTTCATCGCAGGATTCGGAGCTACGAAATTGGAAATAGTGGAAACGAAGGTCCCGCAACACCCATCAAAGCTTTCCCCGTAAAAAGCGAATAACTGTCCGGCGGCGACAGAGATAGAGGTCGTGCCCGATTGGGTCTGATCGGTTAGCTCTGTGTAGGTGTTGTTATACCAATACCCGAAGCCATCATATCCGGGATCTTGGTGTACAACCGACCAAGAAAAGCTCAATGTGCCAGAGGCAGGAATCGTGATCTGATACCTGGTCCAAGCTTGCCCTGAAATATTGTCCGGCCCAGTAAGGGCAATGCTTGTGGGTGCGTTGGTGGGATTGACCGAGCCATTTGCACCGCTGATCTGTACGGTTGACCAGTTCGTGGGATCATAGAATCCGCTGAATTGTGCATTGACTCCTATGTAAGAAAAACTAAGCAATGCGACGAGGCATTGACGTTGGATGGATTGGAGCTGAATTTTCATAGCATGGTGATATTGGTGGGGTTCGACATAATAAAGATAGCAATCATCGGTATTTCAAGATAGGTTAAAATGTTGATTATTAGTCATGAAATGAAAGAAGGCACCCTAATTAGAGACGCCTTCTTCGAAGATGGAACCGAGTTGATTACAAAACGATCAACTGCTTCATTGTTGAATTCTTAAGTCGTAATCCTAAACGGGCGGGAATAAAAAAAGCGCCCCAAGTGGGGCGCTTTTTATAGAACTATGATGAAGTTGATTACTGAACGATCAACTGCTTCATTTGTGAGTTAGCATCGGTCACAACCTTCACGACATACGCACCAGCGGCAAGGCCAGAAACGTTGATTTCGTGGTTGTTGCTTCCAGCGCTCATCGGAGCCTGAGCTACCGTTCTTCCACTCATGTCGAGGATGAGGATATTTCCTGCATCAACGTCCTTGGTCGCGATGGTTACCACATCGTTCGCAGGGTTAGGGAAGATAGCAAACTCACCAGCGGCGAGTTCTTCAACACTCGTTGGGTTAGGGGAAACAATCTTCGTTGTGATGTCAACACCACAACCGTTATTGATCTCTAAGCTAACAGAGTAAGAAGGAGGATTGCTAGGGTTGCCCCATGGGTAAGTTACCGTCTCCAATACATTGGTAGATGTAGCTGGAACAGCACCCGCTCCGAAGTTCCAGTTCACAGAACTAGAAGAAGTAAGGAATGGAGAAGAACTAGCATCGAAGATGTAGATCGTACCACTCGTGCTGATGATGCTGATTACTGCTTCTGGCTCCTCAAGAATAACTACTTCAAAAGAATCTACAGAAGTACACCCGTAAGCATCCGTTGCAGTTACTGTGTATGCACCAGCATCGTTGAAGGTATTTACAGATGAGGTTGGGGCAGAACCACCAGACCAAGCATATGTAGTACCATTTGCGATGGTAGCGTCAAGAGACAATGGAAGATCGTCGGAACAAACTTCAGTTCCGATGATTTCAACAGCCTCAGACTGCGTCACAGCAGTAGAAGCAGTGCTAACACAACCCATAACGTCCTTTGTTACAGTGTAAACACCAGGCGCATCTACTACGATGGACTGCGTTGCCGCACCCGTAGACCAAGTATAAGTACCAGAGCTAAGTCCACCAGGGTTCAACGTAACGTTAGCGTCGGCACAAATGTGCGTTGAGCTGTCAAGGTTGGCATTTGGTACCAAAGTGATCAACGCATTGTCAGAAGCAGAACCGCAATACTGGGTCTGAATGCTGACAAGCACGTTGTACGTTGTAGCCTCACTTCCGCCAGTCAATGTGATGGTAGGCGCAGAGCTAGAGTTACCGTTCACACTCCAAGTAATACTCTGGGCAGGTCCTGCCTCGAGGGTAACTTCGTCAGCACAGTAAGTAGAGTCACCACCTAGCGTAAAGCTTGAAGGAGAAACCCACTCAACCGCTCCGATGTCTGGAGTAGTCGCACTTCGCATGTTGCTGTCGATGTCGTACATCGCAATCGTGGTGTTGGTACCCGCATTGTCCAAGGTGTCATTACAAGTAACGCAAGCCAAGGTATCAACGTACGCAGGATCTGTACTGATCGAATGCATGTCGTAACCAGTTGCATCGTAATAAGCTTGCACAGAAGAATACGCGGTGTTGTTAAAATACACCGTATTTCCACCAGTAGTGTAGAAGTTGTTGTTGTCAGATTCGTTCAGTGTCCAAGGACCACTAACAAACATCGGATAACCGTTGTAGTAATCAGCAAGGCTGTTGTTCTTCACAGTAATGGCACCGCCACTGGCGATGTATAAAGTGTAGTAGCCATTGTTACCACCTCTTCTCGTCACAGAGTTGTTGTGAAAATCGAGGTTTCCACACTGCGACATATAGGTACCGTAGTATCCATAAGAAGTCGTTCCTTCAGCACCTACGTTGATACAGTTGTTGGAAATAGAGCTTTTAGGGTTTGAACTACCCAAGCAGTAGTACATATACAAACCATAACCATATCCACCGTAAGATCCATTACTTACATCAGACCCGATATAGTTACCGTTGATGTTGAAGTTATCAGTGTAATAAAGCATTGCGGCTCTTGGACCGTACAAGTACAGGTTAGAGTCATTGTCGATGGTGTTGTTGTTGAACTCAAATCCATCGATGTAGTATCCGTAGATACCATAGTAGTATGCATCGTGCATGTGGTTGTTCTCAATGACAACGTCCTCAACTTGGTTCGTGGTGCTGCTACCCCAGAGATAGATGCCATATCCGCCTTTCTCAATCATGTTGTTGGTCAAGGTAAGGTTGTGGTTAACTCCACTTGCATAAACTGCACTCAGCAAGTTACCAGTATAAGGATAATCACCAGCACGGATGTGGCAACCGTCAAACGTTGCGTGCTCCGCTCCGTTTTCGATCCTGACCGCCGTACCATAAAGGTAAGTCGCATTATTTCGAATGGTAAGGTCACGGAAGCTGATCCAATCTGCACCGTTCAAATAAACAACGTAATTGTCAGCAGATCCAGTAGAGGCGTAAACAATAGAGGCGTCGTTAGAATTACCAGTCGCGCTGGTGAACGTCACTGTTGCATCTTCATTCACTCCCAATACTTCAGCCAAAACAACTTGCTCGTTGTACGTTCCAGATGAAAGCTCAATGACCACATCATCACAAACACCAAAGGTGTTTAATGCAGTGGTAGCTTCATCCAAGTCAGCGAAGTCATTAGGAACGTTGTAGGTACCTGAAAGACCCGTTGCTAAAACCATGGAAGCGGTGTCATTTTGAGGCAAGCTGTCCGTTCCTCCATTCGGATTCTCTGTCCAGATGGTCAG
>JAVKEP010000110.1:0-144330 GCA_040221375.1 Cryomorphaceae bacterium
GATTTACAGAATAGTCATTTATAAAAAAGTTAACTAAGCTTTGACCATCTTTCTGGTTGTCCCAGTGCTTCCAAGCACGCCTAAAGTCATTTTTCGATGGTTTTTTATTTGTCTTTAAAAGTGTTTCATAACACAATATTAAATCCGTTTTAAAACTGGATAGCTGGTCATTAATTTCTTTCGATTTAACCATTCGCGCTGATAGTGGGAGGTCTTTAAAATCAACTATTTGCTTTTTTTGATTCCAATTTTTTGGCTCAATCTTAATTGATGTAGATGTCACAAATTTTTCACCATTAATGTATGTTCTTGCGGTAAGGGTGCTTTCTTTTGCTTCAGGGTGTGGGATGTAGTAACTTATCGTATTCATATTCTTTTGATTTGAATACATATCATTACTTGTGTAAAAAGTTTAAAAAAACTTTGTGTTCCGCTATGTGTTCTAAAAAACTTGAACACTAGCGAACATTCAGAGCCTTTCGCTATCGATAAATCAAACAGATGTCGCTTTATATCGACCATAATTGATCTCAACTGTACAGTCATGTTCAATAACAGAAGCCCAGGTGGGACCACATTATAAGCCCCTAAGTATTTGATTACTTGGGGGTTTATTGTTTGGTGTAAAACAATTGTGTAAAACTATTTTGATGTTTTTTGTACTCTGATGTCATTTCAAGGAACGTTTCACATCCTACGATTTCTTCCTGTTCCACTGAATTGAAGATCTTGGTTTCAGAACATTTCCCAAACGATTCTTAACCTGTACATCTTCAAAGATTTCGGGCACGACGGGTTTAAAATTAAGTTAGATTTTGATCATTTCCAATCGGTGATTTCTTCGTCTTTTTTGTATTGATTTTTGTTCGATTCTTTTCCTTCTTTCCAAGACCTTGTTTTGCCATTCTAGGTACACATCTTCCGAGGTACAGTCCCCTGACCTCTGAATTGCGCACTATTCCCGATGTTCTAAATGGGGTAAAGAATCAGCCCCCTATGTGGCTTTATGTCGGATCCATTGATCTGTGATGTTTCATCTTATAGCAACTCCTAGTTCCATATCTTTACACTATATGCTTATGCATATAGAAAGCTGAAATCATAAATTATTATATGTAAATGCATATAGATGATTTGTTTTATGCTAGATTATATCTAAATGCATATAATTAGGATATATTCATTACTTTTATATTCAAAAGCATATAATGAATGAGTTAGCCACTTTTGTTAAGGAAAGAAGGAAGGAGGTTGGAATGACCCAAGAGGAATTCGCTGAGAGGGCGGGTGTCGCCTTGACAGTCATCAGAAAAATCGAGCAGGGAAAGACCAACCTCAATATGGAGAAGGTGAACTTGGTGCTCAAGATGTTCGGACACAAGTTAGTGCCCGTAAGTAGTAGAGATATTGAAGCATGAGACAGGGAAATGTATACTATAAGGATATCCTAGCGGGTGTAATTACGGAAACGAATGATGGCGAGTATGTATATCAGTATGCTGATGAGTATATAAAACAGCATCCCAATGACTTTATTACGTTCACTATGCCCGTGAGAGAGGAACCATATAAAGAGAAGAGGTTGTTTCCATTCTTTGAGGGATTGATTCCAGAGGGGTGGTTACTCGATATCGCAGCTACCAACTGGAAGGTAAACCGAAACGATCGGATGGGACTTCTCTTGGCGTGCTGTAAGAATTGTATCGGGGCAGTGAGTGTTAAACCAATTAAGAAATAGAGATGGGGAAGAAGTGCTTATTCTGCTATAAAGTTCTTGAAGGTGAGACTGAGTACCATAAAAAGTGCGCAGAAGAATTCTTTGGCGAGCCAAACCCACCTGAAATCGAATATTCATTGAGTCAAATGGATGACTTGGCGAAGAACATCGTAGAGCGCAGCGTATCTGTCCCCGGTGTTCAGGCCAAACTGTCTATGTCGCTGATCAAATCAACTAAGGAAAACTCTAACACAAGATTAACAGTGATTGGTATGCTGGGTGGACAATACATATTCAAACCACCATCTGATCAGTACCCTGAAATGCCAGCCAATGAGCATTTGACTATGCGTATTGCTGAAGCGTTTGGAATCAAGGTGGTGCCGTCATCTTTAATTAGATTGCAATCTGGAGAACTATCATACATTACTCGAAGAGTGGATCGTACTTCGGATAATGAGAAGGTGCATATGTTGGACATGTTCCAAATCACAGAAGCATTTGACAAGTACAGAAGTTCTATGGAGAGGGTGGGAAAGGCAATTGAGCTTCACTCCGCTAATACTCTCTTGGATCAGATACTCTATTTGGAGTTGGCCATCTTCTCTTTTCTCTTCGGCAATAATGATATGCACCTAAAGAATTTCTCCATGCTTCAATCAGAGTCAGGGTGGACACTATCACCTGCTTACGATTTGCTGAATGCGGCAATCATCAACCCCGAAGATCAAGAAGAATCGGCATTAACGCTGCAGGGCAAGAAAAAGAAGCTTAAACGAAAGCATTTTGAAAGTTTGGGGGATTCTCTTGGTCTAACGAATAAGCAGATTGCCGGAGCTTTCAAAAGGATGCTGAAGAACAAGCCAAAAGCCGATGAGCTAATAGCGGAGTCATTCTTATCAAAAGCTATGAAGGAGAACTACTTATCACTCATCAATGAACGTTATGTCCAACTTGGCTTAATCACAGACGACATAAAAGAGTGAAAACCTTCCTTGTGTAGGTGTAATACCCCAAATCATAGGACATGATTCAGTCAATGACAAGTCAGATTGAATATCCTGTTATCATGCCGCTCTTTTCCTTTTCACAGCCCATCAAGCCCCCAACACATATTTCCAGGCCTCCGGAATCATGTCGTCAAACTCTCCTTTGCGTGCGGAAAAACAGGCGCGAAAGACTAGCTTCACTTCTTCTTCGTTCAGGAAATGGCTTTGAGGTAAAACGAGTGCATCATTGACAACGGAGAACCCGTCTAGGTAGGTGTTGATGCGTTCGGTCATGACCTCTCGTGCTGCCTTGAGGAGGTCACCATGCGATGGGTTTCGCTGTCTCAGCACTTGCTTGGCAGCCACCACGGCCTCAGGTCTGAAATCTTCGCTTTGCTCGATCACGCGGATCAAGAATACCGTTGGGCGGGAATGGTATTGCAGCTCGAGCTCCATAGATGTACACTAAGATAACCTACAAGTTTCATTGAGCGTTGAGCTCCCAGTTGTAATCCAAGTAATCAATGTCGGCATCGGAGGCAATGGAATCGTCGCTGATGGAGTTCAAGTACTCAGCGAGGGACGATGAATCCGTAAAATCGCCTTTGTACCAGCGAAAGATCTTTGAGACCTTGGGGTTGGGAGATCCTGTGAGGTTCTTCATCTGATCGTTGACAAAGTCGCTCGCTTGTTCGGCCAGCTGAGCATCCACTTCCTCTGCCGTGTAGGCTTCGGTTCGCAATTTTGGACAGCCCTTGGCCGCGCATACCAATCCAAAATGGATCATGGGTTGGTCAAATTGGGCGCGAATGATTCCGTGTTCGATTTGGTTGAGGTCGTATTCTCGGCCTTCGATGTTGATGAACTTGACATCCCATGGTGAAACAACGAAAGGCAGCGTAACGGGAGTGATGTCCTTAATGCTGGTAATCGGGTAATTGCGCACAATAAGCTGCAAGGTGAAAGCATTGTAAGCATTGATCCAGTAGGCCAATTGCTCGCTTTTGGTCCAGTGCTTGTCGTTTGGATGGTTTTCAGAAAGTAGGTCTAAGTATACATTGAATTTGGCGCTGTCTTGCTGCAAACGTCCGTAGTCTACCATGCCATTGCTGTCCACGTATTCCTGTAAAATCTCTGTAAAGAGATCGTGCTTGATAGGCCGTGAGTCTGAATCCACCTTGTCCACCGCACATGAATGCAGCAGGAACAGCATTACCAAGGCTGAGCAGGTAGCGATTATTGTTTTGTTCATCCTCGTCAAAGACGCAAGGAAAGCCTTTTCATTACAAGTTTTCATGACCATTTGGTTCGTAAAGGGAGGAAGCTTAGCACGATTATTCAACAAAAACTCCTTCGTTTGTACTCACAATGCCTAGCTCAAACCATTGGAAGGATAAAAATGTTTGGATCACCGGCGCGTCAAGCGGTATCGGTGCGGCATTTGCACGTGCTTTTGCCGCAAGTGGCGCTAAGGTTGTTTTGAGCAGCCGCAGTTCAGACAAACTGAACGCCTTGGCAGATTCCTTGAAGGGCACGGGTCACACCGTTGTAACCATGGATGTTTCCAACGAAGCCTCCATCCAAGAGGCATTGGCGCTAAACAAGGATGCAGTAAATTGCGTGGATGTCTTGGTAAACAACGCCGGCATCAGTCAACGCGCACTAACCTGGGAGGCCTCCCGCGCATCGGAGCGCATGATCATGGAAACGAATTTTTTCGGCGCTACTGCCATGGCCAAGGCGGTGCTGCCAGGTATGATGGAGCGCAAGCAAGGCGTCATCATCAACATGAGTTCACCAGCGGGTGCATTTGGCTTTCCCTTGAGATCCTCCTATTCGGCGTCTAAACACGCATTGCACGGCTATTTTGAGACCCTACGAGCGGAACTCAAAGGAAAGGGCATACACATTCTGATGGCGCTTCCGGGAAGGGTACGGACCAATATGTCGGTCAACGCTATGACCGGAGATGGAGGCAAGCAAGGAACGAGAGACACACGCCTTGAATCCGGAATTTCTGCCGATGAATGCGCCAGAAAAATCATGCGCGCTGCTGAGAAAAAAAGAGCGGAGATCTACCTTGGCCGCGAACAAATACTCATTTATATCAAACGATTCTTCCCCTCGATCTTTCGATCGATCGTAACCAAATTCAAGCCTGATTAAGATGATAAACGGAATTCAACAAGTTGGAATAGGCACGCCCAATGTGCACGACTCATTTAAGTGGTACCGAAAAAACTTTGGATTTGACGTCCCCGTTTTTGACGAGGCTGCCGAGGCTCCACTGATGACCCAATACACCGGAGACAAGGTGCAGTCGCGCCATGCAATTTTGGCCATGAATTTGAACGGCGGTGGTGGAATGGAGATTTGGCAATATACCAGCCGTGTTCCAGCTCCACAGCCCGAATTTTCATTGCGCAGGCCAGGCTTATTGGTGACACGAATTAAATGTGATAACGCAAGTGCAGCGGTCGCTGGATTAGGTGCATGTAACCCAAGCGAGATCCAAAAAGACCCCATGGGAAAGGCTTCTTTCTCTGTGGTTGACCCCTATGGTAACCCATTCATCATTGCTGAGTCCGACAATTGGTACCGGCGAAAGAAGAATCAATTTGGAGGGATCGAAGGCATCATGATTGGAGTCACCGACATGGACAAGGCACTAACCTTCTACCGAGACGTCATGAAGATCGATGACGTTCTGTCGGATGAAGAGCGAGTGTTCGACGACCTCAAAGGATTGAAAGACGGTGGTGAGACCTATAGAAGAGTGCGATTGGCGCCTAAGCAAAGAAACAACGGCGCGTTTTCAAAAGTATTTGGAGCCTTCTTCATTGAGCTTCTGCAAGTAAAGTCGGCCGAGCCCTTGGAGCACAACATGAAGGACAGGTTCTGGGGCGATCAAGGGTACATCCACCTGTGCTTTGACGTAAACAAAATGGATTCAATAAAAGAGCGCGCGGATCGACTGAACAACGCGTTTACCATCGACACAGGTGATGCGTTTTCTATGGGTGAGGCTGCTGGAAGATTCGCCTACGTTGAAGATCCAGACGGTACGTTGATCGAACTCGTGGAGACGGAAAAAATTACCATCTCCAAGAAATTGGGGTGGAGGATCACGCTGAGCGAATCTAGGAAGAACAAACCCCTGCCAGACTTCTTGTTCAGCGTTATTGGAATGACGCGGGTGAAGGACTAGGTCCGTGAGATCAAGCCGCGTACCTCGTCGTGGAGCGCTTGGAATTCTGCTCGTCTCCCCATGAACTTCCAGTTCTTACGCGCAAAAATGTACTCATCTACCATCTCAATGCCCATGAGGGTGAGAAGCACAAAACCCAAAGGAATCGAAGCTCCTACCCAGCCTAATTGAGCAAAGCTGAGGATGGTGATGACCGTTAGTGCAATCAGATAAAACACCATGGTGCCAAAAATGGTGACTGTATTGTTGAAGATGACGTCTTTGATTTTATGCTTGATGAGCCACGTTGTGAAGCTGTAAGGAAGGACAATGGTCAACCATGCCATAACCATGAACGGAGCCAGGATGATCATCTGAAATAAGTAGACATCTTTTCCATACCGTTGCTTTAACAGGCCTTCCTGGTAGGGGTTGAGATTGAGGGAGGCTGCTTGTGATTTCCATTCTTCTGAAAGGGCAGATGGGCCTAAGCGATTCATTGCGTTCACCAACGCTTGTTCTTCCTCAAACGGAGAAGCATCTTCGATTGCCCAATTTCTCCTCAGCTCTTGGCGGTCGAGGCGCAAGGCCATCAACGCCAGCTCGGTAAGGTGGTCGTCTTTATAGGCGGCTACTTGAATGAAGTTTTCTTCCAGCGAAGATTGAATTTCGGAAGTCAGGGCTTCGTACGCCTTGTTTGCATTGATTGCGTGCAGGCTGTCAAACTTTGCCACGTCTATCGGAGCGCAAAAATTGACCATCACCGAACCTCGAAACCAGCGAAACCGGGTGTAGTTCGTAGCTACCGGAACCACGTACATTTTCTTTCCTCCATGCTTGTGCACAAAGTCCAATGCCAGACGTGCCGTTCCTTTACGGATGGGTTGAAGCGTTTTCTCCTGCACACAAATCCCTTCAGAAAAAATCAGCACCCGCCCCCCTTTGTCGAAGAGCGAGTAGCAATCCCTGAAACTCTGATCGTTTTTATTCAACGACGAGAAACCATCCCTGATTCGGTAGACGGGAAGCATGAAAATGGCGCGAAACAGGGCATTCAACGCCTTTTTTTCAAAAACGTCGCCGCGCACCAATACGTGCGTTGGATAGCGAGAAATTAGGGGCGCGAAGAGGTAATCGATGGCCGAATTTGGGTGGGTGCAAGCGAATATGATGGGCCCATCGGTGGGGAGGTCTTTTTCGTAGCGTACATAAGCTCGTTTGAACCAACCGCGTACAGCCAATGCGATCCAGTGCCTGAGCGTATGAAAGAGAAACATCACGGTGCAAATGTAGCCCTGCGATGCTTAGGTGATTCATCCCAAAATGCGCAGAGTTAATTTAGGTGAAAGCACATGAAAACTGCCTGAGGCTTCGTAATCTTGCGCAAACTTAACGAACCATGAACGTCGCCTCTATCAACCCTTGGACCCTGCAAGAAATCGAACGGTTTGAGACTCACTCTGTCGAGGAGACCGATCAGATCATCCGTGCGGTGAATAGCGAGTACTACGACTGGAAAAAAACATCCTTCGAAGAACGCGCTAGATTGCTTCACCGCGTATCTGAAGTGCTTTTGAAGCACTCCAGGACCTATGCCGAGCATATCACCCTGGAAATGGGCAAGCCAATCGCCGAGGCGGTTGCCGAGGTAGAAAAATGCGCGTGGGTTTGCTGGTATTACGCCGACAATGCAGCCAGCTTCTTGGCGCCCAAGGTCATCGAAACCGACGCCAGTAAAAGCTTTGTGAGCTACGAACCGCTCGGAGTAATTTACGCAATCATGCCGTGGAATTTCCCCTTTTGGCAAGTGTTTCGTTTTGCAGCTCCTACGTTGATGGCGGGAAATACGGCCATCCTAAAGCACGCTCCAAACGTTACCCGGTGTGCCTTGGACATCGAAGAGATTTTTAGAGAAGCGGGCTTTCCGGAAAATGCATTCCGAACCTTAATCCTTGACAATGAGCATGCGAGCAAGGTGATCGAACACCCCTTGGTGCGCGCCGTATCGCTTACTGGAAGCGAACGAGCTGGTGTGGCCGTTGCCTCTACTGCAGGTAAGGTGCTAAAACCGAGCTTGCTCGAGTTGGGCGGAAGCAACGCGGTAGTGGTACTCGCAGATGCGGATTTAGACGCAGCCGTAGATACCGGGTTCAAAGCAAGGTTCTTGAACGCTGGACAAAGTTGCATCGCTGGAAAGCGCTTCATGATTGCCGATGAATTGTACGACGCCTACATCGAAAAATTCAAGAAGAAGGTAGAAACACTCACCTTTGCCGACCCGTTGAGCGGCGATGCAAAGATGGGTCCTTTGGCGCGCGTTGACTTGGCTGAAGGCATTGAGAAACAAGTGAATGCTTCGATCGCACAAGGGGCGCAGTTGGTGATAGGAGGGAAGCGAGACGGAGCGAAATACGACGCGACCATTTTGCGTGAAGTGACTCCTGAGATGCCGGCATTCAGCGAAGAAACCTTCGGCCCAGTAGCACCCTTTATTCGAATCAAAGACCTCGATGAGGCCATCGAGCTGAGCAACCGTTCATCGTTTGGTTTGGGCGTTACGATTTGTACAAGCAATCCAGAAAAGGTACTCGCGCGCATCGGAGAGTTCGAAGAAGGCGCGGTGTTCATCAACGAATTGGTAAAGAGCGATCCTCGCCTGCCTTTTGGAGGCATCAAAAAGTCGGGTTATGGACGTGAATTGGCTGCAGATGGCATCCACGAATTTGTCAATGCCAAGACGGTATACGTTAAATAGAATGGGACGGCGGAACTTCTGATTTCTTTTCGGTCGGAGCAACATCGGAGGCCTCCTTCTGAGACTTCCGAAAGGAAAAGACCAACAATCCGATCAAGAAACCGACCCCCGCACAAAGAATCATCAACAAGGCTTTGGAGATTTCTATTCCCCAAATCAGAAACGTGAGGTCTACCAGTTCGGCGTTCTGAATGATGAAGGCTGCGAAGAGCACTACCAAGCAGAGGATGAGTATTGAGTAAATGCGTTTCACGGCCGCAAGATAGTAATGCCCTCGTTAATCAAACCGCTTTCAGTAGCGAGCGAGAGAATATAAAACCCAGCTGGAAATGAGCCGGTTGGCAACGCAAGATTCTTTGCCTGATGCAAGGTTCGCCGGTCGTAGAGCCTTCCGTCTAACCCGTACAAGGAAAGCACTCCGTTGGTTGTTTGATCCATTTCGATGTGCAAAACATCATCAGCTGGATTGGGATACAACCTCAACGTGAGGGGGAGCGGTACTGGGATTTCTGAGACGCTGATCAACACATTTTCACTTCGGCTTAGAAATTTGACGCCGCCCTCTGCCGTACCTGCGATCAATTCAAAGACACCGTCTCCATCGAGGTCCTCCAATCGCGGCGAAAGTCGTCCGGCGTTGATGACCACAGAATCTGCCAGCGCAAATGTATCGGTCAAAGAACTAGGGACGGCGTAGAACAAGACGCGTTTTTCGTCGCTTCCCACCATAAGGTGCTTGCCATTGGCGAGCAATGGGTTGTCTATCCATCGAGGTTGAGCATGTCCCACGCAGCAGTCCACGCTGACGTCAATAGCACCAAATTTGGCTACGGTTGGAATAGGGTTGAACTCGGCGACCGAAGCACACCCGAGGTTTTCGAAATAACTGATCGTTCCAATGCGCTCTCCCACGAGCAAGTCCAGGAGTCCATCGCCGTTAACATCAGCCAACTCGGGAGCTGCATTAGCGCCGATGCCAGTGATGTCCATATAGATCGGCTCAGAAAGCGAAAGACTTGCAACCCCGCTGACGGGATTGTTCTCAAAGTAGTGTAGATGCCCTTCGATGTCGCCCAACATGAGGTCTTGATCGCCGTCAGCGTCCAGGTCGCCGAGGGCCATCGTAACGGCCTGCAGCCCATACCCAGAAATACTCGCAAAATCTGCATCTACTAGGGTGTAGGTCCCATTGGTTTGGCGCTCGAAATAGTAGATGCGACTATTGGAGGAACCAACCGGACTTCGCCGGTAATCGTTAGCGAGCAAGAGGTCAAGATCTCCGTCGCCATTTACGTCCATGACTTCCAGCGATGCATTCGACCCTAGGTCGAGCATGTCGTCTATTAAAAACGAAGGGTTGACCAGCGAAAATTGGGGAACGCTGGTACCTACGTCACGGTAGTACCACATATGATTCACGTTCACTGAGCTATCAATGGTGTTGTTCACCGACATGACCAAGTCTTGTTTTCCATCGTGATCGACGTCTATGCTGAATCCAGAAATCAAGTATTGCATTTCAACCGGGTCGGTGGCGTTTGGAAAGTCGTGGGTTTGTTGATTCACATCGATCGTGGCGTCGTTCGGATCCCCGACGTTTACTGCAAAGACAACTTGGTCGGTTTGGATGTCGCCTACTACCAGGTCCATGTCGGCATCGTTGTCGGCATCAAAGAGCAATATGCTCGACCCCGGGTGGACGCCCCTTCCCTCAAACGGCGGCGGCGGAACGATTCCTTTGCATGTAATTGGGCTCAGCGTTGAGGTGTTGGCCGGTTCTTCCACGTTGCCCCAACACTGCGTGGCTACCTCGAATTCAAGGCTGTCACAGGAATTGTACAAATCCTGAGAAAGATTGCGGTGATACTCGATGGTGTTTTCAGAATTCACCGTTCCAAAGGCGAGGATGTCCAAGTCGCCGTCGTTGTCCACATCTACGATGGCTGGAATGTCGCCCGCGAGAACAAAGGCACCAGTGGTAATCGAGCCATAATCTGAGCGGATTTTGTCCGTCACTTTGCTAAAGGACAGGGGCTGCGTTCCTTGGTTTCGATACACGCGAAATCCGGCGAGGTAATACGTGAAAATGTCGGCGTGGCCATCGCAGTCGAAGTCGCGTAGCAGAGCAAATTCTTTGAGATCGGACGGGAAAGCGGATTCATAGGAGGGTGCGTAAACATAGTCGCCGAGGGATGCATCGTAGAGGTAGGTGCGCACCACGTCGTTCTTTCGATCAAAAACGAACAGGTCCATGACCCCATCGAAATTCAAATCGATTTCTGATAGCTGAGGGGTGTCGAATCCACCAATGGCGCCGTGCGAATAGGTTTGACCGTCTACATTGAATTCCAGTCCGCTTGCATTTCCTTCAAATCCAAGATTGTACTGGGCAAAGAGCGAAGCGGAAAGGAGCAGCGAGAAGAGAAGGATCAGCGGTTTCCTCATTGTTTTATCCATCTAGCTTGATGCACGGCGGATGATTGCCGAAGTGTAATGATATACATTCCGCTTTTGAGATGGCCCATGTCTCGGGTAATGGGTCCTTTTGCAGCTTGAATAGACGCTGAATAGACCACTTTTCCGCTCACGTCGCAAATGCTCAACACCGCATTTCCAGCAGATGGATTGGGCAGTGAAAAGCTGAGTTCTCCAGTAGAAGGATTCGGAAAAAGTTCGAGTCGCCGTTCCCGTTGAATGCTTCCTAGTCCGACGCCAATTTCAGCCGTGCGCCGCAGTGCCATCAGTCCGCCCGTACGCTGACCGATCAACAATTCGTGTCGAAAGTCGCCGTAGAGATTTGCTCCAAACGGAGCGGTGAACGTTGCGTCTACATTGATCGAATCGCTCACTTCGAAATCGGCATAGATATCGGTGATGGGGCCATAGACGAGAATGGTCCCATCTCCAGAACCGATCATGAAGTACAAGCTCGCCCCCAAACTGTCCAATTTTCTAGTCACATAAGGAGTGGCTTCACCTCCGTGCGAGAAGAACGTCTGGATGTCGCCCATTTTTTCAATGGTGGCATTTTGGGAGAAGTCGTGTTCCGTTTCTGTTCCTGCATTTTCATAGTAGTGAAATTGACCATGGTAGTCGCCGATGATCAAGTCTTCAAGGTCGTCCTGATTCAAGTCAAAGAAGAAAGGGTGGGCGCTGAGGTCAACGTCGATGTTGGCGAATTGTGGTTCGCTCAAGTGAAAATCATACACCGAAGCAACGCCCTTGTTTTTGAAGTAGTGCAAGCGGCCCTGATCGTCGCCTACCATGAGGTCAACGTCTCCGTCGTTATCGAGATCGGCGAATGCCGGGTGCGCAAACCCAAAGCCCAAATCAGCGATGCCTGCTAAGTCTTTTTCGGCTAGTTTAAAGAGTGGAAGTTCTGCCGTACCCACGTTCTGGTAGTAGGTGAGCGAAGCCGCGGCGGTGCCTCCATACATGGTATATCCTTCGTTTCCAATGACCAAGTCGAGCAGCCCATCGCCGTTGAGATCTACTGTGCAAGGGAAGGATCGCGCACCAACGTCGATCATTTCGCCGGAGAAGAAACCCTCTTTCACCAGTTCAAACTGAGGATTGCTGTTGCTTCCTACGTTGCGGTAGTACCAATCAACCAACGAGCTGATCGAGGTGTCGAGGTAAAATGTGGCGAATGCCGTAAGCTGGTTGGGCGCCACGATCATGTCTTTGACGCCGTCGAGATCCACATCTTCGATGAAGGCAGCGGGGAGGGTAGGGACGCGCGCAGGAGTGCTATAGGAAGGAAAGGTCGTGTCGGAAAGGGAAAGGTCTATCTCCGCATCTGCATTCTCCCCGATGTTGATTAAGCTGATGAGGTGTTCGTTGTACGCATCGCCCGTGATGACGTCCTTGACGCCATCGTTGTTCAGGTCGATCGTCGTTAAGGTGGTTCCACCATGCCGCTCTCCTCTACCTGAACTTAGCCGCCCTGTGTCGCAGTCGTATACGGCCCAGCCGGTTTGAGAAACGTACTCCCTCACTTTTCCCCAGCATGGATTGGCCAATTTGAATTTTAAGCTGTCGTTGCTGTTGTACAATTCTTGCGATCGATTTTCAATGTAGAGCAACACGTAAGGAGTGAAGTCCAATTGCCCTTGAAACAAGATGTCAAGGTCGCCGTCGCCGTCGATGTCGTCGATGGCCGGAAGGTCGTTACCAGGAATGTAAAAATACAAGGCACTGGCCCCCTGGCGGCCGTATTTTACTCGTTCGGCGGCCATCTCAAACGACAGGCTCGTATCGCTCGAATTTCGATAAATATCGATTCCATAATTATTGAAACCGGAAGCAAAAATGTCTTGCTTGCCGTCGCCGTCGTAGTCTCTCATCAGGACGAAGTTTCCACCAACTTTCGGAATCTTTTTATGCGCATTGAGATCTGCAATGAAATTTCCAAATCCGTCGTTGATGAACAGACGCGTTACCTCACCATCGCGCTCATAAGCATAGATATCATTCAAGCCGTCGAGGTTGACATCCAAGGAAGAGAATTGGGGATTATTCATTCCCCCCGCCCAGGGAAAGCGAAGCGTGTCGTCGTCTTGCACCACTTTGATATCCGTATAATGTTCGAAACCCAAGTTGAATTGGGCTTGGACAGCGAGCCCGAGAAAGAATAAACCAACGGTGAGTAAATGCTTCATTATCCGTAGACGTTAATAACAAATGTAACGTTGTATTCACCGCCCAGTACCATTTTCAAGACGTACATTTGCGCGCAATTCAATCAGCATGATCAGATACTTCCCCTTGTTGTTACTCTCGTTTTGCGTATCGGTCTCAGCCGTTGCTCAAGACGCCTCGACTATTAAAAAGGATTCTACTGAAATCGGATCCAACAAACGCCCTCACCAAGACCTGCTCTTCGTCGATCTTACGTGGGACTATCTGTTCAATTTGCCTGCTGACGTAAAGCAAAAGTGGTACGGACGAGGAATCAGCGCAGGATTGGTCTACGATCATCCATTCAACGACGAAGGAACTTTCAGCGGGGCAATCGGAGCGAGCATTGCATCGCACAATTACTATTTGAATGCCGTCGTCAGTCGATTCGATTCAGCGGGGACCAATTACTCTGAGTTCAAAGTAGTCGGGGATACCATCCTGGCGCGTGGAAAAATCTCGGTTAACTATGTAGACGTCCCGATCGAATTGAGGTTCCGTACCAAAGAAAACGACAAAGGATTACGCTGGAAATTTGCCCTTGGCGGAAAGGTTGGATACCGGATCAATGTGCACGAAAAGATCATCAACGACAAAGGGATCAAGATCAAAACGTACGATTACCCCAACGTTACAGAAATTCGGTATGGCGTGACGGCGAGAGCGGGCTATGGTGCGGTAATGCTGTCTGCCTATTACAGCCTTTCTCCATTCTTTGATTCGGCGAATAGTTTCACGGACCAAAATTCCTTTTCGATCGGCTTGTCCATCGTCCCGTTTTAACCGCGGTGGTGCATTGAGCCCATCCACGTATCTTGTGGTCTATGAGAGGTAGGGCGCCCGTTATTTTATTTTGCATCGCAAGCTTCTTAAGTCCGTTGCTTGCTGCCGGTCAATCATACCTGCACTTTCATCACCATTTTCAGCCGGAACTCCACTACACCTTTGAGCACACGACGATTGCGTCCAATGCGTTGAGCTACTCAGGCGACGAAGCCTTCGTTTCGATGATGGAGTCTGCCGGAACCATGCTCAATCAAGTGAGTACAGACAGCAGTACACTTTTGATGCAAGTGCACACCGGTCCGATGAACGAAGCCTCCGAATTTGCGTTGGAAATTCATGTCTTGAAATCGCACTCAGGCATATCCGAGATGCAAATTCCGGAAGGACTACGGATTTACGGTGCGACAACGCTGGCCGGATTTCCTCGACTCGACTCCATTTCAGAAACAGGAAGGGGCGCAGAATACGAAGAGGCCTTATTGACCACGATGAAAGGCATTTTCGGCCAGCTAAAATTTCCGAACCGAGAACTCGAGCTCGGCGATACGTTTTCGGACACCGTGCCGTTAGAAATTCCGATAGCCGGACTGAGTATGGAGCTGGTTACCAAGAGCAATTACACGCTGACTGAATTGCATGAGGGGGAAGCGCATTTCGATTTGGTGCAGGATTATGCATTGAACAGTGACATTCCTGAATTCAGCGCAACTGCGTCAGGCGAAGGGCTGGGAACCTTGATTTATGACATCGAACACCAGTTCATTACTTTGCAAAATTCGAATATTCAGATGGAGATGACCATTCAGTTTGAGGCATTTTCAATACACTTGAATCAGGCTATTGAATTTGTTCAAAACGTCACCATCACACGATAAAGGAGAATGAAGCGCAGTTTAAGCATCATGTTTTCGCTCTGTGTGTTCGCAGCCATGCTTCTCCCCAGCTGCAAGCAGAGCAGTTCCGTGGTGTCGGATCACTTGATTCAAAAACGAAAACACCGCAGCGGATGGCTCGTTGACCTGCGATCGCCGTCACCGAAGCCCGCGAAAAGAGAGGCGTCATCCGAAAGAATCTCACAAGAGCAAGGGCTCGCCTCGACGCCAAGGATTTCAGAAGCGCTGTCTGAAACACATCACAAACGGCCAAACCGGCTGGACAGAAGAGGTGAAGGCTCGGCTGTGCAGTCAAGGCACGTCGCGTTAAGCGGTGGTCAAAAGGAAGAAAATTCGTCGAAGAGGACCTCGACCCTTCGCAATTTGGACGAACAGTTTCCGGCTGAAGAGGAGGAGGAAGAGACGCCTGAATCGCTGTCGTTGATCGCCAAATTGTTGGCAGTTTTATCTTCTTTGCTGGCCGTTGGAACGTTCATCACCCTGCTGGTTTTTGTATTCGGCGCCGGCGTGTTGAGTTCAACAGGAGTCGTTGTCTTGATTTCTATGGCCGTTTTAGCAGTATTGGGAATCCTACTTTCCCTGCTCTTTTCGTACATAATTCTTGAAAAGTACGACGACGATGTGCCCATGCAATGGACCCTTTTTGCTTCGTATGTATTTGAAGCAATCCTCGCGGTTTTCTTCTATATGATGTACATCGGTCTGATGATTTAGCCAGTGCGGAAGTCAGGCCTCAGGCGCGTCGACGAATTTTGAGAATATCTCTTTGAGACCGTTTGGACGCTGGGTCCCCAAGCGCACTTTTTGACCATCCTTTGTTTCGAATTCCACGCACCATTTGCCATACGTGAAAAATCGAATGGTGCCATCGCGATGCAGGTTAAACATGGGACGGTTCAGCATGAGCCTAGAATACGGCTTGACCTCTACGTATTTCAACCCCTCCATGTCGAGCACGACTTTTTTAAACGTCATGGGGCCGATGAGGGTGAGTTGTGAGCCGCTCAACCGGGTCTCTAAATGCTGAATGAGCATGGATAAAAGCGAGAGGGCGAGGATTACAACGGCCAAGAGAAAGAACAAATTCTTCATCTCGTCGTCTGCCTCTGCGGCATAGTAAAAAATGAGGCAGAAGAGGGCAATTACCGTCCTTCGAATGATGCCAAATCGGTTAAATCCGAGAAATTGTCGTTCGTGATAGTCGTATTCAATCGCCATTGCGTCGGAAAGATAAGGAAAGAATGGAAGTGGTATTCGCTTCGATCTTGCACCAATCTGCGATTTGCACTTCGGGTACCCAAGCGATGCGTCCGTGGACGTCGGTGAGCACAAAGGTTTGCGCGGTCTCCGCCGGTCCGGCACCCTTGTCGCGTAAATAATCACGCAAGTTGACCTCGTATGCCATACCCAGCGGATGAAATCGGTCGTCCTTCTCGATCGTGCGTAGGGTCATTGGAAATGAAAGGCTCGTTCGGTCGAGATTAACCTCGGTGTTATCTACGCTGTGCACTTGGTTCACAGCATCAATTGCCATCAGTGTTATAGTATAAGCTTTCTGGACATAAGTCCCCGGTTGGGTGATGATGAATGGCGCACCGCCATGGGTGTCTTTATTGATGAGGTCGATGCCGTCCTTGCTTTTGATCGCCGCATACAGCTCGCTTTCAACACGCTTTCCAGGTTCGGAAGCATTGCAAAGGTCTGAACACTGTGTTCGATTGAATCCAAAGGGCCGCAGGCAATGGTACATCCAAGTGGCTTTGTGCTTTTCTGGAAACCGGTCGGATTGTACGCGCATGTGCGCTCCCTTTTTTTCTAGGGCTAGTCGCGCCATCGCTTCCACCGCGCTGGAATCTTCTCCGAGGCGATCCATGCTGCCGCCAAGTTTTTTCAAAGCATCTGGGTCAAGATCGAGGAGCAAGGGCATCAAGTGGTGACGAATGCGATTCCTCAAATAGGCATCGCCTTCATTGCTTGCATCTTCCCTCCATTCTAATTTGTTTTCAACGAGGTAGGCGTCGATCATCGGGCGGTCTGCCCAAAGCAAAGGCCGCACAATGTTTCCTCGTTGGATAGGAATTCCACCCAATCCGTGCATCCCTGTTCCGCGAAGGAGGTTGATGAACAGGCTTTCTACCCGATCGTCGAAGTGATGTGCGGTTGCTATTTTGTTGTAGCCGAGCGATGAACAGAGTTGGTCAAAAAATGCATAACGCGCTTTCCTAGCAGCTTCTTGAATGTTGCCACTTGGGGCCTCATCCCATGCTAACGATTGGTGGCAGGCTACGCCTAACTGATTGGCAAAGGATTGGACAAATGCCGAGTCATCGTCCGAATACGCTCCGCGTAAACGGTAATTCATATGCGCGATAGAGACGCTGTAACCAAGCCCTATAAGCGCATGTGCCAAGGCAACGCTGTCCCTCCCTCCGCTCACCGCAACAAGGATCTGATCCTCGGGGGTCAGGATACGGTGGGTTCGGATGAATTCAGCTAGTTTCTGCCTCATCGGTCAAAGGTAGGGCGGACGAAAACTTGTCAAAGTATTCTTCCACGAGGTCAAAAATCGGTCGGGCCTTGACCAAAGATTCTTCGTATTCTGCTTCTGGGTCAGACAGTGCGGTAATCCCGCCTCCTGCATGGCAGCTGAGCAGTTTGTCCTTTTTATTCACCACCAAACTGCGTATAATCACATTGAAATCACCATCGCCGTTGGGTTTAAAAAAGCCCACGGTTCCACTATAAACGCCGCGTCGGCTATGTTCTAATTCATCGAGGATTTGCATCGCCCTGATTTTTGGAGCGCCGGTCATGCTGCCCATGGGAAATGCGCCTAACAGCACGCGCAATGGATGTACGCCTGATCGCATTTCTGCCCTGACGGTGGAATGCATTTGATGCACCCTGGGATAGGTTTCAATGGTGTACAGATCGGAGGCGATGACGGATCCCGGTACAGCGTATCGCGACAAGTCATTGCGAACCAAGTCCACGATCATTACGTTCTCTCTACGGTCTTTTTCCGAATTGCGCAAGGCCATCTTATGTTCGAGGTCTATGGCCGGATCGTCATGCCTCGGGGCGGTACCTTTCATCGGCTGGGAGGTCACCGAATTGCCCTCAAAACGTAAGAAACGCTCCGGGCTAAAACTCAATAAGGAGTGTTGGCCATTCCGGTAAAAAACTGAAAATGGATTGGGCATGCGTTCGAAACCGTAGCCAAATAGTTCGTCACCATTCACCTCGGTCTTTTCCCACAGAAATTCTTGGCAATAGTTTCCTTGGTAGACATCGCCGCGCTGGATGTGTTGTTTTAACGATCCAATGTCACGCAGGTATTGGCTCTTGTGAATATGTCTGAAGGCCTTGCCCAACTGGGCATTGATTGAGGTGTCTGAAATTTGATCAGTGATGGTTGTAAAATGCGCGCGCACTTCTTCCTCGGAAGATCGGTGCGGGTGGTAAAGCAAATCCACCGTTTCTCCCTGTACTTCGATCACCAATGCAGGCACGAAAAACGAGTACATCGGAAAGCCCATGTGGTCCTTGCACTGTGTGTGAAGCGCCTCGATATGGTTTTTCGTGTCATAGGAAAGGTGGCAAAAAAGGTAATCAGCGTGATGCTCACAGAACGCGATTGCTTCATTGACGTGTCGGCCATCAAAGCGCTCAATCGCTCCGAATCCAGCGAAATATTCTGCGTCTGTATTCCATCCGCTTCCGCTGAAACACATGCCCAAGTCTTGCTTCTCTAAGAATGTCAGCAGGTGCTTCAGAAAGCCAGGAGGTCTTGGAACCGAGAGGCGCGTTCTCACGTCAATGTGTTCTTACCATGTCTTCAAGGGCATCGACCCACAAAGGATGATCGTTCAGACTTTCTACCAGCTGTACTTTTTCTCCGCCGTGAGCTTCGAAAATTTCTTGATACTCGTCGCCAATTTCAATAATCGTTTCAAGGCAGTCGGCCACGAAGGCCGGTGAAAAAACCAGGAGCTTCTTTGCCCCTTTCTTACCCCATTCTTCTACCACTTTGTCGCTGAAGGGCTCCAGCCAGTTTTTGTCGAGGCGAGATTGAAAACATACCGTGTATTTGCCTTCTGGAATGCCTAAACCTTCCACGATCGATCGCGTCGTAGCGAAGCAAGTGGCTTTGTAGCAGTACTTATTCTCTTCGGTAATCTCCGATTCGCAATGCTTTTCACTGCACGCCCCCTCGTCGTAGACCTTGTCTACTTGCCGTACGGGCAGACCGTGAAAGCTGAAGAGCACGTGATCATAGTCGTTCCAATCGTACTGTTTTCCACGGGCGATGAGGGCTTTGATGTATCCCGAATGATCATAGTATTGACTGACGAATGAAAGTTCAGGAATGACCCACCACTTGCTTACGACTTCCATGACTTCCTGTAAAGCGGAGCCGGTGCTTGCAGAGGCGTATTGTGGAAAGAGCGGAAGCGTGATGATTTTGCTTGGATTGCTTTTTCGAATGCGCTCCAGCACCGAAGGAATGCTGGGATTTTTATACCGCATCGCTAGTTCAACCGTATACGATTCGCCCAATTGTTGTTGCAGCAGGTCCTTGACGCGCTCGCCATAAAAGATGATGGGCGAACCCTGATCGGTCCATAAATCGCGGTAGATTTTCGCGCTTTTTGGCGCCCTGAATGGGACGATGATCAAATTCACCAATAGTTTTCGAAGCAGCCATGGAATATCGATTACCCTAGGATCGTTCAGAAACTGGGTTAGATAGGTGCGGACATCCTTCACCTTTGGACTGTCAGGAGTACCTAAATTGATCAGCAGTACGGTCGTTTTACTCATGGGTTATTGATCTCTTTTTGAACCGCGTCGACGTCGGAAAGTTTATAGTATCGATTATTTATGTTGGATGCAGGTACCTTCAAATAACATTGCATGCTCAGCGGTCGCAAGAGCACATCGTCGATCCAAAGGTCTGAGTTTTCGCCGTCTCTGTGCAAGAGCAATTCAAAGCTGTTTCCTTTTTCGGAAGCTTGTAAGTCAATCTTGCACAAGCCCCATCCATTCAAGAATCCGATGACGTGGTCGCCTACTTCTGTGACGTGAAATTCGACGTCCTCATCCCCTCGGCGCTCCCAAAACCACACTTGTGTATTCATGGAGCCGTGTTCGTCGGCCTTCATCCAGAAGGTCAGTTCGTGCATGGCAGTAGTATCAAGTGATATGCGCGAAGGGATGATTGGGGTCCAGTCCTTTCGCGCGATTCGCCTTCCTCTACTTTCTTCGGCGCTAGACAATGCCCCACAGGCATCGAAATAATAGCCATTGGTTAGAAAGTCGACGAAAGACTTGTCAATCGTATCGGCCAGCGATTGAAGATAGAGTGCAGATTCGAGGTTGTTGCGAAGGATGTCAAAGTAGGCATCGGCGTCAAAGGCGTACAAGGCCATTTCCTGAAAAGTGCCTACCGAAGCCGCGTGACTTATAAGCTGGCGTTGGTAGATCGGAAGCTGGGCCGCCGTGTCGAGAAGCAAAAGCCACCGCTCACCAAATAGGGTGCTGTCGAGAGCTGGCAATTCCATGATGTGACGGGTCATTGTCAAATTTGAAATTGTCTGCGAAAGGGATGTTCGGCTCATGTGCACAGCCATCAGCGGAATGCCAGTTTTCATACTGAGGTCGAAGGAAGCTTCAATCATTCTCTGATTGTCCGGGGTGCGGAGGTGTTCGGATCCTTTGTGGAAATAGGGAAGGGGAACAATCGCGGTGTATTCCATTGGGTCGATGGGCGAATAGGTCTCTTCGGCGAAGACGGAACTACCGGATTCTGTGACGTGGATAACTTGCCGTCGATTCATCCAAGCTTCTGAGAGGAGCAAGCACAATCCGAGCATAGAGAGCACTTTGAAAACTACTGATTTCTTCCAAAGTTGTGCGAGGACTATTCCTGCGCTGAGGTTTGCAGCGTAGAAAAAGGTCCACGAAAAGCGGCCGATGCCCCTGAACTGGCGCAAGGGGCCAGAAAATGCTAAGAATCGATCCCAATGTTCCCACACAAAAGGCCACCCGACCGAAAGCAAGAGAATGGGAATGGAAGCCAAGAACAAGGCATTGTTGAAGGATAGGTTCTTGCCGCGGTGGAGCAAAACACCCGTCAATAAAGCCAAAACTGCACCGCACAATCCCACCCAACCGATGTAAAAACTGCCTTCAACGGCCTTTTCCCCGACAGATTCCAGCCAAGCCCAATCAGGATAACTGACCGAGGGAGGAAGCAACAACGAGCGCCACGTAGCTCGATAAATCAAATAGCCAAACGGATTCTCAGGTCGATCAGATGCAAAATCGGTGAGCCAGATGACTGCCTGGAAAATGAACAGCGGGGACAGCGGAATGGCTAGGGTTCTCATCCACTCTTTAGCGTTGAGCAACGCGCCGTTTAGGGCTTGCTGAATCGCTAAGTAAAGCAGCGTTAGCCCTACGCACATCGCGGCGAAATACGGATGGATGAACCCACTGAAAAATAGGCTCACCACCAAGGGAAGATAGGTCCATTCGTTCTGTTTCCATTTCCACAACGCATAGATGATGAGCGGGATCACAATGCCATGGGCTAAGGAGTAATGCCCGCCGAGGCGCTGCCATTGGGGCGACAAGAACATGATGGCGGTAGCGATGACGGCGCTGACCCAAGGTGCACCGCCTTCCCCACGAATGATCTTGAATAGAAGGCCTCCGCCGGCAAAAAAGGATGCCAGGAGGATCAGTGGAAAAAGCCAAGGAAGCCAAGCAGATACGGGGAGAAAGATATCCAAGAACCAGAGGGTGATGCTGACCAGTGGTTGCCCATCGGTGTACACCAAATGCTCTCCGTGGGGGTAGTTCATTCCATGGAACCAAAACGGATTGTGATCATGTGTGATGTGATACGCCAGCGTGAAGTAATTTTTTAAGCCGTCTTCATTGCTCGCTGGTAGCTCAGACAACCAGCGCAGTGCGTGCGTGCCGTAGAAAGCGAGTAACGCAATCAGAAACGTGACGGAAAAGGCGTAGGCCTCAATTTTTTGGATGAGCTTTTTCATGAATGAAAGCAACGCGAAGCTACGTCTTCACGCAAGTTTAGAGGTGATATCGTAATAAATGTCCCCGGCGGCGGATGGGAGGCCCGACGAAAGTTGCGCTACATCCAAAGGCAACGAATTGTATCTTCAACGTCTAGAAAACAATCTCAAACAGAAAAACGCAGCATATGAATTTGTTCAGGACTACCGCCCTTATGGCACTGATTGCTTCGACCATCGTGCTCGGCGCATGGCGTATGGATTCCATCAACGAAGTAGAGATCGGTGATCTCATTCCTATGATGAACTATGAAATGGAAGATGTTTCAGGTGAGAACTTCCACTTACGGGAATTGCATCAGGAGAATGGCTTGCTCGTCATATTTTCATGCAACACTTGCCCATTTGTATTGCAATGGGAAGACCGCTACAATGAGCTTTACGCGCTGTGCGAGGCTAACGACATTGGGATGGTATTGGTCAACAGCAATGAGGCGAAACGAACCGGCGATGATTCCATGGCAGAGATGAAGAAAAAAGCCAAGGAAGAAGGCTACAAGATGCATTACGTGGTCGATGCCAATCACGAACTCGCCGACGCCTTTGGAGCCCGGACAACACCGCACGTCTTCCTATTTAATCAGGATGCCAAGCTCGCTTATCGCGGCTTGATCGATGACAATGGTAAGGACAAGGAAGCCGTAGAACACGCCTATCTAGCTGACGCCATTAAAGCGATGATCGCTGGCAAAACCATTGACCCAGCTACTACTAAGTCGATTGGCTGCAGCATCAAGCGTGTGCAGTAAGTGATTAGATTAAAACGAATTCGGGAAAGGCGGCTTTAGGGCCGCCTTTTTCATTGTTGTGTGGTCCAGCATGGTTTTATTTGCAGACCAAATCGGAACCTATGAAAAAGCTGCGTGTTTTATTACTCGGAGGAGGCGGAAGAGAGCATGCCATCGCTTGGAAAATTGCACAGAGTGGAGTGCTGGACGAATTGTTTTTGGCGCCAGGAAACGGGGGCACCCAACAGGTAGCCACCAACCTTGATTTTGGAGATAGTGATTTTGACGCGATGAAGGAGGCGATTCTGCGCCACGCGATCGACCTAGTGGTCGTTGGTCCCGAGGCGCCGCTTGTAAAAGGAGTGAGGGCCTTTATAGAAAATGATGCATCGCTGCGCCATGTCAAAATCGTGGGCCCCGGAGCAGAAGGCGCCCAACTCGAAGGGAGTAAGAGCTTTTCTAAGAAATTTATGCAGCGCCACGGCATTCCTACCGCTAGGTTCGGAGAATTTGAAGCCCACCAACTCGACGAGGCGAAGGCCTTTCTAGACGGGTTTAAACCGCCTTATGTGCTCAAAGCAGACGGGCTGGCTGCCGGCAAAGGAGTGCTCATATTGGAAGACAAAACGGTTGCGAAGCAAGAGCTGGAAGAAATGTTGGTTGGAGGAAAATTTGGAGCTGCCGGAACCAAGGTGGTCATCGAAGAGTTCCTCTCAGGGATCGAATTATCCGTGTTTGCTCTGACCGACGGGAAGGATTATGTGATGCTTCCGGAAGCCAAAGACTACAAGAGAATAGGCGAGGGAGATGCAGGCCTGAATACAGGTGGAATGGGATCCATTTCTCCGGTTCCGTTTGCGAAAGGTGACTTTATGGAAAAGGTAATTTCTAGGATTGTACAGCCGTCGATCGATGGACTTCGGGCGGAGGGGATTGCCTACAACGGGTTCTTGTTCATCGGCTTGATGAACGTAGGGGGCGACCCGTATGTAATCGAATACAATTGCCGAATGGGCGACCCCGAAACAGAGAGCGTTGTACCACGGATCAAAAGTGATTTGCTCACGACATTGTGGAAATGCGCAAACTCAGAACTTGCAGGAGCGTCGATGGAGGTAGATCCGAGAACGGCAGCTTGCGTGATGGCGGTTTCAGGAGGGTATCCCGAGGCGTACGAAAAAGGAAAGGTTATTGAGGGCTTGGATGCGGTTACCGATTCCGTTGTGTTTCACGCGGGAACGACTTACGACGGTGGAAAAATGATAACCTCAGGAGGGCGCGTAGTAGCATTTACCAGCTATGGTGAAGACATCACCGAGGCCTTGAACAAATGCTATGCAAGCCTTGAGAAGGTCAGCTTCAACAAGATGTACTACAGAAAAGACATCGGGTTCGATCTCAAGGATCGGTCGGACAGCTAGCGCAGCGTTCCGTTCTGGTCTGCTTCGCGGTTGAAGTCGACCATTTTTTTGACCCAAATAACGGCGAGGATGGCCATGATCGAGATGATCAACCAATTGAAGAAGTTGTGCCCATCAGCCAAGAGGCGAAGCAAGGCAAAGCTTTCAAGAGTCATGTCACCCAACCATTCGATGAAATCAGCATTCATGGATCAAAAGTTTGGACAAATCTAAAAAAAACCGAACGATACTGAAGACCAGTCCATGTAAGTTTGCCTTTTAATTTTTATCCTTGATTCGATCCGCCGTAAAGAACGACCCCATGTTGGTGTTCATAGCTCCGCTATTGATCCTGGCAGGGCTTGTGCTGAAATTAATTAGTGGCGTCGCCATCTTAGACGACGAGCACTGGCAGGTGTTTGCAATGACACGTTCGTGGCCGACAGGGCTCAATTATACGGTGAGTTCGTTGATCGCCTTGCCCATGGCATTTGTGTTCAATCAATTGGTTCAAACCTTGGGGTTATTGGGACGGATCACCAATTTGACCATGCTCGTTTTTGCCTTGTTTTACTTCGCCATTCCGGATGCCGTTAACCATTGGATGGCGTGGTCTGTTTTTCTGCTGCAGTTGGGAATACTGAGGTTGGCTGAAGACCTGTATGACGAACCCACAAGAACGTCGTCCCTTTCCTTCAATATGGGGGTGCTGATCGGGGTAAGCACGCTATTCATCGACGGGTGTTTCTTGCTGCTTTTGCTCCCATTGCAAGCCTTGGTTTTGTCGGGAAATGCTTCGTTTCGGAAAGTGATGATCGTAGGTGTCGGATTTGCCATTCCGCTGTACTTTTACAATGCATTGGCCTATCTTTTTGAGTGGGATTTTCGAATTCCCGCGCAGGGATTTCACTTTGATGCCTTGGTCGGATCGGTGGATAAATTGGAGTTTTTAGGGTTTGCATTCCTCGTTTTCATGGCCTTGGTGACCATCATTTCCGTGTGGTCAGTGGCTTCATCCACTACGCTAAGAGAGCGAAGAAGGTGGATGCTCGTCATCGGCCACTTGATCATCGGCGGATTGCTCGTGTTGAGCCAAGGCTTTACTGAAGCCGTGTTTGTCGCCTTGGTACCTGCAACCATTGTCTTGACACGGGTGTTGCTCACTACCAAGAACCGAAAGCTCTCCAACGCTATTCTCCTCCTCTTTTTGGCCTTTGTTTTATTGATAAATTCATGAACCTGAACCCATTCGGTATTCCTATTTTTGACGTTCAATTGCAGTGACATGAAATTTGGCGTTATCACTTTCCCAGGATCCAATTGTGATCAAGACATGGTTTACGTCCTCGAGACGATCATGGGTCAGCAAGTAGAAAAACTTTGGCACAAAGATCACGACCTGAAAGGCTGTGAAATGATTGTGCTTCCAGGAGGATTTTCTTATGGGGACTATTTGAGATCCGGAGCCATTGCGCGCTTTTCGCCGATCATGCAAGAGGTCATCGAATTCGCCAATAACGGCGGATACGTTTTTGGCGTTTGCAACGGGTTTCAGATACTTTGCGAGTCGGGACTTTTGCCAGGAACGCTCCAGCACAATGCGCAACGAAAATTTGTTTGCAAGAACGTTTACTTACGTTCAGAGACACAGAATTCAATGATCACGCGTGAAATCGAGAAAGGGACCGTATTGAAGGTGCCAATCGCACATGGCGAAGGCAATTACTACGACAGCGCCGAGGCAATTCAGCGCCTCGAAGACAATGATCAAGTACTCTTTAGGTATTGCGATGCAGACGGGAAGGTGAGCCCTGAGAGCAATCCTAATGGAACGACCAACAACATAGCAGGCATTTGTAACACACGACGAAATGTCTTTGGAATGATGCCACACCCGGAGCGCGCCGCAGATGCGGAACTCCGAAATGAGGATGGTAGACGCCTGTTCGAGTCTATCTTGGCCGAGGTGATGGCCTGATCTTGCGAACAAGAATTATTGTGAAATGATTAAAGCACAGAACTTTACTCGGTTCGTTTTGTTTGACATGGAAACACCACTGTACTATGTCTGACTCACCCTTCAAGGCCGGCGAGTTCCTGTCGCAGATTGATATACCTAAAGATTTACGGGATAAGTTTGGTGTGGAGCAACTTCCGCAAGTATGCGATGAGCTCCGCGATTTTATCATCGACGTGGTGTCGCAGAAAGGAGGTCACTTCGGCGCCAGTTTGGGCGTGGTGGAATTGACTGTTGCGCTTCACTACGCATTCAATACACCTGATGATCGATTGGTGTGGGACGTCGGCCACCAAGCCTATGGCCACAAAATATTAACCGGCCGCAGGTCGGTCTTTCACACGAATAGAAAGTACAAGGGAATCAGCGGATTTCCCAAGATCAAGGAAAGTGAGTACGATACGTTTGGTGTGGGCCACTCGTCTACCTCAATTTCAGCGGCCCTCGGCATGGCTGTGGCAAATGCTTCGAAAGGAGACTTGGCGCGCCAGCACGTCGCGGTGATCGGCGATGGTGCTATGACTGCCGGACTGGCTTTTGAAGGTCTGAACCACGCCGGGGTGGAGAACAGCAATTTGCTTGTCGTGCTCAACGACAACTGCATGAGCATTGACCCTAATGTTGGCGCATTGAAGGATTATTTGACCGACATAACCACATCGCACACCTACAACAAGGTCAAAGACGAAGTATGGCATTTGCTCGGAAAGGTCAGCAAGTTTGGCCCCTCTGCCAGGGACATTGTTCAGAAAGTAGAACACAGCATCAAGTCTACCTTGCTCAAGCACTCCAATTTATTTGAGAGCTTAAATTTTAGGTACTTCGGCCCAATCGACGGCCACGATGTGATCCACCTCACCAAGGTGTTGGAAGACCTTCGCGATATTCCAGGCCCGAAAATTCTTCATTGCGTAACCAAGAAAGGAAAAGGATACGCACCTGCCGAGGAGGGTTCGCCGACGCAGTGGCATGCCCCGGGTATATTCAACAAAGACACAGGCGAAATCATCAAAGTTTCTCCCAACAGCCCGCAACCTCCGAAGTACCAGGACGTATTTGGTCACACCATTGTGGAATTGGCTGAAAAGAACGATAAAATCGTCGGAGTGACTCCAGCTATGCCGTCGGGTAGTTCACTCAACATCATGATGAAGGCGATGCCAGAGAGGGCATTCGACGTTGGAATCGCAGAGCAACACGCCGTTACCTTCAGCGCAGGACTTGCCTCGCAGGGACTTGTGCCGTTTTGTAACATCTACTCGAGCTTCATGCAGCGCGCGTATGATCAGGTCATCCACGATGTAGCCATACAGGGATTGCCCGTTGTGTTTTGTCTGGACAGGGCAGGTGTTGCCGGAGCCGATGGTCCCACCCACCACGGCGCTTATGACGTGGCGTTCATGCGGTGCATCCCCAACCTCATTGTATCGGCTCCGATGAACGAAGAAGAGCTTCGGAATTTGATGTACACGGCACAGTTGGAAGAGACCAGCGCTCCCTTCGTGATCCGCTATCCCAGGGGTCAAGGCGTTATGCCTGAGTGGAAGACGCCGATGAAGAAGATTAAAATCGGAACGGGTCGCAAGGTGATTTCCGGTAGCGACGTCGCAATCCTTACGATTGGCCATATTGGAAACGAAGCCGTAGCGGCGATCGAAGCCTTGAAGAAAAAAGGAGTTTCGGCTGCGTTGTACGACTTACGCTTTGTGAAACCGCTGGACGAAGTCATGCTTCACGAGGTGTTTGGAAAGTTTGAACGCGTCATTACCGTAGAGGATGGATGCATACAAGGAGGCATGGGAAGTGCAGTGCTTGAGTTCATGGCAGATCACGGATACAATGCACAGGTAAAGCGTTTGGGCATACCAGATGCGATCATCGAACACGGCTCCCAGCCGGAATTATGGGCGGAATGCGGGTACGATGCGAAGGCGATCGAAGTAAGCACCGAAAAGATGTTGGCCAAGCTCGGGAACGAATCGAGGTCTGGCATGGCTGGGTAGCCGACTCCTTACCAAAGAGTAGATATAAAAAAAGCCCCTGTTGTTAGGGGCTTTTGACATTTTAGGAAATAGGTTTACGCTTCCAATTCCTTCTTATAATCCCACTCTTCTAAGAATTTTGTGGTGATTTTTCCGTCCCTGAATTTGGGATGCTGCATCAGTTTTTGATGAAAAGGAATTGTCGTTTTTACGCCTTCGATGATGTATTCGCCTAATGCGCGCTCCATCTTCGTAATTGCCTCTTCTCGGGTTTGTGCAACCGTGATCAACTTCGAAATCATAGAGTCGTAGTAGGGAGGGATAACATAGCCCGCATACACATGCGTATCGATCCTGATTCCGTGTCCACCCGGTTCATGGTATTCGGTAATCTTCCCTGGGCTCGGACGAAAATCATTCAAAGGATCTTCCGCATTGATTCGGCATTGGATCGCATGACCCACTGGTTCATAATTCTTACCGCTGATCGGTATGCCTGCGGCGATCTTAATTTGTTCTTTGATGAGGTCGTAGTTAATGACTTCCTCTGTAATGGTATGCTCCACTTGAATCCGCGTATTCATTTCCATGAAATAGAAATTGCGGTCTTTGTCTACCAAGAATTCTACAGTGCCTACGCCTTCGTACTTCACGGCCTTGGTAGCCTTGATGGCAGCGTCACCCATTTTTTTACGAAGTTCTTTGGTCATGAAGGGTGAAGGCGTTTCCTCGACGAGTTTTTGGTGTCTTCGCTGTACCGAACAATCCCTTTCAGAAAGGTGACAAGCTTTTCCAAACTGGTCACCCGCGATTTGGATTTCAATATGGCGCGGCTCAACGATGAATTTCTCCATGTACATTCCGTCGTTTCCAAAAGAAGCTTTGGCCTCTTTCCTAGCAGATTCCCAAGCGGCCTTGAGTTCCTTTTCGGCCGAACACATACGCATTCCTTTTCCACCACCACCAGCAGTAGCCTTAATGATCACAGGATAGCCCACCTTCTTGGCCGTTGCAATGGCATCGTCCAAGTCTTTTAAGAGTCCTTCAGAACCAGGGATGGTTGGAACCCCGGCATCTTTCATCGTTTTTTTCGCACTCGACTTATCACCCATCCCGTCGATTTGCTCGGGGAGGGCGCCGATGAACTTGATTCCATTCTCTTGACAGATTTTGGAAAACTTTGAGTTCTCAGAAAGAAACCCGTATCCTGGATGAATCGCATCCGCATTCGTGATTTCGGCCGCGGCGATGATGTTTGGAATCTTGAGGTAAGACTCGCTGCTCGCATTGGGGCCTATACAAACCGCTTCATCAGCGAAACGCACGTGCAGGCTATCGGCATCGGCTTTGGAGTAAACCGCTACGGTTTTTATGCCCATCTCACGGCACGTCCGAATCACGCGCAATGCGATTTCACCGCGATTAGCGATCAATATCTTCTTAAACATACCTTATTTTTTTTGAGGTTCCTACTTCAGGTTAAGAGGGATCAACCAAGAACAATGGTTGATCATATTCTACTGGTGAAGCCTCGTCGGCTAATACCTTGACGATCTTTCCAGAAACCTCAGCTTCAATCTCGTTGAACAACTTCATCGCCTCAATGATGCAAATCACTTTTCCAGGGCTAATTTCATCGCCGACGTTCACAAACGAATCCGACTCTGGGTTTGGAGAGCGGTAGAACGTGCCGATCATAGGAGACTTAACGGTAATGTACTTGCTATCGTCATCTTTAGACCCACCCTCATCCTTGCCTGCAGATGGGGCGGCCGCTGGAGCAGGAGCAGCTGCAGGAGCTGCAGCTTGAGCAGGTGCAGGCTGAGGAGGAAGGTAGCCTTGCGCGGGCATGACGAGCTGCGTTGCAGGGTCTCCAGCCTTGGTTGTTTTGATATTGATCTTGAAATCCTTGGTCTCAAGTTCCACTTCGTTCACACCTGATTTAGATACGAACTTGATGAGTGATTGAATTTGACTAAGATCCATGTGTTTTTTTGTTTAGGGGTACTAAAGTAGTTGCTTAGATGCTAAAAGCAAGGTTTACGAAGCGTCATACGCCCACTTGAGGTATACGGCACCCCAAGTAAACCCGCCGCCGAAGGCAGATAAAATGATATTATCGCCCTTGTGAAGTTTGTTTTCCCATTCCGAAAGGCAGATGGGGATAGTTCCGTTGGTGGTATTGCCAAACCGATCGATGTTGATCATGACCTTCTCTTTACTCAAGCCCATCCGGTTAGCCGTTGCGTCGATGATCCGCAAATTGGCCTGATGAGGAACAAGCCAAGCGATATCATCACTGCTCAAGGAATTTCTTTGGAGGATTTCATAGCTTACATCGGCCATTTTTGAAACGGCAAATTTGAACACCGTCTTACCTTCTTGGTACACGAAATGTTCTCTGCGGGCCACTGTGCCTTCGGTGGGAGGTCGTTCAGAACCTCCGGCTTTTTGATGAAGAAATTCTTCACCGGCCCCATCGCTCCTCAGAATGGAATCTTGAATTCCCAACCCTTCTTCGGTAGGTTCGAGAAGAACAGCACCCGCTCCGTCTCCGAAAATGATGCACGTGGCGCGGTCGGTATAATCGATGATGGAAGACATTTTATCTGCGCCGATCACCAAAACTTTCTTGTACGATCCCGTTTCGATGAACTTGGAGCCTGTAACGAGGCCGTATAGGAATCCGGAACAAGCGGCATTTAAGTCGTACCCAAATGCATTGTTCATCCCAACTTTCCGACTTACGATATTAGCCGACGCGGGAAACGTTTTGTCCGGGGTAACCGAACAGAAGATGACCAAGTCAATTTCTTCTGGACCGATGCCCCTTTTTTGGAGCAATTTCTCTACTGCAACCTTGGCAATTTCAGTAACGCCTTGATCTTCTCCTTTCAAGATGCGGCGCTCTTTAATTCCAGTACGGGAGGTGATCCACTCGTCCGTGGTGTCTACCAATTTTTCGAGCTCCTTATTGCTCAGTACATAATCCGGAACGTGATGCGAAACGGCCGTAATGGCGGCGTTGATCTTTGTCATAGGTCTACTTACTTAAACACTTTCCTGATGCGGTCGGCCAGTTTAGCTTCCGCGGTATCAACTGAAAGTTTAACCATATTCTTGACGGCATTTGCATTCGAAATACCATGGCCAATAATAACATTTCCATTGACACCTAGCACAGGGGTTCCGCCATAAATTTCATAGTTGAACCGTTCAAAGTACTCGTCTTCAATCTGTCGTTTTTTCAGCAAGTAGTACAGAGCTTCCGCTTGCTTGAGGATAACATTGCCGGTAAATCCATCGCACACTATCACGTCCGCCTTGCCCGTAAATAGTTCACGGCCCTCGATGTTGCCGATGAAGTTGAACTCCTGCGCATCCTTCATCAATTGATGCGCTGCTTGGGTGAGCATGTTGCCCTTTTCCTCTTCTTCTCCGATGTTGATCAATCCAACCTTCGGGTTTTCGATGTTGTAAATCTGCTCGGCCATCATGCTGCCTAGGACTCCGAATTGATACAAAACATCTGCCTTGCAATCGGAGTTGATGCCTACGTCGAGTAAGATGCTTACGCCACCGTTGAGGATGGGCAGCGCCGTGGTAATGCACGGGCGAATTACGCCAGGAATGGTTCGGATGGTGTACATGGAACCGACCAACATGGCACCGGTATTTCCCGTACTTGAAAAGGCGTTAATGCTCCCTTCTTGAAGCATCTTGAAACCCAAGGCAATGGATGAGTTCGGTTTCTTGAGGAACGCTTTTGTAGGGTGATCATGCATGGTGATGTTCTCGGTCGTGTGAACGATTTCGAACAAGTCCGTAGCGTGCCCATTTTCTGATAGAACGCGCTCTATCTCGGGTTGATCACCAATCAATACAATCTCCGCCCGATCGCTTAAATCTTCCCTGGCCTTTACGGCTCCAAGAACATTTGCGTCAGGTGCAAAATCACCTCCTAATACGTCAAGGCCGACTTTCATGGCCATATGACTTAGGCCATTGATTCTTTCTCCATGACAACTCTACCCTTGTAGTAAAGTTTGCCTTCGTACCAATGTGCTCGGTGATAAAGATGTGGCTGTCCCGTAGTAGGGCAAGTGGCGATGGTGGGCAGTTCTGCCTTGTAGTGTGTGCGTCGCTTATCCCTTCTGGTCTTGGATATCTTACGTTTATGATGTGCCATAATGCAAGCTTTAGTTTTTAAGTTTTTTCAATGCCTCCCAACGGGGGTCAATTGCTTTGATTTCGTCTTCTTTTTTGTTGTCCTCTTCTAGGTCAATCTCTTCAAGGTATTGCTCCACGGCTGGATCGCAGCCACCATCCGGGTGAACGCATCGAGCGGGAAGGCCCACCATGATAAACTCATAAATGAATTGGCGGACGTCAAACGAATGCTCGGATTCATCTATGAATACGACTTCATCGTCCGTCAAATCGGTCTGCTCAGAAAGCCTCACCACCAAGTGATTCTCCTGATCCATTTCGATTTCAACGTCTTCACCGCACCGATCACAGGCCGTTGTTAACGACCCTTCAATGGTGAACCACAAGTCCAACAGGCGTTCTTTCTTCTCCATCTCAAGCGCAACATTCAATTGCACCTGCTTGAAGCCTTCAGCACCATGATCTTCCAAGAACGCTTGGTCAATCAACCAGTTGAATTCATGAACACCGAGTTTCAGACCTGAATACGGCAGTTCGTATGAGTTATCTTGTTTCAAAGAGCTAGCCTAAAAAAGGGTTGCAAATGTAATGAATACCTTGATATGCAATGCGATGAAGTTTTTCTTACCTACTTGGCGTGACCTCTAATGGATTCGCAGATAATTCTCGAAAGAGATTGCGTTCTGCTGCAATGTCACAAGCGGTCAAGATTGCCTGTCGCATCGAACGTTCAGAAGCCTGATTTTTACCCGCGATATCATACGCTACTCCGTGGTCCGGAGAGGTTCTTACAATCGGCAATCCCGCGGTGAAGTTGATGCCTTCATCAAAAGAAAGTGCTTTGAAGGGCGCCAAACCTTGGTCGTGGTACATGGCCAAAATTCCATCGAATTCCGAGCGCCGAGGGGATCCAAAGAATCCGTCGGCAGGGTAAGGTCCAAAGACCAACATTCCTTCTTCCTGCGCGTCTTGAATCGCAGGGACAATGATTTGGCTTTCTTGGTCGCCCATCAGGCCATCGTCTCCGTTGTGTGGATTGAGGCCGAGGACGGCGATCTTGGGTCTGTGCACGCCAAAATCTTGCTTCAGACTCTTCGCAAAGGTTCTGAGTTTTTCAACGATGGCAGCTCGATCGAGCTTTGAAGCCACGTCCTCCAACGCGATGTGTCCAGTAACCAAAGCAACGCGCAGCTTATCGTGCGCCAAGATCATGAGCGGATTTTCCTCGTTGGCATATTCAGCTAAAAATTCCGTGTGGCCCGGGAAATTGAATTCTTCAGACTGAATGGTCTTCTTGTCGATGGGCGCCGTGACCAAGACATCGATCTTTGTGGACGCGAGGTCTTCGACGGCTGATTTAAGAGAATTGAACGCACACATGCCGGACGCTTTATCCGGATGCCCCAAATTGACTTCAAAGGCGTCGTTCTGTATCTCGATTACGTTTACTTTATTGGCATCTGCTTTCGACGCCTCTTCGATCGTGTTGAAATGAAAGCCTTCTAATTTCGCGGCGTGCATGTACTGCTTTACGTGCCGAGAAGAAGCGTAAATGATTGGCGTACAGTGTTCGTACACCCGTGCATCCATGAGTGCCTTGATGGTTACTTCCAGACCGATACCGTTGAGGTCACCGCTTGTAATTCCTACCTTGATCTTCTTGTGCTTTCCCATTCCCTGCTTTAATTAACCGTTTGCTCATTCAGGCAACAATTCCTAACTTGAAACGTCTAATTTCAAGCGGATGTTCAAAGGTATGCATACCTTCACATACACATCTGACGAAAGAATAATTCACCCTCGTGAAGAGTAAGAAAACATGGATATGGATAAGTGCGCTGCTCTGTGCACTTTTTTTATCGCAGGTTGCGACGGCGACGCACAACCGCGCGGGGGAAATTATCTATAAACGCGTAAATCAAAATCCATTCCTCTACGAAATTTCGATCGTCACCTATACCAAGACCGGTGGGGCAAGCGATGAAGCAGATCGGTGCGAGCTCGAGCTGTTTTTCGGTGATGGAACGAGCGAAACCGTTTCGCGTTCCAATGGAACCATTGGCACTCCATGCGGCGAGGGCCAAGGCAACGGCGTGTTGATTGGGAACAATACGCGCTACAATGTCTACACCACTTTGCACGAATTTCCCGGGGCAGGCACCTATGTGATGAGCATGGAAGATCCGATGCGCAATGGCGGGGTTCTGAATATCAAGGATTCAGACAATGTGCCCTTCTACATCGAAAGCATTTTGGTGATCGACATTGCAACGGGTGGGAATCAAGCACCCATTTTGAGGAATCCTCCGATCGACAACGCATGTATTTCTGTTCCTTTTTACCACAACCCGGGAGCGGTAGACCCGGAGGGCGATAGCTTGGTATACTCGATTGTGCCGAGTAAGTCGTACGACGGAGGACCCATTGCAGGATACGTCCTACCCGATCAGATTGAACCAGGACCTAATAATAACTTGAGTATCGATTCAAAAACGGGGACATTGACTTGGGATTCGCCACAAGTGCGGGGCGAATACAACGTGGCGATATTGATCGAAGAATACCGGACGAATCCGAACAACGGACTCGTATTTAAAGTCGGCTCCATCATGCGCGACATGCAAATCGATGTCGACATATGTGATTCGGAAAACAGCCCACCGCTCATCGTATTGAACGATCAAGTGTGCGTCACAGCGGGTGGAAGCATTGCTGAATTGATCGAGGCGGTGGATCAGGAAGACGATGTATTGACCCTGAGCGCCGTGGGCATGCCGCTAGATCCTGGAAATGCCGGATTTGCTACTCCGGATGCAGTCATTACAGAACAAGCACCGGTTGAAATGGTTTTTTCTTGGTATCCGAGCTGTGATAAAGTGAGGAGAACACCATATTGGATGTATTTCAAGGCCAAAGAAGAGCATCCAGCCTCATCGAATAAAGTGGAATTGGTGGATTTCAAAACAATGGAAATCACCGTCAACGCACCCGCCGTTTCGATTACCGATATCACACCGATTGGTACTTCGCTCCAAGTGACCTGGTCCAAGGCTATATGCGAAGAAGCATCCGGATACGAGATATACCGGTACAACGATAGCTTGGGATACGTTCCTACGGATTGCATGACGGGCGTACCTGAACAATTGGGGTACGAGCTGATTGGAGCCTTGAACGGTAGGGACCAGACCACCTTTGTGGATGACAATGGGGGCGTTGGACTGGTGCATGGCCAGCGCTATTGCTACATGATTGTGACGACGTTTGATGACGGCTCAGAGAGCTACCCATCCGAAGAAGCATGTGGGTTGCTGGTGCGCGACGTTCCCATATTAAATAAGGTGAGTGTCGTAGAAACATATTCGGCCAACGGAATAGACAGCATCGCTTGGTACAGTCCGGCCGATCTCAAGACCGATATTTTTGGACCGCCATATCGCTATCGACTATCGCGCGCCATGGCAATAGGAGGACCATTTCAACAGGTGTACTTAAGCGATGCGGCGCAAGACCCGTTCTCCCTCGATACGGTATTTGTGGATGCGGGACTCAATACCCGGGATCAACAATATTTCTACAAGATTGAAATGCTGAGCGGAACGGCACAGAATTCCATCGGAGCCGCACGCGCCGCGTCGTCTGTTTTTCTGCGATCTGAACCCGCCGACAATCAATTGACGCTGATATGGGACGTTGACGTACCGTGGAAAAATGAATCGTACGTGGTCTATCGGTTTAAAAATGACCCCGATTCATTGAATGATTTTGTGGTCTTAGATACCGTAGTGGGGACCAGCTATATCGATGATCGCCTTGCTAACCTTCGAACTTATAGGTACTTCGTTCGCTCGATCGGAGAGTATACGGCTGAAGATATCAAGGGTACGCTGGTCAACTTCTCGCAGATCCATGCAGGAATCCCCAAAGACATCAACCCACCTTGCAGTCCTCCCAACCAAGCCATCGATGGCGATTGCGACCTGGAACAGACTGTGCTGACCTGGAACAATCCAAATGAGGTGTGTGAAGACGTGGATGACGTGGTGGCGTACAAAATCTACTATACCCCGGTATTGGGTCAAACATTGACTGAATTGGTGACCATTGATGACGCTTCTGTGACGGAGTATGTGCATGGAGGTACGGGTTCCATCGCGGGATGTTATGCCGTGGTGGCGATCGACAGCTTCGATAATGAAAGCCCTTGGGAAACATCGCTCTGCGTGGATAATTGTCCTGAATATGAATTGCCAAATGTATTCACGCCAGGGTCGGACGGATTCAACGATCATTTTACTCCGTTTCCTTACAAGTTTGTCGAGAGCGTAGACCTCATCATTTTCAATCGTTGGGGTGTTCCCGTCTTTTCCACCAACGATCCGGCGATAGAATGGGACGGAAGCGATGAACGATCTGGAAAGCCGCTTCCTGATGGCGTGTATTTCTATATGTGCAAGGTCAACGAGATTCGACTGACGGGGATTGAATCAAGGGAATTGAACGGAGAAGTACATTTGCTGCGACAAATCAGAAACGAGTCATTGGCACCGTAATGTTTACAGGCATCATCGAGGGAATAGGACGGGTAGAAGCAGTAGAATCGGAAGGAAAGAACATCCATTTCTGGCTCTCATCCCCTTTTACGAGTGAATTGAAAGTGGACCAAAGCGTAGCGCACAATGGCGTGTGCTTGACCGTGGTTGCCTTTTCTCAGGACCAGTATCAAGTCACCGCGATTGCAGAGACGTTGGCCAAATCAACCTTGGGCGGTCTCGGCGTGGGAAGTTGGGTAAACCTGGAGCGATGCATGCCTGCGAATGGAAGGTTTGACGGGCATATTGTTCAAGGCCACGTTGATCAACGAGCTGACATCCGCAGCGTAGAAGAGGATGGGGGGTCGTGGAACTATCGTTTAGAGTTTGAATCGCCTAAGGATGCATTGGTGGTACCCAAGGGCAGCATTACCATCAATGGAGTCAGCTTGACCGTAGTAGAGGCATCTGAGGAGCATTGTACGGTATCGATCATCCCTTTCACCCACGCGCACACAACGTTTCAATACCTCCAAGTAGGAGATCCGGTAAACATCGAATTTGACATCTTGGGCAAGTACGTTTTGGAGGCCCAAAAAAGACTTGCCAAAGTCGAGAATTAGGCCTTGAACAAAGTCTGCACAAACGCGTCTGAAACATGTACTTTCGCAGCCAATTTTTAAGTGCATGCAGCACATACGGAACTTTTGCATTATTGCCCATATTGACCACGGTAAAAGCACCTTGGCGGATCGACTCCTTCAAAAGACAGGGACGGTTTCTGATCGCGATTTGAAGGAGCAGACGCTTGACGATATGGATTTGGAGCGGGAGCGTGGAATCACCATCAAGAGCCATGCGATTCAAATGAACTATCGACAAGACGGAGTGGACTATGTCTTGAATTTGATCGACACCCCTGGCCACGTCGATTTCTCGTACGAGGTTTCGAGGGCGATAGCTGCTTGCGAAGGCGCCTTGCTTTTGGTGGATGCGAGTCAAGGAATCGAAGCCCAAACGATCTCGAATTTGTACCTGGCGATGGAACACGATCTGAAGATCATTCCTGTGCTGAATAAAATGGACCTGCCATCTGCCATGCCGGAAGAGGTAAAGGACGAGATGGTTGAGCTTTTGGGCTGTGATCGAGACGAGATTATGTCGGCCAGCGGGAAGACAGGAGCTGGCGTAGACGAGTTGTTGACAGCCATCCTCGAACGGATTCCAGCGCCTCAAGGAGATCCAAATGCTCCACTGCAAGCCTTGATTTTCGACAGCATGTTCAACCCGTTCAGGGGAGTCATTGCATATTTCAGGATAATCAACGGAACGTTGCGCGAGCGCGACATTGTGAAGTTTTACCACACGAGCAAGAAGTACATCGCCGATGAGATCGGCGTGTTGAGAATGAAACCTGAAAAAAAGAAAGAGCTCTCAGCCGGCGATGTGGGCTACATTATTTCAGGAATAAAGCAAGCCCGGGAGATCAAGGTAGGCGATACGATCACACACCAAGAGCGGCAGTGTGATAAGGCCATCGAAGGATTTGAAAATGTGAAGCCGATGGTATTTGCGGGAATTTATCCGGTAGATACGGACGAATACGAGGAACTGCGCGATTGCATGGATAAGCTTCAATTAAACGATGCGTCGTTGACATTCGAGCCCGAATCGTCTGCGGCACTGGGTTTTGGATTCCGTTGTGGATTCCTTGGAATGCTCCACATGGAAATCATCCAAGAGCGATTGGAACGTGAGTTCAACATGGTGGTCATTACGACGGTTCCCAACGTGTCTTATTTTGCAACCACTACGGATGGAGAGCGCAGAACGATTAACAACCCGTCCGACTTCCCTGACCCGTCGAAGCTGGATTCGGTAGAAGAGCCATTCATCAATGCCCAGATCATTACCAAAGGAGATTTTGTGGGTGCGGTGATGGGTTTGTGCATTGAGAAGCGGGGCATTTTGAAGAACCAGGTTTACCTTACCTCAGACCGCGTAGAGCTGTCGTTCGAGATGCCTTTGGCAGAAATTGTCTTCGATTTTTACGATCGGCTGAAATCCATTTCTCGTGGATACGCCTCCTTCGATTACCATCCGATTGGATACGTCCAGTCGAGTTTGGTGAAGATGGACATCTTGCTCAACGGGGATCAAGTAGATGCTTTGTCGGCCTTGATTCACAAAGACAACGCATTTGACTTGGGTAAGAAAATTTGTTTGAAGCTGAAGGAGCTGATACCACGGCAGCAGTTTGAAATAGCGATTCAAGCAGCAGTAGGGGCTAAAATCGTTGCTCGAGAAACCGTAAAGGCCTTGAGGAAAGACGTTACAGCGAAATGCTACGGCGGTGATATCTCCCGAAAACGGAAACTTCTCGAGAAGCAGAAGAAGGGTAAAAAGCGCATGAAGCAAATCGGAAACGTAGAGATTCCACAGCAGGCATTCCTCGCCGTGCTGAAATTAGACTGATAAAAAAGTACGCGCCTTACCCAACCTCAACACCTCATTGTGCGTGAATTGCGGTGGGACTGCGCTTTCGGTGCTTTTTCCGCGTAAATTTGAGTTCAAGAATGAAACGTACTATGCACCTATTCACACGATTCTCCATCGTTGCGGCGACAATTTGTTGTCTTTTGCTTGCTACCACTGGCTTTGCTCAACCTGGATTTTTGCCCGTTAACACCGGACAAGTTTATTCCGGCGCATCCATCACAGGTGCATTGAACGGAACACAGGATAGTCTCATCATTACCGTAGAGGTCATGTATGACTGTTCCATCTCTCTCGCATTTCCTGATACCCTCTTGTTGGTGTCCTTGGGTTGTGTACCCGGTACAATTCCAATTCCGAATGTCTCGGATGGTGAGATTACGGACATATGTGCGGGTTCGCTTCCATCGTGTGCTGGGGGATCTTCGGATGGAGAACGAATGATCGTCTACCGCGGCGCCGTTGACATTACAACCTATGCTGCGTGTTCGCCTGCGACCTTTATCGTTTACCCTTACAACCGTATGGACGCCATCAATTTGGCGAACAGTGCTTCTGCATCTTCCGATCGCTTGCGGGTGTTCATGCAGTATAATTTTACTACTGACTCGCTGAATACGACGCCTTCGTTTGCCGCCAATGGACATCCATTCCTCTGCGGTGGAACGACGGTCAATTGGGGCCCCCAGGTGACTGAACCCGACGGTGATTCGTTGGTGTTTTCGCTTCGGCAACCTCAAACGGGAATTGCCACGGCTTCGAACATTGCCTACCAAACCGGGTACTCGTTGGCAGATCCCTTCGGCAACGGGATGTCCTTTGATTCCGAAACCGGCATCATGTCTTTTACTCCCCCAGACACTACCGACCTGTTTCAGATTGTCATTCAAGTGGATGAATACGATAGGACGTCGGGAAATTTGATCAGCACGGTGATTCGCGATTTTCAGTTCGAAACCGATTCCAATTGTTCAAACCTTCAGCCGACGGTTGCTACATCCATTACGAACGTCACCGGCGGATCGCTTACTTCAAACTACGTCGTCACCCTCGATACGGGCGTGGCATCCAGCTTTGATTTGGCCTTTACAGGAGGTGCGGGAGAAACCGTGAGCATCAGCAGTACTGCTACGGGTATGCTGAATGGTGCATCTACTTCTACCGCTACTTCAGGAACCACCACAACCATGACGGTCAGTTGGACGCCAACAGGAGCCGACGTCGGAACGCACATCATTACGTTCAACGCCGAAGACAATGGATGTGACATCGCCGGAAAGAATGCCCAGAAAGTCTATGTCATCGTTCAAGAACAAACCCAACCGCTTCAAATTACTTCGGTAACTGCTGGGCAAGAAACCTGTCCCGATTCGAACGATGGTACACTCACCATCAACGTAACTGGCGGAACAGGGCCTTTCTCTTTTACAGTGGATGGCTTCAACACCGGAAACAGCGTTACCCAGACCACAGGATCATTCGTTGATCTGGCGCCAGACTTCTACATCGTCCAAGTGGGCGATAGCGGGGTGAGTTGGGATACGACCTTTTCAGTAACGGTTCAGCCGAGTTTCTTTGGATTTTTAGGTACACCTTTCAACCAATTGGTTGACCCCAGTTGTGATGATGCATGTGATGGTGATGCGCGCTCGAGACCTAACCCGTTTGGTAATTCACCTTATACCTATCTCTGGTCGAACGGAGAAACGACCGTGAAGGCGTTCAACCTTTGCGGAGGTTCGCATACCGTGAGCATTACGGACAACATCGGCTGTACAATCACCGATACCGTTACGCTCTTTGAGCCCCCGTCAATCTATGTTTTGCTCGATTCTTCGGATTCGGTTACTTGTAATGGAGGGAACGACGGAGCCGCCTTTATTTCCGGGCACGGGGGAACGATCGCATCGGACTCCACAACGGCGTACCTCATTGATCAAACCGAAGGCGAGTTTGAGCCTTATGGCATCGGCGAGTCATTCAACACGGCAAATTATCAAAGCTTTAGCCTCGGGGATGATGCGCTTACTGCAGCCATCAGTGTGGGCTTCAATTTTGAATTTTTCGGCAATGCACAGACGACCTTTCAGATATCATCCAACGGAATCATCCAATTTCCGGGTGCAACCAACTCAACTTGGCAAAATGTTGCCATTCCCAACACCGCCAACCCAGATAATTGGATCGGTATTTGGGACGACTTGAATCCGTCAACTTCCACCAATGGTACGATTGAGACCTACTTGGTCGGCACTTCGCCCAACCGGGTTCGGGTGATCAATTACGTCAATATTCGGCACTTCGCTTCAGCCGGTGCTTTGTACACGTTTCAGATCGCGCTTTACGAAACGTCGAACATCATCCAGATCCATACCACTCAAGTGCCTGCCTTCAGTGAAGGAGGCGGAAACGCAGGTACGACCATGGGAATTGAAAATGCGGACGGAACAGATGGTTACGCGGTTCCTGGCAGAAATGCAGTGAACTGGTCGGCGAGCAACGATTACGTGTCGTTCATTCCGATCACGCAAGGATTTACTTACACATGGTCGAGCATTGGTAGCGGATCATCAGCCACGAACCTTTCGGCTGGTGTGTATACCGTTACTGCGGCAGACGGTGCGTGCAACGACACTTTATCCTTTACCATTGAGGAGCCGGTTCTCATGACCTTGGATACTACGATGACTCCGCCTACATGTCCCGGAGATTCGAATGGCGCAATCACCGTTTCTGCCAACGGAGGCAATGGCGGTCCATATACGTATATCTGGAGCACTGGATCCACTTCTACCACCATTTCTAATTTGATGGCGGGCACCTATACCGTCACCGTGACAGATGTGAAAGGATGTGCCGAAGCCATCGCCGTTACGCTAAATGACCCCGCGCCTGTAGTAGTTTCCATCAATGTTGACGCCAACGTGAGTTGCTTCGGATTCAGCGATGGGCAATTGACCGCGACGGGTTCTGGAGGAACGCCTGGATTCACTTATTTGTGGAACACCGCATCCACCAACCAGACGATCAGCGGCTTGGCTGCGGGTATGTACACCGTAACCGTAACAGACGCGAGTGGGTGTACAGGAGTCGATAGCGCCGAAGTGACCGAACCTACGGTCTTGGCCATCAGCATTGCGTCGATTTCCAACGTGAGTTGCGTTGGTGGGTCTGACGGATCCATTACCGCGAATAATGCAACCGGAGGAACAGGACCCTATGCTTTCCTTTGGAGTTCAGGAGGCAACGCGCTGACAGAAAGTGGATTAGCCGCAGGAACCTATACCATTACGGTCACGGATGACAATGGTTGCACCGCTACCGCGGATACTGTACTGACCGAGCCGGCTACAGGGGTTAGCATCTCGATTGCCTCAGCCATCGACGTTTCGTGCAATGGAGGAAGCGATGGATCAGTGACCGCAAACAGTGCTTCAGGTGGCACGGCTCCGTATACCTTGCTCTGGAGTTCAGGAGGAAACGGATTGACAGAAACAGGCTTAACAGCAGGAACCTATTCCATCACCGTAACCGATGCAGGAGGTTGCGTCGACTCTGCGGATACGACAATTGTAGAGCCAGCACTGCTGGTAGTAGATACCACCATCGTTTCACAACCTACCTGTGCCGGAAGCGCGAATGGAAGCATCACCGTGACGACCACGGGTGGATCTCCAGCATATAGTTACGCTTGGAACAATGGCGATACCACGGCTACAGTTTCAGGACTAACGGCAGGTACCTATACCGTAACTGTGACCGATGCAAATACATGTACGGATAACATCACCGTTGTTCTCGCGAATGGGCCGAGTATCACGGCTTCGATTGCGATTGATAACTTGATCGACTGCAATGGAAACAACTCGGGTCAATTGACCGCATCGGGTAGCAATGGAACACCTGTTTATACCTTTTTGTGGAGCAATTTAGCGACATCCGGAACCATTTCAAGTTTAGTGGCAGGGACGTATACCGTCACCGTAACCGATGCCAATGGCTGTGAAGACAGCACTTCTGCGGTCTTGGTTGACCCTGCGTTACTCACGGCTGCCATTACTGATTCTACAGATGTGGGTTGTCAAGGGGGCAATGATGGAGACGCAACTGCTCAAGGAACAGGGGGCACGGCTCCACTCGCATATCTTTGGAATAACGGAGATACCACAACGTTCATATCAGGATTGGTCGCCGGTACGTATACCGTTACGGTTACAGATGCGAACAATTGTACTGCTTCAGCGTCGGTAACGATCAATCAGCCTTCAACCGGCATTACCGCCACGGTAACTGGAACCGATGTCACTTGCTTTGGATTGTCAAACGGCACAGCATCTGCATCAGGATCAGGCGGTACAGCGCCGTACAGCTACCTTTGGAACACTGCGGCTACGTCGCCTAACTTGACCGGCTTAGGTGCAGGAACCTACACGGCTACGGTAACCGATGACAATGGGTGTACAGGCGTGGATAGCGTTACCATCACAGCTCCTGCGTTTCCGGTCATCGCCGTTACTTCTACGGATAGCGTTTCTTGCTTCGGCGCGAACGACGGACAAATTCAGGCCTTTTTGATCAACGGTACGGCGCCGTTGACTTATGCTTGGAGCACGTTGGATACAACACAGCTTGTTACTTCATTAGCGGCAGGGACTTATACGGTAACTGTTACAGATGCGAATGGGTGTTCAGATACGCAAACCGACATCATCGCTGGACCGGTTGCCTTGGATTTGACAATGGACAGCATTTCGCCTTCTTGTTCAGGAAACAGCGATGGAAGTGCATGGGTGTCAGTGACCGGTGGAACGGGGACCTACACCTATCTATGGAATACCGCAGCTACGGCGGATAGCATTTCTAGCTTAGCAGCAGGTACCTATATCGTAACCGTGACCGATGGGAATGGGTGCGAAGGAATTGATAGTGTCGTACTTATCAATGGTACAGGTGTACAGGCGATCTTGACGTTGGTGAATCATCCGAGTTGTGCAGGTACAACAACCGGTTCTTTAGCCGCCAATGCCTCAAATGCTTCTGCGCCGTTCAACGTGAGTTATTTGTGGAATACTGCAGCTACAAGTAACCTCCTATTCTCTGTAGGAGCGGGAACGTACACCGTAACCGTAACCGATAACAACACGGGGTGCGAGGATGATACCACAATCACATTGATTGACCCGCCCGCACTTGTGGCTTCGATCATCGATTCTTTGAATCCGACTTGTGGAAACACGGATGGTGAGGCCGAAGCCTTAGGTACAGGTGGCACAGGTGCCTTAAGCTATGTTTGGACTACAGGCGATACTACAGCCTTGATCACTGGACTGGGCGGAGGATCTTTTACGGTGACCGTGACCGATGGAAATGGATGTGAAGACAGCGCCTCAGTGACCTTGATCGCTCCCGTGAGTTTTACCGCCACTGGTGCTGAATTGGCCAGTGAAACCTGCGTCGGAAACGATGGCCAAGTAACCGTAACCATGGTTGGCGGCACCGCACCGTTTTCTTTTAACTGGTCGAACGGTGACACTACTCAAACAGTTACAGGACTTGCCGCCAATACCTATACCGTAACCGTGACCGATGCCAGTGGATGTAGCGATACATCGATGGCCATTGTCGCTGATTCATGTACTTGCAACTGGACGGCAACAGCAGTGCTCATCAATGACCTGTTTTGTAACGGCGACAGCAGTGGACAAGCAACCGTGAATCATGCTGGCGCTGCGGCACCAGTCAGTTATTTATGGTCGAACGGAAGCACCAACGATTCGTTGATCGGTGTTCCGGCAGGTACGTATACCGTAACGGTCACCGATATTGACGGCTGCGTCGATACATCAGAAGTAGACATTGACGAACCGGTACTATTACAGATCACAGGATTCAGCAGTATCAGTCAACCTACGTGCGATGACGATTGCAATGGATCTGCGACTGTCAATGCTGCGGGCGGAAGCGGAACCTTGACGTACGTTTGGAGCTCAGGTGGCAGTTCTTCAGCCGTCACAGCCTTGTGCGGCGGTGGACATTTCGTTACCGTATCTGACGCGAATGGTTGCGAGGCGATAGATTTGATTGCCTTGGTTGAGCGACCAGCGTTGTTTGCACAAGTAGACAGCACAGATAGCGTGAGCTGTCCTGGAAACAACGACGGTTCGGCTTTCCTTTCAGCGCATGGTGGATTTGCAGCTTCTGACTCTACTACTGAATACATCATCGATCAAACCGAAGGCAGTTTCGAACCGTACCCTACGGGTCGTCCTTGGAACGCACTCAATTACAAAACCTTCCCATTGAACGATGATGCCACCTCCGATACGATTAACATTTTCGGCGGAGACGACTTCGAATTCTTCGGAGTAAGCCACACGCATTTTATCATGAACTCTCAGGGCTTCATCACCTTCGATTTATCGAATCCGAACAGCGGTCAGGTGAACGGCCAGTTCTCGAATTCGACGGCGATTCCTAGCCCCGCGGCCAACACACCGCGCGATTTCATCGCTGCATTTTGGGAAGACCTTGATCCATCTGTAGGGACATGTCAGCTAGAAACTTATTTGATCGGTACGGCGCCCAATCGTGTCAGGGTGGTGAACTACATTGAAATTGACCATTTCTCAGGTACTACAGGTTCAGGAGATATCTCTACGTTTCAGATCGTCCTCTACGAAACCTCGAACATCATTCAAATTCACTCAGACTCACTCAATTCCGATGGCGGTACGCATGTTCAGGGAATCGAGAATTTTGCGGGTACAAAGGCCTTTGCCACTCCTGGTCGAAACAACACGAATTTCTCCACTGCGAGCGATTACGTAGCCTTCATTCCCGTTACGCAGAACTTCACGTACACATGGTCAAGCATCGGCAGCGGATCTTCCGATACGACGCTTTTGGCTGGCAACTACACCGTGACCGCCTCTGATGGTACCTGCGAGGACACGGTTCAGTTCGAAATTTTTGAACCGGCCAACGGGCTCAATGTTGGACTGAGTTCAACGACGAGTTTCTGTTTCGTCTGTTCTGGTACAGCAACGGCGAACGTGAGCAACGGAACAGCTCCGTATACCTATGCATGGAGTAACACTACTACCAACAACACGCCTTCGACGCTCGATACCATTACTTCCTTGTGTTCGGGTCCGTACTCTGTGACGGTAACGGATGCAGATGGATGTGTGGACTCGAATAGCGTAGTTGTCAATGATCTTTTTGCTCCGGCCGTTACGGCGAGTGCGATTGATGTTTCTTGTGCCAATGCATGCGACGGCGTAGTCATTGCCACCTTCAATTGCTTCTCTTGTGGACCAGCAGAATGGTTCAACTTCCCAGATACCACCACGGTTATTGGAACGGGAGATACGCTCACGGGACGATGTCCAGGTACTTATTTGGTTCGCATTACCACAGGATTTGGATGCAGCCGATTCGATACGATTGATGTAGTGGAACCGACGCCCCTTATTCTTGTTATGGATAGTACAGATGCTGCGTGTTCTGGTTCACCTACCGGAGGCGCCAGCGTTACCGTGTCGGGAGGCACCACTACCTACACCTATCTATGGAATACGGGAGGAACCAATGACACCATCGACAATAAGGTGGCGGGAACGTATACCGTGACCGTAACCGATGCGAATGGTTGCATGGATACCGCAGAGGTGACCATTAACCAAGGAACAGACCTCATAGCATCGGCCACATTGATCAACGATGTGACCTGTAATGGCGGGACGGACGGTTCAGCCGTTGCAACGCAAACGGGCGGATCAGGGCCCTTTACCTATTTGTGGTCAGACGCCTCAACCAACGATACCTTGTTCAATGCTTCGGCAGGAAATTATATCGTCACGATTACAGGCAGCAACGGCTGTTTCGACACTGCTTCCATCCAAATAGATGAACCAGACACCATCGGATTTGCGTTCACTGAAACGCCCATCTCTTGCGGTGGATCAGGAAACGATGGTGCCATCTCCTTGACCGCGAGCGGCGGTACGCCCGGCTATACCTATCTATGGAGCACTTCGGCGACGGGAACCAGCATTTCTGGACTTGTGGCGGGAACGTATTGCGTCACAGTGACCGATGCTGCTGGATGTGTTGACAGCGCGTGTTATATATTGAATCCCCCAGGGACATTTAGTGTGGCCATAGCCGATAGTTCGGATGTACTCTGCTTTGGCGATGCAAATGGTTACGCTGTGGTACAAGTAATAGCTGGTGGATCAGGAAACTATGGGTACCTGTGGGACAATGCGGCGACCACCGATACGGTGAACAATTTAGCTACAGGGCTTCATTCAGTTACCGTGACAGACCTCACGAGTGGTTGTATCGATAGTGCGACCGTCTTCATAGATACCCCAACCCTTTTGGTCATTTCGATCGATTCCGTAGATAGCGTAAGCTGCTTAGGTGGAAGCAATGGGGTAGTATGTGTAACTGCTTCAGGCGGAACACCGACATATACTTACTCATGGTCTAATGGAACAACCACTCCTTGCGCGAATTCATTGGCGGCAGGAACGCATACCGTGACCGTCACTGATATGAATGGATGCGTTGCCATTGGAGATACTGTGGTATCAGAGCCGGCAACAGGAGTGACAGCTTCTGTGAGCATTACCGCACAAGCTTTATGCAACGGAGACAGTGCTACTTTGCAAGTTACCGGGTCAGGGGGGTCAGGATCTTATACCTTCTTATGGCCGGGCGGTTTGACTACGCCTACGGTTCAGTTGCCAGCGGGTAATTATTGTGTAACGGTAAACGACGGAGGCGCTTGTGAAGACACGGCATGCATTACCGTCATTGACCCAAGTCCGGTAGTTGCTTCAGTGACGCAGTCATTGCCCAGTTGCCCTGGAGGAAACGACGGTAGCTTGACTGCCAATGGCTCGGGAGGTACACCAGGATATACCTATTTATGGTCCACTGGCTCAACCAACCAAACCATCATCGGACTCAGTTCAGGAACCTATGGCTTGAAAGTCACAGATGCTAACGGTTGCTCAGATAGCGCTGGGTTCTTCTTAGCAGATCCAACCGGAATGGGTGTGGTCTTTTCCAATATCAACACTTCCTCTTGTGGCTCGTGCAATGGTTCAGCAACAGCTAACATCACTGGAGGCGCAACGCCATACAACTTCAACTGGCTTACTGGAGGATCAACCGGAGCTACCGGAACAAGTCTATGCGCCGGCCAAAATGAAGTGGTTGTTACCGATGCCAGTGGATGCATTGACACATTTACAGTGAATGTTCCAACCCTTGGTGCAGATACTGTGCAAGCCGCGGTGATACAAGAAGCATTGTGCAACGGCGGTTCAGAGGGTTCTGCTTCTGCTTCCTACGTGTGTTCAGTAGCTCCGTGTACTGTGGCGTGGTTTGATGTAGCTTCAAGCACACTGCAAGGGACTACCGATACAATTACAGGCTTATCAGCAGGCGATTATTACGTGCAATTGACGAATGATTCTGGATGCGTGAGCTTCGATACGATTACGATTTCTGAACCTAGTCCAGTGGTAGCGACCATCACAGCCTCAACTGCGGTTAACTGCCTCGGCGGATCGGATGGGACGGCTTCTGTTTCTGGATCAGGGGGAACCCCAGGCTATACATATGAGTGGCCTTCAGGCAATACTGGGCCAAACGAAACCGGTCTTTCGGCAGGATCGCATTGCGTAACCGTAACCGACGCCAATGGTTGCGAAGACACGGCATGTGTTATCATCGGCGCACCGACTTCTGGGATCAGCGTGTCGGGCGTGCTCATTGCCAATGTTATTTGTAACGGTGGCAATGATGGATCAGTAACTGCGATTGCTTCCGGTGGAACAGCGCCGTATACCTTGACATGGAACGGAACGATTGTCGCCGATACCTTATTCAATCTAACTGCTGGATCCTACATTGTAGTTGCCAGCGACAACGGTTCATGTACCGCAACGGATACTGTTGTGGTTACAGAACCAGACGCGATCACAGCGAGCTTTAGCAATGTACAAAACCCGTCTTGTCCCGGCGATACGAATGGACAGGCGACGGTGAATGTCTCCGGAGGAACTCCAGGGTATTCATACTTATGGCCGAACGGCAGCACTGACTCAGTAGCTACAGGATTGAGCGATGGAACGTATTGCGTTACCATTACCGATGCCGCTGGATGCCAGGATACGTTCTGCATCGGAATCAATGATCCATCGGGTATGACGAATAGCTTCAGCGGGATCACCACCTCGAGTTGTACGGTCTGCGACGGAAATGCTACTGCTAACCCAGTGGGAGGCAACGGTACGGCTTACACTTATTTGTGGGACAACGGCCAAACAGGAGCTTCCAACGATTCACTCTGTGCAGGAATAAACTCAGTGACCATCACCGATACGTCAGGTTGCGAGTTGATAGCGACGGTTCCTATCAATGCGGATAGTGCCGACTCTGTAGTAGCAGTGGGCATTGACCCAACTTGTGGCAACTGCGATGGGATGGTCTTTGCTACCTATACATGTACGGTTGCACCATGTACGGTGGAATGGACGGACCTCAGCACATTTACCGTAATCGGAACGACGGATACGATCAATAACCTCTGTGCCGGTTCCTATTCTGTGGAATTGACCAATGGAGCGGGTTGTGTAAGCACCTCAATTGTGACCATCGACGCTCCCGACTTACTCGATCCGAATGAAACCATTACTGACGTCTCTTGCTTTGGTGCTTGCGATGGTAGCATAGTACTGGCCACCACGGGTGGTTCTGGAACCTATACCTACACGTGGAGCAACGGCGCCACTTCGGCAACCAATGCCGGGCTTTGTGCAGGGTCGTATACGGTTACGATTTCTGACGGGTCAGGATGCGATTCCATCGCTACGTTCGACGTCGGTACGCCTACGGAAATTATCTCCAACCCGACCATTACAGACGCCACTTGTGGTAATCTCTGTGACGGCCAGATCAACGTCAGCCCGACGGGCGGCGCAGGAGGATACGCATTCAACTGGAGTCCTGTCCCGAGCAACGGAAACGGCACATCCTTGGCGGATAGCTTGTGCGGAGGATTCTATTTCTTGACCATTACCGATGCCAACGGCTGCACGAAGCTGGATACGTTTACTGTATTCCAACCCCAGCCGATTGTACAAGATACGGTCACCGTGACCGATGCTACATGCGGCGATTGTGACGGTGAGGTAGACCCTACATTCTCTGGAGGCGCAGGTGGATTCGTGTTTGCATGGAGCGATGGACAGAACACCCTCATCGCTGATTCCCTTTGCTTTGGATTCTATGACGTAACGGTAACCGATGCAGACGGGTGCTCCGAGGTATTTGGATACCCAGTATCTGAGACCGGCGGACCTGGTGTGAACATAACGTTTACCAATGCCACCGCCAATGGGCTGTGCGACGGAACAGCAACGGCAAACATTACCTCTTCTTTGGGTACCGTAACCTATGTTTGGTCCAACGGTGATACCGTTCAAACCGCCGATACACTGTGCGCAGGAACCTACGTAGTGACCGTTACCGACACCAATGGATGTTCTACCGTAGATACGGTCACCATCTCTGAACCCGATGTCATGAGCATCGACTTTACCATCACTGAAATTTCTTGCGCCGGAAACGGTTGCGACGGAGAGATTCTCGCTGCGGTGAGCGGAGGTGTTCAGCCGTACTCATATGCTTGGAGCAACGGAGATACGACTGCGCTGATTACAGGATTGTGTTCGGGAACGTATACCTTGACTGTCACAGACTCAAACGGACAGGTCCTCGTTGATTCCGTCATTTTGGGCGATCCTACACCGTTTACGGTTACCGCTAATGTAGCCATGGTCACATGCGCTGGTGACTGCGATGGCAGCATAGACCTGACCATCACGGGCGGATCAGGACCGATCTCCATTGTATGGAATACTGGTGATACTACCGCTGCTATATCCAATTTGTGCCCCGGCACTTACAGCGTTGTCATCTCGGATACTTCCGGCTGCAGCGATAGCCTTGACTTCAATATCAACGAACCGGCACCGTTGGCAATTACGGTGGACAGCTTGACCAATCCTGATTGCCAAGTCAGCAATGGCATGATCGCCGTAACGGCAAGTGGAGGTACAGGAAGCACGTATGCCTACCTCTGGTTGGACATCAACGGAGCTCCTTTGATTCCTACGCAAGCTACACAGATGGCGACCAACCTTGGTGCAGGCATCTATAACGTTGAAATTGTAGACTCGAATGGGTGCACGGATACCTTCAACGTCATTCTCAACAACGCAAATGCACCCGTCATTACCTTAGTCGACCTGCAACACGTGTCGTGTTTTGGTGAGTGCGATGGGTCCATTGACGTTAGCCTTTCTGGTGGAACAACGCCGTACAACATCTTGTGGAACACGGGTGACACAGCAACTTCCATTGATTCACTTTGTGCCGGTTCAGATACGATTACCGTCATTGACGCCGACATGTGTCTGGCTTTCGACATCTACAGCATTGAAGAGCCCGATCAACTCATTGTGCAATCGGTGCAAGTGGTGGACGTCACCTGCGGCGCAGATTGCGACGGAAGCATCAGCATCGACTCGATCAGCGGTGGCACAGCTCCATACACGCTTTCTTGGAGCACTGGAGCGACGACGGATTCAATCGTGGACCTCTGCGCTGGAAACTACGGCTTGACGATCACCGATGCGAATGGATGTACGTTGGCTACTTCATTTGATGTAGACGGACCTGCCCCAATGATCCTCACCTTGGATTCAATTGGAGATGCTACATGCACCAATACAGGAGATGGCTTCATCAGCGTATCGATGGCAGGTGGAACCGCGCCCTATACCTACGAGTGGATTTTTGACGGAACAGATACCGTTCTGACCCAAGACATTCAAGGTGCGCTGGCAGGTTCGTATGTACTCAACGTGTATGATGTAAACGGTTGTATGATAAGCGACACGTTCGAGGTAGAAGCAGAATTCTTTGTCGAAGTAACGGCTCAGGAAGACATAGAAGTGTGCCCATTCTCTACAGGAGTGAAGTTAACAGGAACACAATCGGGTGCTGCCTCTACGAGATGGTTGTTTACGAACGGCGTAGTGGCAGGAAACGGAATCAACCTGACCGTGAACACGACCACCGATACTTCGACCTACATATTCGAAGGCATCAATGGAGTTTGTGTGCACCGCGATACGGTTCGCGTGATTTGGACATCGGGTCCGGGCATTGATGCCGGTCCAGATAAGTTCATTGAGCCTGGAGAAAGCACTACCATTGGAGGTGCTCCTACGGCAAATGCTGGGGTGGACGTGCTTTGGACACCCGCTCAAGACATTTCGGGTGTAGAAGATGAGAATCCGACGGTGAATCCGTTAGAGACAATCGTGTACTACGTGAGCGCTACGGATGCGGATGGATGCTACGGCTTGGATAGTGTCAAGGTGACGGTGGAAGAAGTAGTGGATCCCGTAGGCGGATTCTCTCCGAATGGTGATGGCGTGAATGATTTCTTCATCATCGACCGCATCGAGAATTATCCGAATGCGTCCGTGCAGATTTTCAACCGTTGGGGTAACCTGATTTTTGAATCTCCATCTGGCTATACCACACCTTGGAATGGCACCTACAAAGGCAAGTCTTTACCGGTCGGAACGTACTACTACGTCATAGACCTCAATGATCCAGTGATCAGTCGTTTGATAACCGGTCCTGTGACCATATTGAAATAATTAGAAAACATGAGTCCTATGAATAAGCTCATCATTATAGTCCTGCTCATACTGGGTGCTTTCAACGCAAAAGCCCAACAGTTGGAGCAATGGACACAGTTCTATGCCAACGAGTACATGGTCAATCCGGCGCTGGCAGGGATCGATAAATACTTCCACGCTAACGCGCTATACCGCGATCAATGGGTGGGCATTCAAGATTCTCCGCGAACGTACTATTTGAGCGTGCACGGACCCATCATCAAAGGAAAGATGGGCGTAGGCGGTTCCATTTTCAGCGATGTGGTGGGCCAAACGCGCAGGAATGGGTTCCAGGCTGCTTATGCTTATCACTTAGACCTCAATGAAGACTATAAGTTGAGCTTCACCCTCTCCACCGGCATGTTGCAATTTGCAGTTGATGGCGGAAAATTAGACCTAGAACAATCCAACGACATTGCCTTGAGCAATGGATTTATGTCTCTTTGGGCCGTTGATTTTGGGTCGGGAGTTCGATTCTCCGGAGAGAATTTCCACGTTGGAATCTATGTTCCACAAGTAGCTGGTTTGAAAGCGCAATTCTTCAGCGATTACTCTGAGACTCAGAATGTCTTGGCACGGCACTATTATTTGAACGCAGGATATCGCTACGATTTCAATGACGATTGGGCCATCGACGCCAATTTTTTGGGACGGTATGTGAGTCCGGTGGACATGTTTGACATTCAGGCACGGGGTATTTTTAAGGATATGATCTCGTTGGGTGCTTCGTTCAGAAGTCCATTGATCACGGAAATTTTACCTCCAGCGGTCGGCTTCATGGCCGGATACCAATTCGAAAACAACCTGAGCATCGGTTATTCTTATGACCTGGCACTCGGGAAATTGGCCAATGCAACCTCTGGTTCCCATGAGATTGCCTTGGGAATCAGGTTCACCAAGCAGAATCAAGCTTCGGTGATTCCTGCCAGCGAGCAATGAAAGGAGAACTCCCATACCAGGGGGTGATTACTTTGTACTTTTGCTAGACGAAAGACAAAGACATGTACATCGAACAAATTTATACGGGTTGTCTTGCTGAGGCGGCCTACTACATTGAGTCAAACGGCGAAGCGGCGATCATAGACCCTTTGCGTGAGACGGAGCCATACCTGAACAAACCGTCCGAGAGCGGCGCGAAGATCAAGTTCATTTTTGAAACCCATTTTCACGCTGACTTTGTAAGTGGACACCTGGACCTATCGGCCAGAACGGGAGCCCCAATCGTGTATGGACCAACGGCCAACACAGCATTCGAGATCATTCAGGCCACCGACGGGCAAGTATTCCATATCGGTGGTGTAAAGCTCGAGTTACTGCACACGCCCGGTCATACCCCAGAATCTAGCTGCTATTTGCTCTACGACGAAGAAGGGAAAGAGCACTCAATTTATACAGGCGATACCCTCTTCATAGGAGACGTGGGTCGGCCGGACCTTGCACAGAAAGGCGGAGACGTAACCGTCGAAGACATGGCAGCGACGCTTTACGACTCATTAAGAAACAAGATTTTGCCACTTCCCGACCACATCATCGTATATCCAGCCCACGGTGCAGGATCGGCCTGTGGAAAAAACATGTCGAGTGAAACCTCGGCCCTCTTGGGGGATCAAAAGCAAACGAACTATGCCTTGGGCGATTTGACCAAGGAGGAATTCGTCAAAGAACTGACCACAGGTATTCTACCTCCACCCCAATATTTTGCGAAGGCCGCCGCGCAAAACAAAGGCGGCTACAAATCCATCGACGAGGTGTACGCCTCATCCTTGAGCGCATTAACGGCTGCTGACGTTACCTCTGCCATGGCCGAAGGAGCATTGGTTTTAGACACACGGAAAGAAGCTGAATTCAGCGACGGGCATGTTCCTAACGCTTGGTTCATCGGATTGCACGGACAATTTGCTCCGTGGGCAGGGGCTCTGATTGCAGACATGCACCAGCCGATTGTCATCGTAGCCTATCCGGGTCAAGAGCAAGAGGCGATCATGCGCTTAGCGCGCGTTGGGTATGACAACGTGATCGGCTACCTAAAGGGAGGCTTTGAAGCGTGGCGAGCAGCGGGCAAGCCAATTCGCAAGGTCGACTCCGTGACTCCTGAAGAATTTAAGGAATCGCGTCCTTCCGGCCAGGTCCTTGACGTGCGTAAACCGTCAGAATACGACAACTGCCACATCGACGGTGCTCAATTGTTGACATTGGACTACATCAATGAACACCTGGATGAAGTGGATAAGGATCAGCCGTACGTAATCCACTGCAAAGGAGGGTATCGTTCCGTCATTGCATGGAGCATTTTGGCGTCAAAAGGCTTTAAGCATCTTACCGACGTCAAAAAAGGATTCGATGGACTCAAGGCAGCAGGAGTTCCATACGTAGAAACCACGGTAGCCTAGGGCATCGGAATGGCTTCGAGTACAAAGCCCTCGTCAGCGTAGAATTTCAAGGCAAGTTCGAGCGATTTCAGCATGCGTGGTCGTGCCTTTTCGCTGTCGTGGAACACGATGATGCTTCCCGGCTTTACCTTTTCCGTAGCAAAGCGAAAACAGTCCTCAACGCTATAGGAATCGTCCCAATCGGCGCTGAGGTCGCTCCACATGACGATGCTGTAGTTTTTCTTCAGAAGTTTGGATTGCGACAAGCTAATCTCACCATAAGGTGGGCGAAAGAGTGTCGAAGGCACGTGCTCGTGGCAGCGATGGATGTCGGCAACATAAATTTCATTTTTCGTCTTCCACCCGCTCAGATGGGCATAGCCATGCAAGCCAACGCTGTGTCCTTTTGCACGAATGTCTTTGACTATGCCAGGGTACTCCTCCGCATTTTTACCGATCAGGAAGAAGGTCGCCTTGGCGTCATATTGATCCAACAGGCGAAGTACGTCAGGGGTAATCTCTGGATGAGGCCCATCGTCAAAGGTCACATAGATTGCCTTCCTGTCGTTGGGCAGATCAAAGACAAGGTCCTTAGCAAGGGGCTTGATAATGGAAGGCGTATGCTTTAAGTACACGATTAATTTCTGGCTAGCAAAAATGAAATCTTTTTTACATTTGCAATCCTTTATAAGGATGCCCTATCGTCTAATTGGCAGGACAGCGGTTTTTGGTACCGTCAGTCAAGGTTCGAGTCCTTGTGGGGCAACATACAACGAGATCCCAAGCGAAAGCTTGGGATTTTTTATTTGCAAAAGTTCGTGGAGCTTGCTCGTAAGGACTTAGGCAAATAAAAAACCAATGGCGTAGCCATTGATCACGCAGTATGGGCTGCTGAACGCAGAAGGTCCACGGCGCTTAGAGCGCCGTAATCCTTGTGCGCATATGAGGATATGGCCTCTTCGCTGCCGTGCGATTCAATCGCGTTGTAGTATGTAGGTAATTCAATATACCCTTCATGACCTCCATGTTTTGGAACTCATGATTTGGGCTCATTTACCAAACCTAAGCAGTCGATCGGCTTTTGGTCTTGATCTAAGTTCGTTCCACCACGCGATGCAATCGCGCGGCAGCTGGGGGTGGTTAGTGCTCAAATGATCAGAAGTCTCTGGTTCTGAAACTTGATCTTCACTGAATAATCGGAGCTACGAGAAGACTCAAAACAGAAATGGTTAGTTCTAACTATTGTGTTCAAGTATTGCTAACCCTACATTTCGATTCAATTTTTGAATCATGAAATCAATCAAAATTACTTGCCTATTATCTTTTCTCGCAATTCAATTGGCAGCGCAACCAGATAGTGCAACTGCCGATTCTATTCTCAGGGCAATTGTTGCTGACTACGACTCAAGCGGTTTGTTTATTTTCCAATCTAACAAGGTACTTAAAGGTGACCTTTTTAAACTGTATCAAAAGTATTGGGTAAATGACACCTTTAATACTGCGGTTGAGACTCAATCATGGCAAGACTCAAAGCTCAACTACAATCATTATAAATACCAACAAAATTATTATAACATTCCAGTTGAAGGAGCTGAGTTTATTGAGCACGAAAGCGATGGTTACATCATAGCAGCTACTGGAAAGCTGGCGGACCTACATAATACACCTCCTAGCAGTGCTATTAGCTATACTGAGGCAGTAAGCATTGTCCTAGATAGTTTGGATAATACAAACCTCAAGTATGCATGGGATGATCTCGATTGGGAAACAGAATTGCAAAGCGAACTAAATGACCCTTCGGCAACTTATTTCCCCCCGGGTAAGGTAATGTGGGCATTGGATGCAGGAATTGAAGGCGTAACTCCCGTATTCCTCAATGAGAATTTCAGACTTGCATGGGTAATTACAGTATCAACCATAGACCCATTCAGTGAGACGGATTACTATGTTGATGTAAGCACTAAAGCAATTTTCAAATCAACTACTTCAACGTGCTCGAATGGCCCAGCCAATGTGGAATATTATGGTAACCAGACTATTGATACTCGTCCTAAAAATTCAAAGTTCATACTTCATACAGATGACAATGGTAGGAACGTTCACACAAAATATGCATCATCTATTCCTTGGTCAATGAAGAGCAATGTGAAAGATGATGATGATAATTGGGGTACTAACGAACAAGTTGCCACAACCGCTCATCATACCGTAACGGCTGCGTGGGATTTTTTTGATGATTATTTTGATTACCAAGGATGTGACAATAATGGCGGAAAGGTCAGAGTTCTTGCAAACTGGAGTACAGACAATGCAAACTATAGCCATAGTTCGATCGCTGGTTGGGATAGATTAAGATTTGGAAATTTGACGGAGAACTTTGCAACATATGATATCGCCTCTCACGAATATGGTCATGGTATAAATAAGCACACTGCCAATCTCAAAGGATCGATGCAAGCTGCAGGTCTGAATGAAGGGTTTAGTGACATATATGGTATTTTAGGTGAGCGATATACGTTAGCTCCAACAAGCGATTGTAATGGGGGTGGGGGAGATTGTGATTGGATGTTGGGAGAGGATGCTACTGTCACATATAAGTACGACGCAATTAATCCTAAGGCAGATTCATTTCCGAATACATTTGAAGGAGATTATTTCTACTGGGGGCCTCATTATACCGGAGCTGTGCTTGTTCATTGGTTTCGTCTTTTGTCTATGGGAGGTGCTGGGGTTAATGATAATGGGGGCTCATATTTTTTAACAGGAATTGGAATTGATGACGCAGCGGAAATCGTATTTTACACTCACACAAATCTTTTAGTGAAAAAATCAGATTATAATCTGGTTGCATCATCAACAGAGGCGGCTGCCTCGCTCTTATTTCCAAATGATCCATCAATATCTCAGGCAGTTGCGTGTACATGGGCAGCTGTAGGTTTAGGTGGGACATCGGTATGTAGTGCACTTAATAATGAGCAACCAAAAGCTTCTGTGGAGTTTAGCATTTTTCCTAATCCAACATCCGGACACCTGAACCTGCGAATGCAAGAAGGGGGAAATAAGAGTATCGTAATACGCGATATGCAGGGCCGTATATTGAAAGTTGCCGAGACAATTGATCAGTCTACAAGTATTGATCTGTCTGCCTTTGACGCTGGTATCTACTTCGTAACACTCAAATTGGACATTTTTGAAAATACCCAAAAGATTATCATTGTTAGATGAGACCATTTCGGATATTGATTTTTATCCTCCTAATCAGTTCTACGAGTTTGGGTCAAAATGACTCGACACAGAGGAGAGGATTTAGCATCGGAGTATACTATCCCATGGTTGAGTTTTATGATGGATCACCATTTCTCATCACTCCTTCACTGGATGATGGAGTGAATGATTATTTCGGCTTGGGAATTGACTTAACTTTTGGACTCCCCTCAAAACTGGTATATACATCGGGATTTTCACTATGCGCAGCTAGTTACCTTGGAATTCAAAACCCAAGAGTTCTTGAGCGATATCAGCTCAATTTCAATAATTCTATTGCAAGGCAGTTCGATTTTACTTCAGATTTTCAGATCTATCTAGCTCTTGGTCTGTCATTTCGACTAGGTGAAGAGGCGATTGTTCTTCCAGTTTCACAGTGGTTTGAGATCAATACAGAAAATTTATTGATGGCTGATGTAGGTGCTTCTTGCAGCATATCCATAGAGAAAGGGGTGTCCAATAATTTTCGAGTGTATGTTGGTGCCTCTTCGGTCTACTACGCTTTGAGGTTTTCTCGATATGATTTAAAAGAAGAGAAAATAGGAAGCGGTACTTCAAAATTAAATTCAGAGTTGAGAGTTGGCTTTCGGTATTTCTTCAAATAGTACTCAGAGATAAATTCTATTTCATGCATGGGTCGATGGAAAAGTGTCCATTTAGCACAGCCCATTTCATCATATCAGCGACTTTGTTGGATCCTAGTTTTTTTGCGATGGAAGTCCTATGACTGTTCACTGTATTAAGTGAGATATGCAAGCTTTCTGCTATTTCGTGGGTGGTTAGTCCATTACAGATGTTGAATAGTATTTCTAGTTCCCGGGTGGTGAGAGTTTTATTCGCTTCATTGAGCTTTACCAAGGCTGATTGAGAGATTCTGCATTCGCCATATCGGACGATTGCCAAGAAATCTTTTATAAAGTCAGCTGAACTGGTAGATTTCGTCAAGTACGCACTCGCTCCTCGACTCATCATTGCTCTAAAAAAGCTAGGCTCATCATATTGTGTTAAAACGATCGCTGGTATTTCTGATCTCTGTGCACGGATCTTCTCAATGCAGTGAATTCCATCCATATTTGGCATACTTAGATCAAGTAGTACTACATCAGTGGGATGTTTATCAAGTTGCTGCAAGCATTCTCTTCCATCAGACGCATGAAATACCGCGTCAACTTCATCAAGTTGAATTAACGTGTCAGCGATTGCATTTCGAAATATCTCGTGATCTTCAGCAATAAGAACGTTTAATCCCATGGCATTACATTTAAATCCGCAGGTTAAATTAAGTGATCTATTATTAACTCCGCTTGTATGAAATGCAAATGGTAAAAAGCCAAGGACTTTTCATCTTGATTCGTCAGCAGGATGTGACTGATTTGTAATTGACATATCGAAAAAGCAAGAGTGCGTAGCTTGTCTTTTCTCTATCCGAAATCGCCAGTTTCATTAGTACAGAGGAGAAAACCAATAGCAGACGCGCTTCACGAGGGCGTGGCCTGTGGTCTCATCCAATCTTTACGGGGTCTGGCGATCCTTGCTGCCCCACGACTCAGTCGCGCGGTCGTATGTAGATAATTCAATATACCCTTCATGACCTCCATGTTTTGGAATTTATGATTTCGGTTCATTTACCAAATCTGAGCAGTCGATTGGCTTTCGGTCTTGATCAAGGTTCGTTCCACCACGCGATGCAATCGCGCGGCAGCTGGGGGGAAATTGACAAGACTGGGGCTTTCTTATTTCCTGATCACGACGCTTTGCACGGGCAACCCAGATGCGTGCAAATAGTAAACACCATCGGCCAAGTGATCAACCGCAAATCCCATTGCGCCGTCAAAGGAGAGTACGGTGCGTCCTGACGCGTCTGTTAGCTTTCCTGTCAGCGGCAGGTTACTGTTGATGTGATTTTGAGCGGGGTTGGGGTAAAGCACAAGTGGAACAGGGCTGTTTCCATAGTACACCCAGTGAACCGACGAAGTACTCTCTTTTCCATCGTAATCGGTCTGTTTTAATCGGTAATAGGAAAGCCCTAACAGCGGATGCATATCCTGAGCTTCGTAGGACAGTGCTTCGTTTGAGTTTCCGGCCCCAGCCACATCAAAGAGCGGTTCGTAGTCCACGCCGTCTTTAGACCGCTCGATGGTAAAATAGTCGTTGTTGACTTCTGAGGCGGTGTGCCATATTAAGTCTACATGATGCGCTTGCGCGTTGGCTGAGAATGACAATAAATCAATGGGCAGAACATTGACAATGGCACTTACGGAACCGAAGGTGAACGGGCCGAATGCGTTGATGTTGCCATTGGACGATACCTTTCCTGCCGCCAGCACTCCCGTGACGAATCCTCCTTCGTTTACCCACGTGTTCGCCCCTGCGTAGCGCGCTACAACCAAGTCGCCCGTGTCTGTGATGACGCTTGCCGCATCGCTTTCCCAATAAAGTGAGACTACCGGTTGCCCTGAACCCGTACGACTCAGGTTCCAATATTCCAAGGTGCTGGTGTTGAACAATCCGCCGGTGTTTCCAGCATAGTTGGCAGGCCCATAAAAACTTTCACTGTGTGGCGTGTCGAAATATTCAGCCGTGAACTCATCGGTAGCAAGCGCGCCCGTAAGATCGGAAACCTCCATGCGCGCCCACGTACCGTCTTTTCCGATTGGAAATACGAAATCATCGTCGCCAATTTTTCGAAACGGTCCGCTGACATAGCTGCCCGCATTACCGCCATTGGATACGGCGTTGTCTGCCAAGGTCAAGAGCTCGGTTGCGGTAGTTTCTAATACGCCGTCGGTAAATGTGATCTCGTTGGTCAACGTGACATCGTCTTCCATGGTGAGCTGTGGAATGGAACCCGAAGTATTGTTGATCACCACGCGCTCATACTCTATGCCGTCAGTGCCGGCACCATCGTCGTCGGCAAAGATTTGTGCCGATGTTCCGTTGTACGTGATGCGCGTAGTCGTTGCATTGCTCTGAAGGTATCCGTAGTCATTCGGCGCTGCGTCTCGGACAAAGTTTCCTCCGATGGCCAAATGGGTGTTGGAATTCATCTCTAAACGGATCTCATTGGAGCCGTTGGCCCCAGTAAAAACGATGTCGCCCGCCACGTTTAAATCTGCGTTTCCGTTGAGCTGTGTAAAAAAGTTTCCAGCACCCGAGGCGCCGTCTGTATCCATGGTAAAGTCGCCACCTACGTTCACAGCGCAGTCGTCGCTGATGACGAGTTGGATATCATCACCGCCCGCACTGGGATTATGATCTAGCAATACATCTCCAGTGACCGTCAGACTTGCGGTACTCCCAACGGAGTTTTCGCCCAAATGGAATTCCAGGTCATTTCCGTCGCTCATGGTTAGGACCGCATCGCCCGTGACGTTCCACGTACTGGCATTGTCCATGTCTATCAGCAACTCTTGGTTGGTATTGTTATCCAGCGTGGCAACGAATGGACCCGTGTTTATGGTCGAATTGTTGTTCACGTCGAAAAGGAATTGTTCTCCTCCGTCGAGCTGGCTAAATATCAGGCTATCAGTGACGTCGAGCATGCCATTGGTCATCAAGAAGGTGGTCAACCCACCTCCAGTAGACACGATTTCCATTTTGCCGCCGACGTTGATCTCTGAATTGGTAGCTCCCGTCGTAATGCTCAGATTATCGCCTCCTTTCTTTTCGATGACAAGGTTTCCACCAATGTTTAACTCAGCGCTGGAACCATTGTTGGTGTTCAGGAAGATGTGTACATCGTCTCCTGCATCCATGTCTACAAACATATCTCCGATGACGTTGATTTCAGAGGTTCCGTCGATGTCAAACTCCACGTCATCGCTTCCAGACGTATTGAAGGTGCCCACGTACAAACTATCCACCATGAGGTTGCCGCCGTCTAAATCAAAGCGCACGTCGTTGAAACCATTGTCTCTGCGAACGGATAAAAAGCCGCCGACGTTCAGGTTCCCGCCGTTTAGGTCAAACTCCAAGTCATCTTCATTGGCGTCGTCGTTCATGAAAAAACTTGCATTGCCATCAACCTGCAACACGGCTGTAGCGTTATTGGTCGTGACCTCAAAGAATCCTCCGCCTTCATGGCTCGCTACCCAGTTGCGCAGAACATGGATGCTGTCGCCGGCATTGTCAACGCCCACCGTCATAGTGCCGGACCCAGGGTCTTGAGAAATGATCAAGTCCTTTTGGATTTGTATGGTCGATGCGCTTGCATTGGTAGATAAAGCTACGCTGCCGGTTCCATTGCCCTTGAGGTAGGCGTTTTCTGTCACCACAGCTCGGTTTCCGCTGTTCACTTCAAAGGATGAGGCTACGTTCCCGGCCGATTCAACGGTCAGGTTGCAGATGATGACGTCCCGATCGGTTACATCCACATTGTGGCGGATGACCACGTTGGCTCCATCGCTGGGTACAACCCCACCTCCCCACGTAGCAATTTGGTTCCAAAGCCCATTTTGAATTGTGGTCACCGCTAAGGCCTGTTCGCTTCCTACCGTGTAAAACCCGGCCGGATTGTTTTGGTTGTTGTACTCTGTCAGCAGCCAAGAGACGGATCGGGCAACAGATGAAATGCGGATTTCATCCAAGAGACCTTCGAAACGGTTAGCTGTCTCGCCCGAGGCGGTCTCACCTCCGATAGATGCGTCGCCATTGTCTGTTCCCCAGGTGCCACCGTCGGTTAAATCCACTGCGTTTTGAACCCCGTTCACATAGATGAAGCGATCCTGATTTGTACGATCAACTACCCCGGCAACGTAGTACCACGTGTTGTTAGCAATGACGTTGGAGCCATCAAGGCTAACGGTACTCATGCCACGAGAGTAAAAACGGATGCGCCCCGTACCAGGATCTCCAAGGCTGAGTGCGTAGCCCCCAGAGTTCGATTCATCATCGCAAAAAATGCGCTGACCCGTCTCTGTATTGTCCGTCGTTCGGATCCAACCTGAAATGGAAAAATCTGTCGTGAGGTTCGGAAAGCTGCTCAATTCAATGAAGTCTCCTCCGTCAAAGCTCTGACCATCTGCTATTTTGCTGGTGGTGTTGTCTGTAGATCCGTTATTGGTGCCATCTTCATCATTGACAGTGGCATCAAGAAAGTCATCGTGTAAATGCCAGACGGCGGCATAGTCTACCCAGGTGCACGGCGTAGAAGGGTCGGTGTAGACATCAGGATTCCCATAAAGCATGAAGAAAGTGTAGTCTACGCCGGTCGGAAGGGAAGGGATTTTGACCCATGCAACAAGCCTACCCGAAGTTGCCACATAGGTTTCGATCTGGTGGTCCAGGGGCACCAAATTTTCATCCGTAAAAACGATGTCCCAACCGTTTGCATTTTCTACGTTGCCACCGTTGGCTGTGGTGCGGAGGTCGTTGTCAGTGAAACTGACCAATACGGGAAAGTCCGTGTGAGCAGAAGACCCCGCCACGTCGGAATTGTCAATGGTAATGGTCTTTTTATATCCTGAATTGCATACTGGAACAATCGGGGCAAGCGTGCCCGCTACCTCTGCGCCAACGCTATAGAAGGTTGATGGGCTGTTTTGATTCTCGTACTCCGTAGCGATCCAAGCTGCGTTGCGCACCGTGTTGGATATCCGTACCTCGTCGATTTCGCCGTCCATCCAGTAGTTGGTAGATCCATTCCAATAATAGCGACCTATTTCAACATCTCTTGCATTGGTAAAAATGGGGCCGAGAGCCGTTGAAGTCGAACCTTCTTCTGTGCCGTTCAAATAGACTTTGCATATCGATGTTCCGTCCGTGACGTATTCATAGGTGGCGACCATGTAGTACCACGTATTCGTACTCAACGTTGTGGTGGAGTATACTTCCGTTCGGGTCGCCGAGACATTGTTTTTGAAGAGCTCAATCTTTAATTCGTTGTTGCTCTCCATCATAAAAACAAATCCCCGGTCGTTGCCGGCGCCTTCGCCTTGTTTAGAAAGCAAGGGTTGTCGCACACTGAGGTTGTCAACGTTGATCCAACCGCTTAAGGTAAAATCATCAGGACTGCCAGAACTGAGTGCGGGTACATCGCCGTTCCAATTGGCGTCTGTGCGCAAAACATATTGTGTACTGCCATTAAAGCTTCGGGCATTGGCGATTTTTCCTCCGGCGCTCGTAGTCCCTGTATTGCTTCCGTCATTGGCGAAGGAAGTGCCATCGGTCACCGCGTTGTGGAGATGCCAAACGGCTTGATAGTTATCGTCCCATGTTTCTGTTGTGGAAGGGTTGGATGTTACTTGATTGTTTCCATACAGCATCCGAATCTGCGTATCGAAATCAGAATACAATACTGGAATCCGAACCCAAGCTTGGTAGGTTCCCGAAGCTGCAGTATACCGTTCAATTTGGTGCGCTAACTGCTGGCCCGAACCTGCATCCACGAAAACGATGTCGTATCCGTTCGCATTGGTCACATCGCCGCCGTTGGCTACGGTGCGTAGGTCGTTGTCTACGAGGCTCACAAGCACGGGAAAATCGAGCAATGGACCGTAGCCACTGACCCTTTCATGATCGATCGTTATGGTCTTGGAAAAGCCGTATCCGCAGGATTGACTGTGGGCTCCCAGGGAGCAGCCAAGCAGCAATAAAAAAATGAGTTGAAGCCTACTTAACATAGAACTTGGGCTTAAGGTGAAGCCTCCTATCTCAAGAGGTGGATGCACAAAATTCACAGGATTCGCATGAGGTCTGCATGTATAGTTGCATCAAATACACCATTTACTAACGAATTTAACTTATCGCGGCCATTGTTCGACGCATGATAATTATCTAATCATGAAATGAACCAAGAAAAGTTGAGACTCGATGACAGCTCTTATCCCGGAGCCCGTATTGGTAAAACTGCCGGCGGAACGCGCATTACCCAAAAACTGAATATCCCGTCCGTTTCCTAGTTCTTAGTATTTCCTGCGGAAGCTGTGTTGTACTTTGGGGGTCTAATTTTGTAAGCGAATTCAGCATGCTCAATGCGAACCTACATAATCCGAGAATAAAGCGTTTAACACGCGTATGCTTGTCAGTGGTCATCGGAATGCTGCTGAACGGACTTCCAACCCAAGCCCAGCGCTACCGTTACGAGGAGGCCAACAAAGACGGTCAACTCACCCCATCCGTCGCGGCTAACTGTAATCCAGCTACCGCAGCGGCTGAGTTGAACGTCAACAATACCCGAGCGCTCATCCAAAGCGGGGGAGACATGTGGTGGGACTTTAACAACTCGCGCTATGAAATTCCGAAGGGATCCGGTAAGGTGGCATTGTTTGCGGGCTCTTTGTGGCTCGCGGGGAAAGACGTTTCTGGCCAATTTAAAGTAGCCGCATTGCGCTACCGACAGCTCGGTAACGATTATTGGACGGGGCCATTGAGCACGGTTACCGTGGAAGTTGACGCTCAGACCTGCGAAGACTACGACCGGCATTGGGAGACTTCGCGCTCCATGGTCTCCCAGTTTTCGGGATGGTGGGAAGCAGGTCAGTTTGACCAAGAAAACGGAACCACGACACAAGCAGACCTCTTTCCCGGATACTCCATTCCGACGGTCATCGAAGAATGGCCGGCGCACGGCAGAAACTTTGCCCCATACGACGAGGATTATTACCTGGCTCCCTTCTATGATCGAGACGGAGATGGGAAGTATGACCCGCTCGGTTCGGGGGACTATCCTGGCTATGTTTTGGTAGGGAAGAGTGACTGCAGCAGAAGGATCAAGGACGTTTATGGTGATCAAAATATTTGGTGGGTGTTCAATGACAAAGGCAACGTTCATACCGAATCGGGTGGACAATCGATCGGCATGGAGATACGCGCCCAAGCCTTTGCTTTTGCCACAACCGATGAGGTGAATAACATGACCTTTTATAATTACGAGTTGGTAAACCGCTCTACCTTCGAGCTTTCGGAGACCTATTTCGGCCAATGGGTGGATGTGGCTTTGGGGAACCCCTTCGATGATTTTGTCGGAGTTGATGTAAGAAGAGGGCTGGGCTATGCATTCAATGGGGACGATGATGACGCCGATAACGGCGGATACCTTGGCTATGGTAGAAACCCAGCAGCCATCGGAGTGGATTTTTTTCAAGGACCCTTTCAAGAGAACGATGGCAAGGACAACTGCTTATGCGACGACTTAAGTTCGGCTCGTTTAGACGACGGTATTGTCTACAAGGGTCAAGGAGCCGGCTATGGCGATGGAATCATCGACAATGAACGCTATGGCATGCGCAGGTTTCTCTACCACAACAATACCGGCGGCCCGAACGGTGACCCTCAAAATTCGACCGACTATTATCAATTCCTCGGAGGGATTTGGAAAGATGGAACCGTCATGACCTTTGGCGGCAACGGCTACAACCCCACGGATCCCAACGCCATTCCTGCAGGATACATGTTTCCCGGTGACACGGATCCCTTGAATTGGGGAACGAATGGAGTGGCCCCTCCCGAGGATTTGACGCCGTGGACCGAAGTTTCAGCCAACAATGTACCGAGTGATCGAAGGTTCGTACAATCTGCCGGACCCTTCCGTTTGGGACCGGGTGCGGTCAACAACATAACCGTGGGCGTAGTTTGGATGCAAGCTACTTCAGGTGGAAGGTTGCAGTCGGTGGCTGACATGCGTGTGGCGGACGATAAGACACAAGCCCTTTTCGACGCGTGTTTTGAGATACTCGATGGGCCGGATGCGCCAGAGGTGGCAGTACAGGAATTAGATAGAGAGGTGATACTCATATTGTCTAACCCAATCACATCAAACAACTACAACGAAGGTTATTTCAGCGTCGACCCCTTTCTCGCGGCCCCTGATTCAGTGGATTCGGATGGCGATGGAAAGTACGACCTGCGACTGACCGAAGCGGAAAAGGTTCTTTTTTCCAGCTATCGCTTTGAGGGATATCTAGTCTACCAGCTGAAGGATCAATCGGTTGGAACCAATGACTTGACCGATCCGGACAAGGCAAGACTGGTGGCCCAAGTAGACCTGGCCAACGAAGTGGACCGATTGATCAACTATGAGTTTAATTCCCAAATTGGGCAGGATGTGCCCTCGCTAAAAGTGGATGGCGAGAACGAGGGAATTCGGCACAGCTTTCAAGTAAAAGAAGACCTTTTTTCAACCACCGACGCACGATTGATCAATCATAAGACCTACTACTATATGGCGGTTGCCTATGCCTATAATCGCTACGGCGACGGCGCTGGGAACCTCCAATATATTGACGGAGTGTACGACCCCTCTTCCGACCCGCCGAGGTTAGAAGGGCAGAAAATTACCTTCCTTCCGAGTCGAAAGTCGCCCTCGGGTGCCGTACGCGTAGTTGAGGCCATTCCCCACAAAACCGAAATTGAGTACGACGGGGTCATCCTCAATGCTGGGTACGGAGATGGGATTGAAATTGAACGCGTTGAGGGTCGTGGCAACGGCGGCGGTTTTGTGAATATCCAGCCCCGCTACCTCGATTCTGTGTTGGTGGCGTTGGCAGAAAAGCCCGATGAATGGACGACCCCAGATTTGACCTTTGAGGCGGGGAATGGCCCCATTGCGCTGAAGGTGGTAGACCCGTTGATCATTCCTCCTGGAGACTTTACCATTCAGTTTGTTGACACTACACGCGATCAGAATGAGTACAACCTATCGTGGCTGTTGTACGAACGAAATTCCACAACCCCAATCGACACGATTCACGCAGAACAGACCATTCGTCAAGCCAACGAACAAATTCTGTTTGACCTCGGACTTTCATTGACGGTGGGTCCTGGTTTCCCCGGATTGGATCCTAGGGCAGTAAACAACGGATTTGTAGGGTTTGACATCGAATTTGATGATGAGTCGGATCAATGGCTCAGCGGCATCGTGGATGTAGATGCCTCGCCGATTCAGAATTGGATCAAATCCGGATCGTACTTTCTAAAAAAACTACCTAATTTCCAACCGGTGCACGGCGACGCATGCTTAGACGCGGCGTGCAACACGTTCATGGACCCCGACGAACATTGGGAAAACATCGTAGGACGAACGTGGAGCCCGTTTTGCCTAGCTTCCTATGACACGGCTCATCCGATCCCACTGTTTCCTACTGCGGGTGGAAAGGCAACGTTTTTCGCGAAAAATCTAGTGATCCAAGCTGGCTTGGATAGGGTGCCAAGTGTAGATGTAGTTTTCACCACGGATAGAGCACTATGGACGCGCGTGCCGGTGCTCGAGGCAGAAGACAATGCCGTACTAACGGAAGGTGGAACCGTGCGCGGAGAAATACGAAGGGCATTGTCTGTGGATAAATCAGGCCGCAACCAGCTCGACCCTGAGTGCAACATTGATGAGGCTACCGCTGGTGGCACACAAACACTGGCTTCCGTGTTAGATGAGCTTCCCCAGCTTGCCAAGGATCATTATGCATCCCTGATTTCAGAGGAGAGCGAACTTGAACTCGAAGACCTTTCGGTGGGAATGGGATGGTTTCCTGGCTATGCGGTGGACGTGGAAACGGGACAACGACTGAACATGGCGTTTGCCGAAAACTCATGGCTGGGCAGCGAGAACGGCAGCGACATGCAATGGAATCCGACAGACAAACTCACCGAACCCTTGTTCAACGAATTGCGTTTCGGGGGCATGCACATGGTGTACGTATTTCGGGAGAATCTTGAGGATGGACCTACGCTAAAAGACCAGACGCAATTGATGCCCGCCTATGACATGGGTGATTTTTCGTTCAACAATCTGGTTACGTTTGATCGCACAGCGTCGGGTGCTCTGTTTGACCCTAACCATGTGCAGTACAAGCGCTACATGGCGGTCATGCGGGCGGGTGCTTGGGTTGGCTACCCTGTATTGGCTGAAGGGGCGCAGCTTTGGGGAGTGAGCGGCAGCAACCACGTCACCATAAGACTTCGCTCATCGAGGCCGTATCGGCCCTATTCACCCTCCTTGGATGTGGTGGATATTTCCAGGGTTTCCGAAGGATCATCGTACTATGTTTCCAATGGAGAAATAGAAGTTGATCAGTACCTGGTTTCGAATGGAGACACTTCCATAGAGAGTGTGTCATTTTACAAGGGTCAGGCATTCACTGCCATTGCCGATGGGAGAAATGCATTCAGCCAAGATATACGCTTGGTAGAAACGGTAAATCACGGCTGGCCGTTGTACAACTTCAGCACGAGAAAGGTGGCTCCGACAATCAACACAAGCATTGGCGAAGAAGCGCTGAATGAAATTAAGGCCGTACCGAATCCGTATTATGCTTACAGCGCCTATGAGTTTGTACGATTGGAGCAATTGGTGAAGATCATCAACCTACCGAAAACGTGCACCATTAGCATATTCACCATAAACGGCACCTTGGTCAGAACCTACCGAAAAGATGACGCCACTACCACCAGTGTGGATTGGGACCTCAAGAACCAAGACAACATCAACATCGCCAGCGGCCTCTACGTCATTCATGTTGACGCTCCGGGATTGGGCGAAAAAGTGATCAAGTGGTTTGGTGTCTTACGCCCTGTGGACTTGAATTCATTTTAAGCCGGAGGAAACAATGCCTCGTGGGTTATGCATTGACATTCATGGATTGTGCGATGCCATTTATGAACTCGGTCTGACTTCTTGTAACCTACAAGACTCAGGCGCGTATCTTATTTCATATCTAAAAGGCTACGTATGAAAACGATTTACCTATTTCTTATTTCCTTTTTTTTGGTTGGACTTGCAGATGCTCAGGAGACCTACAACTACTCAAAGGTGGATTTTAATGAGACAAACGAAACGGCTGTAATCAATGCCGTGGAGGACGCCCCAGACAACCTTGGTGCGAATTTCGAGGCTAGCAAGCATTACTACAATCAAGGCGTTGGAATCATAGAAACACTTGACTGTGAGGCTGCTTTTGACGCACTTTATGCAAAACAAGAGGAAGTTGAAGCCATGTTTACCAAGGCACTCCCATACGCTAAAAAGGTGCACAGCCTAGACGCCAAGAATGCAAAGGTGATCAAGATGCTAGAAGGGATCTACTTCGGATTGAACGACTTGGAAATGTCTAGATACTACGGCAGCCTTTTGGCTGAACTGGACGCTGAGTAAGTCGGTGAGAACGATGACGCGTGAGGGATCGCAGCGGCATCCCATGCAGAGCATGGAATACAGCGGAGAGCCCGACCGTAGCCGAAGGCGCAGGGCACGCCCACATTACATGGTCAATGAATCACCTGCATTCGCTTTCGGTCGATCAAATGACCGTCAACCCAAAGGGCATAGAAATACATACCGGATGGAAATCCCGTGTTCAAGGCGAGTTGACCAACCTGGTTTCTCAATGCGCTGGCAGCGATTTCGTTCCCGAGCAGGTCGTACACTTTTATGATACCGGTTCCTTCTGAGAAAGCGTAGGGAATGTTTGTTGTGAAATGAGCGGGGTTGGGATAATTCTGGCCCAATCCGCTGGTGTTTGAGTTTACATCTGAGACAGAAAGCGGAACGTATTGACCATGGAATAATTCGAAGCTGTCTCCATCAACGATTGCGATGTATGTCCCATTCCATGTCATAAACAGCGTATCAATCGGTGTCACGTTGGCCACTACGGTCATGGTTTGAGCGGTATTGGCAGAATCCCCTTCCTGATAAATGATTGCCGAACTTACATGCATGCCTGAATCTTCTGCGTGCAGGCTCCAGATGTGATGATACATTTCAATTTCTTCACCCGCCTCAAGGGTAAACGTGTTAGAGCGTTGAGTGTATGGCCAACAAACGAAAATGGCCTCGCACATATAGTCTTGCCAGAGGTTGTCTACTTGGTTAGGGTGTTTGGAGTCTGATGTATCGTGGGTAAGCATCCATGTCACCTGTACGTCGTTGACGGTGTCTTGATTCTTGATCACATATTCGAATCCAATGTCATCAAGTGAGTACCCGCTCTTCACGGAGTCAGAATGCCATTCGATGGACAATTGTCCCATCATTAAGCAGGGAATCATTAGCAGCATGACCAAGGAAGCAAGAAATTTCATGGCAGGTTTGTTTACACTCTGAACGAATATGCTCGGCAATAGGTTGGTTTGGACATAAAAAAAGCCCGCCAAAAAAGCGAGCTTTTGAATTTCTTGAGGGCGGTTTTAGTCGATCACTTGCATCCGCTTGCTATCTACCATGGCTCCGTTTTCCCAAAGGGAATAGAAGTAGATTCCCGATTCAAGCTGACCGTGCACATTCACCGATCCGATTTGCTTATTGAGCGGCATCTCCATAACCAGCTTACCGGTAAGATCTTGAAACTTTAAGGTCCCTGCATCGCCGGCGAGGTTGTACTTAATGATGGTTGACCCTTTGTATGGGTTCGGTGCATTTTGTTGGAGGCTCGCTTTCTGGCCAAAGATTGGATCTAATCCAGTTGGATCGCCTTCATCCATCTTTACGTGCGCTGTAACGACCATTTCCTGAACGGTGTTCACAGAGTCGTCTGCCTGCCAAATAAAAGCGGTACTCACGTACATGCCGGTATCCTCCTCGTTGAGCGTCAGGATGTGGTGGTACATATCAACGCCTTGTTCGGGGGCTAGCGTAAACGTGTTGAAACGCACCGTAGCTGGCCAGCAAACAAAGATTCCTTCACACATGTAATCTTCCCAAACACCTGAAGAGTTAGCAAGGTCATGCGTAAATTTCCATGAAATGTCAATGGAGTCTGACGTGCTTTCGTTGGTGAGGGTATAATCGAAACCGATGTCCTCGCCAGGATTGCCTTCTTTCAGGTCGGGGGTGTGCCATTCAACCGTGAACTGTCCAAAGCTGAACAAGGGCAAAAGACTCAATAGTAATGCGTAAATTTTCTTCATACGAACCGTTTAAGCGTCAAAGGTAAGAGCTGATGGACATGAATATAATCAAAATCCTGTGATTATTGTTCAGTTAACTATAATTCACGAATCATACTTTTGAACGATTCAAGCAAACGCTCGTCGATATGGAAGCAAACAAAGCACTTTATGAAGCGGTCACCCACTTGGGAGACAACACACTGATCCTCGGTCATCGTCTTGGCGAGTGGTGCGGCCACGGCCCAGTACTGGAGCAAGATATAGCCATGACGAACATTGCCTTGGACCTCATCGGTCAGGCGCGTATGTACTTGGATTACGCCGGTAAATTGAGCGGCCAAGAAAAGAGCGAAGACGACATGGCCTATCACCGCGATGTATTGGATTTCAAAAACGCCTTGCTGGCCGAAATTCCCAATGGAGATTTCGCGGATTCCATTGCTCGTCAATTTTTCTTCGACCAATGGCACTACTTATTTTTAGAACAGCTTTCAACTTCAGCCGATGAAACCCTCAATGCCATTGCCCAAAAGAGCCTGAAGGAAGTGACGTATCACAAGCGGTGGAGTTCAGAATGGGTCGTGCGCCTAGGAGATGGAACCGCTGAGAGCAAGGAGCGGATGCAAAATGCCATCGACGATGTTTGGATGTATTCCGGTGAATTGTTTATTCCCGTTGCGTCCGATGCTATCCTCGTAGAAGCTGGAATTTTCCCAGACGTAAGATCGTTAAAGTCGGCCTTTGACAAGGAGGTCAAGGCGATCATAGAAGAGGCAACCCTCACTTTACCCGAAGACGATTTCATGCAAACGGGAGGAAGAACGGGAAGTCACACCGAGTACCTCGGATACATATTAGCCGAAATGCAATTCTTGCCGAGGGCATATCCAGATGCCACATGGTAAGCACCGAGGAGCATATAGCTGAAATTTGGGAACTCCTCTCTGGAGTCGAAGACCCTGAGATTCCAGTCATATCGGTAGTGGATCTAGGAATTGTGCGTGATGTGCGCGAGGAACAAGGGAAAATCGTGGTAGACATTACCCCGACGTACAGCGGGTGTCCCGCCACGCAAGTAATCGAAGAATCCGTGATCGAAGCACTGACGGCGGCAGGCGTCAGCCCTTTTGAAGTCAGAACGGTGTTGAGTCCGCCATGGTCAACTACCATGCTTTCAGCAGAAGGAAGACGTAAATTGACCGAGTACGGAATTGCCCCGCCGGCAGATGAATCGACCGATAAAATGGCCTTGATGGGCGAAGAACGGCAGTTGAAGTGCCCAAATTGTGGAAGTACGGATACGTTGATGGTCAGCCAATTTGGCTCCACACCATGCAAGGCACATTTCAAGTGCAAGGAATGCTTAGAACCGTTTGACTATTTCAAATGCCTCTGAGCCTTTTTAAGCTGAACCTACTTAAAGCATACGAACATGACTTCTGACACGATAAAATTTGAGATCCTCGGCAGCGTGGGTAAGATCACGCTCCACCGACCGAAGGTATTCAACAGCTTTAACCAAGAAATGTCCAAGGCGTGCCAAGAAGCATTAGACGCCTGTGCGGCCGACGATGCGATACGGGCCATCTATTTGACGGGCGAAGGCAAGGCTTTTTGTGCCGGCCAGGATTTGAGCGAAGCCATCGATCCTGAAGGTCCGGACATCAAGCGGATCGTGGACGAGCATTACAACCCACTGATCAATCGGCTTAGAACGATTGAAAAACCTATCGTTGCAGCCGTCAACGGTGTGGCCGCAGGGGCGGGAGCCAATGTTGCCCTGGCATGTGACATCGTCGTGGCAAAGAAGAGCGCGGTGTTTGTACAAGCCTTCAGCAGCATCAGTTTGATTCCGGATTCAGGTGGAACATTTATGCTTCCGAGATTGGTGGGTTGGCAAAAGGCCAGCGCCTTGATGATGCTGGCAGACAAAGTAGAAGGTCCAGAGGCGGAGCGACTGGGAATGATCTACCGGTGGTATGAAGATGAAGAATTTGAGGAAGCTGCATGGAAGCTGGTTGAAAAGCTGTCTCGTATGCCGACCAAGGGATTGGGATTAACCAAGCGGCTATTGAACGAATCGGTCAGTAACAATCTGGAGGAGCAACTGGAAGCGGAAGGCGCGACTCAAGTCATCGCCGCGGCGACCGAAGATTTTCAAGAAGGGGTAAGTGCGTTTTTGGAAAGGAGACGACCGGTTTTTAAGGGAAGATAAGTTTCACGTTTAGAGGAGAATAGAAATGGATGTAGGAATAATAGGCGCGGGCACGATGGGTGCGGGAATTGCGCAGGTTGCAGCGCAAAGTGGACATAGCGTATGTCTTTACGACACAAATGCTTCGGCGCTGGAACGGGCGATGAGCGGATTGCAAAAAGTTATGGCTCGCCTTGTGGAGAAGGGCAAGATATCAGAACAAGACAAGAAAGACGTCCTAGGGCGGATCCAAGCTTCCAGCGACTTGAATGGAATGGCAAGTGCAGGAATCGTGATCGAAGCGATCATCGAAAACTTGGATGTGAAGAAGAAAGTGTTTGGGTCGTTGGAGGCAATTGTTTCGGCAGAATGCATCCTCGCCTCGAACACCAGTTCATTGTCGATTGCTTCCATTGCCGCTTCGTGCGAAAAGCCAGATCGAGTTGTTGGGATTCACTTTTTCAATCCTGCGCCGCTCATGCCCCTCGTCGAGATCATTCCCGCTGTTCAAACATCTACCGAAACGCTGGAGCAATCCCGTGCGTTGATCAACAGCTGGAAGAAAGTGACCGTAGTAGCCAAGGACACTCCTGGGTTCATCGTGAACCGTGTGGCTCGGCCATTTTATGGAGAGGCCATCCGTATTTATGAAGAGGGCATCGCAGATATGGCGACGATCGATTGGGCGATGAAGGAGATTGGCGGTTTTCGAATGGGGCCGTTTGAACTGATGGACTACATTGGAAATGACATCAACTACACGGTCACAGAGACGGTGTGGACGGCGTTTTATTACGATCCAAGGTACAAGCCGTCGTTTACGCAAAAGCGAATGATGGAGGCAGGCTATTTGGGCAGAAAGTCGGGCCGAGGATATTACGACTATACAGACGGTGCGACTAACCCCGAACCGCACACAAATCAGAAGATCGGCGAGGCCATCGTTTGGCGGGTACTGATCATGTTGATCAACGAGGCATCCGACGCGTTGCACCTTGGAATCGCTTCGCGTGAAGACATCGATTTAGCCATGACCAAAGGGGTCAATTATCCAAAAGGATTGTTGAAATGGGCCGATGAAAAAGGCATTCAAGAAGTGCTAGATGGGCTGGATAAATTGTACCTGGCCTATCACGAAGAGCGCTACCGAGCCAGCGTATTACTGAGACAGAAGGCGGCGTTTAAACAGCACTTTTACAACGATCAGTCTTGAATGACCGCTTCGATGAGCCGTTCAAACTTCATCATGAGTTCTGAGCGCCGCGTTTCATCGTAGTCATTCATCATCAAGCAGAATGCGATGTGTTCTTCGTATTTGTTCTTGACATAGCCAGCATAATTCCGAACGCCTGACATGGTGCCGCTTTTTGCGCGGACATTGCCGCTGGCATTGCCTGATTTGAAGTAGCTTTTTAGGGTCCCAGATTGTCCACCTACGGGCAGACTAGACCGAAAAAATTCATAAGAGTCTGTCCGGTACAAAGCGCCCAGCAATTCTACCATCGTTTGGGCGGTCATGCGATTCATCGGCGATATTCCGCTCCCATCGAGCAGGCGCACGCCGTTTGCTTTGATCTTGTGTCCTTCCAAAAACGCACGCGATGCGTCCAAGCCTCCGTTCACCGAGCGATATTGAGCTGCTCGGTCATTGGCGAGGTTCAATGCTTCTGCGAAGAGGTTGATGCTTTTTTGGTTGGTAACGCGTATGATTTCGGCCAAATTCGGTGATTTCATTTCTACCAGCACTTGAATGTTTGGAACCGGAATGCGTTCATGATTGATCTGGATGCTCGGCGTACCCAATTCCAATTCTTTGATCAGGTCTTGGCAAAAGGTCAACATCGGATCGGGATTAGAAATCTTGACGACGAACCGCTCTTTGTGGGCGGGGATGCTTCCTTTACCGTAGATCAAATCACTGCCCGGCGCGCTGAAAAACCAGGCATCGTCTATGGAATTGTCCGAGGCCTTGATGTCAATTTCCAGTGTGAAAGGGTGGTCTGTCGGCCAGGGTTCGGCCAAGACCACATCGCTGCCTACTTGACCGCTGCGAAGCGCTACTTCTATCATATTGTCCTTCCACATAAAGGCGGTAGGGCTAGCCCCGAAATAATTGCCCATGTCTTCCCAAGACATAGCGTCAGGGGTAGTGTGCTTGCCATAGGCACTCGCGTCGACGACCATTCTGCCGTTGATCGATCGGATGCCTGCGTTGCGGAGGGCAGATTGGATGGTTGACCAATCGTTTCGTTCAGGGAAATGCCTCGACCCCAAGGTAGGATCGCCCGTTCCAATTATTATTAGGTCGCCCTGCAAGACACCTTCCACAATGCTTCCCGTATAGCCGATGGTGGTTGTAAACGTGTGCGCTGGCCCGTATCGATCGAGGCTCGTCGCGGTTGTGATTACCTTTTGTATGGATGCGGGGATCATGGATCGATAGCTGTTGTGTTCGGCAATTACTTTTCCATTGTCGAGGTTTACCGCGACAAACGCGGCTTGGCCATGTTTCAGACCAGCGTCTTGAATCAATCGCTGTAGTTCAATCTCTACACTGTTTAGCGCGCGGTCTTGGGCATAGATCGATAAGGAAGTGATGATCACGAGAGAAAGGAATAGGCTTTTCATTTGGATTATCTTGGTCGGGCAAATTAGTAAATACTAAAGTGAATGGAAGGCAAGGATTTGGCAAAACGCGTGGTCGACAAAATGTACAACAATGACCCTTTTAGCAAGTGGCTCGGAATCGAGCGCATTGAGGATGGCGTTGGGACGTCTGCATTGCGCATGAAAGTGAGGGGAGAGATGCTCAACGGATTTGCAATTGCGCATGGAGGAATTACCTATGCCCTCGCAGATAGCGCGCTTGCATTTGCATCGAATGGACACGGAAAAAAGGCCGTTTCGGTGGAAACGAGCATCTCTCACACGATGCAAGTAAAGGAGGGGGATGTGCTAACCACCTTTGTGGAAGAAAAGAATTTGACCAACAAGATTGGAATCTACCACATCGAGATACGAAATCAACAAGACGAAATAGTGGCATTGTTCAAAGGCACCGTGTACAGAACGTCCAAGGATTGGTTTCCAGGTTCTGAATAGTCACCTTTGCACCCCAAACCAAGGATTATGAGAGAAGCGTTCATCGTCGATGCCATTCGCACTCCGATTGGCAAATTTCAAGGTACACTATCAGCCGTGCGAACGGATGATCTCGCCGCAATCGTGATCAAAGAGTTGATGAATCGAAACAACTCTGTCGATTGGGAGGCTGTGGATGACGTCATCTTGGGTTGTGCAAACCAAGCTGGAGAAGACAACCGAAACGTAGCACGAATGGCTTCGCTCCTAGCAGGGATGCCGTGGAAGGTTCCGGGTGAGACAGTGAATAGGTTGTGCAGTTCGGGCATGAGTGCAGCCGTACACGCACGCAGGGCCATCGCCGCCAATGAAGGAGACCTGTTTGTAACGGGTGGTGTAGAGAACATGACACGCGGCCCTTGGGTAATGAGTAAGTCTTCAAAGCCGTTCGGAAACGACAGTCAGTTATTTGATTCCAGTTTTGGATGGAGGTTCGTCAATAAAAGAATGAAAGAACTCTATGGCACGCATGCCATGGGAGAAACCGCTGAAAATCTAGTGGATCAATTCAAGATAAGTCGAGAAGATCAAGATGCCTTTGCCTACTGGTCACAGATGAAAGCGACCAAGGCACGGGACAGCGGTAGGTTGGCCGAAGAGATTGTTCCAGTGGAGATCCCGCGCAGAAAACAAGACCCCTTGGTGTTTGATCAAGATGAATTCATCAAAGACAACACGACCCCTGAGGTGCTAGGGAAGTTACGCCCTGCCTTTCGTGCTGAAAGTGGAAGCGTGACGGCTGGCAATGCTTCAGGCTTGAACGACGGCGCGGGTGCCATGTTGATTGCCAGTGAAGATGGATTGAAAAAACACGACCTAACGCCCATGGCGCGCATCCTTTCTTCTGGAGTGTCCGGAGTGGAGCCTCGCATCATGGGAATTGGCCCAGTAGATGCATGTAATTTAGCACTGAAGCGCGCGGGACTTACCCTAGATGACATGGACATCCTAGAGTTCAATGAGGCCTTTGCAGTCCAGACACTTTCGGTAACCCGTCAACTCGGCATCGCGGACGATGATCCGAGGATCAATCCGAACGGAGGCGCCATCGCCATTGGCCACCCGCTGGGAATGACAGGATCACGCATTTTGCAAACCGCGGCGATTGAACTGCGGAAGCAGCAGAGGGAATACGCACTCGTGGCCATGTGCGTGGGAGTAGGACAAGGATATGCAACCATCATTGAACGCGTCTAAATGATACATCGCTCAGGATTTGTAAACATCATTGGTCACCCAAACGTGGGGAAGAGCTCTCTGCTCAATGCCTTGATTGGACAGCGGTTGGCTGTTACCAATCCGAAAGCGCAAACCACCCGTCATCGGATTTTTGGCATCTACAATGAAGCCGATATGCAGATCGTTTTCTCAGATACTCCGGGCGTTATTGATCCGGCCTATCGCATGCAGGAAAGCATGATGACCTTTGTAAAAGAAGCGATGCAAGACGCCGATGTTTTTCTATTCATGGTTGAAATAGGCCAGAAAGATTTCAAAGATGAACGGATTCTAAAGGGCTTGCAAAACGCAGAGGTGCCAGTGTATGTCGCGATAAATAAAATAGACAAAGGGGACCAAGCACAACTCGAGGAATCGGTTCAGCATTGGTCTGGCATACTTCCAAACGCCAAACAAGTCTTGCCGCTATCTGTATTGGAAAGCTTCAACGTGAGGGAGCTGCTCGCGGCGATTAAATCGGAAATACCAGAAGGGCCAGAGTGGTTTCCCAAAGATCAGCTGACCGATAAAAACGATCGCTTCATTGTCTCGGAGATTGTGCGTGGGAAGATTCTGAGCAACTACAAACAAGAAATTCCCTACTCTGTGCAGGTGGAAATCGAATCCTTCAAGGAGGAGGTAGACATCATCCGCATTCGCGCCATCATCATCGTATCGCGCGACTCTCAGAAGAGCATCATCATCGGTAAGGCGGGAAGCATGCTGAAAAAGGTAGGCACCCAAGCACGTAAAGACATGGAAGCGTACTACGGAAAGAAGATCTTCCTTGAGACGTTCGTCAAAGTCGACAAAGACTGGAGAAATGACGAGCGCAAATTGAGGAAATACGGGTATTGACCGACGGTCTTCGGTTAGCGCATTTCAGGTGGATCATTCGCCTCTTATTTTGCACCCTCACCGATCGGAAATGAAAAGCTCCCGCCACTCAGTCGGATGCTATCAAGGCCATTGCTCAGTTTGCAATTGAATTCCCCAGTTACGCGCACGGCCTTGCTAGCAGCGGTCAAGCTTGGGTCTGTATATTCCTCAATATTTAACACCTGTAGATAACTAGCGTCATCTTGCTGAATCAAAGCTGAGCTATACAATTGCCCATCTCCATTCAAGTACTCGATGGTGATGGTGTTTAAGTCAAATCCTTGAGGTTGTTCGTGCGCAATGGTGTCAGTTTTAATATCAATCTCAAAGTTGATCGCGCAAGAATTAGGAACGGCAGGGAAGTGTTGCTGATATTTAGCAGAGGAGGTACATCCATTGACATCGGTTCGCAGCGTTATTTCTTCAGTGCCGTCAGCTGGAGTTTGGCCAAAGGCATACTTCACCTCTCGGCTGTTTGCCGAGGCGCCGCTTTCGAATCGCCATAGGTATTGAACCGCTGAAGCCGCCGTTTTAATCGCGGTGAATAGGTATTGGTCTTGGCCGAGGTCTTCGCTTTTTACCCTGCAATTGCAGCCAAAGTTGGGTAGAAAGATCGTGTCATCTATCGAGGCAATGCATCCATTGGCGTACTCAGTCTCGAGGCTTATCGGCAAGAAGGTGCGGGCGTCATCTCGATCAATTTCGAGCGTGAATTCTTCTTCGGTATAGACTGACCCGTTTACGTTCCATTTGAAGCTCTTTGCTTCGGAACTTGGTTTGGCTTTCAGATGAACGGAATAGCGCTCGGTCAACTTGATGCTTGACGGGGATCGAAAGCTAGGGTTCTCCCCTCCAACCGTGGCAAGTAGTGATGGGTTTTCATAAGTTGATGCACGCCATAGTAGTAAGGCTGATGCAGGGCAAGAACTACATTCAACAAGGGAGCCGGAGTAAAACGTTATGCCGAGGGAATCCACGCTGTATCCACTGCTTGCGACAAAGCCAGATTCCGCATCCATGCGAAGAGAAGTGCCACCTTCCACTGCTTCAAAATAGAATATCGGCATGTCAATCGGATCCAGACTTGGCTCGACGTATGTCTTGCATGAACCCAGAAGGATCAGGAAAAAGAGCAGTATGTTGATCGAATGTTTCATGGCTTCAATGACATTTTTAGATAGAACTCCAGTCGGATGAATCGATCATTGACCGTGTTGCTGGTGAATACATCTTGCAAAGGGTAGCTGATTCTGGAACCGACGTAATAGCGTTCGGTCAACTGATATGATAGGTCGGTCGTAGCGCTCAACCTAAAAGGATTCACGGCCTTCCAACGCACGTAACCTACATCCACTACTTCAGTTAGCTCGTCGCTCGTCCAAGGTTGTTGAGTCTTTGATGAACGTAAAGAGTGACGTTCAGTGAGCCGTGCCCCAATAACATAGGAAGCGGATAGCCCACCACCAAGGGAAAATCGGTTCCATCTATATCTGACGAAAACAGGGAGTTCAGTCGATAGGATTTCAGAGGCTTGAATTAGGATTGACTGTTGGTAGGCCTCGTAGCCATATGTCTGGCCATCAATTACCGACTCTAGGTTGACAAAGTCGCGTACGAGCAACAACTCTGTGCCAAAAAGTAGATTATCCAATAGATGGGCAGATACGCCAATTCCGCCCACCTGCCCGGGCTCTGAAGACGTGTTTAAAGCAACCCCGGCTCTGATATAAGCTACCCAAGGTCTCTCATGGTCAATCGTGTCGGGGTGGCGTGTTGATAAGGCCTTTATTTCAGCAGCCAAATGTTCGTGGCGCAACGGCATCTTTTCGAGGAGGTCTTCAATGCGAGCCTCGGTAGCAATCGGAGAATCATCGATTGACGCTGAGCCAACTTGGTCGCTGCTGGATGAGCTGAGTGGTAAAATGGGTTCATGACTATGTTCTGAAGTGAGATTGGGAAAGGATTTTTGCAATTCGTTAGGTGATCCTGACCGTGATTTTGGTTGTAGTGCCCTGAATGCGCTACCCTGCGTTGATTCCTGTTGAGCAACGTGCGCTACCTCGGCCATTTCATCTGCGTCCTTTGTCGGTAATTGGATGTCAGAGGACGAATTGTAAACAGGAAGGCATTCACCCTCCGGCAGGTCATCCAAATGACTGAATGAGCTCACGTGGCCCGGAAGATATGCAGGTGGTTGTGCAATTGACCAAACAGCCAAGCCGGAAATCCCTCCAAGGAATAATAATCCTAGACCCATCAGCCAATAGTAGATTGCCTTTCGCCTGCTTCTCTGGTCTAATGCAGCTGATATCGCGTCCCAATTGGCTACATCAACTGGGATGGCTTCTTGGGTAAAAGCGGCGTCAAATATGTCTTTGAGTTCATCCTTTTTCATACGGCTTTGGATTTGGATTCAGACGAGACTCCTTCTAACTGTGCTTGAAGGGTCTTTCTAGAAAAGTGTACATGCCACCTGCAGGTTCCAACTGTGATATCAAGCAGTTCGGCGACTTCTTCATAAGGATAGCCATCGAGGACTACTAGGTTAAAAACTTGCTGACTAACAGCAGGCAATTGTCGGATCATGGCCCTTAAGGCTTCAGCGTCGAGGGAGAGGTCAGCGTCATTGCTAGCAGAGCTGATAGAAGTGATGCTGTGATCATCAATGTCTTGAAAGGTAGTGTCGATCTCGGTATTTCTTTTGCGAAACTGATCGATGCACGTATTGATGGTGATGCGCCGTATCCAAAGCGCAAATGGAACATGCTCTTTGTAGTGATCGATCTTGGTGCACACCTTTAAAAACGACTCGTTCAATGCTACTTGAGCATCTGCGTCGACTGGATTGTATCTCAGGCATATCTGCATCATGAGAGCATAACAAACCTTATAAAGCTCAAACTGAGCTTTTCTCTTGTTCTGTTTACACGCTGCAATCAGTTCTGCGCTGACGTTCACTTTTATATTGGGTTGTTAAAGCAGACAAAGGAGGGCAGTAGACGCCGCCCTCCTTTGTGATTGCTAACCATATTTCGGATTCAGTATCATTCTTTAATCACGGAGTGATGCTGTACGACACCTTCAATGATTACCTCTAAAATGTACTGTCCGCTAGATAGACCTTGAAGGTCTAGGTCCGTAGCAGTGGACGATGGTGAATTTGATTCTATGACTCGCTGACCTTGCAAGTTGATGACGCGGACAGACTCGATCAACCCATTTGCGCTGATCTGCAGTATGCCTTGGGTAGGATTCGGGAAAATTGTAAAGGATTTCGCGGGCTCATTTGAAATGCCAGTTGGCAATTCAGGGCGCACGGACTTGAGGTTTACAATGAAATTTCCGTTCGGTACCGTGAGGTTTTCTTCGGTCAAAGTAAAATGCAAGGGGTATGAGGTTTTGTTGAGCATATCGATTTCGAGCCGATACGTTCCCAGTGCAAGGTTGTCGATTACGTATTCACCATTTTCATCGGAGCGGGTAAATGCTGCTACTTCGCCCTCCTCATTGAAAAGCACCAATTGAGCATTGGGCACTGGATCACCCTCTCCACGATTTGCCCCTTGAGAAATGAGCCCGCCGACGAAACCAGGACCACCAGGATTGATTCCGCTGAAGAGTGAGAAATTCACAAAATAGTACGAAGTGGAGTTGACCACCAGTCCTGTTGCAAGAGACCAAAGTGCGGAAGAATCAAAGTAGGTCGGCACATAGGATGAATACATTGAGTGAGCGGGAAGCAATGCTGCCTTCACATAGTATGTTCCTGTGTCACAAATCGAGTTGAAGTAGTAGAATCCAAGCGAATCGGTATCTGTACTGTCAACTGCAGCAAGACTCCCGTTGTTTTCTTCAATGAGATAAACGCGAGCAAATTCACCTTGAGCGATCATGCCCATGATGGTGTCACAAGTGAAGGCTGCAACCGATACATTTCCAGAGCTCTCGCATCCTGAAGCTGAGTCAGTTACGGTAACACTGTAGACATTAGGGCAAACATTCGTTTGTGTACTTGCTATTGCAGCGTTACTCCAGAGGTAAATGTAGTTTCCAGATCCTCCAGTCGCGCTTACTCCAACCGTTCCGTCACAACATTGATAGCATGTTTCATCCGTCTGAGACATGGTCAGCGTTGGAGCTTGTCCAAAGCTGATGATAATGGAGTCCGTTGCCGTACAGCCCAAAGAAGAAGTGACCGTTACGATATACATTCCAGCGCTTGTGGCAAGCAAACTCGAATTCGAATCTCCTGTGTTCCAGAGGTAGCTCATGCTCCCGAGACCCGTAGCGGTTGCAGTCAAGGTGACCGTTTCACCAACGCAAGGAGAGCTGTTGTTAGAAGAAATTGAAGCGCTCACTGCAGAAGATGACGCGACAGTTGTGTTCAATGCAATGGTGTCTCCGTTGCCATCGGTAACCGTGACCGAGTAGTTGCCAGCACAGAGTCCTGTGGCCGTTTGGCCGGTCGCTGAATTGGACCATAAATACGTATAAGGCGTAACTCCGCCAAAGACAGTGGCCGTTGCCGAGCCATCACAATTACCGCAGCTTGAAGCAGTTGCTGAAGCCGTGCCTGACAAACCCGAATTGGATAAGGTGACCGTTGAACACATGGAGTCGATACAAGGCGATAAGGAATCAACAAGCGTCAGGCATACGTTATAGGTACCGGCGCCTGGAAAAGAAACGGTTACCGTGTCGGCCGTATATGAGTAAGCAGGAGATGCTCCACCTGAGAATGTCCAGTAAAAGCTGGTTGATGCCCAAGAGTATCCCGTAGATGTATTTGAGAAAAATACATCATATGAATTGGTCGTCCATATAGCCAAGCTATCAGAGAAGTCGGCATTGCATTGTGCCCATCCAGACACGCTCATAAAGACGATAGATAGTGAGAGTAGTAATTTTTTCATTGTTTGATTTTTTATCCGTTTGACCCACTACACGAGAAATGCTAGGCTGGTGTTTGTATGTTGCGCTGAATGAATTATAAAACACTCATAATAAGCGAGTTAAATTTTTGTTCAATACGGATCATTTACATGATAATGGATGTTCGCTATAAGACTTGATTGAATGGGTTTGCCAATGAAGTAGTACCATGAATACATAATGGCGGGAGTGGAATTTTTACAAAAGAGCGGAATCGGTCAAAGCCGACCTTGTCGCACGAAAGGACGTCTGCCAATCGAGGAAATACCGGCGTTGATTTACAGCGCAAATTTCTGAGTCTCACAACATTCCCCATAAAAAGACCCTACCTTTGCACCCCTTATGGCATTAGTAGCGATCATAGGACGTCCTAACGTAGGCAAGTCCACCCTTTTTAACCGACTCATCGGCCATCGTCAGGCGATTGTAGACGAGTATTCTGGCGTCACGCGCGACCGGCATTACGGCAAAAGCGATTGGGGTGGACGCGAGTTTTCAGTCATCGATACGGGCGGTTATGTCAGCGATACTGCAGACCGCTTCGAAAAGGAAATTGCCAAGCAGGTATTGATTGCAATGGAAGAGGCGGCATTGATCCTATTCGTGTGCGACGCCAAGCAAGGTGTCATTGACCTGGATCGAGATGTAGCCAAGCTGCTCAGACAGAGCAATAAACCCGTCATGATGGTCGCCAACAAGGTGGATAATCCGTCGAGCACTGCAGACAGCTTTGAGTTTTATGAGCTGGGATTTGAAACGATATATCCCGTATCTGCTGTGAACGGTGGTGGCACAGGTGATCTACTCGATGACCTCATCAAATTGCTGCCGGAGGAAGAAGAGGTAGACGAACACGAACTGCCCAGAATATCCGTGGTAGGCCGACCCAATGCCGGAAAGTCATCGTTTGTGAATGCGCTATTGGGCGTAGAACGAAACATCGTAACCGAGATTGCTGGCACCACACGAGACACGATCGATACGCATTACAACGCCTTTGGCTTTGAGTTCACCTTGGTTGACACAGCGGGCATACGAAAGAAAGCCAAGGTGCATGAAGACCTTGAATTCTATTCTGTAATGAGAGCAATTCGGGCAATCGAAGGTTCTGACGTTTGCATGCTGATGATCGACGCTAAGGAAGGACTCGGCCAACAAGACCTGAATATTTTCAGCCTGATCGAGAAGAACCGGAAGGGCGTAGTCATACTTATCAATAAATGGGATCTGGTTGAGAAGGAGACCAATACCTCCAAGGATTTCGAGGCAGACTTACGTGAAAAACTGGCGCCCTTCAATGACATTCCGATCATCTTTACATCGGTGCTCAACAAACAGCGGATCCATAAGTCATTGCAGCTGGCTCTAGACGTGTATAAGAACCGGACACAACGCTTGAAGACGAACAAACTAAATGAAGTCATGCTTCCGATCATAGAGCGAACACCCCCGCCCGCGCTGAAGGGCAAGTACATCAAGATCAAGTACGTCCAACAACTTCCTACGCACGCCCCTACGTTTGCCTTCTACTGCAACCTGCCTCAATACATCAAAGAGTCGTATCGCAGATTTGTCGAGAACCAAATGAGGAAGAACTTCGACTTTACCGGTGTGCCAATCCAGATCTTTTTCAGAAAGAAGTAGCATTAAGTTTCCGTAACACGCAGCCCAACTTTTTCTGCGATTTGTGCGTTACATTTGTACACTAGTGAGAGCGACGGCAATCATATTCGCATTTTTTTACCTGATCAACTCGGTTGGTTACGGCTTGGAAATCCATTACTGCCTCGGCCAGGTGTCGGATGTGAATTATGTTTTGCTCGACACCGAATGTCCTTGCGATGCCAATCACAGCGCATCGTTTAGTTCTTGTTGCGAAGAGAAAGAATTCTTCAATCAACTTGAAGATGACCATGCGGCGCCGGCTTCGGTTTCACTTTCCGATGTTCAGCTTTCTATGGTTTCCGAGTCGCCAAAAGCGTCTCGCCTCAATCTCGATCTCGACGAGTGGAAGCAGGAAGTCATAACCGATCGGGGTCCACCGCGATTCAGGGACATTACGATCGAGCTGGTTCGATTGATTACTTACGGTTAAATGCACGGGGAGGCATCTGGTCTCCACACGGTCGCATTTTATTCAAGTATCATTAAAACATCGAACATCATGAAAATCATTCAAACTATACTGGTCCTGATAGGGATCACATTCGCAAGCACGAGCATTGCTCAAAAAGAGGTCGTTGAAGACACGCTCTTGGTCAAGGGAATCTGTGGTATGTGCAAGGATCGCATCGAAGAAGCCGCGTATGGAAAAGGCGTGAAATACGTCTCTTGGGACAAAGCGACGGATCAATTATCCATGGCGTACCGTGCCGATAAAACCAGCTTGGAAGAAATTGAGAAGCGCATTCTCGCCGCGGGGCATAGCACTGAGAACCACGTTGCTGAGAGAGATAATTACGCCAAGCTTCCAGATTGCTGTAAGTACGAAACGCAACACAAGCATTGATCATGAAAGGCTTGCTCATGGCAAGTTTGTTGACCCTTATTGGGTTAGCGAGCTTGGCCCAATCCAGCGTTAGCGGTGTTGTGATCGAAGAAACACGCGAAGGAAGGTTTCGCCCCATCCCGTTTGCCAATGTGTATTGGATCGGTACGCAATCAGGTACCAGCACAGATTCTACAGGATTCTTCGAATTGACGTTGAATCCTGAGACCAAGAAGCTTGTTTTCAGTTACGTCGGCTACAATTCAGACACCATTGAAGTGGCCCAACCGAATAAGTTGACCATTGTCCTCAAGCAGGAGAAGGTACTGAACGCAGTAGAAGTAGTCTATAGAGAAAAGTCTACCGAGATTTCGTACATGGACCCTATCAAGACTGAGCAGATCGGGCAAGAAGAACTCTACAAGGCTGCGTGCTGCAACCTCTCAGAAAGCTTCGAAACGAATCCATCGGTAGACGTTGCCATTACGGATGCGGTTACCGGTACCAAACAAATCCAAATGCTAGGCCTAGATGGCAAGTATTCCCAAATCACCCGTGAGGCCATCCCCGAGATTCGGGGGCTGGCATCTGTGCAGGGACTTACCTATATCCCAGGAACCTGGATCGAGGGCATTCAATTGAATAAAGGCTCTGGCTCGGTAGCCAGCGGCTTTGAGAGTGTAACAGGGCAAATCAATGTGGAGTTAGAGAAACCGGAGACAATGAACCGATGGTTCGTCAATGGTTACGGCAACCAAGGAGGACGAACAGAGCTCAACGTCAACGCAGCCCAGAAGCTGAGTGACAAGGTGTCAACGGCGGTCTTGCTTCACGGCAACATACGGCCCATAGAGGTAAATGGGAATGGAGACGAGTTTTTAGACTTCCCTACAGGGCACATGGTCAACGCACTGAACCGTTGGAAATTTAACAATAACAAGGGTTGGGAAGGACAGGTCGGAATGCGCGCCATCGATGAGGAAAAGCGAGGCGGCCAGATAGACCAAGAAATCGGATTTCCATACGAATTGGGGTGGAATACCCGCAGGTATGAAGTTTGGGGAAAAAGCGGTGTTGTATTTCCAAACGCCAAGTATAGAAGCGCAGGGATGCAGACCAAATTGGTTTACCATGACTACGATGGTTTCTTTGGAAATCGACAGTACAAAGCGAATCAACAAAGTGCATACGTAAATACGCTTTACCAATCCATCTTCGGCACCTCAACCCATAAGTTTCGCACGGGTGCTAGTTTCCAGTACGATAAGTTCACCGAATCACTGGATTCGAATCAGTACAATCGGGAAGAAATCGTTCCAGGTGCGTTTTTCGAATACACATTTTCGTATTTCACCAAATTCAGTGCGGTCGCGGGAGTACGAGCTGATTACCACAACTATTATGGTGCCTTTTTCACCCCTCGCTTACACATGCGATATGAGATCAAAGAAGGCTCGGTACTCAGAGCTTCTGCGGGTCGAGGACAACGAACAGCCAACGTGATCGCGGAGAACATTTCGCTCTTGGCCACATCGCGCGAATGGGAAATAGATGGCGACGCGAGCATTCCAGGATTCGGATTGCGGCCGGAGGTGGCTTGGAACTTCGGGTTGAATTTCGTTCAGAACATGCGCATTGACTACCGTCCAGCCACGCTGTCGATAGACTTCTATCACACAGAATTCGAAAACCAGACGGTTGTCGACATGGAAGATCCCAGAAAAGTACGGGTGTATGACTTGGTGGGAAGAAGCTATTCGACCAGCGCCCAAGCGCAATTTGATTATGAAGTCATGCGCAATTTTGACGTTCGACTGGCGTACCGGTGGTACGACGTAATGACCAACTACAGCGGCACGTTGCTCACCAAGCCGTTCATATCGAGGCATCGGGCATTTGTAAACCTGTCGTACAAAACCAACAACGATTGGAGCTTTGATTATACCGTCCAATGGCAAGGCCCGAAGCGAATTCCGAGCACGGAAGCCAATCCTGAAGAATACCAATTGGAAAAGCAATCGCCTAATTTGATCTTGATGAATGCCCAGATTTCGAAATCGTGGAAAGAGCGGTTTGCAGTGTACGCGGGTATGGAGAACATCACAAACGTGAAACAACAGAACCCAATCGTAGCGGGCGATGATCCATTTGGGAGTTACTTCGATAGTTCATTCATCTGGGGACCGATATTTGGTCGGATGACGTACGTTGGCTTTCGCCTTAAGTCGAAGCAATGATTACAGTATGCGTACCGCGCGTGGAAGTAGGTGAATAGTTGCTATTTCCTCGACCGATAATCGGGTCAGTACTTCTCCGTCCGTTTCGATGGCGCATGTTCCTTTTTTAACCCGAATGCTACATGCCTTGGTCGTGCGATAGGAGAGTCTCGGATCGGCTACCCTTACAGCTTTCTTGAGGGTAGATTGATGACGGAGGAAGTCAAAAACACTAACGTCTCCAATGACCGTGATGCCCATTTCACCATCGTTGATCGTCGATTGAGGATTGAGCCCAAGTCCATTGCCCGCAAAGGTGCCGTTTCCGAGTGCAGTCAGGAATACACATGAAACGCTTGTGCCGCTGTCGTCAGTGATTTCGAGCATGGGAGCTCTGTACTTCAGCAACCAATGAACAATGGCGCTGTAATAGTTGATGGCAGACGGCAGGCTAAATTTCCTACGATTGACCGTTGCTGCGATTTCTGCTCCTATTCCACATGTAATCATGTTGAGGGCATGCCATCGACGATCAGAGGATTCGATGTGCAGTACATCGATCCAAGTGGGCCGATTTTGTTCGATTGCCAAAAGGGATTGAGCCAAAGTTCGCTTCGGAAGCACCCTGGCGAAGTCATTTCCTGAACCCAGTGGAACAATGGCCAGTGAAGGCCTGTCTTCTTCGTTCAGCTCCATGATGCCGTTGAGCACTTCGTTGTTGGTCCCATCTCCTCCGCAGCTGATCACCACATCGATCGTCGGATCGCTCTTTACGCGATCGAATGCGTTCTTGGTAGCATTGGTATGATGAATATGGAGCTCGTGATGTGGCCTAGTCTTGGCCCACGTTTTTATCGAGCGCTCCGTCTGGGTATTTAACGCAGCGCGACCATGTATGATTGCAAGCACATTCAAGGAATCAATCTTAGACAAAAAAGCGCTTATAAGCAGCAAACCGTGCTTCTATCCTTTGAATTTGGGAGGGGATAGAGTAATATCGCAAGTATGAAAACCCACCGACTGATTGTTGTCCTCGCGATCATTGCCACCCTTGGAGCGTGTAGCGGAGAAGATTGTACCCCACTTACCGTCGAATTAGAAGAGGTTAAAGGCAAGTTGGCCCATCGGGACTCCATTCTGGATGCCATTGGACTGACGTTTAAGGCGATCGATTCGAACATGAAAGAAATGCGCGTGGTGGAATCCGAAATCATGCAACAGATGAATCAGCGGATTCGGGACAAGGGTGCCATTCGAGCCAATGTAGAGCGAATGCGTTCCATCATGGAGCTCAATCAGAATTACATCACGCGACTAGAAGATAACCTCGGTGCGAGCAGTGCGACTTCGGCTAACCTTTTCTCAATCGTGCAGTCCATGCAAGAGAAAATGGAGATGAACAACCTGAGAATGGCGCACCTAAACCACGATTTGGGTACGCTTGGTACGGATTTCAAAGACATGTTTGAAGAGTACATGCAGGCCGAAGTAGAACGCATGGTGCTGCAAGAAAATTTACAGGCCATGGAAGGCAACATCAGTTCGATGGAAGAGCAGATGAGCGAATTAAAGAAGAATCTAAATACGGTTTATGTGGCCATCGGAAGCCGACGGGAACTCATAGAATCAGGCGTGTTGGAGAAAGGGGGATTGTTGCGTTCAAGCGACGTCAATCAAGACATGCAGAGAGCAGCTTTCGAAGCAAAAGACTTGCGAGAACTGAAAAAAATGCGTGTGGGAGCCAAGGCAAAACTGATCACCGAGCACCCGAGCGAAAGCTACCGCATCATCAGTGGCGATTTGTTCATCGACAACCAGAAGCTCTTTTGGAGCATCTCTAGGTACTTAATTGTGATTTCAGACTGACTTCTAACAAGCAATCCACAACAGGCCTGAGGGAGCCTGAAATTGCCCACAAGGTTCAAGTACTACTGGCGATGGGCCACTAGATGAAACTTAACGGCTTTCGTTATCGTATACTCTAGTAGACTAATGTGAACCTTTAATCTTGAGACGTATGCTTGCACAGACATTCCAAGGATCTCAGCATCCCATCGTATATGCAGATCAAAAGCACCGAAAGCTTTTCGTCTTATCAGAAGATCGTTCCTACCTCATCCCACCTTCAGAGATTCAATTGGAAGACAAGCACGGGAACATTTGCTTAGTGCCGATTACCTTTCAGGGCGACATGACCGTACTCGATGTAAGGCAACTGTCCTCAGGAGGTTACTTATTGAAGATCCTCGGCCTCGCCCAAAAAGCGATTCGCGTCATTTTATTCTGAAGCGATCCGAGTATAGAATTCAGCGTATTCTTTCACGGACCTTTCGATGGAAAGAAAAGCCCCAATATGGCGTTTTGCTGCTTCCCCTATGGCTGATCTTCTCGCCGGATCGCGCTCTAGTTCAAGCAAGGCTTCCTTTATTGCCTCAGCATTACTTGGAGGCACTATGAAGCCCGAAGTGCCGTGCTCTGCCATTCCTTTGTTGCCAGAAATATCCGTAATGATCACCGGCTTTCCCAAATGCATGGCTTCGATCACGGCTTTTTGAGTCGCCTCTCCAAAGAGGGATGCGCTCAAGGAAATGTCCGATGCCTTGACCAATGCGGGCGCATCTGAACGATAACCGGTAAACGTGAATCGTGCTTCAATGCCGAGCTTCCGCAGTTGAGATTCGATCGATGGAGGATTCAATCCGGTTCCTACCATCAGGAAGTGCAACTTGCTTTCTTTAGGAAGGCTCGCGGCCGCCTCAACGACGTGTTTAATGCCTTTCATTTTTACCCGGTTGTTCGCCACCAACGTACAAACGACTGCATCGGGTCGTAGGTTGAATTCTGAGAGATCTGCAGCTTCTACATCGGTATACCAAGTCGGGTCGTGCCCTTTGTTGATCGTTACTGCTTTTGAAGGACTAACCCCATTCTTCAGGTACATTTCCCGAACGCTTTCGGCAAGGCAGACGCGATAATCGATGCGCGGATTCAGAAATGAAATGTAGTTCGTGGGGTCGTACCAGTGAATGTTGCCCGTATAGCCGCGGTACGTCACCAGTTTCACCTCTTTGTTCCAAAACAGCGCCCAAGCAGCGTTGGCAATGGCCCTGCTGTTGAAGGCGTGGACGATGTTTATCCGACCTTCTGAGACAACGTGCTTGATTAGGTCTACCGTCGCGCGATCGAATTTTGAAGACGGCAAGTGGTCGATCAGGGTACAGCCGGCTTCCTTTAATCGAGCTGGATAAACGCCTTCTGATGGAGTCATCACCGTAACTTGAAACCCTTCTTTAACCAGCCGAAGTACGATCTCAGCCTCAGGTCGTATGGGAGCAACCGGGTCGCGATAATTGCTGATGATTAAGAGGTTTGGTTTCATTGATGCTAGGCGGTAGGGCCGTAGAGATGGCGGCTATAGAAAGGCCTCGTCCTTAGGCTCCCACAGTTCAATTTTTCGGCCTTCGGGGTCCATTACCCATGCAAATCGACCGTATTCGTATTCTTCCAGCGATCCAACTTGTTTCACGCCTTGTTTAGCAAGTGATAAGAGGAGGTCGTCCAAGTGTTCGACGCGGTAATTGATCATGAATTCATTCTCGCTCGGGGCATAGTAGTCGGTGTCTTTGGCCATTGGGCTCCACTGAGTGGTGCATTGTTGATCCGGTGCCTCGTTGCTTCGCCAAATGAACATATGCCCGTATTGATCCATCGGAAGATGAAACGCTTTTTCGTACCAGTCTTTCATGGCTTTGGGATCCTTCGATTTAAAGAAAATGCCGCCGATGCCTGTTACTTTACCTTTCATGTTTAAATGAGGATGGATTTTCGAAATGCCGCCAAGCTTGTTTGGATCGAGCGCAGGTTTTTTTCTTGCATTCCGGCGATCGTTCGCTTTCCGGATTTCAGTTCGTATACGCTCGGTATATCAGTAGCATTTAGGGCGCCAACTACTTGCCGGAAGTATTCAAATTCTTCGCTGATCTCACCGGGGATCTCATACGGTTCGAACATGGCAATCAGGTTATTCCCGTAATTTTTTTGTTGGTGCAGCAAGTGCACGAAGAGAATGAGGTCGTGGTCACGCGCCTGTGTCATCATGAGGTTCATCCCTTCCATGTAACACCCCAAGACCATCAAAAAGCCAAGTCCCTCCTTGTTTTGATCTATCAAAACCTTATGTCCCATGTCATACATCTCCAGCACAATCCGACCCAGGGAATCAGGCCGGGAAGTGTTTCTTTCAAATCGTTGGGCGTATTTTTCGGTGATTTTCACACCGAGGCCCAAGTCATCTCCGATTCTCTTGCAAGCCCGGAAATAATTCAAGCTGGCTTGCTGGTGTGTAAATGCACCTGCGTAGGACAAGTCGAGCATGTACATACCGAATAATATACCGGATTGATAGTACGACTTGTAATCCGAAATGATTGGAAGCAGGCTAGAGGCCGAGTAGGTCGCTTTCGTATTCTTGAGCAAGGCGGGAATCTGCATTGGTGTTGGCAGCGTTACCACTCGGGCCGTTCCGTTTTGCTTGTTATCAACGCCTTCGGATGACTCATCGATGGTTTGCTCCGCTTGGTTTTTCTTGGCCTCGTCAGCGCAACCGTTCATTCCGAGGAAGAACAAAGCCATCAGCATGTATGTGAAAACTATGCGATTCAATTGATGATGAGCTTTTTGGAGACGTCGCTCTGGTCAGAAGATGCATGGATGATGTACACTCCTGGCATCGCAAAATTGTCCTTATTCAAATGGTATTGAATGCTCTGGTTCTTATCTCGGGTGTTGACAGGAACCAATTCAGATATTGTTCTGCCGGCCCCGTCAACTACATAAGCCCTAAATACTGCTCCCGGACAATCCTTGAGGGTCACGGTGCAGCTTGGTACACATGGGTTTGGGTCCACTTCCAGTTCACATTTTCCGGAGGCTGTGTTCGGTTGAATCGTGGCGGCGATTAGCTCAGTCGCCTCTACTTGCCCGCCTTCATTTTTCTGGATGATTCGATAATAGTAATGGCCGGGTGAAAGCCCTTTGTCCTCGAGGACGTAGGCAGACAACTTTTCATTTTCCGCGCTACCATCCACGCGACCGATTTCTTTAAAACTCATCCCGTTCGAAGATCGCTGTACGACGAACATGTCCTTTTCAGATTCGATCTGACTGGTCCATCGAAGGGTGATGTTTTCATCTGAGAACAATTGCGCATCGATGTTGATCATTTCGATGGGTAAGACATTCAAGTCGAGGCACCAACCAGATCCAGCAATACGACCTCCTACTTTGGCGTTTCCATTTCCACAGGCAATGGCTTTCCCGAGGACCTCGATGTTGTTATTCACGCTCAACGATCCCTCCAAGTGAAGTTTTGATGCGCCGGTAAGTACCAACTGCCCACCGATGTTGAGTATCCCACCTTTCTCTACAATGATTTGAGCATTCCCAAGCACTTCCATTTGCCCCTTGAGATGCAGCTCACCGCCGTCAGTCACGATGAGCTTCGCATCGCCGCTAAGCACCATCTTATCGCACAGCGAAACCAGGGAATCTTTGATGTGGATAGATGTTTTGCCGCTGGAAGTACAGGTAGGTTGTTCAGAAACCACGGGCCCCTCGAACCCTTCCGATGCCCAGGACCCTGAATGTTCAAACATTCCGTCGAGTTTCGAATAGTAGGAGGGATTGTCTTCCGAAAGGCTCAGGAGCATGAGACTAAGAACCGTGAGCACGGGCAATATGAGGGCGAGGCGTTTCAAGGGCTTGTTTATTATTCTATACGCTGTTTCGATTTACTGGGTTCATCCTTCAGACATTTTACTCACTTTGAGCATGTTCGACATGCCTTTTTTTGCGATCGGCATGCTCGCTACGTTGATTACCAAGTCGTCATCGTTTAAGAAACCGGCCTTCTTGAGTTCGTACTTAATATCGGCAATGGTATGGTCCGTGCTGACAAATTTGTCGTAATAAAATCCTTTCACACCCCAAACCAAGCTGAGCATGTTCAGTATTTTAAAGTTCGATGTGAACACAAAGATCCAAGCGTTGGGTCGGTACGAAGAGATGCGAAAGGCAGTGTACCCAGAGAAAGACATGGTAACGATCGCCTTAGCGCCAGTTTTTTGACTTAGTCGTACCGCCGAATGACAGATGGAGTCAGTGATGACCCGATCAGGTGTGCTATCGTGTTCAATGTCTCGGAAATAGATTCCTTGATAGTCCTCAACGCGGGTGATAATTTTAGACATGGTCTGCACTACTTCGATGGGGTATTGGCCAACGCTGGTTTCCCCACTCAGCATCACCGCATCCGCCCCATCCATCACTGCATTGGCTACATCGTTTACTTCAGCACGGCTTGGCGACATGTTGTCAATCATGCTTTCCATCATTTGGGTGGCGATGATGCACGGGCGACCAGCTTTTTGACATTTCCGAACGATTTCCTTCTGTACGAGTGGAACGTTCTGCAAAGGAATTTCTACGCCTAAGTCTCCTCTTGCAACCATGATTCCATCCGCCTCAGCGATGATGGCATCGATGTTTTCAACTGCTTCGGGCTTTTCAATTTTGGCGATGATCCGGACGTTTTTACCACTCTCCTTGATCTTTTCGCGTAGTTCTCTGATGTCATCTGCACTTCGTACGAAGGAGAGGGCCACCCAACTCACATTGTGGTTGAGTGCGAATGCAAGATCGACCAAGTCTTTATCGGTCAAGCACGGCAAAGACACTTTCGTATCGGGGAGATTTACTCCCTTTCTGGGCTTTAAAACGCCGCTTTGGGTAACCTCGGTAATGACATCCGTGCCGTCAAAGCCCCTGACATCTACGCGTAATTTTCCGTCGTCCAAAAGAATGGTCTCACCGATTTTAACATCGGCGACAAGATCGGGGTAGCTGATCATCACCCTGTTGGCATCACCTATGATCTCGTCGGAAGTGATCCTGAGTTCAGCGCCCATCACGAGTTGTACATCAGGCGTTTTGAGTTCACCGACGCGCAATTTGGGACCGCTCAAATCAGCCAGTATTGCCGTATGCGTGTGCAGTTCACTATCGATGAGTCGGAGGGTGTTCATGACCTCTTCATGGATGGCGTGTTCACCATGAGAAAAATTGAGACGAGCAACGCTCATCCCTTCCTCAATCATTTTCTTGAGCACCTCTTTGGGAGAGCTTGCGGGTCCGATCGTGGCTACGATCTTGGTTTTGTTTTTCAGCATATTCCTTAATTAACGAATGTATCGAATGCCAGAGGAGGAGAAAGTAGGTCTGATCGAAGTCTTCAACAGCCTAGTCTTCAAATAGCGAGTATTGGATTCGCTTGAAATCAGCGTTGTCTAACGGGGCTACAAATTGAATGCCTTCAATCGCTTGCAAACTCTCCAGAAACGAATCGGCATCAAAGATGTCAATATAACCTTCAATCAGCATGAAGAAATCATACTGTTTGTGTCCTTTTAAGAGAAAGGTCTCTTCATTGTGGTTAGACAGGAGGACGTAGTTTAGGTGAGCATCCCCATCTTTGTACACAAACTTGGTAAATTCATCCAATCCCCCATTTTTCCCTGGAATTTGAAGCACTTCGCGACGAAAGTCTTTGTTCAAGGATCGATTCATCAGCCAGGCCACCCGGTAGTCTTTCCAATGACAGCTCAATCCAAATGAGAGAAAGTCATATTCGTCATCGAGGATCAGGCGTTGCTTTGACACGTGCTAGAGCTTTAAGGATTCGCATGCGGCTTTGGAGGCGGCTTGCTCAGCTCTCTTTTTAGAGCGTTCCTTGCCGCTGGCTAGGAGCACTTGATCCATCACCACGGAGCAGACAAACAAGTTTTCAGTGTCGGCATTGTTGGATGTGTTGAAGCGCAGGTCCTTTTTGTTCTGTTGGGCCCATTCGATCAATTGGCTTTTAAAATCCATCGCGTTTTCGATGATGGCTTCGATGTCGATGTAGTTCGGAACGAGAAAGCGTTCGATGCTCTTTTTTGCCACGGTAAAGCCACGATCAATGTAGATGGCCCCAAGCCAGGCTTCCAAGGCATTTCCGACGATTTTATCCATGGAATCTTCGGTTCCTATCCGCGCCTCAATCACCTCGTGCAATCCAGAAGCAACACCCACCGTTCCGAGCGTTTGTCGGTTTACAATGCGCGCGCGAAGTTTGGTCAAATACCCTTCGTTCGACTCGGGATACTTCTTGAATAGATACTCAGTAATCACCGTATCGAGCACGGCATCCCCCAATAGCTCCAGGCGCTCATTGCAATCTTGGTGACAATACTTTCCAGACCCGACCACAGATTTATGGCGTAAGGCTTTTTCGTACCACGAAATGTCCGTGGCTTTTACACCCCAGTTTTTTTTGAGGTATTTGATCAGACGTTTTTGCCTGTCAGTATGTGATTTAAAGAAGTAGAAGTCGTCGGTGCGTTTGATTAGCCCACAAACTTCTTAAAGATCACAGAGGCGTTGTGGCCTCCGAATCCAAAAGTATTGCTCAATGCGGCGTTAACTGTGCGCTTATGAGCTTTGTGGAACGTAAGGTTCAACTTGGGGTCAATGGCATCATCATCCGTAAAATGGTTGATGGTCGGTGGAACGATATCGTTCTTCACTGCGAGAAGCGTAGCAATTCCTTCGATGGCTCCTGCAGCACCCAGAAGGTGACCGGTCATCGACTTGGTAGAGCTTATGTTCAGCTTCTCAGAATGATCACCGAAGACTCCGCGGATCGCCTTCAACTCTGCAACATCACCCAAGGGAGTACTCGTACCATGCACATTGATGTAATCAAGGCTCTCTGGTGAAATACTTGGGTCATCTTCCATAGCTGACCGCATTACATTCAATGCGCCAAACCCATCGGGGTGAGGAGCTGTAATGTGGTGGGCATCAGCGGATAAACCGCCACCGCAAATTTCGCCATAGATCTTGGCGCCACGTGCTTTGGCGTGCTCGTATTCTTCTAATATCAAACAGCCGGCGCCTTCACCCATTACAAATCCATCTCTGTCTTTGTCAAAAGGACGTGACGCCGTTTTCGGGTCGTCGTTTCTTGTGGAAAGCGCGTGCATGGCGTTAAAACCGCCAATGCCAGATTCGTTGATCGCAGCTTCAGAACCACCAGTAACGATTACGTCTGCTTTCCCCAGTCGGATATAGTTGAATGCATCAATCATCGAGTTGGTACTCGTCGCGCATGCACTCACCAAACTGAAGTTGGGCCCTCTGAATCCATATTTAATGGAGATATGTCCGGCGGCGATGTCGGATATCATCTTCGGGATAAAGAAAGGATTAAAACGCGGATTCATTCCACCTTCTACAAATCCCTTTACTTCTTCTTGAAACGTGATGATGCCGCCGATTCCAGATCCCCAAATCACACCGGTGCGATCTTGGTTCACATTGTCTTCGACCAATCCAGCATCTTTCACTGCCTCGTCGGCAACGATGATGGCGTACTTGCTGAATAAGTCAAGCTTCCGACCCTCCTTGCGATCGAAATGATTGTCGAGGTCGAGGTTCTTGACCTCACACGCGAAATGCGTTTTAAAATTAGACGTGTCAAAGCGAGTAATGGGAGCCGCCCCGCTTGTTCCATTGAGAAGGTTTTCCCAATATTCCTGAGCGTTATTTCCTATAGGCGTAAGCGCCCCAAGCCCGGTAACCACTACCCGCTTCAGCGTCATAATCTATGTTTTAGGATGTGAATCTAAGAGACGTGCTCCTCGATGTACTTGATGGCTTCGCCAACGGTGGCAATGTTTTCTGCTTGATCGTCTGGAATAGCGATGTTGAATTCCTTCTCGAACTCCATGATCAACTCTACCGTGTCAAGAGAGTCAGCTCCAAGATCATTTGTGAAGCTTGCCTCTGGATTTACTTCTCCTTCGTCAACTCCGAGCTTATCAACGATGATAGCTACTACTCTTTCTTTGATATCAGCCATAGTGCTTGATTTTATTAATGCTTTTGAGACTGCAAAGAAATATCTTTTAGGTTGATTTATCCAAATAGATTCTCATTCGAAGACAACTGCCAATTCTTCGAACGACTTTCTCTTCAAGTTTGGAACCTCTGCATCCGGCGCTGGATAACCGACCGGTAAGAGAAGGTAAGGTCGCTCATTGTCAGGTCGTTCTAAGATTTTCGAAAGAAAGTTCATTGGGCTTGGAGTATGCGTTAATGTCACCAATCCAGCGTTGTGAATTGCGTTAATAAGCATGCCACAAGCGATGCCAACAGACTCATTCACGTAGTAATTCTGACGTTTTTTACCGTCTTTAAGCTCATAAATCCGCTTGAATACCACAATTATCCAAGGAACGGTTTCTAGAAACGGTTTGTGCCAATCCGTCCCTAATGGCTCGAGATCTTCCAGCCACGTTTCGTTCATCCGCTTGGTATAGCTTTCTTGTTCTTCTGCCTCTGCCGCTGCTCGAATTTGTTGCTTCAGCGTTTTCGAACGGATGATGCAAAAGGTCCAGGGTTCTTTGTGCGCTCCGCTCGGTGAGGTGCCAGCGGCCATTACGATGTTTTCAATGACCTCAAACGGCACATCCTCATTCGAAAATTCGCGTATGCTCCTTCGGCGATTGTGAAAGGCATAAAAGTCCTTCGCTCGATCGAGCGTGCCTGCTTTATCTTGTTGAACTGGGTCGTAGGGAATGAATCGAGGCTCCGTACTCATGATTGCCATTACTTTTGGGCTTCCAAAGTAATCAGTAAATCCGTTTCACCATGGGCGTAACCCGCTTGGCAATCTTTGCTTCAGGAACTGGCACCAACGCCAGCTCGATCATCCAATACTTTCAGAACGACCCCGCGGTGGAGGTCTCGATTGTGGTGACGAATAAGTCGGATGCTGGAGTGATTGGAGTCGCTGAACGCGCCAAGGTCGAATTCGCCATCATTACCAAGCAGGATTTAGGAGATGAAGAATTGATGATGGCCTTGCTGGAAGAATACAGGGTGGATGTAATCGTATTGGCGGGGTGGCTGCTACTTGTGCCGCCCTATTTGATTGAACGCTTTGAAGGAAGAATCCTCAATATTCACCCCGCCTTGTTGCCCAAGTTCGGAGGCAAGGGAATGTGGGGAAAGCATGTCCATCAAGCGGTCAAGGATAGTGGTGATCTTCAATCTGGCATTACCATTCACATGGTGAACGCTGAATACGACAAAGGCAAGGTATTGGCTCAGCACAAGGTTGAGCTGAAAGCAGGAGATGACCCTGCGGATATCGAAGCCAAAGTCAGAAAGCTCGAGCTCCATCACTATCCAATCGAGATAAAAAAGTTCGTGGATTCGATCTGAGCGCTAGGTCGGAGCGAACAAATTCAATAATTTGGGCGCACCTATTACCTAAACCCGCTCAACTATGCGCCCAGTGAAATGGAAGGCAATCGGCTTGATTGCTGTGATTTTCGTATTTGTTAACGGATTCTTTTATTCATCTGACTCTCATGCGCTCCATAATCCGATGGAGCAGCTAAGTGGAGAAATCGCCTTCGCTATGGATGAGCCTCAGGAACAAGGAGAGGATCATGAGGAACACGCATCTCCGACCAGTCATGAGCAAGCTGAGCACTCGGAAGCGGAAATACACGATGAACACGGCGAAGGGGGGCATCACGGCCCTGATACGAATCCACTTTTCTTCATCATCTTGGCTGTCTTTATCGGAGCAGCTACACGGCACTTCCTCAAAGGAATCCCGGTGCCTTTTACTGCACTTTTATTGATCATCGGTATCGTTTTGGGTGTCTTGAATCGAATGCATTTATTCGAGTCTTGGGGTTCATTGGACGTGAGTTTTATCCATGATTCGTTCATCTGGGCGGCCAATATCGACCCCCACATGCTCTTTTTTGTCTTCTTACCCATCTTGATTTTCGAGGCGGCGTTTGCGATGGATCTTCACACCTTTAAAAAATCAGCGGCAAACTCTGTCATTCTCGCCGTGCCAGGCATACTAGTGGCCCTCCTTCTTACAGGAGCGATGGTGTACGCGATCGATATGTTTGACATCGGACTAGAAGGGTGGGCCAACTGGGGATTGGCGTTTATGTTCGGTTCGGTGATCAGCGCTACGGATCCAGTGGCGGTTGTCGCTTTGCTGAAAGACTTAGGAGCCAGCAAGAAGTTGGGGACATTGATCGAGGGAGAATCCCTTCTCAACGACGGTACAGCCATCGTTCTTTTTATGGTGTTCTTTTTGGGAATATCAGGTGAGGCGAGCGATACCAATGGATTCGTTGAGTTTTTACGCGTCGCAATCGGTGGTATTGGCGTTGGGCTGATAGTGGGTTGGATTACGCTGCGATGGCTCAAAGGCGTTTTCAATGATGCGATGGTGGAAATATCGGTAGTGGTAGCGGCGGCCTACATTACCTTTTATGTCGCTGAGCATTTCTTACACGTCTCAGGCGTATTGGCTTTGGTCGCACTCGGCCTGTTGGTCGGAGGGTTTGGCCGTTCCAGCATCTCGCCTCAAGTAGAACATTTTATGCACGAATTTTGGGAATTGGCAGGATTCATCGCCAATTGCTTGATCTTTTTAATTGTCGGATTGGTCATCGCGAGCAGGACCGAATTTACCGCCAACGATTTCTTGGTTCTGGGCATAGTTTACATTGGCATTCACATCGTTCGGGCCATTGTGATGCTCATTCATTACCCATTCATGAAGAATACGGGCTACGGCCTTCCGGTCAAGGACGCAATTGTTGTGTGGTACGGCGCGTTGCGCGGTGCAATTGGCTTAGCATTGGCGTTGATGGTAGCGGGAGTGGATTCGACAGTCATGGCCGAGTCTATGGACATCACCCCAGAAGCCGCAGCCAAAATCAAGGATCAGTTTTTATTCTTAATCGCAGGGGCAGTAACCCTTACACTTCTGGTCAATGCTACCACCATCAAGGCGCTGATTCAGCGTTTAGGGCTGCTGGACATTCCACCGGCGAAAGCCTTGATGATAAAGTCTTCAAGCGAATACATGCGGAGCAGTGCAGAAAGCCATGTTCAGAAATTAAAGAAGGACCGCAATTTGAGAAAAGCGAATTGGAGTACGGTGGCCGAATACCTTCCCAAAGAAATCGCGTTGGTTCAAGACATCGATGAAAGCAAACTGAACGTAGCCAAGATGGCGGAGCACCGGACACGGATTCTTGAGAAAGAAAAGAGCAGCTACTGGCGCCAGTTTAAGGAGGGCATGCTGGGCGCGGATGCGGTGCGTACCCTTACGGATACGGTGAACGAAATTTTAGACATCAAAGGAGAGGTTTCGCTCTCAGCGAGAAAAGACTTGGAAGAGCTTTGGAAACCTCCCAAGTGGATGAGCGCAATGCAGTCAGTACCGGTCATTGGTAGGATCACCGAGGACTCTTTCTTTGATCGCTTGGCTGTGAGCTATGATTGTGCGGTTGGCTTTACCAAGGCGCAAGAAGACTGCTTGTCGTTGTTAGAGAGCATGTATAGAGGAGAGGAAGAAAGCGAACGGTCCAACCTTGAGATCATCGAGCAAGAGATCAGCGAAAACATCATCTCTGGACAAACCTTCATGCGCAACCTGAGAAATACATACCCGGAAATTTATCGTGCAATTGCCACGAGGCAGGCAATTCGGTCGGTGCTGAATTATGAACTGCACACGGTAGACAGGTTGAAAAGCAAGGGAAGACTCAATAATTCGGAAGTAGCCAGAATTACTGGCGACATCGAAGCCCGCATGAAGAAGCTGATGGAGCGTCCTCCGAGTATTCAATTGCCCGAAACGAAGGAATTGGTCACTTCGATCAATTGGCTGCAAGAATTCCCAAAGGAGGGCCTTAAGCTCATTACTGAACTTTGTCAAACGCGGATTTATTCGAACGGTCAACGCATCGTTAGAAATATGAACGCGGGACAGGGTTTGTTCATCATTGCGCGGGGAAACGTCAACATCAAGGATGGCAAGCGTACGGTGGAAGTGCTCGGCAAAGGGGATGGAATAGGAGAAATCCTTTACCTCACGAAGGGGCAAAGTCAATTCGAAGTCTTTGCAGAAACTCCGGTTACCGTTCTGGCACTATCGGCGCCTAACGTCGATCGCATTGTACAAGCGCATCCAGAGTTTGAAAAGGTACTGTGGCAGCACGCCCTCGGAAGAATGGCCGTGCGCGCCTTGGAGAAGAACGATAAGTTTAAGCACCTGGACAAACGCCAGATCAAGGCGATTGGTGAAGCTGGGGAACTCAAGCAATTGAAAGAAGGCCAAACCTATGCAGTTCCAGAGCATAAAACCGTGGTGATGGTCTCGGGAAAAGCAGTGTCTACCCAAAACGATAAGTTGGAAGTGACCGATGCTAAAGCGGTAGCATTCAAAGAAATGAAGGCGCTTCAAAAGTCGTGGATATTGGAGGTAGAAGTCGGCTGAGCGCACATTGAAAAAAGATTGCACGAATAGAAAGTTCGTGTATATTTGCGCCCCTTTTTAAAGGGATTTCAAGGGAGCTTAGCTCAGCTGGTTCAGAGCACCTCGTTTACACCGAGGGGGTCGGGGGTTCGAACCCCTCAGCTCCCACTCAATCACTAAAAGCCTTTCGTTTATCGGAAGGCTTTTTTTTGAATCAAGAACGGCGATTCGGCTTGGATCGGTTCGATTGATTTCCGCAGCAGGATCGAAATCGTTCCAAGATTTGTCGAAACCACTCATGTTGAGTTTCGTTGCTTGTCGGACGTTGAATCCGCTCGAATATCATGAAGCTAATCCAAGGTAGGTATCATCTACTCCTATAAAGCACTTAAGTCATTGGATGCGTGGACTATATTTGTCACAGACTAACCCAATCAACCCGCTATGAGAACGAATCGTTTGTACGGTCGTCTTTTGGGCCTTCTACTCCTGATCGGCATTGCTGGTGGCTGTAGCTCTGGATCCGATGCCGATGTAGACCAACTCACTTCTGAAAATGAACGCTTAAGAAAACAAGTCAAGGCCCAAGATTCAGTGGTAACACGGATTGGGGTAGGCGCGAAGTTTGTGAACGCATACCTCGATTCGCTAGAGAACCTAGAGTCAGCCATCCGGCGCGACTTGGCTTCGCAAGCGGCGGATTCAGTCATCGTAGGCAAGGTCAAATCCATGACGTCGCTGGTGAGTTTGAATCGGCATATTGTGCAAGACCTTAGAAGCTCCCTAGGAGAAGGAAACTTAGCGGCGCAGTTGCTGCTTGACCATGTCGTTCGGTTAGATACGAAAGTCAAGGCTCAGGAGCTTAAAATCGCCATGATGAATAAAGACCTCAAAGAATTGGGAGCTGAGCTGAGCGGAGTGCTTGGCGAGTACGCAGACCTCCAGACCGAATATGACCTTCAGTCGCGTGGAATGCGACAGATGAAGGATCAAGTGAAGAACTTGGAAGTGGAATTGACGAAGAAGGAGGAAGAGCTGGATGTGCGAGAAAGAAAATTGAACACGGCCTATTACTTCTTTGGAACCAAGAAAGAGTTGCTGTCAATGAACATCATCAAGAAGGCCAATTTGCTCACGTTCGAACTGAACGAAGACATCAAGTTGACCCAACTCAATAAGGTCGATACCCGTGTGTTCGATGCGTTGACTATTCCAACCAAAGGCCTAAAAATCATGTCAGATCACCCGGCAGCATCGTACACCATTACCGAAATAAATGGTTCCAGCAGCATTCGAATCTCTGATCAAGTGGCATTCTGGTCGATTACCAAGACCTTGATCATTCAAACGGAGGGCTGATGGAGCAGGGTTTTGGCGATAGAAAACACCTTTGGGTGCTGGTTATGTTGGCGATGGTGGTATCCTGCTCGGGAGGTTCACGTTCGGGAGGAGATGTGTCTGAAGGTGAGATCATCTACCAAGTTTCCTATCCAGAAATGGACCCTAAAGGCAGCCTTGTTATGATGCTTCCTGATGAGTTGAAGATCACATTCAAGGAGAATAAAATGAAGACCTCTTTCAAGACGGCCGCTGGCGTTTTGAGAATGGATGTCATTTCCGATGCCGATGCCTATGAGATGATCAATACTATAGAGATTTTTGGCGATCAATACGCCGTAGTAATCGACTCATCTGCGGACTACCGATTGGGACGAAGTTTGGGGAATTTTAAAGCGGAAAAAACAGAGGAGGTTGTGGAGCTAGCGGGAAAAAAAGTGCGAAAAGTAAACCTCTATTTTGAGGGGGAGGACGACCCCAAGACCATTTTTGTGTCGGACGAATTTGATGTGGTTGACCCCAATTGGGCAACGATCTATGGCTCCATACAGGGCATGCTTATGGAATACGAAATCGAGCACTATGACATATTGATGCACCTCAAGGCGGCAGATATCCGGCTCAAGGAGATCGATGACTCTGAATTCATCGTCGATGAAGATTGTAAAATGATGAGCCAAGAAGAATTTGATGCATTCGTGCGGAGTAACCTGAGCATACTGCTCGATGATCTATGATTAAACTTCAGAATGTATCGTGCCTAAAGCTTGAGTTTGGCCTGCGAGAAGACGCTTTCCGAGCAGAGTTGAACGAATCCAGTCAGAGAACAGGGAAGTAATGCGGTGCATTGTTCTCATCAAATAACGTATTCCCATTGAAGTCGATTCGAACGATGTGTCGATGCAGACCGTACGGGTCCAATGGAGTGAAATGATCGGCGAAATAGATAGTAACGACCTTTCCTATGAGAAGTTTCTTGAGCGCGTCTGATCGCAATCCAAACTGTGTGCCTCTGTTGATGTAATATTCCGTTTCGCTTCCTTGTACACAAAAGGTGATGTCACCAGGACCACCGAGGTCCAGAACGTCCGCGACGATTGCTTCAATGCTAGATGCATTTTCTGGGCTTGTGTCGATCGGCCGAAGCGTCAAGATGAACAAGAGCCCGACCAACGAGCCTAATGTAATTAGTATTCCTCTTTTCATCAATGATGACGTTGGTCAAAGGTGGTTAATATTCTATATGATTAATAATCAATGAATTAAGTCAAGTTTAATAGAGCAGTTCACCAATAGTCAAGGCAAAACGGGGGAGGCAAATTTTTAGTATATCATGTCCACGTCCAGCTGATTTCCGCGTTCTTTGGCCTTTCTATCCATCGCTGCACCTAGTGCTATTCCAATGACCAATCCCACAGGTATGCCGATTCCAAGAAGGCCCATATTTTGCATTGATAGGCCAAAAGAAATTCCCAACGGAACTCCAAATACTGCCATTCCCAATCCCGTCCACACATTTCGGTGATAGTTTCTTGGCGTGAGCTTCAATTTACGAACGGCAAGGTCGAGTAGCTTTCTTTGGCACCTAAGAATGGCTTTTCCGACTTGATTTTGGGTTCCATGATGCGCATTGAGTACATCAATCTGCTGGTTGATGAGCTCGGAAATCTCCTCTGGGACCGGATGTTTCTCAATTTCAGCGATAAATCGACGAAGTTTCTGCAGTCGCTTGTAAGCTTTACTTCCTTCTTTTATTTCTGATAAATCAGCGATTTGGTGTAATTCAGACATGCTTGACAGATTAGTTGCTTTGGTTGAATTCCAGCGCCTTTTCGACCCACCAATCGAGGTCGTCTTCAGCATCGAAGCCTTCAGGGTCTACGTACAGAAAGCCACGCATGGTTTTTCCCGTAAAGTCCATTTCACGGCTACCTTTCTTGAAAATCAGGCGATCGTGGGACGCCCTTCCTACCCGCACCATTAACCGGTCTGCACCGGTGCTTTTGTCAATGTCTATCCCCAAACACATTTTTTCGTTCACCATGAAGATGAGCCCACCCATCATTTTTTTGATGTCAGTCAAGCCCTTGTTTCGGAGACGCCTTTCGATTCTGTCGGCTAAAAACGTGCTGTATGCCATGGGATGTTCGTTGCGTCAATGGTTTGTAGGTTCGTACATTACTTCGAGTTTGATTCCATCGGGGTCCTTGAAGAACAGGGCATAATAGCGCTCACCGTGCTCTGGATAATGACGGGGTGGATTCACAATATCGGCGTTAATCGCTTTGATGTTGCGATAGAATGCATCGACATGCTGTTCTGAATCAGCCTTGAAGGCCAAGTGATGGAGCGAGCCAGGTCTGCGACGGTGAACCGCTACTTCCCTGAGCGAACTCCTGGGCGAGTTGATTCCGATCGTGAGTTTGGGGTGGACGTATTCTATAACGTCGAAGTCGTGCGCATCTACTCGGCCTTTGGTTTTTAACGAAAGATCGAATCCGAACAGGGGCATCAATTGATCGTAGAACATTTCTGCTCGAGATAGATCCTTGACCGTGATCTGGATATGGTCGATGATTGGCGTCACGATTTAAGCTAGAAGGTCCAAAGAATTTTTACGCCATCGAATTGTTGCGTGCGGCAATCGTTCAGTTGCTTGGTCCGAACCACATTACCTTTGCTGAATTCAATTTCGATGTAGGTCGGTCTTTCGAGCCGATTTGCGGCAACACGAAGCTGACTGTGCCAGCCCCGAACCAATGCGTTTGGGTATTGTTCTCGATACATGTCCAACACCGCCTGGGGAATTACTCGTTCATTGGCGGGCTGACGGTAGGCACAGTTCGTCTGAGCCGAAAGTTGAGTCGTGCCCATGGATACTATGCAGTAGGCAATCAATCCCTGTGTGAACATCGAATTTGTCTGCAAAGCGGTTGGTAACGGTTGCGTGCGCCGCGCGTTATTTCGCGGTGAGTTTTAGTGCCAGCGTTCCTCCTATCCAAGCCATGGGTAGGTAAGCCAATGTTATGTCGGCAACCGAAAACCATAGGGGGCCAGGAAGTAAATAGTTCACGATAATTCCGCCCATTAAAAATAAACCTCCGATGGCGTAAGCAAATTTCATTTTATGATTCGCCGCGATCAGCGCCGCAATGAAAGCACCGACAAGCGTGCCTAAGGCATGGGCTAGAAACGGGAACACGAAGTGTTCAAACGAGAGCGTTGGCATAGCCTCGGCCAATGCGGCCATGTCATTAGGGTCGATTCCTTCAATTGGTAGCATGGAATGTCCGAACTGAATTAGCCCCATGTTCACGATGCTTCCGCCGAACCAGCCGACAAGAATCGCAAGGATGTTTTTTAAGATTGGATGCATGGTATTAGGTTTTAGGAGGTGCGCGTAAAACTAATGTACAATTCTCAACAAAGGTGAGGGCACCAGGGGTCAGATCACCTTGACACGCACCTTCTTCTTTTTCAATCGACTGTTGTCCACCTGGCTGATGAGTCGGTCAAGTCCTTCTTCGTGAATTCCGACAAACGCACAGTCGTGCTTTACTTCGATTACGCCCAATTGTTCTTTGGTCAATCCTCCCTGTTTGATGAACAGTCCTGCGATGTCTCCTTTCGAAATTTTTTCTCGCCTTCCACCTGAAATGAACACGGTTTTCCATGGTGATGCAGGCAGATTAGGCGCTTTTTGGATTCTCTCTTCTTCCATCTTTGGCATGTAATCGGGAAGTTTTTCACCCGGACCTTGTAGAATGAACGCGGTTCCTCCAGCATGCATACGGGCTGTACGCCCGTTCCGGTGGGTAAACTCATGCGCACGGTTTGGAAGGTGATAGTGCAGTATGAATTCGATCTCTGGGATATCGAGTCCACGCGCAGCGAGATCGGTAGCGACAATGATGCGGTGGGTGCCGTTTCTGAATTTGATCAGAGCGCGTTCCCGGTCTTGTTGTTCCATCCCTCCATGAAAGCATCCGTGTGAGATGCCATGGTCATCCAGTGTTTCGCTTACCCGGTCAATGCTGTCTTTAAAGTTGCAAAAGACGATTCCCGGTTTGTCGCCAAAGTGTTTCAATGATTTCACGAGGGTTTCCAATTTGTCTTTATCGGGCGATTGAATCACCTTTAACTCGAGCTTGGACGATCCGCGGTTCAAGTAGTTGATCTGCCTCGGTGAAGCCAATCCAACGAAACCAGGAACCTCAAGTTCTTGTGACGCCGAGGTTAAAACTTTCTTCTTTAATGAACGCAAGGCACGCAGAACTTCCTTCATTTCTGACTCAAATCCGATTTCCAGCGACTTGTCGAACTCGTCCAATACCAAAGCATGTATGCCTGTGGTTTCAATCGTGCTCCTTCTCAAGTGGTCCGCGATCCTTCCGGGTGTGCCTATCAGGATGGTCGGGGGATGTTTGAGTGCTTCCCTATCCTTCGAGAAGGATTGACCGCCGTAAAAAGCATTGATTTTTAATCCCGCACCCATGTCTCGGATTACCTGTTCGATCTGGATCGCCAGTTCTCTCGACGGCACCAAGATGAGCAGTTGAATGCCATCTGCGTCTCGGTTGATTTGTTCGATGAGCGGGAGCACAAAAGCCAAGGTTTTTCCAGTTCCTGTGGGCGAAAGCAAGATGGTCTCCGAGTTATCGTGAATGGCAGTATACGCTTCTTCTTGCATTGCATTCAATGCTTCGATGCCCATTTTTTTCAAGATGTCTTGCTGGGTGGGGTTAAGTTCAGGCATGCAGTGCAATTAAAGCATTTCGGTGATGGAAAAATCCATGGGATTGTCGGCGACTAAGGTACGAGGCGTGGCAGTAAGCAAGGCTCATTTTGACTAGAATTAGTCAGAAGCACGCCTAGGCGGTAAAAAGATTTCGGCGATCATGCAGCGTACGCTCCCGCCTCCGAATCGTTCAACCGTTTCAACGTTGAGTGGGACTAGCTCACAGCTTTGCTCCAGTACTTTTTTTTGACTGGCATTCAAGTGGCCGAAAGCGGTGGTCGACAAAGCGAGTATGTTTTTCTTATTCGGAATGGCCAGCTCGAGCATGTTACCGCAAAACGACTGCATTTGTGTATGACTGATCGCTATGATCTCTCTACCAGAGGCCTCTAAGCGCTCCATGACATAGGATTTTTCAGAGCTATGTTTGAAGCTCTCTAAACAAACCACAGCGAAGTCGTTTCCTATGGTCATCATTACATTGGTATGATATATCTCGCCACCCTTTTGATCCAAAGCATCAAAGAATACAGGCTCGTAGTGCAAGCGTGAACACGTTTCTTCAAATAAGCTTTTTTCTGTGCGTGGAGACCGACAAGCATAGGCTATACGCGCGGTATGATCGAATACCATGCTGCCTGTTCCTTCAAGGATTCGACCCGATGCTTCGTTCATCGTCAGATCAACGATTTGGTGGACGTCGAATGACTTTCCGACTTGATGGATGATTGCTTCACGCCGCTCATGCCGCCTTGAGGGTGCAAGCATCGGATAGATGATCACTTGTCCATTGGCGTGAAAGCTTACCCAGTTGTTTGGAAATAGCGCGTCGGGTTTAATGGGGTGCGTCGTATCCTTCGCAGTGCAGACGTTTACACCTTTCTCAGCCAATCGGGCAGCGAGCATATCGAATTCACGCAGCGCTTTTTGGGCGATCTCTTGGACTTGATGAGTTTCGTTGGACTGGAAGGCATTCGACTCCGCGGTTTCGGAATTGTAGCCAAAATGTGCAGGTCTTACAAGCAGGATGCTGTTGGTGGTTTGCATGGTGGACGGCACAAATCCTATTTCGCCTTCATCGCGTTTCCTCTTTTCTCATGTGTGACCTCAGCTAACCCTAATGCCTCCATTAATGGTGGGATGTACATTCCCACACGCCCTCTGAAGTTCTTTTTCAGCCCATACCAGCCGCCAATGGGGTTGTCGCTCGACCTTGCCCAGTGCTCTACGGTGCCTTCTTTTGTCTCTTGCTTTTCATCTTTGCTTCCAAGTTCTACCCAGTCCCCTTTTTCATTGAGCATTTGATGCAGATCTTCTAAGCAACGAATGTCATAGTGAAGTACCGTCTTTCCAACAGTACAAACCAAGATGTCAGCGCCATTCTTCTCTTCTACATGCATGGTGTAGTCTGAGGAGAGAGGGGGTGTTTTTAGGGAGAGCGGTTTGTCTTTTGTGCCGATTTTTTCTTTCCAATTCATGGGTATAATTTTATTTTCAAGTTACGGATAGCAAGATCATGACAGAAAATACTCCTATTATCATCTTCAGTGGATTCTGATACCGTGAGTGGTAAATGAAATACCTTGTTGTCCAGACGTTGAGATCATGACGCCTTCAAAGAGGGGTTCGTTGGAGGAGGGAAGGATGCTCCAATCAAACAAAAAATTTGCTCCGGTTCCACCGGTTTGGTCGGTCTGGTCAATGACGATTTCAACGGTTTCTAACGGGGCGATATAGATGGGCTGATCAAAGTAGGTCCTTATCAAATTCCCTTTGGTATCGAAGAACTCAGCTTTTTGAATGTAGAGCGTATCGGCGCGATGGGTGTTGCGCATGCTGACGGTGGCTGTGAGGTCATGGGTGCGATGCTCTGTTTGGCTGTATATTTCGGAATAGATTGACAAGTATGTAGAGCCGTGTACCAGAGAATCCATCCCGAGTTGCTTCACCGTTCGCTTGCTCCACTTGTTTGTGTGGGTAGAACTGGGCGCGGCTTCTTCAGCGCATCCCTGCAGCAGTAAGGCAAGCATTAAGATTGATGTAAACAGTTTCATGCAAATTGTTTTTGGTGGATCAAGACGGAAAAATAAGAGAAAGTCAGCGAAGTCATGAAAGCAAGCTTGGATATTGGAATGGCCTGATCTACTTGGTTGGGAGAGACATGAAAGAAGGGGAACCAGCCGAGCTAGAGCTCAATGCGCTGCGCGTCCGAAATGAATTCGCATCGGCTCGAAATAATGCTCCTGCCATCCTTGCCGGTAATCGGGTTGTGCGTCCGGGATGTTGGTGTGCACAAGCGTAACGTGGCAATGGTCACCGTGGTCCCGAAACGTGACTGCAATCTGCGAATCTTTATCGCCATCTGCAAAATCAGTCGTTCGCCAAGCTTGAACGATCTTTTGTCCCGGGATCAGTTCGAGGTTTTTTCCTGAAATGTATCCGTCCCAAGCGAAGAAATCTCCACCCACTTCTTGGCTGCAATCCGCAGTTCCGCCGGTCATTTTTGTGTGGGCGTCGCTATCGAGCCACGCATGGTATAGAATGAAGGAGGGAACATGAAATACCGCTTCAATTTCGAATGCTTGCATGAGTTATAGCTTAGTGCATGAAAGTAAGTGATCGCAGTTAAGCCAACAAATGGAAATACAACAGTGCAAGAAGACAACGTGATATTTGACAGGAATTTGCAATCTTCGCACCCCGTTATAACCGATTCGAGCGATGGGAAGGACTGGCTTGCAAAAGCGGCGACATTGTTCGGATAGAAAGGGGCATTAGCTCAGTTGGTTCAGAGCGCTACCTTGACAGGGTAGAGGTCACTGGTTCGAGCCCAGTATGCCTCACAAACGTGAAAAAAGCCTTCGCCAATGCGAGGGCTTTTTTATTGGGTAATCCATCGATTAAACTCCCGTCTTTCAGCCGTGAGAGTGTACTTACCCACTACTAGCGATTATTTTTTGGCGTCGAGCTCCATGTTGATCTCGATTTCTACTTCATCGCTTACGACCGCGGTTGCTGCCCAGCTTCCTGTCCCTACCCCGTAATCGGTCCGATTGATTTCTGTTTCAATCTTGATTCCGAGGATTTCGTACCCATCTTTCCAGGGATTGTCCATTCGACCCTTGATGGTTAAGGGCAAAGCGATTTCCTTGGTGATGTCGTGGATGGTCAACGAGCCGTAAACCATGTAGTTTTTGCCGGATGCATGTTCAAATCGAGAGGAAACGAACGTGATTTCAGGCCATTGTTCAGCGTTGAAGAAATCTACAGACTGGAGGTGGTTATCCCGCTTGGGTTCGTCCGTATCAACGCTTCGAACGTCGATCGTGAAAACCGCTTTGCTTCCTTGGAGGTTGGAAGGGTCAAAGTAGATCTCACCATCGAACTTCTTGAATTTTCCAGGTACGGAAGAGAAGAAGTGGTCGATCGAGAATTGAATGGAAGCGTGCGACTTGTCGATGTTCCACTGTTTTGCAGTTTGCGCAGCGACGCTGGCCGTGAATCCTAGGAATAGGAGGGCCGTCAAGATGTGTTTCATGTTTATTTGTTTCCCAGCTTGTCGATCGATCGCTGGAATCCTTACATGCCGGCATCCGACAAAAGCCCCTGGATCTCAGTCACCCACTAAGCATACATGGTTGCTCTCTGCTCTTGAATTTTACTGCTTTCGATGTAGTCGTCGTAGCTCATCATTTTGTCGATGCAGCCGCTCGGAGTCAACTCAACGATGCGCGTTGCTGCGGTATGGGTGAAGGTGTGGTCATGCGAAGTGAAAATGACCGTCCCAGGAAAATTGATCAAGGCATTGTTGAAGGCGGTAATGGATTCGAGGTCCAAGTGATTGGTGGGCTCGTCCAAGATCAGAAGGTTTGCTCCTTTGATCATGATGCGCGAAAGCATGCACCTCACTTTTTCTCCTCCTGAGAGCACGTTCGACTTCTTCTTGATGTCTTCGCCGCTGAACAACATCTTGCCAAGAAATCCGCGCACGTCCACATCGTCCATTCCCGAGGGTGCGTATTGGCGTAGCCATTCGAGTAGATCGTATTTGTTGTCGAAGTATTGCTCATTATTTACCGTCAGGTAACCCCAGGTGATGGTTTGTCCATACTTGAATTCGCCTGAAGTTGGCTGCAGCTCGCCGGCCAAAATGCGAAAGAGTGCCGTAATCGCTTGGCCATTCCGACCGATTACTGCGATTTTATCCCCTTTGTTGACGGTCAAGTCGAGGTCTTTAAAAAACACAGCACCCTCTTCGCTGACGTAACTGAGACCATCGATGTTAAGGATGTCGTTTCCTGCTTCTCGCTCTTGCTGGAAGATGATTCCTGGGTACTTACGACTCGAAGGCTGAATGTCATCTACGTTGATGCGCTCGAGCAATTTTTTCCGGCTCGTGGCTTGTCGAGCTTTAGACTTATTGGCGCTAAACCGCTGGACAAACTCGGTCAATTCGGCACGCTTGGTTTCGAGCTTTTTATTTTGTTGGGCTTGCTGACGTAGCGCCAATTGACTGGATTCGTACCAGAACGTGTAGTTTCCCGTAAACAATTTGATTTTACCATAATCAAGGTCGGCAATGTGGGTACAAACCGTATCGAGAAAGTGTCTGTCGTGCGAAACGACGATGACCGTGTTTTTAAAGTCGAGTAGAAAATCTTCTAACCATGTTACGGTTTCAATATCCAGGTCGTTGGTTGGCTCATCGAGGATAAGAATGTCGGGATTGCCAAAGATCGCTTGGGCAAGGAGCACTCGAACCTTGGCTGAGCCATTCATGTCCTTCATAAGCTTCTGATGGTCTGCCTCGGCGATGTGCAGTCCACTTAAAAGCGCGGCGGCATCTGATTCTGCGTTCCAACCGTCCATTTCGGCAAACTCCTCTTCCAGCTCTGACGCCTTGATTCCGTCGGCGTCTGAAAAATCCTCTTTGGCGTAGATGGCATCCTTTTCCTGCATCACTTCAAAAAGGCGTTGGTGGCCACGGAGAACAGTCTCCAACACAGACATTTCGTCGAACTGAAAGTGATTTTGATTGAGTACGGCCATGCGCTTGCCTGGCTCGATGGAAATGTGTCCTGTGTTCGGCTCTACTTCACCCGCCAGGATCTTGAGGAAAGTGGACTTTCCTGCACCATTGGCGCCGATCACGCCATAGCAATTGCCTTCCGTGAAATTGGCGTTGACCTCGTCGAAAAGCTTCTGTTTTCCGAATGCAAGTGAAACGTTGTGTGCTGCGATCATGGCGGTTCTAAATTTTGCGGCTGCAAAGGTACTGAGAATGAAGGGAAAATCCAGGTGGCATTCCATCAATACGATAAGCGTGAATTGGAATAAGATTAGAGAAGCACACCCGTCGTTTTTCAACCTTTCGCTTACCTTGTGCGTCTACTAACCAAATCAAAAACCGATGAAACACAATTACTTAGTACTTACTTCTATGCTACTCGTATCCATTGGACTCATTTTGACGTCCAATGCGAATGGCCCTGCCTCGAACGGGAATAGAGCGACTAATGCTCCTGGGGACGGGACAACCAAGTGTACTTCTTGCCATGCGGGCGGCTCATTTGGAAGCGTATCCGTTGACTTTGCAATGATGGATGGGAACGGAAATGAAGTTACGGAGTACGCTCCGCAACAAGTCTATTCAATCAATGTCAGCGTATCGAGCTCGATGGGAACACCCAGCGGCTACGGTTTTCAGGCCATTGCTATGGAAAACGCTGGAGACACGCCCTTGAATGCCTTCAGCAATGCAGGCGTTGGCGTTCAACTTTCCACCTCCAGCTCTAGGCAATATGCTGAACATTCTGGACCGAGCTCTACTGGAAATTTCACCTTTGATTGGACGGCACCTGCACAAGGAACTGGAGACGTGACCTTTTACATGGGCGCAAATGCGGTCAACGTAAACGGAAGCAATGCGGGCGATAATGCCGTATTGGTCGACTTTTCATTTTCTGAGATGGCCGATACCAACGACACCAACTCTAACGAGCCACCGGCAGGAATTTTCTCCATCGCAAGCGACGGAGACGCCATTCAGTTCTTTCCCAACCCCGTTCAAGACATTGTGCGCTTGACCGGAATCGAGAACGATGCAATCGTCCAAGTATATTCGATCAACGGAAGCTTGATTCGAAGCGAAGTGATCTCAGAAAAATCGCTGGACCTCTCTTCGCTGGAATCCGGGGTCTACATCTTAAGATCCGATAACAAAACAGGAAGGTTTATCAAGATTTAAGTTCGGCCTACATGAGCATAAAGATCCCGGCTTCGGTCGGGATTTTTTTATCCGATATTTTGACCGACCGGTTGGTCAATTAAAAAAGTATCGTACTTTTAGCCCATCGTCAACCAGCTATTCATGTCGCCAAGAACAGCCGAACAATTTGAGATGATTCGCCAAGGGCGCAGGGAAGAAATTCTCGATGCAGCCCTTCATGTATTTGCGGAGTCAGGATACCATTCTGCTTCAGTAAGTCAAATCGCGAAACGCGCGTGCGTTTCAAAGGGATTGATGTACAATTACTTTGAAAGTAAAGAAGAAGTTCTGACAACGCTGATAACCGACTTGTTTGAATATACGATGGAGAGGATGAAGATATATCCGAACGAAGTCATCGACGATGCTCGATTTGAAGAGATCATTGAGATCAGCGTCCAAATTCCCATCGAAGAGCCCCAGCGTTGGAAGTTGTACATGGGTTTAGCCTTCCAGAAAGACGTGACTGAGATGATCATGCAAGAAATGATGGGTCGCATGGGGCCATACGTTGAAGGCCTCGGTCAATATTTCAAGAAGCAAGGACATCAAGACCCCATGGCCATGATGCGGATTTTTTCTGCGGTTTTGGATGGCGTGCAAATGCATTGCCTCCTCGATCCCGTAAATTTTCCAGTAGAAAATGCGAAGCGGTACCTTAAAGAACAATTTGTAAGAAGATGAAAATAATCACAACCGTACTTTTCCTATTCATAGGCATGGGCGCAATCGGCCAAGACGCCAAAGAAATAATTCGGAAAGCCGAGGAGAAAATGCGCGGGAAGGAATCGGCCTACATGGAAATGACCATTGATGTCATTCGTCCAAAGTGGACGCGATCAATGGCGTTAAAAAGCTGGAGCAGAGGAAACGACTACAGCTTAATGGTCCTTACGGAACCGGCTAAAGACGCTGGCACTGCCTTCTTAAAACGGGAAAAAGAAGTGTGGAATTGGATGCCGAGCATCGAAAGATCGATTAAAATGCCTCCTAGCATGATGATGCAAAGTTGGATGGGGACGGATCTAAGCAACGATGATCTGGTTCGAGAATCTTCCAACGTAACTGACTATACCCATGAATTGGATGGAGATTCAACCATTGATGGTAAACTCTGCTGGAAGATCGTTTTGACTCCTAAACCGGATGCGCCCGTTGTATGGGGAAAAGTAGTAGCTTTTGTGGACCAAGAAAACTATGTTCAACTTAAAGCCGAACAATACGACGAGGACGGTTATTTGGTCAATGAAATGATAGGGACCGATGTACGAGAAATGGATGGAGTCATCATGGCGACCAAGCTAGAACTCATACCCGTTGAGAAAACGGGTCAAAAGACCGTCATGAAGATAAATGACATCAAATTCAATGAGATCTATGGTGATGCTTTTTTTACCGTTCAAAACATGAAGAAGATGCGATGACTTTGCTGTGATTCACTCACGGAGAAACGTCAAAATATATGCAGCCGGCCACCAACAATATTGGACAACGATGAAACTTCTATTAAAACTCGCATGGCGAAACCTCTGGCGCAATAAGCGTCGTACGGGAATTACCCTTGCATCGGTTTTCTTTGCGGTCATCCTCGCAACGTTCATGATGAGCCTTAAAGAAGGGGTTTATAAAAACATGACCGAAGCCATGGTCGCTTCCTACACTGGGTTCATCCAAGTGCACGCCAACGGTTACTGGGCCAGTAAGAGCATTGACGATGCATTTATTTATTCGGATTCGCTGGCGGAGGTTGTTGAAAACCACCCGGATGTGAATGGTGTGGTTCAGCGCATTGAAAACTTTGCCCTCAGCGCGACCGACAGCACAAGCAAAGGGGCAATGGTTGTGGGCACAGATCCCATCGGAGAAATGATGATGACCCATCTCAATGAGCGCATTGTAGATGGGGAGTATTTTTTACCAGGAGACAAGGCGGTTTTGATTGGAAGTGGATTGGCAGAATTCCATCATGTAGGCGTCGGTGATACCATGGTACTACTCGGGCAAGGCTATCATGGGACCAATGCAGCAGGGAAGTACCCGATCAAAGGGATCATAAAATTTGGATCGCCAGAGTTGAGTAAGCAACTCGTGATGCTTCCCATTGAGGAAGCGAAAATCTTGTATGGTATGGAAGGCAACATCACCAATTTGGTTGTGCTTCTGGATGATGCAGAATCGGCAGTAGATGTGGCTGCTGATTTGAGGTTTGCATTGGGTGATGGCTATGAGTCCTTGGCTTGGCCAGAGCTCGTTCCCGATTTGGTGAGTATGATCGAAGCTGACAAAGTGGAAGGCTACATATTTATGTTCATACTCTACATGGTGATTTCATTTGGCATTTTCGGAACCGTTTTGATGATGCTTGCCGAACGAAAGCACGAATTCGGGGTCTTGGTTGCCATCGGTATGAAGAGGGCTAAGTTGGGTTGGGTGGTGTTCTTTGAAACCGTCGTAATATCGGTCTTAGGAGCGTTGATTGGCATCCTAGGCGCACTACCTATTTGCACTGCTATCTATCTTAACCCAATCCGTTTTGGAGGAGATCAGGCCAGCATGATGGAAGACTATGGAATGGAGCCGATCATACAAACCTCAATAGAGCCAGGAATCTTTTTGCAGCAGGCCAGTGTGGTTGCATTGGTTGCGTGTGTTATTGCCATTTATCCCTTGGTAACTCTGTTGAATTTGAATGCGAACAAAGCAATGAGAAGTTGATATGATACTAAAAATCGCATGGAGAAATGTGTGGCGCAACAAGGTGAGAAGCCTTGTGGTGATCATTGCAATAGCCCTAGGGTTGTGGGCTGGGACTTTTGCATCCGGATTCTACGAAGGAATGATGGAGCAAAAAATAAATGACGTCATAGAGAATGAATTTTCTCATTTTCAGTTTCACGATACCCTGTTTCGCGAAGAGTTTGCCTTAAAACATAGCATTTCGAGCTACACCGAAGTCGGACAAGCTCTCAAGGCGGATGATCAGATAGTAGGCGTAAGTGCGCGGGTCTTGGTGATGAGCATGTTTCAGTCGGCTAATAAATCGGGCTCCATCAAATTGGTCGGCATTCACCCTGATAACGAGGCGCTGGTAACCCGCTTAGATAAAAAGCTGATCGAAGGAGCTTATTTCGAGGGAGTGAAACGGAACCCAATTCTTGTCAGTTCCCGGACGGCCGAAGATTACAACTTGAAGCTAAAGAGTAAGGTAGTACTGACCCTACAGGACCTGGAAGGTGAAATCGTCGCCGCATCGTTTAGGGTGGTAGGCATCTATCGATCGAACAACGGGATGTTCGATGACATGAACGCCTTTGTGCAGGCAGGCGATATACAAACTGTTCTAAACCTTGGCGACCAATTCTATCATCAGATTGCCGTCTTGACCAGCAGTCACGCGCTGGCAGAGCCCTATGCATTAAAGTATGCGCAACAATTTCAAGAGCTCGAAGTCTTGCCTTGGTTGGATTTGGCCACCGGAATGCGGTACATGGTAGAAGCCTCGGGGACATTTTCTCTCATATTCGTTGGAATCATCCTTGTTGCCTTGCTCTTCAGTATCGTCAACACCATGCTCATGGCGGTGATGGAACGCACCCGCGAAATCGGAATGCTCAAAGCCATCGGGCTCAACCGCAGAAAAGTGTTTTCCATGATCATGCTCGAAACCGTGTTTCTGTCATTTGTAGGTACGCCGGTTGGGTTATTGGTTGCATATCTTTTCATTGAACAAACCGGAAGCAAAGGCATCGATTTGGGTGCAGTCGGCGAAACGTACAGTGACCTTGGGTTTTCCGCTGTGGTTTACCCGAGCCTAGAAACAGGAAGCTATGTTTCGATTGCTGTGATGGTCTTCGTTATGTCCTTCATCGCTGCCTTATACCCAGCACGAAAAGCTTTGAAAATGAATGCGTCAGAAGCCATTCGAAAAATATAATTCTCAGATTCAAAACTCAATCATGAAGCACCTAGTTATCGAAACCAAAGATCTTTCCAAGACATACGAGGGCGTTGTACCCGTGGCTGCTGTCAATCGAGTAAACCTTCAGATAGAAGACAATGAGTTTACAGCGATCGTGGGCCCTTCAGGTTCGGGGAAAACGACCCTGCTAAATTTGATCAGCGGTTTGGACAAACCAACGTCAGGATCTGTCAAAGTGAACGGAAATGAACTCACTGAAATGTCAGAAAATCAGCTGATCGATTTCCGATTGAAACACATTGGGTTTGTCTTTCAGAGCTTTAACCTCATTCCCGTGTTGACCGCAAGAGAAAACACAGAGTTCATTATGCTCCTACAAAACGTCGAAAAGAAATTTAGGGATGAGCGCGTTGACAAACTGCTGGCAGAAGTTGGCTTAGCCGATAAAATGAACAGCAGACCCTCACAGTTAAGCGGCGGACAACAGCAACGGGTTGCCGTTGCGAGGGCCTTGGCCTCCAAACCAGACTTTGTTCTGGCGGATGAACCTACCGCGAATTTAGATTCTCATTCCACCAGCAACCTCCTCGATACCATGGCAAGGCTCAACGCAGAAGAGGGCATCACTTTTGTCTTCTCTACCCACGACCAGCGAGTGATCGATAGAGCGAGAAGGGTGATTACTTTGGTCGATGGAAAGATCGAAAGCGACGTGCGCCGATGAGGCTTCTCAAGCTTTACCTCGGTATGTTAATCCTTGTTCCGTGTATAGGGAGGGCACAACAGGGCAAAACCATTTCAGACCTCTTCCAATTGAGGGGGTATGTAAAAAACATGCAAAGCTTTCAAATGGCCGATCTCAACTATGTCTCGCACAATAACCTCATCCACAACAGACTGAATTTCAGGGTCTATCCATCTTCACAATGGAGCCTTGGACTTGAAATTCGGAATCGACTTTTTACTGGCGATCAAGTGCATTATAATCCAGCTTTTGCCCGCAGTGTGGATACTGATATGGGACTGATAGACTTGAGCTGGCTTTGGTTGAACCAAGGGGGTATCGCGGCCCTAACTCAGGTGGATCGAGGATGGGTGAAGTGGGCGAACAAGCAGTGGGAGGTTACGCTGGGCCGTCAGCGCATCAATTGGGGCTTGAACGCTTTCTGGAACTCGAATGACCTGTTCAATACCTTCAACTTGGTAGATTTCGATTACGAAGAAAGACCGGGCTCTGATGCGGTCCGGATACAGCGGTATTTTAAAGATTTTAGCTCATTTGAAGTCGCCCTTGCACCTTCACTCAACGACTCTTCATGGGTTGGCGCAGGAATGTATCGGTTCAACAAATGGACCTATGATTTTCAGTTGATAGCAGGCTGGTGGAACGAAGATGTGGCCTTAGGCGCGGGTTGGGCTGGAAACCTGGGAACCGCAAGCTTCAAAGGTGAGGCAACCTATTTTCACCCTCAAGAAGATTGGGACGATACGCTAGGTGCAATCAGCGCGTCGATCTCTGTGGATTATGTCTTTTCAGGTAACCTTTACGTGATGGGAGGTGTTTTAGTCAATTCGCTCGGTGCGGATAGCACCCTCAATTTTGCGGCTTTGGCGAATTCAGCCATCGTGAGTACAACTCCGCCGAGCGCGAAAAATTTGATGCCGGCTAAATATTCGTTGCTGCTTTCTGTTTCGCGTCCGATTACACCGCTCATTTCGACCTCGCTTGTCGGAATTTATTCGCCGGGCGTGAACCTACTCTTTGTCATGCCTTCTCTCTCCGTGGCCGTTGCAAGCAATTGGGATTTCTCTGTATTTGCTCAAACTAGCATGCTCGATAACGGAAAATCATTCCGCAACTATGGAACATCGGTTTTTGCACGACTAAAATGGGGGTTTTGAGAGCGATGCTGATGCAGTTCAATCAATGAGCTGGATCTCAACTCGTCTGTTTCGTTCTCGCCCTTGTTCATTCGCATTGGAACTAGCGGGATCAGTACTTCCTTTCCCATACCAAATCAATTGCGATCTTGATACGCCTTGATTGCGCAAGTAGCGATAGGCTTCCCAAGCCCGCTCATTTGAAATTTTAAAATTCACTGTCCAGTCCCCGCTTTCGTCCGTATGCCCGACGATTACAGCTTTTTTATTCACATCATTCCTGAGCTGTTCAGCAGCCTTGTCTAAAACCGCCCGGCTTTCGCGGGTGATGCTCCTGCTACTCTTGCTGAAATACAAGGTGCCTGAATTGGTGAAGGATATGACTTCCGCCTCCATGGTGGAGGAAAGCCAATTTTGCACGAGCGATATCAGGCTGTCTTTGTCATCATCATGTAGCCGTTCCATATCAATATGAGCGACATTGAGCGGGTCAAATTCAGGTTCTTCATCCAGCGTTTCTTCTTCTGGAGCCTCTTCGCCAAGTTCGCTTAAATCGATTTCTTCGACCGGTTCATCGCCGGTATCGAATTCATCCAGAATTGAAAGGTCCAACACCTCTACTTCGGTTTGTACCTCTTTTTCAACCTCCAAGATTTCAGCCACTTCCATTTCTTGGGTCAAGGTGACAACCTCGGTTCCTATTTCAAGGTTTTCGAACTCAAAACCTCCGCCGGTTACCGCGTAGACTTCAAGGCTTTTGTCGGTGGATGATTTAGAATAATAGCGCTTGCCTCCGCCGCCGATGTAGTAGTATAAGTCGTTTTCGGTTGTATTGATAGGATAACCCATGTTCTTAGGATTTCCCCAAGAGCCGTCCGGTTGTTTTTCAGAATAGTATATGTCGTATCCTCCCATGCCCTGACCTAGGTAACCGTTTGAGCTCCAAAACAGCGTATTGCCTGTAGGATGGATGAAAACACTCATTTCGTTATGCTCAGTGTTGATCTTGCTTCCAAGGTTTTCGGGACGGTCCCATTTGCCGTTCGATTTCTTTTTGACCATGTAGATATCCGCTGCCCCTTGTCCATCTTCTCGGTCGCTTACGAAGTACGCTTCGCTGCCATCTTCAGAGATGGAAAAAGACGATTCATTCGCTTTGCTGTTGACCTTAGCGTCAAATTCCTTCGGTTTTCTCCAAACGCCACCTTCAAACTCCGTCACGTAAATGTTTTGGTCGCCTTCTTTATCTGACCGGAAGTATAGCTTGAGTCCATCCTTCGAAATCGCAAGGGGCACCTCGTTTGCCTTACCGCTGAGCGGAAAAAGGGAAACATCTACCCAAGCATTCCCTTTGCGGCTCGCCACGTAGATATCTTGATTGTACTGACCGTAGACCTTGTCTGCTTGGTCTTCATTGCTTTTGTCTGCTCTTAGCCTTCGAGATGCGAAAAACAGCAAGTTGTCGTCCAACGTGGCTACGGGATGCGTCTCCGCAAAAGCCGAATTGACGTCATCTCCGGCCGCTTCGAAGGTGACATCGCGCAATGACTTTTTCATCCGCTTGGCATTGATGCAATACAAAATGTGTCGATCAGTATTGATGGGAGTTTCGTCCTTAAAATGGCTTTGGTACACGATGAAATTTTCGAGGGCGCTGTCCGGTTCGTCATTGCTCAAGTAGGCTTCACCGAGAAAAAACAGCACGTCAAGCGGAGCCGATTGTTCGTCAGGAGAATAGAAACGGTAATCATCGGTCATTGAGCGCGTGGCTTTCTTGAAGGAAGATAAGGCTTCAGGATTGTGGTCAAGGGCATTTCGATAACAGAGTCCGAGCTTGAAATGCGCGTTGGCATTTTCAGGTTGAAGTTCGCAGACTTCTTTCCAAACTTTAATGGCACTGCTAAAATTTCCACGGCCCAACAGCTGATTTCCGACGGCGATAAGATCAGCCCCATCTGCTTGTTCAGCGACCGTAGCGTTCCCACTCTCTTGGGCCTGAAAAAGATTCCAAACCCCAGAGTTAAAAAGTATGACCGCTAGAAAAACGCGCAGGTTCATTCGAATGGGTTTCCAACAAATTTAGAAGAGAAGGGCAGATAGCGGGTATAATCACACGGGTTTATACCTTGAATGAGGTAATAAGAAAACATATTTTTCTCTAGGCTATGGCCCTGATAATAAGTAACTTTCGCAGACTAACCGCTATGAAACTGCTTTTCAACCACCTCCGATTCATGGTCGCGGCTTCTTTTTGGCTGCTATCCACATGCGTTATGGCGCAGCCCGTCGTAGGCTTTTCAGCAGTTACCTTGCAAGATTCTGCGCTTTGCGGAGACTCGGTTACCCTGCCCTTAACGATCTACAACACGGGGACTTCTCAGTTGGACATTTGGCTGAGCGATGGATACCATCGGCACGATACGATGTACGCCTCCAATATCTCTTCTGACCAGATTCGAAAAATCAACCTCGACACCTTCGGTTTCATGGCCAATACGGGCGTTGGTAAAGACTACAATTGGTCTTTAAAATTAACGCCGGATGGGTCAGAGCTATGGGCGGGTGACAATTGGTGGGATTCGGTTTTCATCTTCAATACGAGCGATATGTCTCCGGCCGGAGCGATTAGGACGGGCGACGGCGCCGATGGAATTGCCTTTACCCCGGATGGCTTGTTGGCGGTTGTCTGCAACCGATGGACAGACAGCATCAGTCTTGTGGATGTCACCACCCAAACGGTGATCAATACCCTTTATTTGGATTATCCAATGGATGCGGCGGTTACGTCAGATGGGCAGTACGCGATTGTAGTTGCGGCAGGAGCTACGAACGGCAATGTAAAGGTTCGACTCTCCGATTTTACGATCGTAGAAGAGATCATAACCAACTCCGCTGGAGATGCGCAAGTGGTGCTTTCACCCGATGACCGTTACGCGGTTGTGGGAAGGCCCTGGGACAATGAGATTGCGGTGATTGACGTAGAGTCGTTCACAGAAGTGGCTACGTTTACAGGGGTGGTAAACCCCATTGGAAACGACGTAACGCCGGATGGGAAGTACGTCTATTTCGTGGATCGTACGACGGGATTCATGAGGCGGATAAACTTGGAGAGCATGACCATGACTTCCATCACCATGCCCCAAGTGAGCAATGCTCGTGATTTACAGATCGACCAGTTTGGGCAATACCTCTACATGTCGGCGACCAATGGATATGTATACAAAGTAGATCTCCAAACAGAGACGGTAATCGACACCCTCTTTGATCCAGGATCGTTTCGAGGGCTTGAAATATTGAGGTCTCGTGTCGCATGGGCTTCGCAAGACACGCATCATCTCAGCATTGCAGCAGGAGACAGCGCAGTTGTGTACGTCACTTTTTCAGCGACAGGCCTGAACGGAGGGGTGTATACCGGAAGCCTTTTTACTTTTTCGAACGATCTGTCTTCTGTTTACGATACCATAGCCCTTCAGTTTGAGGTGATTGGCGTCCCACAATTTTTAGTCTCACAAACCTGTGTAAATTTCGATACGGTCTTTCAATACGGCACCAACACTTCTTCGTTAACCCTTTACAACCCAGGATGCGACACCCTCGCCATTACCGATGTGACTTCAAACCTGAGTGAATACACATTTTCGTTTACGTCGTCGCTCATTCCGCCGGGAGATTCGATCACCCTCGACGTGACGTTTTCGACAACGGGCTTGGGTAGCTTTCCTGGTAGCATGACCATCGAAACAGCAGTTGGCGATTCCGTCCTTTGTTTGACTGCTATAAGCATAGCTGGTCCTGAATTGTCTTTTTCGCCGCAGGTGATCAATGCCGTTTCAAATTCCTGTAACGACACGTTGAATTATACTATTGATGTACACAACATCGGTGCACAGGCGCTCATTGGAACCATTGGGTTTTCGGCGGTGAATGAACCTACGCTCCAGGAAGCCTTGGATAGCTTGACCGCTAGCTATACAACTGTCACTGCGAACATTCCGACGAGTTATGCATTTTCCGATGGCTTTACAGGCACCAACATCGGCGATGGTGGAGGAGATATGTACGACGGTGGAAACTATCTGAGCACCAATCTGGGCGGAAACTTGAATTATTCTAACAATGCCATCGCTACGAGTGGATTTCTAGGGACTGGAGGAACCTATTTTACGTTCAAAGGAACCGGGCTTTTTGTGTTTGCAGCAGATATAAACGCAGTCTCCGATTTTCAAATCAATGGAAATTTAGGTGCAGACGGCTCGGGTAGTTCCGATACCAGCCGGATTTCTTATAGCCTTGGAAACTATGATTTTACCGGCTACATAAAGCGCGTCTATGCAGCTGGCGACCCTTCTGTGAACCACATCATCGTCATTCCTAAAACGAGTGGAGTAGGTCACTATGCCGCTACAAACACCAATGACGATTACCATGAAATTGATGGTTTAACGTCGGTTACTCGTATCTATCATCTTCTCTATGCAGGAACCAGTGGAGCGTACATCAACGACGCCGACGCATTTCTGATCATGTCGTCCTTCATTGATCTTTTGTACGGCGGAAGCGATTTCATTTCGGTAGATACCGCGAACATAAATCTTGCAGCCGGTGATAGTACCCAGCTCAATGTTCAATTGCGAACGAATAAGCTTTTGCAAGGGTCGTACACCGAATACATCTACTTGAACACCAATGATCCGCTCACTCCCCAAGATTCGATTGAGGTGAACCTGGTTTTCGATGGACAAGCTGAGCTGGTTGCGGAGGATACCTGTCTTTTTATGGATTCGGTCTTTCAATTTGGTTCGGTATCCGACTCGTTTTGGATCGTGAATACGGGATGCGATACCCTCATCATCGACTCGATCGTTGTCTCTAACAGTGAGTTTGTCGTGCAATACGATACCAGTTGGCTGTTCCCTGGTGATACACAGTTTCTCTATGTGACATTTTCACCTGACTCGGCTGGATTGTACAGCGAACAATTCACCATCTACTCTGATTTGAATGATACGAGCTTTTGTGTTACTGCCATGGCGTTACTTCCTCCGAGCATGGTTGTTTCGCCCTTGGTCATTGACACGGTGTTGATCGGATGTGCAGATACGTTGATCATTCCAGTTCAAATTCAGAACGCTGGCTCGTCGAGTCTGTTCTATTCAAGCGTGGAAAGCAGCCTCACTGCTGACATGTCGTTGGCTTCGGTTTTGACACGACTTTCAGGAAATTCAACACCGGTATCGAACGCGATTCCAAATCGTTTTGACTTTTCGGATGGGATAACGGGGATCTACATAGTGGATGGGGGTTCGGACATGTACGATTTTGGCAACTACTTGTACTCGAGCTCAGGGGGGTACATTCCATACAGCAACAACGCCCTAGTCTCAAGCACGTATTTTGGAACATCAGGTCAGTACTTCACGCATAAAGGAACGGGCCTTTTCGCATTGGCAGCTGACATTGACAACCTGAGTTATTTTAGGATATCGGGTGGTACGGGGCATGACGGTGGAGGAGTGGTCGACACGCTGGACATGTTGATTCAAAAGAACGGCATCACCTACCGAGCCTTGATCAAGCGCGTATACGGGGAAACCGAACCGTCCGTGAACCATATTTTTCTCTTGGAAGATAATGGCAGTGCATACGACGTTATTTCAACTGCGTCGAACAGTGACCTTCATTACCTCTATAGTTTGAACGGCGTAAATCGGCTTTACTATTTAGCATTTGGCTCAACAAACGGCGGATTCATTTCTCGGAATCAAATGCAGATAATCATCGATCAATTTTTAAACGTGATTCATGGAGATGAAAGCTGGATGAGCATCGCCAACCCCATTGACACGGTAGCTGGAAGCAGTGCTTTGAATACCTCCATCATGCTTACGTCTACTGGACTGGTACAGGGTACTTACAACGGATATTTCGCCATCAACGCTAACGACCCCCTCAATCCAACTGACACAATCACCGTGACTTTTGAGCTCATCGGAGCGGCAATTCCTGAGTACGACAGCGCGTGCATTGGATTTGATACCACCTTGCAATTCGGCACCTACATCGACACGTTCACAGTCGTGAACAGCGGGTGCGATACATTGAATTTGAATGCCAGCCTGACGAATTCGGGTGAGTACGCAATTGATACGAATTTCTTGTCGATTCTGCCAGGCGATACCGATACCATCATCGTAACATTCACGCCACTGTCTACCGGCGCGTACTTGGATACTTTGGTGATCACTTCCAACGGCGGAGATACGTCCATATGCCTTTCCTCGTTCGCCTTGCCTCCTCCAACCATTGCAATTTCACCGTCATTGATCGACACCATTATTTATGGATGCGACGATACGTTATTAGTGCCGGTCACCATCCATAATACAGGAGCCTCAGACCTCACGTTCAGCGTGAGCGGAGGAAGCGACAATTCATTGGAAGAAGTGTTGCTGCGTTTCAACTCAGGTTTCGCTAACGTCACATCACAGATTCCCAGCCCATATGCGTTTTCAGATGGGATTACCGGCTTCTCGATAAGCGATGGAGGTGGTGATATGTACGACGGAGGAAACTACCTCTACACAAATTTTGGTGGAAGCCTTGCGTATTCGGATGATGCAATTGTTTCCAATACGCTCCTTGGAACGACAGGACGGTACTTTACTCGAAAAGTGAACCAGATGTTCATTTTCGCGGCCGACTTGGATGGCGTCACAGCCTTCAATACCGATGGAAATCTAGGTGCCGATGGGAGCGGAAATTATGATTTGTCTACGGTGAGTTACACCCTGTACGGAACCAACTACACTGGGTTCATCCGAAGGGTATATAATGCTGGAGACCCCTCGGTGAACCATCTGATTATCGTCCCCAATGCTGCCGGCGTGTCTCAATCGAGTTCAACTTCTACCAATAGCGATTACCACTTAGTTCAAGGGCTCGTAAATACCGATCGAATTTACTACCTTCTTTTCGCGCGGACTTCCGGAGGCTACGTGAACAACAGCGATATGCTCGATATCATGAGTACTTTTCTCCAAGAAGTCATAGGACCGCCCCAAGTCGTATCCATTCCCGTCGGTGATACGGTGGTTCCTGGCGACTCATCGGTGGTCAATATGATCTTGAGTTCAACCGGACTAACTTCAGGAATTTATAATTCGGTGGCGTATGTGAATTCGAACGATCCGTTGACACCGCTTGACAGCATTACCATAACATTGGAGGTGGTTGGGGAGCCCATCATAGCGCTTTCCGATTCTTGCATCACTACGGATACGATTTTCCAGTACGCCACCTACACCGACACGGTTACGATTTACAATCGAGGCTGCGATTCGATGCAAGTGGATTCCATTTATGCGAGCATCAACCACTATACCTTCATGCCGAATTCGATGGAAATAAGTCCTGGAGATTCGGCACAACTCATCATCAATTATACCCCACTACTCGCTGATACGTTTGCTGATACGATATTCATCTTAAACAATGCGTCGGATACGATGATTTGTGTCAATGCGTTGGCCCTTCCTCCACCAGCCATTTCCATCGCCCCGGCGAGCATCGATACGGTCATCGTGGGCTGCGATGACACTTTGTATGTCCCGATAACCATCACCAACACAGGGCAGGCAGATCTGGTTTATACGAGCTATGTAACGGAGGACAGCGTTCCGAGTCTCGACAGCGTCTTGGCCCGATTGGTCATGAACAGTGAATCCATTTCTCAAGCCATTCCAAACCGGTACGACTTTACAGAAGGGGTCACGGGCATTCGCATCATTGACGGTGGAAACGACATGTACAACTTCGGCAACTACCTATACAGTCCAGGGTATGGGTACTTGAACTATTCAAACAACGTCGTAGCAACAGGAAACTTTTTAGGCACCAATACGAAGTACTTCACCCATAAAGGAAGTGGCTTGTTTGTGATGGCGGGCGACCTCAACAACTTGTCTTACTTCTATACAACGGGTTCTTCAGGTACAGGTGGAGCTGGATTTACCGATACGGCTTCCTTCCAATTCAGTTTCAATGGCCGCGATTACATCGCTTTCGTTCGGAGGATTTGGGGTGCTACCGACCCATCGATCAACCACCTCTGGATCATGGAGTATGATGCAAGTGTGACCCAAAGCCTAAACACTAACACAGCGAGTGACTATAATTTTATTGGTAATCTATCGAGCGTAGACCGACTGTATTACATCCTCTTCTCTGGACAGAACGGTTCGTACATGAGCGACGATGTCATGCGCAGCGTCGCAGAGGATTTCATGATTGCCATCAACGTCGGTAGTGACTGGTTGAGTTTTGGGGTCAAACACGACACCCTTGTTCCAGCTGAGGATACGGTAACTTACGTGCGGCTGTCTTCAACCGGCATGGAAGCAGGCTTTTATTCAGGCAATGTTTTTTTCGTTTCAAATGACCCGTTGCTGCCGCTGGACTCGATTTCCATCACGCTGGAAGTGGTGGGTGAAGCAGTTATTGATATCAGTGACTCTTGCTTGGTTATGGATACAACCATCGAGTTGTCTTCTTCGCAATCGGCCTTCGAAATTTACAATACCGGCTGCGACACGTTGGTTGTGGATAGCGTCGTGTCCTCATCTGGGTTGTTTACGATGAATCCGTCAGACACCCTGGTCTACTTGAACGACACCGCGTTTGTCAGCATTGTGTTTTCACCTGTTGATACCGGTTTGTTTGCCGACACGTTGTGGTTTTATTCGAACAGCTTCGATACCGCTATTTGTGTCAGCGCATACGCACGACCGCGGCCAATCATTGCATTGGATACGGATACTTTATATTTTAATGTGACGGCGTGCTGCGATACGACTTCAATTGAGTTTGAAATCCACAATGAAGGACTTGGAAATTTGCATTGGAATGCAGTCGTCGAAACGGGAGTCAGCGACGACTTTGATGGGGGCATCGATGCAGCGGTATGGGCGAGCAATACAGGAATCAGTGCGACGAATTGTGGTGCACAATCAGGAGACGCACTGTACTTTACTGATAATACAACACGGATCGCTGAAACGGTAGACCTTGACGCTTCTGGAGGCGGAAACATCGAATTTTACCTCAAAATAGCCTATTCTTCGGGTGGAACATGTGAAACGGCAGACGGTGGTGAGAATGTAGTGCTGGAGTATTCAACCAACGGAGGATCCACTTGGACCTTGATCAGCACCTACTTGACTGGCCCTACCTACCAAAATTTCACCTATATCGATCAAGCCATTCCTGCTGGAGCGCAGACTTCTTCAACCCGTTTTCGATGGAGGCAAGTTTCTTTCTCTGGATCGTGTTGCGACCACTGGGCGATTGACGAACTTGAATTGACAAGTTTGGCAGCTGCCCTTGTCAGCCCCTCGTCAGATACTACCCTTCCTGGAGATTCTACAACGGTCACTGTAGATATCGATGCTTGCGGTCTTCCAATAGGGACTTATAATCAAGCGATTACGATTTTCTCAGACGACCCGCTGAATCCGGTAATAATCTTGGAACTCGAGTACGTGAAGCCCGACACTCCTGCCGCTCCAATCATCAATGATCTAGTCATCTGCGAAGGGGATAGCACCTTGCCTTTCATCGCTGTAGGCGAAAACATCAGATGGTATAGCGATACAGCATTGACCACCATTGCGCACTTCGGCGATACCTTTAATTCTGGCATCGATTCGGTGGGGGTGTATACCTTCTTTTTAACCCAGACCATCGACAGTTGTGAGGGCCGCGTTGACACCTTTGTTTTCTCTGTAAATGCTGCCCCAACCCAGCCATTGGCATTGGATACATTTGCTTGCGAATCGGGGACCATTCCCGATTTATTTGCCGCGGGGTCCAACATTCGTTGGTATTCCGATACCGGATTGACGATACTCGAGGCGACGGGTCAAACGTTCAGCACTGGGTTGTCGACGCCGGGCTTTTATACATTCTATGTAACAGATAGCCTGCCGGGTTGCCCCGCCAGCTTTGCCGATACGTCCACCTTGTTCATCGACTCGATTCCTGAAGCCCCAACGTCGGGCGACACATTGATTTGTTTTGGCGACTCGGTTCCTACGTTAATTGCAACCGGAGATTCCGTGCGATGGTACAGTGATCCAGGCTTGAGCACCTTGCTCGCAACAGGAAACGCATACACGCCGACCATCGCTGTTGCAGGGGTGTACAATTACTACGTCGTTCAAGTAGATACGTTTACCAAGTGTTTCAGTCCTTACACCGAAGTCACCATTACGGCACAAGCGTCGCCCGGTGCGCCGGTGGTGCAAAACGATACGGCTTGTTTTGGTTCTCCAATTCCCGAACTCATCGCTGCTGGTACCAACATTTCATGGTACAGCGACTCAAACTTAACGACGCTTGAAGCAACAGGAGACACCTTCAATACAGGGCAATCGGCTATTGGCGTGTTTACTTATTATGTAAATCAATCCATTGGAACCTGTGTTGGACCCACGAGTACGGTTTCCTTGGTGATTTCCGCCTTGCCTGTCACTCCGATTGCGCTCGATACTTCCATTTGTTTTGGTGAGGCCACCCCAGATCTCACTGCAGATCAAACGGGACTTCGTTGGTACGCAGATACAGGATTGACCTCCCTTTTGTACGCAGGCGACACCTTTAGTTCTGGCGCTACCGCGGCTGGAAGTTATCAGTATTATGTGGTGCAACTGAGTGGAGCATGTGAAGGTGATGCGGACACGGCTACGCTGATGATACACGCCAACCCTGTGGCGCCTATTGGAGTGGATACGTTCATCTGCTTTGGCCAAACCACACCTGATCTTACAGCGAACGGTTCGTGGAACCAATGGTATTCAGATAGTGGATTGACACTCCTGGTGGATACCGGAGCCAATTACTCAACCGGTCAAACGGCCGTGGGAACTTATTTCTACTATGTCACTGACCTCGATTCCTTAAGTGGATGTGAGGGTGGGGCAGACACGGTTTCCCTGACCATCAACAATGCCCCAACACAGCCGAATGTTGCCGACACGATGGTTTGTGAACTTGACCCCATACCTGACCTCATTGCGAATGGTACCTTTATTCAGTGGTACGCCGACCCAGCCTTAGATTCCCTCCTGTACGTAGGCGATACGTTTAGTACAGGCCTCACCACAATTGGAGGAGTGTTCTACGTAACGGACAGCTTACCAGGTTGTCCTCAAGGGCCTGCCGATACCGTCGTGTTAAATATCCATCCTCTCCCGGCGCCACCTAGCGTTGTTGATACCGCGGCCTGTTTCGGAGATAGTATACCAAATCTGATCAATACTGTAAGCTTCACTGCAGCGGCAATCTGGTTCGCTGATATTAATCTTACCATTCCGTTAGACACGGGGGATACGTTTAACACAGGAGAAACCGCCGTGGGGTCATATACCTATTATGTCATTCGAGATTCAGTTTGCTTTAGTACCCTAGACAGTGCCACGTTGACCATTTTCGGCATTCCGTCGCCACCGGTAGCGGTTGACACATTCTTTTGTGAGGGGGGAAGCGAAGCGCCACTCGTGGCGACAGGATCTTCCGTCGTTTGGTACTCTGATTCGGCCTTGTCATCCCAAGTTGGAACCGGAGATTCGCTCTACACAGGACAGACTTCGGTAGGGACGTATACCTACTATGCTACCCAAGGTCTGAACGGGTGCGCAGGAAGTGCAGATTCGGCCGTCCTCACCATCAAGCCAATTCCAACTGCCATTATAGGTACAGACACTAGCATCTGTTCTGGTGAAACGATTCCTACCCTCAGTGCTGCAGGAATTAACGTGAGATGGTACGCAGATTCGGGGTTGACTTCTCTGCTCGATACAGGCGTGAATTTCACTCCCTCTCCCTCAGGGACAGGAGTATTTGTGTATTTCGCTACGCAGACCATTGATGGGTGTGAAAGTGAAGCTGATTCTGTTGTTTTAAACATCAACACCATACCATCGGCTCCTATGGCTGGTGATACTGCTTTGTGCGAGCTTGACTCAGTTCCAGATCTGATTGCCGCAGGTAATTCTATACGCTGGTATTCTGATACAGGGTTGACATCGCTAGTTGGAATGGGCAATACATACAATTCAGGATCGAGTGGAGTAGGTAGTTATAACTTTTATGCCACTCAGACTGTTCTAGGCTGCGAAAGTGAGGCTGATACAGCCACCTTGGTAATCAACGCCGCTCCAAACGTGCCAGTAGCCTCTTCTGACACGTCCGTCTGCGAAGGAGCGTTGATACCTGCGTTCAGCGCCACGGGTCTCAACCTCGTCTGGTATGATTCTGCAGGAGGTGTGCTGGGCATTGGAAATTCGTTTACACCGGTAGATTCCGTTGCTGGACTGTATCAATATTATGTCCAAGATAGCCTCCCGGGTTGTCCAGCCAGTGAATTCGATACGGCCACCTTTGTTGTGCACCCGATTCCAACCGCACCTTTGGTAACAGATACGGTGATTTGCTCTGGTCAAACCGTACCCGATTTGATGGCCATTGGGGTGAACGTAGAATGGTTTGACGATGCTGCACTGACCAATTTGGTAGACACCGGAACTTTGTTCGCCACAGGCCAAACCGCGGTAGGGACGTACACCTATTACGTCCGCCAATCATCGAACGGATGCGTAAGCCCCGCAGATAGCATCACGCTTACCATTGCTCCAGTTCCGAGCGTTCCAACGTCCACCGACACGAGCATCTGCTTCGGCCAAACCGCTGTGCTTTACGGCCTAGGTACAAACCTGCGCTGGTACAGTGACACGGGACTCTCGAATCTCGTTGGTACCGGCGATTCTATCAGCGCTAGCGGATTGAGCGTGGGTCTTAGCCTCTTCTTCGTTACCGATTCATTGTCCGGCTGCCCGGCGAGCGATCCTGACACTGCGTCAATTTCGGTCATTTCTCTACCAACCGCTCCGGTTGCGGGAGATACGTCCATATGTAACGGCGATTCAATTCCTCCGCTGACAGCCACGGGATCAGGAATCTACTGGTACTCAGATGCGGGACTCACGAGTTTGGTGGATTCTGGAAATGTCTTTGTCACCGGAGACACCGCTGTTGGTTCGTACCTTTATTACCTGACTCAAACTGTGAGTGGGTGTGCTGGTGCGGCGGATTCTGCTCGACTTACCATTCATGCGATTCCTACGGCGCCATTGATGTTTGATACGTCCGTATGTTTGAACGACACGGTGCCTGATTTGCAAGCCGTTGGCCAAAATGTGCGCTGGTATTTAGAAGCCTCGGCATTGACGCAATTGGACACGGGGAATAATTTTTCGACGGGCCAGAGCGCTGCAGGTAGCTTCACCTACTTTGCTACCCAGACGGTATTGGGCTGCGAAAGCTCCACAGACAGCGCAACATTGACCATTCATTCTTTGCCAAGCCCACCGAGCATCGCAGACACGAGCATTTGCTTTGGCGCCACCGTGCCATCGTTCAGCGCTTCGGGTGGAAGCATTGCTTGGTACAGCGATACCTCGCTCGTTCCGCTGATTTTGGGAGATACCTTCATGCCTTCTGTAATCGCGGCGGATACGTTTACCTATTTAGTAACGGACAATGTGAATGGCTGCGAAGGACCTTCCGATACGTTTGTACTGATCGTTCATCCCTTACCATCGCCCCCCGGGCTTTCCGACACATCCGTTTGCGAAACCGAAGCAATCCCAACTCTTTCGGCTTCAGGGACTGGCCTTACGTGGTACAGCGATACCTCACTGAGCATCGTGGTAGCGACGGGTCCAGCTTATAATCCAGGAGCACTTGCCGTAGGATCTTATGCTTATTATGTCACCCAAAATGCACTGGGCTGTGAAGGGCCAGCGGATACCATCACCCTGGACGTCACGGCTCAACCCGGGCTTCCAGCGGTCTTGGATACCACCGTCTGCGAAACAGACACGATTCCATCCCTCACTGCATCGGGGACAGACATTCGATGGTATTCGGATACTGCGTTGACGACCTTAGTTGGAATAGGAAATAGCTTTAATTCTGGTCAGTCATTACCTGGCAGTTATTCTTATTATGTGACGCAGTCTGTCGGAACCTGTGAGAGCCAAGCGGATTCGGCGACGCTCGTGATACTATCGACACCCAATGCACCTTTGGTTTCAGATACGGCCATTTGCGACGGAGAAACGATTCCTCCTTTGGTTGCAATTGGCACGTCAATTCAGTGGTATCAAGACTCCACGAGTCTCAGCGTGCTCTTCAGTGGGGATACCTTCGCCACAGGGCAAACTCTTACCGATACCCACTCATATTATGCATCTCAATCCGCGCTTGGTTGTGAAAGTCCCCGGACCCTAGCCAACTTGATCATCAAGCCGGAACCGAGCGTGCCTTTGATGACGGATACGGCCAATTGTTTTGGAGCTTCAAACTCCGCAATGGTTGCGGTGGGAATTGGAATTCTATGGTACGATGATGCTTCGCTGACCAGTTTGATAGGTGTGGGAGACAGCTTGATTTCGTCAGAGTCTGGGGTTGGGTCATACACCTACTACGCGACCCAGACCGTTGATGGCTGTACAGGACCACACGACTCTGCAGTCTTTACGATTCATCCAATTCCATCGTCACCTTTGGTCACAGATACAACGGTTTGCCTGGGCGCGCCTGTGCCCATCTTGCTTGCTTCTGGAACCAGCGTCCTCTGGTTTGCAGATGCCACGCTTGATACCTTAGTGGCAACAGGCGGAAGCTTCACCCCGACCATTTCTACAGCTGGCACCTTTGACTTTTTCGTTACGCAGACCGCGAATGGATGTCAGAGTATTGCGGATACAGCAACAGTAATCGCACTGCCGGAACCATCAGTACCTTCGGTGTCGGATACCGCCATCTGCTTCGGAGAATTGAATCCGGTCTTCAACTCTGGAAGCGCCACAACCTTTTGGTATGACGACAGCGCAGTGACGACACCGATCGATTCAGGGGCATTATACCAACCATCCGTTAGCGCCATAGGAGCCTACACTTATTATGTGCGCAACGTAGAAAATGGGTGTGAAGGAGATACCGCATCGTTCTCCTTTACGATTCATCCGCTTCCCGCTTCACCAACGTTGACCGATACCCAAGTGTGCGCCGGAGATACAGCGATTCTGGCCGGAATTGGAGTCGACATTCGTTGGTACGATGATACGGCGCTTACCAATTTAGTGGGTTTAGGAGACACCTTCAATACAGGACAGTCCATCGCTGGATCGTTTGTTTATTACGCTACCCAAACGGTGAACGGTTGTACCAGTAATTGGGACTCTGCGATCGTGACGGTGCTTTCACCACCTTCCGCTCCGGTAGCTTTGGATACGGTGATATGCGAAGGCTTGGTCATTCCAGACCTGACTGCTAATGGAGCTAACCTCATTTGGTACGCAGATGCAGCACTGGATTCCGTCCTAGCAAGCGGATCTAGTTTTACGACGAACGAAAGTACGGAAGGCACCTACCATTACTACGTTACGCAGTCCATGAACGGGTGTGAAAGTGAACCCGATACATCCACTTTGATCATTACCGGGGCCCCATTGGCTCCTATTGCTTCAGATTACGTCGTCTGCGATGGAGAGGTAGTGCCTTTAATCGTAGCACAGGGAACAAGTATTCAATGGTACGACGACACTGCGCTGAGCAACTTGGTAGGCCTAGGCTCCTTGCTGGATACCCAATTGACCCAGGTTGGAACCTATCACTTTTACGCGACACAAACGGAGAACGGATGCGCTGGCCCACCGGATACGGCTACTGTGGTGATCATTGCAATTCCTCCAGCGCCTAGCGTTAACGATACGTCGATATGTTTCGGTGGCGATAACCCAGCATTCCATCTCGGCAACGAGAATGGCATTTGGTACGATAATGAGAGCCTCTTGATACCCGTGTGGGAGGGAGACTCCTTCAAAAGCGACGAAATTGCAGTAGGAATATATACCTACTACGTAACACAACAAGATTCTGGCTGTGAAAGTGCCGCAGATACGATCACCTTCAGCATTCTACCACGTCCATTGGTCACGTTGAATTCATACAGTGAGGCGATCATTACAGGCGATTCGGTAGAACTACAGGCCTTTAACGCGATCGCCTATACATGGTCTCCAGCAGCGGGATTGAGTACCGTGACTGGAAATTCGGTAATGGCGAGTCCACAGGTTACGACTACCTATACCGTTACAGGAGTCAACGAAGAAGGCTGTTCCAACGACACGAATGCGACCATTACAGTGATGCCGCTTGGTCTTGCTTCAGCGCTCTCAGATCGCTTGATCCTTTCTGCGTATCCAAATCCGAATCGAGGAAAGTTCACCATTGAATTGGTGGTACCAGTGCGCGATGACTACGAAATCAACATCATCAATAAGCTGGGAGAAATCGTACAGACCTCAAATATCCAAGCCGAAGATTTTGTGAGAGGCAACACTTGGAGACACGAATACAGCTTAGGGCACCTAGCTTCAGGAATTTACCTGATTCACTTGCACAACGATTACGCTCTCCGCGTACTTAAGGTCGTGGTACAGTAAGGTCAACCTGCCATCAAAGAAGAAAGCAAAACGAGTAATTCGATGAGCCCTTCTGTGGCACAGAGCATTAAAAGACCTAGTTCATTGACCAGTTGTTGCCTTCTTTTCAGCGTAGCGTAAAGAAACAAAGCTATTGGCAGCACCATCGTTAAACTCAACCATCCGGCACCTGGAAGGTGATAGATATGGAAGGAAAAAGAGAGAAAACAAAGACTACCCGAACCTGCAAGTAACAAGCGATCCTTCAAGGGTAGTGCGCTTTTAAAGGCGGAATAGCCTACAATTAAAAGCAGGCCAATGGCAAAAAGGTCAAATCCAAAAGGCTGGATTGCCTTCAGGGGAATAAGTGAAACCGCAAGACCTGAAAGTAGGACGCCAAGGATTGCCTTCACCGAAGGAGGAGCATTTTTTGGAGTCATCCAAAGGCCTGCTAATCCACCTAAAACAATGAGCGCTTTGAATAGCATCAGTACTTAGAAATTGAGCCATTTGTAGTACGACTTCTGTTTGTCAGAAGCCTTCCGTCCAAAGATCGAAGAAGGCTGGCTGTCTGAAGCACCAATAAGAAGGCCTAAGGTGAATTCGTGGTTCCCATTGCTCTCTGCAAGAATTCCACTGCCGCTGATTCCATAACTGTATTGTACCGAAAGAAAGGAAAGAGGAAGCCCACCCACGTGAATATTAATCGAATTGCCAGTGTTGTAACCCGCTCCGAGCCATGCAAAGTTCTTGTAATTGACAAGGGCATTGAAATCAGCATGGAAGCTTTTCCCAGTGAAGTTGGCAACTGCTACGGGTCGGATGGACCAATCCGCGTTCAGGCCATAGAGGTATCGTGCATGCAGGCGAAAATGACGCGATTGAATATAAGAAGCGCTACCTGTGTCACTGGCTTGGGTTGTGTTTTGAAGTAGGTAAGGAATGACGATTCCAGCGTCTAAATTTTTCCATTGATAGTTCACTCCCACGCCTGTGTTCAAGTGCTTTTTCTGGTTTCCTTGAACCGAGAGCGCTGCGGGGTCATTGAATCCTCCATTCGGCATTTCAATATGTTGATCGATCATTCCCGCTTGGGCACCGAAACTCACCTTCGAGGAAGTCCCAACTTGCAAATGATAGGCATAGCTGATGGTCATCTGAAGGCTTCTGAAAATTCCAACTTGGTCATCGATTACGCTCGCTCCGATCCCCATTTTTTCTCCAATGGGACCGTTCACATTAAAGAGCTTGAGTTCGGGAGCCCCTTGTACGCCCAGCCACGAACGCTGGTATCCTAAGAACGCTTCATAATTTGCGTTGTGACCGCTGAAAGCCGGGCTCAAGAAATAGGGATTGATGGTGTATTGTGCACTCAGCGGGAGCTGCTGACTAAAGCCGATCAACGGGGCTAGAAAAAGTATGCAGAGGACCTTTTTCATTTGAGCAGATTGATGTTTCCAATCAACGGTTCGCGTTCCCCACAAGTGATGCGATAGAAATAAGCGCCAGCGTCAATGTCATTGCCATTGTTGCCACTCCAATCGTTCTGATAATCGGCCGATTCATAGATTTTCTTGTTCCACCGATCAACGATGAGCACCGAACACGATTCCCCGCCGAGCACATTTTTCACGATGAGCGTCTCATTGATTCCATCTCCATTTGGGGTAATCAAATCAGATACCACTTCAATGCGGGAAATCAATTCTTCGTCGATCAGGAACGGAAGTCTTCGCTGGCACCCATTTTCGAAAACCACCAAGGCTTCAAAATCACCAGGAGTATTGAAAACGGTCGAAGCACTAGAGGAGCCATTAGGCCAAGAGATCGATGATATTTGGTCGCCTTCAATGCTTACTTCAACTCCCGATTCTCCATAGATCGTGGGTTCCCCTGCAATGGATACATCGGCAAATGGCAGGGCTTCGATGCTCAATTCCTTGCTGATGGAGTCCCTGCATCCTGAAGAAGCGATGGCCACCAAAGTAACTCGGTACTCGCCTGGTGTTGAGTATTCATGAGATGCATCCTCGATGCTATTGGCCGCACTCCCATCGCCAAAATCCCATAAGCAATTAGATAGTGAATCCCCCGACAGTTGCGTTTGATTCTTGAACTGACTCAAATCCAAAGCGCATAACCTTGAACCTGAAAAATTGGGGGTTGGTACAGGCCGTACTGAGGTAGTCTTGATGGCGAAAGCTTCGCAGCCCTTGTCAGATATGCACGTGAGTTTACTTTGGTAATTCTGTGCTGGACCGCATATATAGGTTACATCGGGTCCGGTATCGTCCGTGATACCGTCGTTGTCAAAGTCCCAATTATACTGCCCAATCAATCCCGTGGCAATCATGGAAGCATCCGAGTAAAATGCCGTCTGACCCTCGCACAGATTCTCAGCGATGAAATTCACCTCAGGTAGCGGGTCTATGACAACCGGTTTGCTCGTCGTTGAAGACGCGCCAGCGTTCGGTACCACCTCGAGTGAAACCGTAAATGATCCTGAAGCACCGAATAGATGAGCAACCGTTTTACCCGTTGCATCATCAAACGCGCCGTCGTCGTCTAAATCCCAGTTCCATGCGCTTATCGACGTGTCAGAAAGGGAGGAAGATCCTACAAAAGTGGTTTGATCTCCAAGGCAAGATTGTGTGTAATTAAAATCTACGGCCTGACCTTGCACTCGAAACGTGAGTGCAATGAATGATCCCAAAAAAAGGAGTGCCAGACGCATAGGTGAAGTCAACTTAGGCTATAAAAATAGCACAGACATTCCTGATAAAGAAGGAAATACGCGTAAATAATGGGCACATAACTAGGTATACCGCAAGGGTTTGTCTAATTTTAACCACTAAACACCATTGCTATGTTACGTTATATCACGCTTGGCACTTGCTTAGCCCTCGGCCCGATGCTGAATGGGCAAGAATTGGATCGATCCATTGAATCTGCGCACCCGGGCGGAGTGAATGCCATTTCGATTTCGTCAGACGAAACCACCATCCTCTCTGGTGGTATGGACAACCGTGTCTATTTATGGAATGCGACGGATGGCAGTAAAGTCAAGGCGCTTTCACATAGCAGTAGCGTGAATGCCGTTAGTTATAATAACAACAGTACTCTCTTTGCTTCGGCGAGTTCAGACACTAAAGTGATCGTGTTTGATGGTGCCACTGCCAAGCCTAAAAAATTACTAAAAGGCCATACTGCTGCGGTCAACGCATTGATTTACCACCCGCTCAACGACATGGTAGCTACCGCTGACGAGTCGGGTGACGTGAAGCTTTGGAATGAAGATGGATCCTTGAAGAACACATTCAAAGGCCACTCAAAAGCTGTGCGTGCACTCGCCTTCAGCCCGGATGGTTCTACCCTCGTTTCAGGTGGGGACGACGGGATCGTTCGATACTGGGGTGTAGTGGACGGGCAGGCTAAATCAACGGCAAACAGTGATTCAAAGAGCATCCGAGCTTTGGCCTTTAGCAATGACGGACAATACTTGGCCAGCGGCGGATCTAGCAAGGGAATTGAATTGTGGAACCCGGTAAGTGGAGCCAAGATTACCAAGTTGGAAGGGCATAAGAATGAAGTGACGTCGATCTCATTCAGTTCGGACGTGCAATACATAGCATCCGGTTCATTGGATGGCAGTTTGATGATTTGGAAGGTGGAGACCATGCAGTCGGTTGCAACGTTAGATGCGCATCAAAAGGGAGTGAATGCGGTTGGGTTTAGCCAAGAAGGAAACATCCTTGTATCTGCAGGAGGCGACGGAAACATCAAAATGTGGAAAACCAATGCACTTGATATTGGAAAGCGCAGATTTGCGAAAAGCAATGCGAAACCAGAGTTGAGTTTGGAACGCTTGTTCCTCGAAGAATCGAACCAGAATGGACTCGTTGAGTATTCAGATGATCCGAGCCTTTCTTTCGTTGTGAAGAATGCCGGCAAAGGACAAGCGTACAACCTCATGGCCAAGATCACCTTGTCCGATCAAATTGCCGGACTTACCGTTCAAAGGGAAGTGATCATCGGAAACTTGGACAAAGGGGCAAGCAGGAATATTTCCATCCCGCTAGCCACCGATCAGAACCTTGAGTCAGGTACAACAACGATTTCAATCGAGATTGCTGACGCAAACGGAAACGCGACCAAGGGGGAGTCAATCACCATCCAAACAAAAGGAGAAAGCCATTACGCCTACCTTATGGTCCAAGACGTGAGCTTCTCATCGGCCAACGGTAAAGCAGAGGTCAATACACCGATCAGCTTGAAGGTGATGCTGCAAAACACATCCAAAGGAATGGCCAAAAATGTGGCCATCAAACTTTTGCTTCCTCCCAATGTGATGGCGGTGGATAAATTGAAAAATGTCATCCCCGAAATTCCTGCCGAGGGACTCGCCGAAGCGACGTTTGAATTCTATGCTACCGATGCGTTTGACCTCGATAAGCTCGTACCTCAGATAATCATTCAAGGCGCGTTTAGCAACATAGAAGATCAAAGTTTTGAGGTAGCAATGAACGAAACCTTGCCAGTCAACGAAGATTACGGGGCCATTGCAATGGCCATGAAGGTGAGCGGCGATGGTGAAGAGATTGTTTACCGTGGAGGAGGAGACCCGCTGCAAGGACTCAATGTAGCTAAGGCGAAAGAAATGGTGCTCGGAAAATACTACGCACTCATCGTCGGGGTGGATAAGTACAGCGGTACATGGACGCCCTTAAACAACGCAGTTCAAGATGCCAAGGCAATCGAGTCGATGCTGAGAGATAAGTATCAATTCGATGAGTTCAAAGTACTCTACGATGAGCGAGCAACACGCGCAAACATTATTCAAGCCATGGAATGGCTGGTGGCAAACGTAAAAGAAGCAGATAATCTGTTCATTTACTATTCAGGACATGGAGAGTACAAGGAAGCCCTCAACAAGGGCTATTGGGTACCGGTAGATGCAAAGAGCAAAAGCACTAGCGAGTATATATCCAATTCCGACATCCAAACGTTTATCGGGGGAATTCGATCCAAACACACATTACTCGTGAGCGACGCGTGTTTCAGTGGCGACATCTTTCGTGGGAACACTGTCTCTATCCCATTCGAAGACAATCAGAAGTACTACGTAAATGTCCATAATTTGATCTCGAGAAAGGCAATTACTTCCGGCGGAATCGAGCCTGTGATGGATGGTGGTCGCGATGGGCACTCGGTATTTGCGTACTATTTTCTGAAGGCGCTCAACGGAAATGAAGGCCGTTACCTCGATGCCGGCAAACTCTACGAGCAGATCAAAGTGCCTGTGATCAACAACAGTGAGCAAACTCCACAAATGGCACCCGTTAAGAATACGGGCGACGAAGGGGGCCAGTTCATCTTCGTGAAAAAGTAGATCGGTCAGCATTGCTTACTTAAGTGCTTTGCCTTTCTTTGACTGAACGCCATGAAATTGCGCTACTTCCTTCTTTCGTGTTGCATGCTTCTGCTCATACCCAGGGCCGATGCACAG
>JAVKEP010000111.1:0-30621 GCA_040221375.1 Cryomorphaceae bacterium
TTGACGCGAAACGTGGTGCTAGTTATGATGCTACCAACCCCTAGGATGGAGTCGTTGTTTCCCTGGAGCCGAACCACACTTACCCCCGAATGGACACCGTCTATCCAATAGCTCCCTCCAATGCGCAAGGTTGCGTTGCTGATCAGCTCACCACCCGCATTAATCCAAACCCTTCCTGGACGTTCTACTGAATTTTGTGTTACAACTGTCCCAGATGAGATGACTGCATGATCATTGTTGTCTGGATAGTGCAAGCCACTGATGCCGGGAGATAAGTTGCCCCAAGTGGCTCCGTCTTCCCAATTTCCTGATTGTACCGAGGTGAACGTTTGTCCCATCACGGAATGGGCGAGGAGAATAGCTACAATTACACCAAAATAAGGGTTCAAGTAATGCACGAAGGTTAGATTCATTTTACGGCGAGCTAGAAAATTCACATGTACAAATCGAAGCTTTGATCTGAAAAGTAGCCTTGATTCCTCGCGGAGACCAAGTTCTTTTTGGTCAAAGCCTTGAAAATGAATTTCTTTAAGATGCTTCACCTAGGTGAACACAATTGACTTTAAGGGTTTTCACCTACGTATACGAAGGTTTTTGGCTAAGGTTATGCTAGCGGATTAGGCTCAATAACCCTCAAGAAAAATCTTCAAGTAATCCGAAGCGCCGATGTTAACTACATATACCCCAGCGGCCATGAAGGCAGGGAGTACGAGCTGCTGGCTCTCCACCTTTCCAGTCCAAACTAATGCCCCCATGGTATTGTAAATCCTGATCGCTTCATTGTTGTAGGTGACGTCTTTAAAATACAAAATTCCGTCGCTTTCGTAGGCGGCAGAAGATGGATTGGGCACGGCCTTCCGAATTCCTGTAACGAAGCAGTTAGCGGCTTCACTTTCATTGTTATTCAGATAAACCAACACGTAGCGTCCCTTTTCAGCATCTGTGCTATCCAACTCGATCATGCCTGTACCGCCTTGTAAGACGTTGGTCTCACCTTTATACGTGTCTACAATTGCAAGGCAATAGGGCATCATTGGCCCGTTTTTCTCATAGTGAATGGGAATCCATTGCGTGCTGGCCATAACACGAAGTGAAAGGGTGTCTGTTCCCATGGTTTTCACCGAGTGGATGGAGTAGAGTTCGCCATCGTTTTCTGTGTAAATACGTACAGGAGACGCCTCACTTTTTATGTAGTACGCATCCAAATCCTCGTCAAAGCCTTGACTAGCATTCGGGTTAAACCTTAGAACCGTCTCATTGACAAAATCTCCATCCGATGCACTCAATCGAAGAATGGGCTCCAAGGTCGGACGTAAAAACCCCACGTCGGAATCGGTCTTGCAGGCTTCGCGAATGATGAGCGACGGCCCAAGGTTGTTGGCATGGACATAGAAGCCTTGCGATGAGGCGACCAGATTGCTTCCCCCATTGACGCCAACACCCGAGATATAGGAAGCATAAGATCCCATATCTGTGTTCCAAACATAGATCGCATCATCTACAAAAGTTTTGGTCCAACTCGGCGATTCCCAATCGATCGGACTCACGTATGGGTTGGAGACCAAGTTCCAACCATCCGCATTCAATGAAGTGTTGTTGCTATTCGTGATTGAGAAGTCAAAATCACCCGTAATCAGCGGGCCAGTTACATCAATGGTAAACGGAGCAGTCCCATTTAATTCATCTCCTGAAAATACCCAGAACGCACCGTTCGGTGGAATTGGATCATTTATGCTGCTAGGGAACACGAACCCGCTGTCTTGATGACCTGAAACGGATTCATCGTAGCCCATGATTGATGTGAAATCGAAATTTGGAAAATCTGAACCTGCAAAGCCACACGTAATAAAATCGTCATTCCAATCGGAAAGGGTGGCGCCTGTAACGGGCGCACAAAGAAATCTCCAACCCGTTGCTCCAGCGTCTATATATCGCTGAACCAAGACATCGCCCGCGACGATGCCTCCCACAGGACCCACACGTGCATCGCCGTTTGAGTCTGATACCAGTATGAGTTTTTCGTTGGTAAGCAATGTTCCTTCATTCACATCTAATGTGCCGTGTATAAAGGAAGTGTCATTGATGAAGCTAGCTGCGGCGGAGATTTTCTGGATTGCTAGGTCGTGAAACTGAAACCGACCATTGATTATTTGAGCCGCATCTCCATTGAGGACTACCTTGGCCTGATTGGTATAGACATCAAAGCCGGATGTCGCGCTGCTTGCCAGCGTTAAATCGCCTCCGATGCTAATGTTGAAGCTGTCGGTTGCAAACAACGTGGATCCGTTGATTTTTAAATCGTTTAAAATGGTCAAGTCGGCGATGACTTGTTTCTGTCCTGTGAGCGAATTCCCTTCAATCGAAACGTCGTAGTATCCGTCCAAACTTGGACGGATTTCCTGATTGCCCGTTCCCATTAACTCGTAAATGAAGGTGTTATCTATTGCTGAAGCCACCAAGGTCCCGCTTTCCATGATTGCTCCGCTGGTGTTGACAACACCCCCAGTAAGGTTTTTGAATGCCCCCGAATTGGGTGAGATCAGGTCGCAGTTATCCATGATCAGAATACCTGCGTTCTTTAGGGTGTCATTGACCGGGCATCGAAGCGAGCCGGCTTGTCTTGTCAAACTGCTTCCCGGCAGAATAATACGGTTGTTGTCTACCCTGAATTGGTTGGTCGTAGCAATGGTGCCAGTTCCCAATATCGTGTCATTATTGCCTTGTAGGCGAACTAGGCCACCACCGGTGTGGATGCCGTCATTGAGGTAACTCTGATTTACGCGCAGGGTATTGGACGAAACAAGTTCTGCGTTGGTCGAAATCCAAACCCGTCCGGGCCTTTCCGCACTGGATTGCAAGACCGTCGTGTTCGGGGAGATCACTACATGATCGTTGTTGGAAGGATAGTCGGTCCCATTCTGTCCTGGAGACGTATTTCCCCATGTTGCCCCATCTTCCCAACTCCCAGATTGGGTAGAAATAAAAAGAGAGGTTCCAAAGCACCCGGTCATGACCAAAGGCACGGTGGAGAGAAGCAAGAATCGATAAATGATCCTCGCAACGCGGGTTTTACATGCACTGCATTTATGCATATTACGCAAAGTACTACATCAGACCGTCGGCTGTCCAATTAATATCGCAACGTTACGAAGAATCTTTAGTTCAGAACTTGATAATTTTCAACTCCACACGTCGGTTCGCTTGTCGGTCAAGTTCGGTTTTTTCAGGGAAAATCTTCGGGTCTGAGCTTCCTTTGCCTACAAACGACATGCGTTGTTCGGCTATACCTTCTTGTATAAGGTACTTATACACATATTTAGCACGATTTTCAGAAAGGTTCATTGTACCTGCATCGATGTCAAGTCCGTCATAGTCATCGTACTCACAGCAGATATGTCCCTGAATCTCGATTTCCAGCTGAGGGTACTTCTTCATTGTCTCAACCAACTTTTCCAGCGTCGGCATCGACTCTTGCGTTGGAAAATGTCTGCCTCCAATGAAAGAAAGCCCTTCCAGCACGATATTAACCTTGGTGGTGGAGTCTATTTCAAACACCTCCTTTTCGTCAGGCGCTTGAGCCACTGGGGGCTCCGGGAGTGGGAGCGGAGGGGGCGTTGTTGTGGTTAATGGAAAGATGACGTCGACTCGTCTGTTGTTTGGTTCACCTTTCACCGATTTGGCTTCGGGTCCGTTGACTTCACCTTCTCCTTGCACGTAACTCATCGAGCGCTTTGAAATGCCTTGGCTCATTAAGTAACGAGCTACCGATTCTGCTCGGCGAGCCGATAACGTGGCATTGTACGCATTCGAACCTAGGTGATCCGCGTAGCCGACTACTATGATTCCGCGAACACTTTGTAGTTCTAAGCTTCGATCATCGATGGGCTTTGCATCAAAGTTGCGGTATTCGTCATGGTCGAAGTAGACGCGTAAGGTGTCCTGTTGCGCTAAAGCTTGAAAAGGCGCCCCCAAGGCAATCAGAATGAATGGAAGCATTGATTTGAGTCGAAAAGTATTTGGCATGGCCCAATGATAACGTATTTCCATTTCAAATAACATATCGATTGATCGCAAGCTCATTCTGCCCATATTTGCGCCCCGGTTTTAACATGTATACGATACTAGAAGTCATAGCAGTTGCTCTCAGTCTGACCTTCTTAATCTTGTTGATTCAAGAAGTGAAGTGGTGTTGGCCGTTTGGTATCACATCTTCTGCGTTAAGCATCGTACTTTTTGTAGAGGCAAAATTGTATTCTGAAGCGATCTTGTATTTCTTTTATGCAGTCATTGGGTTCTACGGATGGTGGGTATGGACCAGAAGAACAAAAAAAGAGGTAGGTCAGAGCGTGAAGAAAATTTCTCGAAGCTGGTCGGCGCTTGTTTTTGCAGCCGGATTGCTGGGAGCATGGGGCTTAGGAACCATGTTTTCTAAAGTTTCTGATGCTGCACACCCGTTCATCGACGCAACCACTACTTCTTTCAGTTTTGTAGCAAGCTTTTTAGAAGCACATAAAATACTATCAGCGTGGATTTATTGGATTGGAATCAATGGAGTCTCCGTTTGGTTATACTTTGAGCGCGGTCTCCCGATCTATAGTGCGCTCATGATTATCTACTTTGCAGTAAGTATCTATGGATGGTTTGATTGGAAGAAAAAATGGGCGAGGGCAGCGATATGACGGAAAAATCAGATAACATCGGAAGCGCAGCAGCTTTCTTGTCGAAAGGAGAATTGGTAGCAATACCTACCGAAACGGTGTACGGCATGGCCGCCAATGCTTTCGATGAAGACGCCGTCAAAGAAATTTTCCGAGTAAAGAATCGTCCATTCTACAACCCACTGATCCTCCACACAGACAGCATAGAAAAAATTGAACAATGGGATGTCGCCCTGCCGCCTCGCTTGCGCCGTCTAGCTGAGACTTTCTGGCCAGGACCCCTCACATTGTTGCTTCCTCGCTCTAAGAAAATTCCAACCAACGTAACGGCCGGATTAGAGCGGGTCGCCTTTCGAATTCCTAGCCATCCGCTCACGCGGTCATTGTTGGCTCAGCTAGATTTTCCGGTAGCGGCACCCAGCGCCAACCCGTTTGGATACGTGAGTCCAACGTCTGCAGATCACGTCATGAGGCATTTTAATGGCGTAATCGCCATGGTGTTGGATGGAGGGTCTTGCGATGTAGGAATAGAATCAACCATCGTAGGTGAAGAAGATGGAAAAATCATCATCTATCGGCTCGGTGGATTGTCTGTGGAGCAAATCGAGCGTGTCATCGGCAATGTCGAGATCAGAACATCATCTTCAAAACCCGACGCCCCCGGCATGCTGGAACGGCATTACTCTCCTAAGAAAGACGTCATCGCTGTTGACACTCAAGAGGAGATAGAGGAACAAGTGATCGAAGAGTCGGCCTACATTCTTTTTCTACTCGAACCCCCTGGGTTTGACCTCCCTAACGTAATTCATTTGACCCCAGGTGGCAATCATGAGAAAGCCGCAAGGCAATTCTATCACGCGTTGCGAAATTGGGACGACGATCCCGACATCAAACGCATCATCGTTGAGCGACTACCAGATTTTGGTTTGGGTAGGGCGATCAATGATCGTCTAAAACGAGCTGCGGGTAGTCAAAACCTGGAACCTTGAAATTCGGCAAAGCTGCGGTAAGTTTCATCTTCGTCACACTGGTCTTGGACGTGACGGGAATTGGAATCATTATTCCAGTCATGCCCAGCCTTATCATGGAGCTTACGGGTGAAGGATTAGGGGCCGCTTCCAAATACGGTGGCTGGCTCTTGTTTGTTTACGCGTTTTTCCAGTTCTTTTTCTCACCCATAATCGGTGCATTGAGCGACCGTTTTGGTCGTCGGCCTGTACTGCTCATTTCACTCTTCGGATTCGGACTGGACTACATAGCCCTCGCCTTAGCGCCAACCATTGTCTGGTTGTTTTTAGCGCGGGTCGTCTCAGGAATAATGGGCGCAAGCTTTACGACAGGAGCGGCTTATATAGCCGATGTTTCAGCTCCAGAAAAACGGGCTCAAAATTTCGGATTGCTGGGCGCAGCATTTGGACTCGGGTTCATCATTGGGCCCGTAATTGGTGGCTTGCTAGGCGAACTGGGGCCACGCATTCCATTCTACGCCGCTGCAGGCTTGTCTTTAATGAACTGGCTTTACGGTTATTTTGTCTTGCCTGAATCCCTGCCTCTGGATAGAAGAAGGGCGTTCCAATGGAAACGAGCCAACCCCGTTGGGAGTCTGGTTAACCTAAAGAGGTATCCCGTGATATCTGGACTAATCTTCGCACTTATCTTCGTCTATATTGCGTCTCATGCGGTGCAGAGCACTTGGTCCTATTTCACCATGTATAGCTTTGATTGGAGCGAAGCCGATGTAGGTTACTCCTTGGGAGCGGTTGGTATCATGAGTGCACTGGTTCAAGGCGTTCTCATCCGATGGCTCATTCCAAAAATTGGCCAGAAATCAGCCGTATACGTTGGAATGTTCATGTACATGGCCGGGCTACTAATGCTTACGATGATTACCAAAGGGTGGATGATTTATCCGACCATCGTCATCTACTGTTTAGGCGGTGTGGCCGGGCCTGCATTGCAAGGCATTATGAGTAATGAAGTGCCTGGAAACGAGCAAGGAGAACTCCAAGGAGCATTGACCAGTATGATGAGTGCGACGGCCATTGTCGGACCGCCGGTCATGACGGGACTTTTTGCACTGTTCACCACCGATGATGCAGCCTTCATTTTTCCCGGAGCGCCGTTTTTATTAGGAGCCATCTTGGTCTTGATCGGTTGGTTCTTTAGCTGGCGCACGTTGAGCACCAAGGTAGGTTAAGGCATTCGCCTAGAAACGCCCATACCAAAAAGGGCCAAGTCATATTTAATTGGATCATCCGCATCGAATAACCTTAGAGCTTCCGTTAATTCTTCCACAGCCTTCCAGTCGTTTTGTTTCCGCTTGAGAAGTCCCAATTCTCTCCCGACAGTCGAGGTGTGCACGTCCAGAGGGATCATCAACTCCTTCGGTTTTATCGATTCCCATATACCAAAGTCGATCCCTTCCTTGTCGCTGCGTACCATCCAACGTAAATACATGTTGAGTCGTTTGGCCGTGGATCCTTTCGCGGGATCGCTCACGTGCTTCACGGTGCGCTTTAGGTGGTCACTTTCGAAAAACAAGTTTCTAAACGTGTGCAGTCGCTTCTGCATGCTTTTGTCGCCATGGCCTCCAAACGCCTTCTCAAGTCCAATACCCTCCAAGTAAAGGCGCTGCAGCGATTCCATGAAGTACATCGCATCCACCTCTGAAAAGGTTCGGTGGACAAAGCCCTTGAATCGGTTGCGGTCGGCTGGCAGGTGGTTGAGAATAAAATCATGTGGAGCTCCGTCCATTAAATCAAGGAGTAGGGACGCGTTCCGTATGATAGTAATGCGCTTCCCCCAAGCGATGGTTGCTGCAAGAAAGCCCGATATCTCTATGTCTTCCTTCTTGTTGAACCGATGGGGAATTTGAATCGGATCATCTGGAATGAAATCCCTTGTGGCATGTTCCTCGTACGCCCGATCTAGAGTGCTCGCAATCGCCGCGCTTTTATCGTTCATGCCTACGAAGAAACACAATAGCTCCAATTCATTTATACACGCATCTTTACGCCATGAAAGGACCCTTGGTTTCGATCATTATGGCAGCGAAGGATACTGCACCGTACATCGGTGAATGCCTTGATTCAATTTTGGCACAGACGTATCCGAACTGGGAATTGATTGCGGTGAATGACCATTCTTCCGATGAAACGCCCGCTATCCTAGCCAACTACGCTGCGGTAGACAAAAGAATCAAGGTGGTCCACAGCAAGCGAAGGCTGCTAATTCCAGCACTCAAAGAAGGGTATGCGTTAGCAACTGGAGAGCTCATCAATCGTATGGACAGCGATGATCGGATGCCACACGACAAGCTTGAAGTATTGGTCACTGAATGGTTGAAGGTTGGTAAAGGAAATATCATCGCCGGTGGAACCAAACATTTTGTTGATGAAGGCGAAGTAGGAGGGGGCTTTCTACGATACGAGCGATGGCTCAACTACATAGCCCGCGAACAACTTCACTGGAGGGAAATTTATAGAGAATGCGTGATTCCATCGCATTGTTGGATCATACATCGCGATGATTTTGAAGCGGCAGATGGCTTCAACCCAGAAGTCTACCCAGAGGATTATGACCTGTGTTTCCGTTTCTACCAACAGCAATTCAACGTCATTGGCATTGACAAAGTCCTGCATCATTGGCGAGATCGGAGTGACAGAATTTCGCGTACTTGGGATGCGTACAAAGACAACCGATATTACGCTATGAAACTGAGGTACTTTAAAGCGCTGGATCGAGATCCTGAACGCCCCCTGATTCTCTGGGGAGCTGGGCGCAATGGAAAAGACATGGCGAAGCTTTTGCTTGAAGAACAAATGAAGTTTGATTGGGTATGTGACAATCCGAAGAAGATTGGTCGAGATGTGTACGGAATCAAAATGCAGGGAGTTGCCAGCGTTTTCGACCTAGACAGACCGCAAATCATCATTGCAGTAGCCTCGCCTCAAGGGCAGGGTGAAATCGTTACTGCATTGCAACAAGCACAAAAACAGCCGGCTGTGGATTTCTGGTTTTTTTAATGCTCGTCCTTCGTGTACAATTGCTCTTTTCCTTACATCAGCCTTCGAAAACGTATCCGAACACCCTTTTCAAAATGTCGGTTACCCTGTGGATTGGGTTGTTTCGAATCTGCTTTTCCTCTTGAGCTACCTTGACAAATAATCCATTCAGGGCCTTTTTTGTCGTGTGTTCTGCCAGCGAATTGTTTGTGATTTTAGGCCATAGCATTCCGTTCAACGAAGCACTGTTGTACGTATCGATCACCTGTTTGTACGAACGTTCAGCCGAAATATTACCCACGTATTTTTTATCCAGTGATTGCTTGATTTTCGGTTTGAAGGCATTGTAAAGGCGTTGATACGTTTTCTGCCTGAGGTAGTGGGTTGCTGCGGTGTCAGTGCCTTTTAGGATGGAAAGCCCTTCTTGGATCGTCATCTCTCTGATCGTGCTGAGGAAGATTGGTTTCGCCGCCGTAGCTGCGTCTTCCGCAGCCCTATTGACGCTGAGTACAGCATCCGAAATCAAGCCATCCATGATGGGGATTTTTTCCAGCCGTTCGTAAATGGGTTTCGCCTCTTTTGGAAGGAAGATCTTCAATGCCTCGTTCCCATAGTAACCATTCTTTACGCTGAGTTTGGCTACGGCCGAATCGGCTCCGTGTACCAATGCATCCTTAAGCCCGCGAATGATCTCTTCATTGGATAAGATGTCCTTTGTTTCTACGCCTCCTGAATCTTCCACGTGTTTGAGAATGGCCTGGAGTTCTGCGCATGCGGCCAAAGCGATACAAAGGCTAATAAAAAGCCCGATCCGAGTGATAAATAACTTCATGAATACGGATTTATGGTCAAAGCTGACCGTCTACAATTTCTAGCTTGCGATCGGCCATGTCAGCCAACGCTCGATTGTGCGTTACGATAACAAAGGTCTGGCCAAACTGATCCCTCAAATCAAAAAACAGGTTGTGCAAGTCGTCGGCGTTCTTCGAATCGAGGTTTCCACTGGGTTCGTCCGCAAAGACTACGCTCGGATTATTGACGAGGGCCCGCGCCACCGCAACCCTTTGTTGTTCGCCGCCACTCAATTCGTTTGGCTTATGATTCATGCGGTGCTCCACCTTTAAAAAGCTGAGCAGATCCTTTGCCATGGCTTCAGCTTCTTTACGCGTCTTGCCATGGATGAAAGCGGGGAGGCATGCATTTTCTAGGGCTGTGAACTCAGGAAGTAGTTGGTGAAACTGAAAGATGAAACCGATTTGTTCGTTCCGAAATTTCGACATTTTTCGATCGCTCAAGCCGAAGACGTCGGTTCCCGCGATCGTCACTTTTCCAGCATCCGGACGGTCCAGGGTTCCGAGAATCTGCAACAAAGTGGTCTTTCCTGCACCCGACGCACCAACAATACTGACGATCTCCTTCTCAGCAATCTCTAGTTGAATGCCCTTCAACACCTTGAGCTCGCCGTAGCTCTTTTCTAGTCCGTTTGCGGTGATAATCGACATGGGGCGAATGTACGATATGCAGTGAATGGATGCGATTCAAGCGCGTACTTTTGACCCAGATGAAAACTCCTTGGCTTTTGATGTTGACCATCGGCGCGCTCGCAGTGGTCTTTCTCTTTCGATTCGATTTTTGGAAGAACGACCTTGTGATACGAAGCGACGGCTTTGCGTACTACGGTTACATTCAAGGGACGTTGGTGCATCATGACCCCTTGAATACCTTTCACGGAGAATTAGAAGGCGACGCCCTCAACAGGTCCTGGATGCACGAAGGTTTGGAAGGACGCTACTTACCTAAGATGACCATGGGACTGGCCTATGCTTGGGTTCCGGGATTTATTATTGCCGACTTCATTGCTGGCTTAACGTCTTACCCACAAGACGGTTGGAGCAGGCCCTATCAGTTGGCCGTAGGGTTTACGGGCATTCTGTTCCTTTTAATTGGCATCTACGCGCTTTGGAACGCATTGAGCCACTGGTTCTCCAATGCTGTGTCAAGCTTGACTGTCTTGCTCATTGTTATAGGAACGAACCTGCTTCACTATGGGAGTGTAGAGAACAGCATGTCCCATGTCTATTCCTTTGCATTGATTTCCTTATTTTTATTGTTTAGTCAGAAATGGGTAAGTTATTATAAATCAAGAGATTTGCTCATCGCAGCTTTCTTGCTTGGCTGGATTATTCTTATTCGCCCTACGAACGGAATCGTCGGGTTGTTCTTGCCTATTTTGTTGCTTGAAAAAGAACGCCACCTGCGACGCCTGATCCATGTCAAGACCGTTCTCGCTGCAATGATTGCATTTTTACCCATCCTTCCTCAGCTGATCTTTTGGAAGTTGGCTGCAGGCGAATGGTTGCATTATTCCTACGAACAGGAATCCTTCTTTTGGCTCAATCCGCACATCATCGATGGGTTGTTTAGCTACCGAAATGGCTGGCTATTGTATACACCAATGATGGTGCTGGCACTGCTCGGGATTCCGCTCTTGGTCAAACAGAGCAAAGGATTGCTTTACGCCATTATTACAATCGTAGGCGTGCACATATACGTTACGTTCAGTTGGTGGTGTTGGTATTACGGAGGCAGTCTTTCTATACGCCCTATGATTGATGTATATCCTTTGCTCGCTTTGCCATTGGCGGCATTTCTTGCATGGATACTTCGAAAGCCTTTGTCTCTGTGGATCCCTGTTTTCATGGGAATCGGATTGCTTGTGTGGAACAACTTTCTTCAAATCAAGTACTCCAATCTTGGAATAATAACCGACAGTACAATGACCAAGGATGCCTATTGGGCGACCTTTATGCAACCAGAAAAGCCGAAGCCTCTGGACTTTGCCGGACTATACAGAGATCCGGACACGGAGAACCTAAGAAAAGGACTACCAGAGCGCTTAATCTACGATACGAATTACGCTGAGCCTCTTGGCTATATTGATATTTCAGGAGAAAGCAAAGGCCATCTTCTAGGGGGCCAAAAGCGCTTTTCTAAATCGCTTGAAATACCGGGAGCATTATTGCCAGATAATACAGAAACCTTGCTGCAAATCCGAATGAAAGTGCGATGTGAGAATCCAAAAGAGAATGAATTGCATGCCGTAGCCTCCTTTCAGAAAGAAGACCGAAACTATCGATACCAAGCGGCTAATGTGGCACAGTTAGGTGTCAAACCTAATGAAATGAGCACCGTTCGATTGTACACGAAAAGGCCTGTATACTTTCCCGACGACGGCATACTTCAGCTTTATGCCTATATGACCGGACACGGAAATTGTGAGGTGCACAGCATAGAGGTAATCCCTATGGACTTGAAGCGAAGGCCCCTTCAATAAGCGAGACCCTTAAGGTCTTTCATGATTTTTTCCTTGCCTTTTTGGATCTTTTCAATGCTCTTTTCTCCGTCTTCGCGTGCGATTTCGCCGGCAGCAATTTTTTCTGTGGTTTTGGCCAAATCTTCGTCGAGTTGTTGCAATTTATCTTTCAACTTATCGATCTTCTTCTGTGCCTTTTCTTGGTCTTTGGCCATTCCTTGGATGCGTTTGAGCGCCTTGTTCTCGTCGTCCGACAAATCCTCTTCCTTGATTATGTTGACATGGTCGTTGAGCATATCTGCCGAAATCGTCATTTTCTTTACATCGTCAAATACTCGGTTGGCCATGTGGTAAGGGGGAATGCCGCCTGGGTACTTCGCAATTGACTTATACAGGGTAACTTTATGCTTGTTATCTCCTTCGTCATGCACATTGTGAATGACGTGCGGTACGTACCCCTCCTTTTGAATCCATATTTCATAGACCCTGCCTGATTCTAGTTCAAGTTTCACATCTTCATCTTTGGTCTTTTGAGTAAGAAAGGTTTTACCCCGTTCGATGGCCGTAATAATGGTGCCGTCCAGGCTCGCGTGGTCAACTGTTTTCAGCTGAATTTTAAACTTGAAATCATTTGCAAAAGTCGAGCTCGTGATGAGCAATAAGGAAAGTATAAATACAGTTCGGATCATCTTGATTTTGGTTTGTATCAAATGAATGAAAAAGAAATGAGATAAGGCTACATTCGTATCGATGTATAAGTCAATCGTTCGCCCTCTCTTGTATACTATGCCTCCTGAAAGGGCGCATTACTTCGCCACCGGTTGGCTAGAAAGATTTTATCAACTCGGCTTGTTGCGCAATCCGTTGGCACCCTCTTTTAGGGTGAAGGACGCCCGTCTTGAACGCACATTGTTCGGACTCACATTTCCCAACCCAGTGGGTTTGGCTGCTGGATTCGACAAAGACGCAAAATGGATTGATCCCTTGACCGAATTGGGCTTTGGTTTCATTGAAATAGGCACTGTAACTCCGTTAGCCCAGCCTGGAAATCCGAAACCACGGATGTATCGACTTGAGAAGGACGAGGCATTGATCAACAGAATGGGCTTCAACAACGATGGGGTAGCTGCGGCGGTAGAGCGCATCAAGCATTCTAAGCGAACGATTCCAATTGGTGGGAACATTGGTAAAAATAACGCGACCCCAAATGACCAAGCCGTAAGCGACTATGAAAAGTGCTTCGAAAAGCTTTACGACCACGTGGATTATTTCACCGTGAATGTGAGTTCGCCAAATACGCCTGGGCTGAGAGAGCTGCAAGGGAAGGATGAACTCAAGCGAATTTTTGATGCCCTGTTCACCATTCGATCCAAGCAAAGCGTTCAAAAAGCTGTGTTACTTAAGATTGCACCGGATTTAGAGAAAGCCCAACTGGATGATATTGTTGACTTGGTCAAAGAAAACGGAATCGATGGGCTGATCGCCACCAATACTACCTTGGATCGGACTAACTTGCGATCTTCGAATTTCCTTACGGCTCAAGCAGGTGGCCTCAGCGGTGTGCCAGTCAAGTCAAAGACTACGGATGTCATTCGGCACATCCACCAAGCCTCTGACGGCTCGATTCCAATCATAGGAGTGGGTGGCATCCATTCAGCGGAAGACGCTCTAGAGAAGCTAGACGCTGGAGCGTCGTTGGTCCAGATTTACACTGGCTTTATTTATGAAGGTCCGGGGCTCATTAAACAGATCAACAAACGCTTGCTGATATGAGTGTAAAGCTTATCGAATGTCCACGTGATGCCATGCAAGGCATGGAGGCCTTTATTCCGACAGATGTTAAAGCCCGATACATCAATCATCTCTTGACAGTTGGCTTCGATACCATTGACTTTGGGAGTTTTGTATCTCCAAAGGCGATTCCACAATTGAAAGATACCGCAGACGTGTTGTCAAAGCTCGATCTGAGTAAGACCTCGACGAAGCTTTTGGCGATTGTAGCAAACCGACGCGGAGCTGAAGACGCGAGTCATTTTGACCCAATCGATTTTCTCGGTTACCCTTTTAGCATTTCGGAAACCTTTCAAAAACGAAACACCAATGCAACCATCGATCAATCGCTCAAAAGGGTGGAAGAAATGCAGTCCATTTGCGGCAAGTCCAATAAAAAAATGCTCGTGTACATCAGCATGGCTTTTGGAAATCCCTATGGTGATCCATGGAGCGGAGAGTTGGCGGCCCACTGGGTAGAGCGTTTGCATGAAGAAATTGGGATCGATCACATTGCCCTCGCCGACACGGTAGGGGTGAGTGATGTGAGCAACATCAAGGAACTTTTCCAGACCATGATTCCTGCTTTTCCATCCATTGAAGTTGGCGCTCACTTGCATACCCGTCCCTCTGACGCACATAGCAAGGTACTGACGGCCTATACTGCGGGATGTCGGCGCTTTGATTCTGCCATGAAAGGATATGGAGGCTGTCCGATGGCAGAAGATGAATTGGTCGGAAATTTGGCGACGGAGCAATTGATTTCAACGCTCAAAGAGGAAACGTCTATAAGCATCAATGAGGATGCCTTCTCTGAAGCACTGATCCTCGCTGACAAAACGTTTCCAATTTAATCGGCAACGAAGGATATTTTTATCCGTCTCCAATGCAATACCATTTTCCGTAATTTTGAGCGCCATATGAGCACAATCTATAGAAACCTTGCTTTTGCCTCCTTGTTCTTGATCCTCACAGGAGTGGTGGCATCATCTTGTGAACGCGGTGTTACCGAAGGAGTTTTTGGAAAACCCCAAGACGGTGATTTTCCGGTGTTTGACACATTTAACGTGCCTACGGCTAAGTATTATTTCTACGGTAAGTTCGACGGCCACTTTAAAAAATGGCAAGACGGTCGGCGCTCTAAGTGGGACACAATTACGAGGAAGGATCCTAAAGATCCAGATTTTCCAGATTGGGGATCTTGGCCCGTTTATACAGAAAACATTTACCGCAACATCCCTGAGCAATACAACGAGGAGCCTTGCATCAGTGATTCGGGCAACCTTTGGTTTGAGCACAAAACCAGGTTTATCCGTCCAGAAATTCCAGACGAGCGAATCGAGATATTCTTCTACGATTGCATCAACGCCGATGACCAAGATACGATCACTGCACAACCCAACTTTCACCCTGAGATCGTCACATTCCTAGATATGTTCAGAAGCGAGGCTGGAAAGGGCATTTCTCAGCCTTTCACAACGACGGAATTTGGACGCAGAGGAGCCAAGTTAGTATACACAGATGCCAATCGCGACAGGTGGGTAACCAAGGCTGGAAGCGGACAATTGGTTGATTCGTACATCCGTATTACCGATCTCATCAAACGAGATATTACCTCCGATACCTTGGATACACTGGGCATGTACATCGTCGAAGGCGAATTTGCTGGCCGCTTGTTCAATGGCAATCAAAACATCCCGATCACCGAGGCGAAATTTAGGGCACGATTGGTGCCGCGTGAGCCTTAACATCTTTCTTACTTTCGTAGCGCATTTGGTTCGTAGCTAACACTACGATGAAAAGGGAATTTGGTGTAAATCCAAAACTGTCCCCGCAGCTGTAAGCCTCTTCTTGTGTGAGCAAGATGATTACTTCAAGCAAACAACCACTGATGATCGAAGTTCATTGGGAAGGTGTTGGAGTAGGGCGAGTCAGAAGACCTGCCAAGCGCATAATTATCGCGAAAAGCTTTCGGGAATAAAAGCGGATCGGAACGTGCGCTAATGCTGCATAACTTCCTTTCTACTGTTTTCTGATCGCAGTTCGTTTTGTAGACCCTTTAACTGCATGTGATTATGAAATCGCTTTCCTTCGCTTCTCTTTTCTCCCTTCTTTCATTGATCAGCACGGCGCAAAGCTCTGAGCTGAACTTTTCGTCTTTTGAACTCCCGATTGATAGTTTTATGAACGGCAGTGACACCGGTCTATATTCATCTGAATGCTTCCAATGGACGTGTACCTACGACACCTCATTTGGTGGTTACTGGGATAAAGGAATCGCGATCAGTACCATGACCGATGACAGTACTGGAGACTATACGAATCTTTACAGTGCGATCAGCGGAACAGGACATGAAGACGGCGCCTACGGAGTCGTCAGCGCTTCCTCTGAAGTTATCTTGCAGGTTAGAAGTGCGTGCGAAGGATTTTACGGCGTGATGTGGATGGGTGGATATGTAACAAATTCGACGTATGCGTATATGAGCATGCTGAACGGTGACCAATTCGCAAAGAAGTTTGGTGGTGCATCCGGAGACGACCCAGATTACTTCTTCGTACGATTTCGTTTCTACGATGCCTTTCCGAACTTCACCGATTCGGTGCCCATGAGCCAATTTGATATGTACCTAGCCGACTACCGGTTTGAAGACAACTCGAAAGACTACATCCTTGACGATTGGGCATTCGTGCAGCTGAACGACTATCCTGCCTATGAAAATTCTGGTTACCGTGTTTCCATGCAATTGTATTCCAGCGATACGGGAATGTTTGGCATCAATACACCCGGCTTCTTTTGCATCGATGATATCGTTTTTGACTATCCTGGAGCCGTTGCAGAAAAAGACAAGTCGGAAGCAGATGTCAGCGTTAAAGTAGATGGATTTGAAGTGTCATTACAGCATCCTGGGTCTGTACGTCTTTATGACATCAAAGGAAACCTGCTCAGCGAATCAAACAGAAGTACGATTCATGCATTCTCTACCGTTGGCTTTCCACAGGGCATCTACATCCTTGAATCCGAGATCAATGGCGCGTTAAGTGCCACAAAAGTCTTCCGATGGTAAGGATACACCTTTTCCTGTTATTGCTCTTACCCCATCTGTTGAGTGCGCAAGGACCTTACGCACCTCAGGCAGGTGAACCGGGTTCCACGGCCATTCCAAAAGATTCGATTTGTTTTCGCGATTGGGCAATGTCATGTGACGTTACCCGGGGATTGCGCGAAATTGGTGTGCTCGATTCAGGGTATGCAGACGCGGGTGTTCCGGTTTATGGAACAGGAAAAGCCGACGCTCCACGCACGGTGAGTTTAGGGGATGGGGGCTTCGCAATCCTTACATTCAACGCCCCTATTTTCGATGGGGAAGGGCCTGATTTTGCGGTTTTTGAAAATGGATTTGGAAGTGGTTCCGAGGCCTTTTTAGAATTCGCCTTCGTAGAGGTAAGTTCTGATGGAGTCAACTTTATACGATTTCCCGCTCAATGCAAGGTGCAATCAGACACCCAAAAAGCTTCTTTCGACAATACCGATGCGAGCGAATTGCAACACCTAGCAGGTAAATATGTAGCTCATTTTGGCGTTCCCTTCGACTTGTCAGACCTGCCTGACACTTTCGCTCTCGATAAACAGAAGATAACGCATATCAAAATCATCGACGTGGTAGGCAGCATCGAGGATGAACATGCGAGGCATGACAGCGAGGGAAATGTGATCAATGACCCTTGGCCAACCAATTTCAGCTCAGGTGGTTTTGACCTAGACGCTGTGGGAGTCATCAACAGTTGGATTCCTTTGGGCCTCCAAGAAAAGCAATCGATAGATGAAGCCGAGGCACTGTATTACGACCTACTAGGTAGACCGGTCCTTCAAAAGCAAGGCGTGATCATCGGTGCAAACGGCTTTAAATCGTATAACGGACAATGAAGCGCGAGCTTTCGATACTCGTCTGTTGTACACTAGTCACCGGCGCTAGTCAAGCTCAAGACACCCTCCAGCTTCAAGAATTTCAAATCATAGACACACTCGCCGTTAACGTGGGTGCTTCTTACGTTCAGCGCTTTGATTCGCTCAATGCCCCATCGGCAATGCCGGCGCTAAATCTGACCGATGTTCTACAGACTCGAGGGGGTGTTTCTTTTAAAAATTACGGTCCAGGATTATTGTCCACTCCGACATTCAGAGGGGGAGATGCTAACCACACCCAAGTCACTTGGAATGGGATGAAACTCAATTCGCCTATGCTTGGCACCATGGATATGTCAACATTACCTGTCTCGCAATTCGATCAATTGGCGTTACGAAGTGGTGTGTCGTCGTCATTGTACTCAAGTGGAGGGATGGGCAGCCTTATTTCCATCCAACAATCGGCAGATTTGACAAATGAATCGGCGCGATTACTCCTCGGAGGTGGCTCGTTTGGAACATTCCATTCAGCGGTAAAGTTTAATCTTCCGGTTACACTGTTGGGAAGACCATCCGCAATTGCATTCAATGCCGATGTACAAGCCGTTGAAAACAACTTTCCTTATACGAACATAAGCGCGGATCCTTGGCGGGAAGATGTCTTGCAAAACGCTGATTTTTCGAGGAGCAATTTTTCCTTTTCTCTCATCAGCAGAATCACATCTCACTTGGAAGTAGAAGCAATTGGATGGTTATCAGAAACCCAACGTAACATTCCTTCGACCATCAATTCCCCTCCTCGGTTCAGTGAACAATCCGATGCATCTCAGAAAGCATTTGTGCGGGTAAGAAGTGAACATGAGAAATGGAGTTGGAGTTTGCGTTCCATGGTAGAGCAAAACGACAATGCATATACCGATCGTGCGCTGGCCATAGACAATTTAAACCGGTACCAGAGTGTTCAGAATCAGTTAGAATCGTCGGTAAAATTGAGGCCTTGGTTAACGGCATTCAGTCGTTTGGGATACGATCGAATCAAGGCCGTAAGTGGCAATTACAGCCAGACGCATTCCGCCGATCAGTGGAGTGCATTGGGCGTCATGCGGTCATCCCTCTGGACGGGACGTGTACGACTGGATCTAGGTGGGCGATATGAATCCTTTTTACAGCATTCTAAAGCCTTACCGTTTGCAGGAATCAACATCAAGCCGATCAAAGGTGCTGGATTGGGCCTGACTGCATCCGCCTCCAAGACAGTTCGGTTTCCGACCCTCAATGAATTGTACTGGGTGCCGGGCGGAACGTCTGACCTCCTCCCTGAAAACGGCACTACCTATGAGGCAGGCCTTGAGTGGATGAATGAACGGACTAACCTTACCGTCGTTGCCTACAGCAGCGATTATACCAATCGGATTCGCTGGTTGCCTCAAGGGTCAATATTTAGACCGGTGAATGTAGACGAAGCGCAAATCGAAGGAATAGATGTGAATGCTGGACACTCGATTGGGACTAAATCCAAGTCATTGCAATTGGAAGTCGCTTACCACTTGACAAATGCACAAGGGAGAAACAGCGGCGATGAATTTGCTGCGCTGACATTTGTACCAAGGCATAGCTCCGCTCTCAACGCCACGGCGTGCTTAAAGGAGTTCAGCTTCCACGCTCAACATCAATGGATGGGGAGGCGGTTCATAACAAACGATGAATTGGAATACATGCCAGCATACCACATCGCTTCATTTGGTGCAGGTTATTCCTTTAATACTACTGCCGCTATGCAAATGAACCTGTCGATTTGGGTGCACAATGCCTTGGATTGGCAGTACCAAAACATGCCGTGGAGACCCATGCCCGGGAGGAATTTCCACCTAAAACTCGATTTGAGATGGAGAAAACGCTAACGGTCATTGGCTTACTAGTTGCGATGCTCGGATGTCAGAAGGAGCCGTCGATCGGTCCCATCAGCGAACAAAGCGACGAAACCCTGTCGATCGTGGGTCATCGACTCATCATCGGTTGCGAAGGGAATTTTCAGTACGACAACGCGTCTATCACGGCGTATGGGATTGGGTCACAAGAGGTTGCGCAGCAGGTATACAAGGCAGCGAACGATCGCCCCATCGGCGACATCCTTCAATCGATCGTACATCGTGGAGGCTTGATCTACGTGGTGATGAACAACAGCGGCGTCGTGCGCATTTTATCCGATAGCACCTACGTCGAAGTGGGCACCATAGAAAACTTGTCCTCACCGAGGTACCTTCATTTTGTCGATGATCACACCCTATTGGTCAGCGACCTTTCCAGTTCGGCGGTTACAGTAATACACCCAGAAACCCAGCAACACATTGGAAGCATCGAAACCGGTCAATGGACGGAAATGATGGGGACGAGCGACGGAATTACCTATGTGGCAGGGATGAAAGACAGCGTGCTGCTAGGGCTCGACCTTGTCAGTCTTTCAGTGGGGTTTTCAATTGATTTACCCATGTCGCCTGATCGAATGCTCTCAAAAAACGACAGTCTTTTGGTCATCGGAAACGCAAAAAAGGGTGCTAAAATGACTTGGATTCGAAAAAATGGTGATATGGAGTATGTTGGGTTGGATCACCCAGTGAATGGAGCGGCATTGTTTGGTAAATTTATCTACATCCTCAGCGCAGAAAGGATCAATGTCTACGACCTTATGCTTCACAAAGTAGGAGGGTGGAGGCACGAAGCGATAACTCCATATGCACTGTTTGTTGATTCTTCTGGGATCTATATAGCGGATGTTAAGGACTACATATCCAGCGGTGAAGTGCTCTACTATGGACACCACCAAAACCTGATGGATCGTATTCCTTGTGGTTATATTCCGCAGGCAATGCTTTCTCTATGAACAACGAATTGTGGCAATTATTCAACGGTTAACCCGTTCAATACGTCTATTTCGTAAATTCGCTACCGCTTATCATACGCGTATGTTCAAGAAAGTGTCAATTATTCTTCTAATGTGTGGGCTATTAGCAGCTTGCAAGGATCAGACTCCAGACGTGGTTCAAAACCCACCTCCGCCGCCAGTTCCTTCTCCACATATTATCGATAATTACTATTACGCCCAATTTACTTATGGCAAGAAAGGCGATACCATGACCTACGAAGTGTTGGACGACACCAACGCTTGGAACGATTCCAATTTTGTCAACATAGTGGTGGACCTACGTAATGAGCCTGTCTTTGACACCACTGGTGCGTCAGAAGAGCAGCTAGAGCCACCTTATCCAAAAATTGGCTGGACGTACGCTCCTTCTACTTCCATGATTACAAAACGCTTGTACGATTTTCGTTACGCAGCGCCTGGGGAAGAACCCAGTCTGGAAGAACTGATTGATGCCACGCGTGACATCTTCACCATTAGTTTTCCATGGAGTACGGACGATACCTTGGCTGTTTGGGACATCGACGATTACTTAGAACACCCTGTAGTGAAAGAAGGCCAAATCAAATGGGGTCGCATCGGAAACAATACCTTGAGTGATACCATTTGGAACAATGACGCTCGAGAAGGTGTGGTTATTTCCTACATCGACACGGCAGGCATGGAATGGAGAACAGATTTTTGGCCTACGTTTCAGCCCTATGGCTACTTCGTCATTGAAAAACAAAGAGCCAACTTAACGGATGGCGAATCCTATGACATCATTGAAGGCGAGTTCGCAGCCCGTTTGTACAACAAGTTCCAGCAATGGAAAGACGTTCGTTATGGTAAGTTCAGAATGCGACTGTACTCCGATATAGAGTGGGGGCCTGAACCTCAGTAATCTTCGATTTTCTTATCTTCAGTGGCTCGGCTGATACATTCAGCTAATTGGGCGTTTCCTATTCCTGTAAGACTTTGACATTGCTTAATTTCGAGGGTCCTTGAAACCACTATGATACGCCAGTTTCTCATCATCTTTATTGTAAGCATCTGCTCGCTGCAGCTTTGGGCTCAGGACCCGAACAACCTGGCTGTTGACGGAACAATCAAAGACGAGAACGGAGGAAGAATTACAGGAGCAGTTATCACCCTCATCCGAGACGGGGAGGAAGTCAAACGCGTTCAAACTGGGAAGAATGGCCGATTTGATCTGTACCTCGACTTTGGTCATGAATTCATCATAGAGATATCCAAAGCAACCTATGTCGCCAAAAAGCTCTACATCAATACGAACAACGTTCCGGACGATGAGCAAGCATGGGGCTACGAATTCGGCGGCTTTGTGGTTGACATGTTCAAACGTATGGATGGCGTTGACTACTCCGTATTGGAAAACCCGATTGGCAAGGTGTACTACGAACCAAACGTTGAGAATTTTGTCGACGACCGTGTGTATACCAGACAAATCAAAGAAGAGATTGATCGACTTGAAGACGCGCAAAAGGAGAAAATTAAACAAGAAGAAGAGCGACTCAAACGCGTTGAGGCCGACTTCAACTTGGCCATTCGTGATGCGGAACAAGCCATCCGTGATGGAGACTACCTGCTTGCCAAAGACAATTTGCTTGCGGCCCAATCGATGAAACCTGAGTCACAGATTCCCAAGCAGATGATTAGGGACGTAGAAGCGCGTCTTTCTGATGTCAATGCCAAGGAAGAAACCTACTTATCACTTCTCGCATCAGCTGATCAGAACTTCGGAAGTGGAAGTTACAACGAAGCCATTGGGTTTTATACGAAGGCCTCAGAAGTCAAGCCCGACGAATCGTATCCAAAACAACGCATTGAAGAAAGCCGGAAACGACTCGCAGAACAAGAAAAATTGAATGCCAAAGAAGCAGCCCTCGCCGCGAAAGACAAAGAGTACAACGACCTGATAGCTCAGGCAGATCAAGCGTTTGATAAGAGTAGCTTTAGGGACGCCCGTACCTACTACCAACGCGCACTTGATATCAAGCAGGAAGCGCATCCCAAACAACGCCTCTCGGTCATTGACCAAAAGATAGCAGAAGCTTCTGCAGCTCAAGAATTAGCTTCGAACCAAGCAGCCATCGAAGCGCAATATGCAGACAAGATCGATAAAGCCGATGCTACTTTCAAGGCTGGTAATCTTGAAATGGCCAAAACCCATTATGAAGCTGCACTGGCGTTGAAGGGACAAGAACGTTATCCGAAAGACCAAATCGCTGCCATCGATCAAAAATTAAAGGACCTGGCGTTGCTCAAACAACAAAAGGAAGAGTCAAAAGAACTCGATGAAAAGTATGCGGCGATGATCCAATCAGGCGAACGCTATTACAACGGAGGGGATCTCGCCAATTCACTCGCGCAGTTCAAAGCGGCATCGGAACTCAAGCCTAGCATTGCATATCCGAAAGAGCAAATCGAAAAGATCCAAGGCGAATTGGACAAAATTTCGAAAATCGCATTGGAGCAAGAACGCCTGAAAGAAGCGGAACGTAGTTACCTCGTTAAGGTGGAGGAGGCGAACAAATTGTTCAATTCAGGTAAATTCAAGGAAGCGCGGCCCCTGTATGTTGAGGCGCAGAACCTACGGCCAGATGAAAAACATCCGCCTACACAAATTACTCGCATTGATTCCGAGTTGGAAAGACAAGCACGCGAGAAGGAAAAGGACGCTACCTATGCATCCGCCATTGAGCAAGCGGATCAACTTTTCGAACAAAAGAAGTGGAAGGAATCCATTCCTGTTTACCAGAAAGCTGTAGATATCAAACCAGGCGAACCCTATCCAAAAATCAAAATAGGAGAAGCCCAAAAATTGATCGACCAAGAGGCCCTTGCCGCGTCTGATAAACGAGCCAAGGAGGAGAAAGAAGCCGCATTTAAAGCCTTCGTCAAAGAAGGGGATCAAGCCTATGAAAACGGTGACCTCAAAGGAGCGGTCAATAAGTATGACCAGGCCCTTCGGATACGGGCTGATGAATACGCCAAGGGACAAGTAGCAAAGATCAGCCGGGAACTGGACAAAATCGAGCAAGCAGATAAAATAGCCCGACGCCAGGCCGCAATTGACAAGCAATACAACGACGCCGTAGCTCATGCGGATAAGCAATTTGATCTTGGAAATTACAGCGAAGCCAAGACTTCGTACAATGTGGCCTTGGGCTATAAGGCCGATGAGGAGTATCCGAAACAACGCATCGCTGAGGTAGATGTGAAGCTGGCTGAACTGGAAGAGCTAAACAGAAAGGCTGCCAATGAACGAGCAAAGCGAGATAAATACGATGAATTGTTAAAGCTTGGTAATGAACAGATTTCCATTCGTGAATATGCGAATGCGAAGAGCAATTTCACGGAAGCAAGTACGTTGTTTCCCGACGAAGAAATCCCACGACGTAAGTTGGAATTGATTGAAGACCTCATAACGCGCGAACGAATCGCTCAGGTGCAACAAGAATATCAAGTTGCATTGTCGAAAGCAGATAGAGCATTTGCAAGCAAGGAGTACGAATCAGCAATCCCGTTGTACGAAGATGCTCAACGCATCAAACCAGATGAAAGCTACCCAAAAGAACGCATTGCAAAAATCAATGAACTATTGATAGACATTGCGAACAAAGCGAAGCAGGCAGAAGAAGACAACAGAAAGCGTGTCATCGAAGAAACATTTGATGAAGGAAGAACCAAGGTGACCATAAGACGTGTCATCGTAGATGGAAAAGAAGATGTGTACAAGCGTGTCGTCCACGCTTGGGGAGGGAAGTATTATTTTCTGAACGAGATGCCTATAACGGAACTCGTTTGGAGCCGTGAAACAGCTAAATAGACACAACATGGTAGAAAGCATTAAAAAGGTCACTGCCTCGGTATTGATCCTAGCAGTTCTTTTCTTTTCGACACTCGCAATATTGTCGATTTGGGACATCATTCAAGTCGAGCGCATCCTGAGGAAATCGATCATGACCATGGTCGTCATTTTTTCAGCATCCGTGGTAATTCTGTTCGTTTTTTCCAATTTCTTGAAAGGAGAAGGTGGAAACAACCAACCTCCTCGGTAAGGCTTTTTTTTTCCAATCGATTGTTCTATTTTTAGTAGCTAAACCTAAGCGTGAGTATGGATACCAAGGAATTGTCACTTGAAGTGGCGCTAAAGGAGCATTTCGGCTTCGATGCCTTCAAGGGAATGCAAAGAGAGGTGATTGAGAGCGTGATGAACGGGAACGACACCTTTGCCATCATGCCAACGGGGGGAGGGAAATCGTTGTGTTATCAATTGCCCGCCTTGATGAAACCGGGAACGGCCATCATCATTTCACCGCTTATTGCGTTGATGAAGAACCAAGTTGATTCGATTCGTAGTTATGGAAGCGAAGACAACATTGCACACTTCCTAAACAGTTCACTGAATAAAACGGAGATCGCCCAAGTCAAAGAGGACGTAGTAGACGGGAAGACCAAAATGCTCTATCTCGCTCCAGAGTCACTGAATAAAGAAGAGAACCTTGAGTTTTTAAAATCGGTTACGATATCATTTGTAGCCGTCGATGAGGCACACTGTATTTCTGAATGGGGTCACGATTTTCGTCCAGAGTACCGCCGGATCAAAGAAATGATCAAAGGCATAGATCAAGAAATCGCCGTGATGGCCCTGACCGCCACGGCCACCCCGAAGGTTCAAGCCGATATACAGAAGAACCTGGGAATGACGGATGCTTCCGTATTTAAGGCCTCCTTCAATCGCCCTAACCTGTTTTACGAAGTCCGCTCCAAGCTCGAACCAGGCAAGCAAATCATTCGTTTCATAAAGGAAAACGAGGGTAAGTCAGGAATCATCTATTGTTTGAGCAGGAAGAAAGTCGAAGAAATTGCTTCCACCTTGCAAGTCAATGGAATTAAGGCCCTGCCATATCACGCGGGTTTTGACGCGAATACACGCTCTCGTCATCAAGACAACTTTTTGATGGAAGATGTGGATGTGATCGTGGCAACCATTGCTTTCGGAATGGGCATTGACAAGCCGGATGTAAGGTACGTGATCCACTATGACATGCCAAAAAGCCTCGAAGGCTACTACCAAGAAACGGGTCGTGCAGGCCGCGACGGAGGGGAAGGGAAGTGCATCGCATTCTATGACTATAAAGACATAGAAAAACTCGAAAAATTCATGCACAACAAACCTGTCGCAGAGCAGGAAGTCGGCCGTCAACTCCTCGAGGAAGTCGTTTCTTATGCAGAAACCGCAATTTCACGACGGAAGTTTTTGCTTAACTATTTCGGTGAAGAATGGGATGAAGTCAATGGTGATGGGGCCAATATGGATGATAATTCGGTGCGTCCCAAAGAAGAAATTGAATTCAAAGACAATCTACTCGTCCTTTTCAAAGTGATTGATACGGTAAAGCAACGCTTTAAATCCAAGCACATCGTTAACGTACTTTCTGGGAAGAATACTTCAGAGGTGAGTACCTACAGGCATAACACCCTTCCCATCTTTGGCATCGGCAAAAACACTGACTCAAAATTATGGTTAGCTGCAATCCGCCAAGCTTTGGTACAAGGTTATCTCTACAAGGACATCGAAAACTATGGCTTGCTCAAAATTTCAGAGAAAGGCCGTTCGTTCATGGAGAACCCACCCGATCGGTTCGTCATTTACAAAGACCATGACTATTCAGCCGAAATTGAGAAGGGGAGCGAATTGCTCACCAATGCACGTTCTGGTGGCGCGGCCTTGGATGAGCAATTGATGAAATTGCTGAAGGAACTCAGAAAGAAGATTTCGAAGGAAAAGAATGTTCCACCATTTGTTGTCTTCCAAGACCCCTCTTTGCACGACATGGCCAATCAGTATCCGATTACGCTGGATGAATTGAAAAACATTCAAGGTGTAGGCAATGGGAAGGCTTTAAAATTTGGCAAACCTTTCATCGAGCTCATCAACAATTATGTGGATGAGAACAACATCGAACGGCCCCAAGACATGGTGGTAAAAAGTGTCGTCAACAAGTCAGGGCGAAAGGTTTACATCATTCAAAGCATTGATCGGAAAATTCCTTTAGAAGATATTGCTAACGCAAAAGGAATGAAATTTGACGAACTCCTCGAGGAGCTTGAGCACATCGTTGACAGCGGAACGCGTCTGAACATCGATTACTATATTGACGACGTGGTAGACGAAGACCGATTGGAGGAAGTGTATGAATACTTCATGGAAGCGGATTCACCCGACATCGAAGATGCGCTCAAAGAATTGGGTGATGACGACTACACTCCAGACGAACTCCGGCTAGTTCGTATCAAGTTTATGTCTGAGGTGGCCAATTAATCATCGCATATTACTTGTCATAAAAAAAGCCCCGGTACGGGGCTTTTTGCTTTACGACTCTTTGTCTTTCTTCTTCCGAGGCTTCTTGATCTTTATCAAAATGTCGGTACCATCCTTGTTTAAGTCAATGGCAATCACATCGCCTTCATCGATGTTTGATTTGATTATTTCTTCGGCCATGGGATCTTCTAGATACTTCTGGATGGCCCGCTTCAATGGTCGTGCACCATACTTCTCGTCAAAGCCCTTTTCGGCGATATACAGGGTCGCTTTGTCGGTGATGCTGAGCTTGTATCCCATATCTTCTACGCGGTGGAAGAGCGATTTCAACTCAATGTGAATGATCTCTTTGATGTGATCTTGGTTCAAATTGTTGAACAGGACTACATCATCGATTCGATTGAGGAATTCGGGTGCAAATGCGTTCTTTAATGCTTTTTCGATGACTCCCTTCGCAATGTCATCAGACTGTTCCATCTTCGCTTGGGTCGAAAATCCAACGCCCATTCCGAAATCCTTCAACTGCCTAGATCCGATGTTTGATGTCATGATCACAATCGAATTCCTGAAGTCGATCTTTCGACCCAATGAGTCCGTAATCTGTCCGTCATCGAGCACTTGGAGCAACAAGTTGAATACATCTGGATGAGCTTTTTCGATTTCATCTAGAAGAACGACGGAGTAGGGGCGACGACGCACCTTTTCCGTGAGTTGCCCTCCTTCTTCATACCCCACATAACCGGGAGGTGCGCCGATCAATCGAGATACGGCAAACTTCTCCATGTACTCGCTCATATCGATTCGGATAAGCGCATCATCCTTGTCAAAAAGGTAGCGTGCCAAGACTTTGGCTAATTGGGTTTTTCCGACTCCCGTGGGTCCCAAGAAAATAAACGTGCCGATTGGTTTGTTGGGGTCTTTCAATCCCGCACGATTTCTTCGAATGGCCTTAGTAACCTTCAAGATAGCATCGTCTTGACCGACAACAGAACCTTTCAGCTCTTCGTCCATCTTGACCAATCGGCTGCCTTCGTTTTGAGCGATTCGCTGGGTAGGGACGCCTGTCATCATCGCAACCACTTCAGCTACGTTGTCTTCGCTAACGGGCTCGCGATGGTTTTTTGTTTCTTCTTCCCACTTCTTTTTCTCTCGATCGAGTTCCTCAATCAACTGGCGCTCTGTATCGCGAAGTTTCGCCGCTTCTTCGTAACGCTGGCTCCTTACAACTCGGTTTTTCTCCTCCTTGATGTCTTCGATTTTCTTTTCGATATCGATGATGGCCTCTGGTACCTTGATGTTGGTAATGTGGACCCGGGATCCTGCTTCATCCAGGGCGTCAATGGCCTTGTCTGGAAGGTGGCGATCACTGATGTAGCGATCAGTTAAATGAACGCACGCTTTCAACGCTTCATCCGTATAGTTTACGTTGTGATGATCCTCGTACTTTTCTTTGATGTTGATCAGGATTTGGATCGTTTCTTCGATCGTCGTAGGCTCGATCAGTACTTTTTGAAAGCGTCGCTCCAAGGCACCATCTTTTTCGATGTACTGACGGTACTCGTCTAGGGTAGTAGCTCCAATGCATTGAATTTCGCCACGTGCAAGAGCCGGCTTAAACATGTTGGAAGCATCTAATGAACCCGAGGCTCCACCGGCTCCAACCAGCGTATGAATTTCGTCGATAAACAAGATGATGTCCGGACTTTTTTCCAGTTCATTCATCACCGCCTTCATGCGTTCTTCGAACTGACCTCGGTACTTGGTTCCAGCAACCAGGGAAGCGAGGTCTAAGGTCACCACGCGTTTGTTGAAGAGCACCCGAGAAACCTTACGCTGTACAATCCTCAGGGCAAGGCCTTCGGCAATGGCGGATTTACCAACGCCAGGCTCACCGATGAGAATCGGATTGTTTTTCTTTCTGCGGCTCAAAATTTGAGACACGCGTTCAATCTCTTTTTCTCTTCCAACAATCGGGTCCAATTTGTCGTCTTCGGCGAGTTTGGTCAAATCTCGGCCGAAATTGTCGAGCACTGGGGTTTTTGATTTGCTGTCTCCAACACGTCTCGTCGCACCAGAGCCACCGCCAGCACCCGAGCTCGAACCTCCGCCGTAGGTTGGTCCGTCATCGTCATCGTCATCAGATGGTGTATTTGGGAACTCAGATCGAGGCTCGTCTTGTGCCAGCATAGTTTCTAATTCTTCTTTAACCACTTCATAGGTTACATTGAATGCAGACAGTGCCCTTGAAGCCACATTATTCTCGTCTTTCAATATGCTCAAGAGTAAATGCTCGGTTCCGATCACGGTACTCTTAAACAGCTTTGCTTCGAGGTAGGTGATTTTAAGCGTTTTTTCTGCCTGTTTCACCAAGGGGATGTTTCCGAGGCTATTCAACGGTTTCCCGCTCTTTTCCACGCTCTTCACAGAATTTTCGATCAATTTCCGCAATTCCACCAGGTCAACTTCTAAGCTCTTCAAGATTTTGATAGCTACCCCGTCGCCTTCTCGAATCATTCCGAGAAGAAAATGCTCGGTTCCTATGTAGTCATGCCCTAATCGTAGCGCTTCTTCTCGACTAAACGAGATTACATCCTTTACACGGGGCGAAAAATTTGTATCCATAATTGTCTATCGTCTATTCCTGCTATTCCAAGGCTTAAGCCTGAGCAAAGTAGTGGAAATTTTGTCTTAATCAAATCTAAGGCCATCCAATTGTTGAAAACCTCGTAAGTACTAAGTCTACTAACAGAATTTTGTTTAAAAATAGGGGCATTTTCTCCGTCGTTATCGGCATTGCTAATGTTACTTTCGAACACTTCTGAATTCCTTTTCAGACCTACAATTTACCACGATATAGAAAGACATTATGGCAGACGGAGAAAAGATCATTAGCGTCAACATTGAGGATGAAATGAAAACAGCCTACATCGACTATTCGATGTCGGTGATTGTGTCGAGGGCATTACCCGATGTGAGGGATGGTCTAAAGCCTGTGCACAGGCGAGTGTTGTTTGGAATGTTAGAGTTAGGCGTCATGTCTAACCGTCCCTATAAAAAATCAGCAAGGATCGTTGGAGAAGTGCTGGGAAAGTACCACCCGCATGGTGATTCCTCGGTTTACGACACGATGGTGCGAATGGCCCAATACTGGTCGCTTCGTTATCCATTGGTCGACGGCCAAGGTAACTTCGGCTCGGTAGACGGTGATAGTCCAGCAGCGATGCGATACACCGAGGCCCGGTTGCGAAAAATCGCGGAGGAGCTGCTCGCCGACATCGACAAGGACACGGTTGATCATCAGTTAAATTTCGATGATTCGCTCCAGGAACCAATCGTGCTTCCCGCGGGAATTCCCAACCTCTTGGTGAATGGAACGAGTGGTATTGCTGTGGGAATGGCGACGAACATGCCGCCGCATAACCTTACTGAAGTCATCGATGGCATTGTAGCGTATATCGAGGACAATGACATTGATATTGCTGGCCTAATGCAATATGTAAAGGCGCCCGACTTTCCTACTGGCGGAATTATTTACGGCTATGAAGGGGTGAAGTCAGCCTTCGAGGAAGGCAAAGGACGGATTGTGATGCGTGCCAAGACATTGATCGAAGAGGATGACGATGGGCGAGCGGTCATCATCGTGACTGAAATTCCTTATCAAGTCAACAAGGCGGACATGATCCAGCGTACGGCCGAATTGGTGAACGATAAAAAAATCGAC